>CACMET010000007.1 GCA_902612825.1 uncultured Alphaproteobacteria bacterium
ATGATGCCAGGCAACCACGAATTTTATGAACATTCTTTAAAGTTATGGGAAAATTTAAGTCACGAATTAAATTATAATGTAATGTTTAGCCAACGAGCTCATGTCTCATTATTTCATAGCCCTGGTGCTAAAGATTCAGTTTCACGGATTTATAATATTATGCGACTCCACGGAACTGATGCAGAACTTTGGGATTTAAAAACTTTAAAGAAAAAAATTCCGCATTTAAATTATCATAATTCTAGATTTCCAATACTTGGAGCTGCAGTTCAAAAAAGAGCAGGCAATGCAAGACACGATGCAGTTGCATGGGGTTATGCAAGGGCTGCAGATACATTAGGTGTAGACATTCTGCAAAATTGTGAAGTTACAGGTTTTACAAGAAAGAATGGAAATATTGAAAGTATTCAAACTTCAAGAGGAATTATAAAAGGAAAGAAAATAGGATTTGCTGTTGCAGGCAATACTTCAGTATTATGGCAAATGGCAGAATTAGGCAACCTGCCAATTGAATCCCATAAACTACAAGCATTTGTATCTGAGGCTGTTAAACCACTTCTAGACCAGGTTGTTGTTTATGGTGTAGGTGGTGCGCATTTCTATATATCGCAGTCAGATAAAGGAAGCATGGTGTTTGGTGGCGATCTTGACTGGTATAAATCATATGCTCAAAGAGGAAATCTTCCTATGGTTCAAGATGTTGCCGAAGCGGCCATGGCAATATTTCCTTCACTTGGAAGAATAAGATTACTTCGTCATTGGGCAGGTGTTATGGACATGACAATGGACGGATCATTTTTTATTTGTAAAACGCCAATATCTAATCTCTATTTAAATGCTGGTTGGAACTATGGCGGTTTCAAAGCTAGTCCTGCATCAGGTTGGTATTTTGCAGACTTAATTGCAAATGAAAGCCCGCATAACTACGTACAAAATCATAATTTAGAAAGATTTGAAAAAGGTATCAATATAGATGAACGTGGTGCAGGACCTGATCCGAAATTGCACGGTTAAATGATTAGAATTAATTGTCCTTATTGTGGTGAAAGAGATCATAGTGAATTTAGTTATGGAGGAGATGCAACAATCAATTATCCTTCGTTAGATGCATCAGAGAAAGAATGGACTGAAGCTATATTTTTCAGAAAAAATATAAAAGGTTTTCAATTTGAAACATGGCATCATTCTAATGGATGTAGAATGTGGTTGGTAGTTGAACGTTCTACAGTCACCCATGAAATAAAAAGTGTCAAACCATGTCATCCGAATTTACAGAAGGTTGTAGAAAATAATAAATGAAAACAACAAGATTAGATAATTATGGAAAAATTAATAGAGATAAAATTCTATCCTTTAGTTGGGATAAAAAGAATTACAAAGGTTTTGAAGGAGATACTCTAGCATCAGCATTACTTGCAAATAATATTGGTATAGTTGGCAGAAGTTTTAAATATCATAGACCAAGAGGAATATTCTCTAGTGGAGTCGAGGAATCCGGTGCCTTAGTTACTGTTGGTTCAAAAGATAGAAGAGATCCAAATGTACGAGCAACAACACAAGAATTATATAATGGTTTGGAAGCAAGTGGTCAAAATGCATTCCCAAATGTAAATTTTGATCTAGCGGGGATAAATAATTACTTAGGTAGATTTTTTGCAGCTGGCTTTTATTATAAAACTTTTATGGGAATACCTCCATTTGAATGGGGTAGAGGTACAGCTATATGGATGTTTTTCGAAAAATTTATTAGAAAAGCGGCGGGAATGGGAAGTGCTTCTGGGTTACCTGATCCAGATTCTTATGAACATGCTCATGATTTTTGTGATTTAATTGTTGTAGGATCAGGACCTGCTGGTGTTGCAGCTGCAATAGAGGCAGCAGAAAAAAAATTAGATGTTATTTTAGTTGAGCAAGATAGTCTTATTGGAGGAAATCAACTTGCAGAAAATGATTTTGATAACTCACAAATTAAAAATCAACTTGAAAATCTAGGCATAAAAATAATGACTAGAACTACTGCATTCGGATTATATGATAATTGCGTTGTTGGTTTATTAGAGAGAGTAACAGACCATATATCAGCACCAAATGTAAACACTCCACGCCAAAGATTTTGGACCATTAGAGCAAAGCATATAATTGTTGGTGCTGGAGCAATTGAAAGACACATTGCGTTTAATAATAATGATATTCCTGGTGTAATGACCGTAAATGCATCAAAACATTATTTGAATAGATATGGCGTACTCACTGGAAAAAGAATTGTGATAGCTACAAATAATGACTCTGTTTATGAAACAGCACATCAATTATCAGAAGCTGGGGCCAATGTAACTGTTCTTGATTCACGAACTAATTTTGAAATTGAAACAAATAAAAGTTTTGAAATTAGAAAAGGGTATGTACCTTATAATATTAATGGTTCAAAAAAAATTGATAGTTTAGATATATCAAAAAGTGAAACTATTAATAAATCTGAAACTATAAATTGTGATCAGGTTCTATTATCAGGTGGCTGGTCACCTGCTGTACATTTGTTATCTCACAGAGGCGTAAAGCCTAAATGGGATTATAACAATGCTTGTTTTTTACCAAGTGATACAAAAGAAAATATTACAATGGTAGGTTCTTCTAGAGGTTTATGGAATAAAAATGATTGTATTGCTTCTGGGATAGCAGGAACTACTGATGCGTTGAACCGTTTAGGTATTTCTAAAACAAATTATTTTTTCCCAAAACCTGGTGGATGGAAAAATCCCATACAACCACTTTATGAAGTAAAATATAAAAAATCTAGATCAAAAAGTTTTGTAGATTATCAACATGATGTAACGACAGATGACGTAAGACTCGCACATCGTGAAGGTTTCATTTCGGTAGAACATCTTAAAAGATACACAACTTTAGGTATGGCAAACGATCAAGGAAAAATGGGAAATATCATTGGATTATCTTTAATGGCTGAACTTTTAAATAAAGAAATTCCAGAAGTTGGAACCACTGTTTTTAGACCTCCTTATACTCCTGTATCTATAGGTGCCTTAAGCGGAAGAAATGTTGGAAAACATTTTAGGCCGTTAAGAGTAACGCCAATGCATCAATGGAATATTGATCATGGTGCAAAAATGATTGAAGTTGGATTGTATCAAAGACCTTGGTATTATCCCAAAGAAAATGAAACTTTAAGTGACTCTTATATAAGAGAAGCATCAACAGTAAGAAAAACAGTTGGAATTTGTGATGTAACATCACTAGGCAAAATTGCTATTCAAGGACCAGACTCCACCGAATTTTTAAATAGAATTTATTCGAATGGTTTTTCTAAACTACAAGTTGGAAAAGCTAGATACGGTATCATGTTGCGTGATGACGGTATTGTAATGGATGATGGCACATCTTGGAGATTAGCAGAAAATGAATATTTTATGACGACGTCTACAGGTGAAGCTGCAAAAGTGATGTCATGGTTAGAAGAATTACTTCAAACTAGATGGACAGATCTTAATGTTAATGTGACTAGTGTTTCTGAACAATGGGCAGGCGTATCAGTTGCGGGACCTAAATCTAGAGAAGTTCTCAATAATTGTGTCGATGATTCTATGGTTATAACTAATAATAACTTACCTTTTATGGGTGTTACTTCAACATTTCTTAAAGGTAATATTCCTTGTAGGATTGCAAGAATTAGTTTTTCCGGCGAATTAGCTTTTGAAGTTTATGTCAAATCAGATTTTGCCAATACAATGATGGACTTACTTTGGGAAAATGCAAAAAAATATGATGGATGCTTATATGGATTAGAAGCTTTAGGTGCACTTAGAGTTGAAAAAGGTCATGTAACAGCTGCTGAGCTTGATGGGAGGGTAACAATTGATGATGCAGGTTTAAGCAAAATGGCATCTACAAAAAAATCATATATTGGAAGCGCAATGAGAAAACGAGGAGTTTTAAAAAATAATGATCGTGAAATTCTAGTAGGCTTCTTTCCTACAAACCTAAAAGAAACTTTTAATGCTGGAACTATTGTCTGTGAAAAAAATAATATTAAAGGACAGGGTATCGGAAGAATTACTTCAGTTACTTATTCTCCTGAACTTGGACATTGGATTGGATTAGGTTTTGTCAAGGGTGGTTTAGATAAATGGAAAGATACCAATTTAGTTGGGGCAGATCCTGTAAGAAATAAACAAATGAATTTAAAAGTTGTTTCACCACATATGATTGATCCTAAAGGAGAACGAATGTATGCATAGACATTCTGCACTAGAAACAATTTATAAGGTTGGAAAATATTCATCAAGCGAGAAACAATCTCTAACATTTAAAGAATTAAAAAGTTTAGAAATTTTACAAATTGCTTGTTGGCCTGACAAAATTGATGAAATGAATAATTTAATATCAAAAAAACTAAAAATTAAAAATATTCCTAGTTTTAATAAAGGGATAATTTTTGAAAATAAATCATTATGGAGAATGGAACCTTTGAAATGGTGGCTATTTAATAAAGAAATTGAAATAAGTGAGCAAATCGCAACAATTTTAGACATGTCTCATGCTTTCACAGGTATTGAAATTACAGGAGATAATTCATCATTATTTTTAAATAGACATCTTCCAATTGATTTAAGAGCTAGGAATTTTCCAGATCTATCATCTGCTAGCACAGCCATTCATCATGTCAGTGTTAAGTTATTTAAAATATCCTCTAATAATTACTGTCTATACATACCAAGAGGTTTTGCCTTATCAATTTGGGAGATCCTTCTTGAAACAGCAGATCAGTTTGGATATGAAGTATTAGAGAGATAAAGAGATTATCTAAAAAATTATGATTTTTTCAAAAGAAGAATTTAATTCAAGAATCGCAAAAGTAAAACAGTCTATGAATAAAAGAGGTGTTGATATTCTATTAACTACTGATCCCTCTAATATGAATTATCTAACTGGCTATGATGGATGGTCATTTTATGTTCCACAAGGAGTAATAATTTCTATAGATGAAGATCAACCATTTTGGTTTGGAAGAAAGCAAGATTCGAATGGTGCAAGGATTACAACTTTTTTAAATGAAGAAAATATATTTGGTTATCCTGAGCGACTTATTCAATCACCACCATTACATCCATATGATTATGTAGTTAAATTATTTAAAGACAAAAATTGGTCAAGTAAAAATATTGGCGTCGAAATGGATAGCTATTATTATACTGCAGAAAATCATAGGAGATTAAAAGATAATTTAACGAATGCTAAATTTATTAATGCACATCTTCTAATTAATTGGGTAAGATATGTAAAATCTGAAAATGAAATAAAATTTATGAAAGATGCTGGCACACTTGTGAAAGCAGGAATGACAACAGCATTTGATTCAATAAAAGAAGGTATAAAACAAAGTACAGTTGCAGGAAAAATTCAAAATACTCTCATTGCTGGAAATGATTCAACACAAATTGGAGGAGAATATTCAGGTTTAGGTATAATACTTGCAAGTGGAAGATCAGCATCAGCATCACACTTAACTCCTAGTGATAAAAAATTTGAAAATAATGAAGGAACAATTATTGAATTAGGTGGTGTGAAACATCGTTATCACTGTGCCTTATCCAGAACTGTGTATGTTGGTAAACCTGATCCAAAGATATCGGATACATTAAAAATAACAAACGAAGGTATTGAGAAAGCTTTAGAACAAACAAACCCAGGAAATAGTTGTCATAATGTTGCAGTTGCTTTTTGGTCAGTATTAGAAAAATATGGATTAGAAAAAGAGTCAAGAGCTGGTTACTCAATTGGTATTGGTTATCCTCCTGATTGGGGAGAACACACACTTAGTATCCGGAAAAATGAAAAGACACTTTTAGAACCTAATGTTACTTTTCATCTTATGTGTGGAATGTGGATGGATACCTGGGGATTAGAACTAAGTGAGTCAGTTAGAGTAACAGAATCAGGTTACGAGTTACTTACTCAAGTCCCAAGAGATTTGCATTTAGTAAATTAATCATTTGCATCACCACCTCCAGCACCTTTGGCTCTAGATTCCTCTGACTCAGGTACAAAAGTTCTAAAAGCTATCTTAGATATTTGATCCCAAGATTTTTTATCAGGATTTATGCCTTCAGATAGCAAATTATTTATATTTGATGATGGAATATTAATATCTAACTTTTGTTCATTTAAAATATTTTTTGTAAGTAAAAGATCAAAATTTCTTTGATAATTTGTAGAGATAATATCTCTATTAATACTAATATTTTTATTTGTTATTTGTGCATCAACTTTTTGATCTAACAAAAACTGTGAATTGATATTTTTTTTTGCATACTTATAAAGCAAAGGTATTAGGAATATGGGATCATTGCAATTTTTTAAAGTTAATTTTAAATTTTCTTTTTTATCTACTTTTGATATCAAATAATCAATTAATCCTGGCCCTATCATCAATGAAGACTTATTTTTACAATTAAACTCATCATTTATATTTGATGGATCTATACTAGCATTAAAAGTGTTATCTAATTCTTTAATTTTTAATGTTAATAATTTGATTCCGTCTAAACCAAGTATTTCAAGCCAAGTTGTAATAAATGCAGCATCTTCATCTGATCCATAAGTGAACCCTAATCCTGAAAAAGCTCTCTGTGAATTAGTGTAGACTTCATAATAGGAGTAACTCACAGATATTAATATGAATTCATTGTTGCAAAACCCCATTCATCAACATTTTTATTATTTAGATCTGATAAATAAGGAGCTCCAGAAAAAAAACTTACTCTTAACCATCTATCTGACTTAGGATCATATCGATTGGCACCAAAAAAAGATAATTTAAATCTTAACATATCAATTGGTATTGTTTTTTTATCGAGAACATTATCTTGAACTTCCGAATAAGGATAATTTTTTAAAGATTGTATTCTTTTAACAATTCCTCTGTATTCAGGATGTGTTAATAAAAATTCACAAATTAATTGATTTTCATCTACATTTTTTATTTGCTTAAATAAGTCACTGACCATTTTTGCAATTCCTAAATTTTGCTCCAATTCACTTCCATGCTCATTATATCTTTCACCCAGCCTAGGTTCTAACTTTGCTGCTGAAACATACCAAAATAAATAATTGCTATCTTTGTTATTAAAATCAATATCTTTTATCCAAGAATATTTATCATTGATTATTTTTTTTAAATCTCCGATAGATTGATTCCCATCAATTTCCATTATCTCCTGATCTGCCATATCTTCTGCTAACTCTTCTGATATTTGAGGATACAATTCAATTAGTTGTACTCTTGCAATTTCTTGAGTATCATTATTAAAATTTGAATCACAATAATCTAGAATATCTAACCATTTAAATTTTTGAGAAAGATCTAAGTCATTAATGTATGAAATATATTCTTTTAAATCTTCAGTAGTTAATTTATTTTTATTAATTTGGAATTCATCACTTGTGTTTACTTCTTCAAGGTAATTAAGAGCTTTATTCAACAGTTTTTTATATTTTTCGAAAATTATACTATCTAACTCAATTTGAGAAATTTCTTCTAATGTCTTTGTGTACTGTTTCATCCACTTATTAATCAACTTTGGATGTTTAATGATAAAAGGTGCCATACCTAAACCTGTTGAGTTACCAATACCTAAATGTTGTTTAATTTTTCTATCTAACTTTACTGCTTTTTTTGGGTTTATTTGCCTTGCAACATGTTCAACTAATTCAATACTGAATTCTCTAATTAAATAAACTGATAACATTTCTGCTCTAAAGGGCTGATTAAAAACAGTTGTATTTTTTGTATTAGTAAAATCTGATAATCCAAATTTACCACTACCATAAACAGCAGTAGTTCTTAACAAATAGCCAACTTTATTTATTTCGTAAATATCTGGCTGATTACCATTTGAAAGACAATCAACAACATACTGAAACAATCTTACACTTTTATTTGCTCTGCTAAGAATTAATTCATTTGGTGAATTGCGACCTGATTCTTGTAGAGGAATTGTTTTTTTTAATCTAATTAGATCTTCATTAGATAATTTACCTACATGTAATGTATAGGCTGTATCCCATTTACTAGCGATAACTCTATCACTTCTATCCTTATCATCTAGAAAAGCAGAGAAACATACAAGTGAATAAGTTTGCTTATTAATAATTATTTCATAAACAACCGTCCCGAAACCATATTTATCTAAATCAAATTTTGACTTATGTATTTCCCAGTTGTCGTTGATCAACCTTCTTAACATACTTCTGGAAAAACTAAGGCGAGAAGGATAACGTGAACCCATTCTTGATAGTTTCATGTAGTTAACGTTTTCTCTTACTTTTTGTAACATTTATTAAATATCTATAGTTAATTTTGGTTTTTTCATTAATAGAAGTATTAATCTATGTCAAAAATAAGTGAAGATATACTTCTAATTGATGGATTGGAATATTGTAACTGGAATAGGGAATTATTTGAAAATGCCCACCAAGCTAGATTAACTGCAATTCATGCGACATTAGTGTATTGGGAAAATACTGAAGAGTCTTTTGAAAAAATAAATTATTGGCACCGTCTTTTTAAAGAGCATCATGATATTATTGCTCATGCAAAAACTACCGAAGATATTTTGGATGCTAAAAAAAATAATAAAGTTGCAATTATTTTTGGTTTTCAAAATTCTGCTCCTATTGCGAATGATATATTTTTAATTGAAAAATTTTTTGAAGCAGGTGTAAGATTTATGCAACTCACCTATAATAATCAAACCCCACTTGCTGGAGGCTGTTTTGAACCTAAAGACTCAGGTGTTTCACGATTTGGAAAAGCTGTTATTGAAGAAATGAATAGACTTGGCATGATTGTAGATTTAAGTCATGCAGGAAAGCAAACTTGTCTTGATGCTATTGAAGTCTCAAATAAACCTGTGGCAATTTCTCATGCTAACCCAAATTTCTTTCATAAATCTAAAAGAAACATTGATACTGATATTTTACAAAAACTTGTTAAAAAAAATGGTTTTATTGGGTTAAGTTTATATCCTTACCATCTTAAGAATTTAGGTGATTGTTCCATAGAAGATTTTTGTGAAATGATTAAGGAGCTATTAAACCTAATTGGCGAAGACAATATTGGAATAGGGTCTGATCTTTGTTTAAATTGGCCTGATGATGTAGTTATGTGGATGAGAAATGGAAAGTGGACCAAAAATATCGACTATGGAGAATCTAAAGATAAAAATCCAAAATGGCCTAAGTTACCAAGTTGGTATAAGCAACCAAGTGACTTAAATAATTTATTTTATTTAATGTGTGAAAATAATATTCCAGAAAAAGTTTCTACAAAAATAATAGGTCAGAATTGGTTTAACTTCATGAAAAATCAATTTTAGTTTCTACGACTAATAAAAGAAGCTGATAGCAAACTTATAATTACAATCGAAGCACCAATCATTTGATAAGTTTCTAAATTTTCTTTTAATAAAAAAACAGCCCCAAGAACACCTACCACTGGTTCTAAATACAAAAATAAAGCAGTATATGATTGTCCAATCTTTGGGATAGCAATTAATTGTGATAAAAGTGCAAAGCTATAACATACCGAAGGAATTAAAATTAAAAGATAAATATTGATATCAAAATTAAAATTTAAAGAAAAAAATATTTTTAATATTACAAAGAAGAAAAAAGTATTAAAAACATTTATAAAGATATTAATTGGTATTGGTGAAATACCTTTAATAGACATTTTTTGATTTACTATAATCATACTAGTTGATCCAAGTGAGGCAAGAAAAGCTAAAAGAATACCTACTATATTTATAACTTTAAAAGATGGTCCTATAACTAAAACAATTCCTAAAAATGTAACAAAAAAGAGAGTCTTTACAGTTAATGAGATTTTTTCTTTATCGACAATAATAGAAAATAAAAGAACATATATTGGATAGAGGCAAAAAATAAGAATTGTTAAACTAACTTCAATAAATATAACCGAAGTCAATAATCCAAGCGTTAATAATATTGAACCTGCTGATATAGATAAAAAGTATTTTAGGTTCTTTTTAAAAATTTCTAATAGATTATTTTGATAAGGGATAAAAGGTAATATAATTATCGAGGCAACTGCGTAACGTAAAAAAATAGTTAATGCTACAGAGGCTCCTGAATTATATGCTATTTTTGTAGTAGGGCCAATTAAGCCAAACAAAATTCCAGCAACTAAAGCAAAAATAACTCCAAATATGAACATTTTTTAAATTAACTTTTGACTATTTGTTTTCATGCAGTTATTCAAGCTTCATTACAAAATATATATTATGAATGACACATCTCAAAGTTTCGTTAAATTTGAAAAGATCGATAAAAGTTATGATGGTGAAGTACTAGTAGTAAAAAACTTAAACTTGGATATTGCTAAGGGTGAGTTTGTAACAATGTTGGGTCCATCAGGATCAGGTAAAACAACAACTTTGATGATGTTAGCTGGTTTTGAAACACCTACAAACGGTGAAATATTTTTAGATACTAAACCAATTAGTAAAATACCTCCCTATGAAAGAGAAATAGGAATGGTATTTCAAAACTATGCTTTATTTCCTCACATGACTGTTGCGGAAAATTTGTCATTTCCGCTAGAAGTGAGAAAAATTTCAAAACCAGACATTAAAGAAAAAGTGCAGAAAGCACTTGATATGGTTGAGTTAGGTAATTTTGGTACAAGATTTCCAGCTCAATTATCTGGTGGACAACAGCAAAGAGTCGCTTTGGCTAGAGCACTGGTATTTGAACCACGTCTAGTATTAATGGATGAGCCTTTAGGTGCGCTCGATAAGAATTTACGTGAACAGATGCAATACGAAATAAAACATATTCATGATAGGATTGGCATAACAGTTGTCTATGTTACTCATGATCAAAGTGAAGCATTAACAATGTCTAATAGAATTGCAGTATTCAATGATGGAGTTGTACAACAATTATCTACACCTGATATCTTGTATGAAAAACCTGAAAATTCTTTTGTTGCAAAATTTATAGGTGAAAATAATACACTTAATGGTGTTGTTAGGGAGGTGAATGGATCCTCATGTACTGTTGAGTTAGATGGTGGATTTGGAATGGTTAAAGCGTTAAAAATTAATGTGAATGAAGTTGGAGAGAAAACTCAACTATCTATAAGACCAGAACGTGTCTCAATAGACAACTCAATATCTGACTCCAACAATTTTTTAGGAAAGATAGAAGAATTGATTTACCTAGGCGACCACATCAGAGCTAGGCTTGATGTTTGTGGAAATAATGAATTCATAGTCAAGGTTCCAAATGAAGGAAGTTTTAATCATAAAGAAGGTGATGAACTTAAATTAAGCTGGAATTCTGAGGATGTTCGAGCATTAGATCTGTAATTATACTTTTTTCTTTGTATTTAGCCAAATTTTTTTACTTTTACCCCTTTTTTTTCATTTAACGACATGTTATTACACGATCATTACGGACATAATCTTAAGATTAAATAATTAAAAATAGGAGGATATATATGTCTAAATTTTTAAAAGCCTTCTTATTTGTGTCACTTGTTTTTGCTCCTTTTGCAGCTAGCGCTGTAACGGTCGCATCATGGGGTGGTGCTTATACAGAAAGTCAACAAAAAGCTTATGCTGATACATATTCTGATCCTGGCTCAATTGTTTTTGAAAACTACAACGGAGGTTTAGGTGAAGTAAGAGCTCAAGTAGAAAGTGGAAGTGTTACTTGGGATTTAGTGGATGTGTTACCATCTGATGCAATCACAGGATGTGATGAAGGATTATTTGAAGATATCTCAAGTGAAATTGCTTCATTAGGTGTTCCTGGACCTGACGGTGAGTCAATTGCAGAAGATATGGAAAATAATGGTCTTGAATACCATTCAGGTTGGGACTGTTGTGTACCACAAATCTTTTGGACATACGTCGTATTTTATGATCCAGATGCATTCCCAGGTGAAAAACCAGCTAGTATGGCAGACTTTTTTGATACAGAAAAATTTCCTGGTAAAAGAGGTATTCATACTTGGGCAACAGGTATAATTGAAAAAGCTATGGTAGCAGATGGAGTAAGTCCAAATGCAGTTCCAACTGTTTTAGCTAACCAAACAGGTGCTATTGATAGAGCATTTGAAGTTATGGACAGAATTAAGGACGATGTTGTTTTTTGGTCTGCTGGTTCACAACCACTTGAGTTAGTAAAAAGTGGTGAAGTTGTAATGGCTGTTGCTTATAACGGTCGTGTTGGTGCAGCAAACTTAGCTGAAGGTGAAAACTTTGAGTACATTTGGGAAGGTCAGGTTCTAGACCAAGAATATCTTTGTCTAACTGCTGGAGCTCCTAATAGAGATGCAGCGATCGACTTTATGATGCATGCTTCAACTCCTGAAGCACAAGCTGAACAAGCTAAATATATTACATATGGACCAATGAGAGCATCTGGTATTCCAATCATTGAAAACAATGAACCTTGGGGACCAGGAGGTGTTGATATTATGCCTCACATGCCTAACACACCAGAACGTTTAAAAGTTTCAATCGTAAGTGATCCACAATGGTGGTCAGATTACGGTGCAGAAATTAATGAGCGTTATGCTGCTTGGATGGGCAACTAAGCTTGATTAAATAAATTTTGTAATTTAATCTAAAGGCGAGAATTATCTCGCCTTTTTATTTGGAGGTTATTATTTCTACAGCCGAATTATTAACAACAGATGGTATTCCACTCAAACAAAGTCTTCGTAAGGCTGAAAGAAGAAATAAACTTCGAGCTTTTCTTCTAGTTTTTCCTTTATTACTTTTTATTTTTGTCACTTTTGTAATGCCAATTGGAGATATGCTTCTTAGGAGTGTTGACGATAGCCAAATTAATTCAGTTTTTCCTAATACTTTTGAAGAATACAAAAAATGGGATAAAGGAACTGACGAACTACCGCCTGAAGAAGTATATAAAAATCTTTTTTTTGAATTAGCCAATGGAGACAAGAGACAAATAGGTAAAGCCCTAACAAGAATGAATTATGCAAAATCTGGTTGGAAAAGTTTAATAAAAAAAACAACTAGAGAAATTAAAAAAATCGTAAAAAAAGGCGAAGAACCAAAATCGTATAAAGAAACATTTATTAAAATAAATAAGTTCTGGGCAGATCCAACTTACTGGTACTCATTTAATCAAATGGTAAATGACCAATCTTCAATTTATTACTGGAATGCTCTTGATAGAACATTTGATGAAGATGGAGATGTTGTTTTACAAGATGAAAAAAGAAGAATGTATATTAAAACCTGGCTTAGGACTTTTAAGGTAAGTATTTATGTAACAATTTTTTGCTTAATTCTTGGCTTCCCGGTTGCTCATCTTTTAGCCAATTTACCTTTAAGATACAGTAATCTTCTAATGATTTTTGTATTGCTTCCATTTTGGACCTCTCTACTTGTAAGAACAACAGCATGGATTGTAATGCTTCAACAAAATGGAGTCATAAATGGTATTTTAGTTTGGTTAGGTATCATAAGCGACGATGGCCGAATACAAATGGTTTATAATGAAGCTGGAACTTTAATTGCGATGACTCAAATTTTATTACCATTTATGATTTTACCTTTGTATAGTGTAATGAGAGTAATTCCAAAAAGTCACATGAGAGCCGCCCAAAATTTAGGAGCAAAACCTGCAACTGCATTTTGGCGAGTTTACTTACCACAGACTATTCCTGGTATAAGCGCTGGTGGTTTATTAGTTTTTGTACTTGCCATTGGGTATTTTATAACACCTGAATTAGTTGGTGGAAAAGATGGTAAATTGATTGGGAGTTGGATCGCTTATCATTTAAAAACTACACTTAATTGGGGATTATGCGCTGCTCTTGGCGCTATACTTCTTGGTATAATGCTGATTTTCTATTGGCTTTACAATAAAATTGTCGGAATAGACAACATAAAGTTAGGATAAAAAATGGCTCTTCCAAGTTACGCAACACCAGTTCAAAGAACCTACTATTATTTTTACTTATTTTTTTGTACGGTAGTTTTCTTTTTTTTAATAGCGCCACTATTTGCAATTATTCCAATATCCTTCAGTGTTTCGCCTTTTATGGTCTTTACCGAAGGAATGCTTGCATGGCCTCCTGATCCAGAAGCATGGTCGATTAGGTGGTATAGAAATATGATTGGTGATTGTAGTGCTGATGTTGTTTCCTCCACAGTTCCTTGTTCAACAAAATGGATGAAAGGCACAGTAAATAGTTTTTACATTGGTACTATAGCAACTGTTATTGCAACTACTTTAGGTACTTTAGCAGCATTGGGTTTAAGTAGGCCTCATATGCCATATAAGGGCTTGATAATGGCAATCTTAATATCACCAATGATTGTTCCATTAATTATAACAGCTGCAGGTATGTTTTTCTTTTATGCAAGAATAAATCTTGTTTATACATTTACCGGAGTAATTCTTGCACATGTTGCTCTTGCCACACCTTTTGTAGTTATAACCGTAACAGCAACATTAGTTGGTTTTGATATGAATATGGTAAAAGCAGCACAAAGCTTGGGTGCCAAACCAATGAGAACATTTTTTAAAGTTATTATGCCGTTGATTTTACCAGGTATTATATCAGGAGCTTTATTTGCTTTTATAACCTCTTTTGACGAAGTTGTTATAGTTATGTTTATGGCAAGCATAGATCAGCTTACTATTCCAAAACAAATGTGGGCCGGAATACGACAAGAAATTAGTCCTGTTATTTTATGTATGGCTACTTGTTTGGTACTTCTTTCCATATTCTTATTAACTACAGTTGAGCTACTTAGAAGAAGGTCTGAAAAACTCAGAGGTATTAAAGCTCGATAGAACAGTGAAGAACATTGCTGTTATTGGTGCTGGTATAGTTGGTATATGTAGCGCATATTTTTTAAAAAAATCTGGATTTAATGTAACTTTAATTGATAGGGAGCAGCCTGGCTCAATGACAAGTTTTGGGCATGCTTGTACTTTTGCAGACTATGCAAATGTTCCTGTTAATTACCCCGGAATGATCTGGGATATCCCATCAATGCTTTTAAAAAAAGATGGACCTTTAGCAGTTGATTTTTTTTATATTTTAAAGAACTTGCCTTGGGCAATAAGTTTTTTAAAAAACTGTAAAAAGGAAAAAGTTAATGAAATAGCAAACTCTCTCACCAACCTTTTAAAACACTCACAAATATCTTACGATGAAATTTTTCAAGATGTAAATGTAAAAGAATATATTAGCTATGAAGAAAATCTTTATCTTTTTGATTCAAAAAAATCTTATGAAAATTATGAATATGCAAATATTATTAGAAAAAATAATAACGTTAAAGTAAGGAATTTAAATAAAGATGAAGTTAAAGAATTAGAACCAAATTTAGCTGATGTCTATTATTCCGGGCAAGTCTTTACTGGATCAAGACACACAACAAATCCATTAGCAATAAGTACTAAGATTTTTGAAAAGTTTTTAGAATTAGGTGGTGTTTATATAAATCAAAATATAAAAAATTTAACACAGAGAGAAAAAAATATTGAATTATTTTTAGAAAATAAAAAACTTAATTTTGATAAAATAATTGTATGTGCTGGTGCTTGGTCAAATCAAATTGCAAATAAGCTTGGAGATAAATTTCCTCTTGATACCGAAAGAGGGTATCACCTTTTATTTGAAACTGAAGAGAAATTAATAAATCGTCCCGTTGCTTGGTCTGAATCTGGATTTTACCTAATACAAATTCATGATGGTATAAGAGCTGCTGGTACAGTTGAAATAGCAGGTTTATTTAAACCTGCTAATAAAAAACGTCTTGAAATGATAGAAAGACAATCAAGAAAGGTTTTGCCTCAATTAAAAGAAGTAAGATCAACATGGATGGGTAGAAGGCCTACCTTACCAGACTCATTACCTGTTATTGGCAAGTCTCACAAAAATAATAATGTCATTTATGCGTTTGGACATCAACATATTGGTTGGACTTTAGGAGCTGTTACAGGAAAAATTATTGATAGTTTATCAAAAGATCAACTGCCGAATATAGACATTAGTGCTTATTCTCCTAGCCGATTTTAACCTAAACTAATTCCAACATTTTTGACTTGAAGATAAGATTTAAGTCCATCAACTCCTTTTTCACGGCTATATCCTGATTGTTTATAACCTCCAAAAGGAGTTGCATGATTTCCGGTAAACCATTTATTTACATATACTTGACCAGCTTCTAATTTGCTTGCAGTCCAAGATGCTTTTTTAAGATCTTTTGTAAACACTCCAGCACCTAAACCATACTCAGTATCATTAGCAATATCAATTGCTTCTTCTTGATCTTCATATTCAAGAACTGAGAGTACTGGACCAAAAATCTCTTCTCTGGCTACAGTCATACTTTGTTTAACATTGTTTAGAACTGTTGGTTCCATAAAATATCCTTCACGTTCTAATCTTTTTCCACCATATGCCGCTTCTGCTCCTTCTTGGATTCCTGATCTTGCATAACCTTCAACTTTTTGAAGCTGATTTTCTGATATAACTGGAGTTAGGTCTGTATCTTTTTCTATACCAGGTCCAATTTTTAAAGATTTACTCATATCAACAAGCTTATCTACTAATTCATCTTTGATTGATTTATGAACTACCAATCTAGACATCGCTGTACATATTTGACCAGCAACACTAAAAATTCCTGAACGTGCACTTTCTAGAACTTCATTTAAATCAGCATCAGGGTAAACAATACCAGCTGACTTACCGCCTAATTCAACTACAGCAGGAATAGCTTTGTCTGCGCAAGCATGAAGTATCTTTTTTCCAGTTGCGACCGAACCCGTAAAGACTACGTGATTTACATCTTCATGAGATACAAGATAAGATCCTGCTTCATTTCCATATCCACAAATTATGTTGATTAGTCCTTCTGGTACACCAGCATTTTGTATTGCTTTAGCAAAAATTGTTGCGGACAAAGGAGTTAATTCTGCAGTTTTTATAATTGTTGAATTTCCTGTAGCAAAAGAACATGACAGTGATCTTCCAATCATTGATAATGGAAAATTCCATGGAACAACATGTGCTGATACACCAAATGGTTCTAAAACTGTGTAATCAAAAACATTTTTTGCAACAGGTATTGTTTTACCTTCAAGTTTATCTGTTAAGCCTGCATAATAATCAAACATATCTGCTACATCATTGAATTCTTTAATTGCTGAAGCGATATTTTTTCCATTTTCATAACAAAGAAGCTCACCACCTTCTTTTGAAACCTTTCTTGTCTCTTCTGCAATTTTTCTCATTAGTTTCGCTCTTGAAAGTAAAGGCATATCAACAAGTACTCTGCTGTTATAAGAATTTTTAGCTGCTTCAACCGCAAGATCAACTTCATTTTTTTTTGCACATGAAATTTCGCCAATGATTTTACCATTTGAAGGATCATCAACCTCTATTGTTTCTTTGGACTCACTTTCAATCCATTTATTATTTATAAAATTCTTATATTTTTCCATTTTCTGCGTTTTTTAATCAATTATTTTTGTTTCATTCTTTATCATTTAGGATATGAAAATGATACAAATTTAATTTTAAGAAACATGAGTATTACATTTAATCAGTTAAAAAAACTAATAACAAAAAAAGAAATAGATACAGTTTTAGTTTGCGTATCAGATATGCAAGGTAGACTAAATGGTAAAAGAGTTACTGGAAAAGCTTTTATTGATTATGTCTATAAAGAAACGCATATGTGCGATTATCTCTATACCGTCGATATGGATATGTTTACTGTACCCGGATATAAATCTTCTTCATGGGAAACGGGTTATGGTGATATGACTGTAATTCCAGATCTCAAAACGATAAAGATAGCAAATTGGTTAAATAAAACAGCTATAGTAATATGTGATTGTTTAGACCATTCAGGAAAAAAACCACTTATTCATTCAACAAGACAGATATTAAAAGATGTTTTAGCTACGGCAGACAAAATGGGATTTCAATCTATGGTTGGTTCAGAATTAGAATTTTTTCTTTTTAATCAAACTTATGAAGAAATTCATAATAATAATTATACAAAACTTAAAGAGTCTTCTTGGTATATTGAAGATTATATGATTTTCCAAACTACGAAAGAAGAGGATGTGATGCAGGAATTAAGGAATTCTCTTCTAGATAGTGGAATTTATGTAGAATGTTCAAAGGGTGAAGCAGCTCCAGGACAAGAAGAAATCAATGTTGTTTTTTCCGATGCATTAAACATGGCTGACAATCATATTTTAATTAAAAATGCGACAAAAGAAATTGCTTATAAACATAACAAAGCAGTAACCTTTATGGCTAAATATAACAAAGAAGTTTGTGGAAGTTCATGTCATATTCATAACTCTTTATTCGATAAGAAAACAAAGAAAAATATTTTTTATAACCCTAAGGATAAATATGGAATGTCTGATATTTTTAAAAGTTATCTTGCGGGACAAATTAAATTATTACCAGATATTTCAATTTTTTTAGCACCAAATATTAATTCTTATAAAAGATTTCAAGATGGATCATTTGCTCCTACAAAATCTGTTTGGGGCATTGATAATCGTACTGCTGGGTTTAGACTAGCTGGTCATGGATCATCCATAAGAATTGAATGTCGAGTCCCAGGAGCGGATGTTAATCCCTATCTTTCTTTTGCAGCTTTAGTTGGTGCTGGGTTATACGGTATTAAAAATAAACTTAAATTAGATAAACCTTATTCAGGGAATATATATGAGAAAAAAGTAAATGAAGTTCCTAAAACACTTAACGAAGCAATCCAACTTGCTAAAAAATCTAAATTTTTAAAAGAGATATTTCCACAAGATGTACTTGATCATTATATCCATGCTGCTGAATGGGAGCAAAAAGATTATGATCGTTCAGTTAATGATTGGCAATTACGAAGATATTTCGAACGAGGCTAATTTTACCAAATGTTTGAGACTATTACTCCAATAGACAACTCCGTCTTAGTTAAAAGAGAATATGCAACAGAAGAAGATATTGAAAAAAGTCTCAGTAATTCTTATTCTGTAAGAGAACATTGGAAAAATATATCTCTAGAAGAAAGAAAAAAGTCAGTTTTAGATTTTGTAGAAATATTTTTAAAAAATAAGGATGTTTCTAATAATTTATGTAAGCAAATAGGCAGACCTGTAGCACAGTGCCCAGGAGAGATGCGAGGTTTTGAAGAAAGAGCTCGTTATATGATTGAAAATGCTGACAGAGCACTATCAAGAGTTGTATCAATTAAAAATGATGAATTTGATAATTATATAAACAAAGAACCACTAGGTACTATATTTGTAATTGCACCATGGAATTACCCTTTCAACACTTCTGTTAATTCAATTGTACCAAGTTTACTTGCAGGTAATGCAGTTATATTAAAACATTCTTCTCAAACTCCACTCTGTGCTGAAGCATTATATGAGGCAGCTAAACAATCTTCATTACCAAAAAATATTTTTCAGTATTTACATTTAGATCATGATCAAACATCAAGAATAATTTCAGATTCAAGAATTAATCATGTTTTATTTACTGGTTCTGTAAGTGGCGGAAAACAAATAAAAAAATCTATAGGCACTAGATTTATTGGAGCCGGTCTAGAGTTAGGTGGAAAAGATCCTGCTTATGTTAGAGCTGATTGTGACTTAGATCATGCTGTTGAAAATTTAGTTGACGGATCATACTTTAATTCTGGTCAATCTTGTTGTGGTATCGAAAGAATTTATGTTGATAAAAAAATATACAATACATTTGTAGAAAAATTTAAAGATGTAACTGAGAAATATATTTTAGGAAACCCACTAGAGATGGAGACAAATTTAGGTCCAGTAGTGAAGCAATCTGCTGCAAATTATATTAGATCTGAAGTTAACAACGCAATTAGTCAAGGTGGAAAGAATATTATAGATAACAAAAAATTTAATTTAGATGATGGTAATAATTGTTATGTAAGCCCAAGTGCACTCATTAATGTCGATCATTCGATGAAATATATGATGGAAGAAATATTTGGTCCTTCAGTTGGAATAATGAAAGTAGAAAATGAAAATGAAGCTTTATCTCTAATGAATGATAGTTCTTATGGGTTAACAGCAAGTATTTGGACAAATGATAAGTCTTTTGCAGAAAATTTTGGAAAAAAAGTTGAGACAGGAACTTTTTTTATGAATAGATGTGATTACTTAGATCCTGGCTTAGCATGGACCGGTGTAAAAGATACTGGAATTGGCGTTACTTTATCTGTTCTAGGATTTGATCATTTAACAAGAGCAAAAAGCTATCATATAAGAAATATTTAAGATTATGGAAAATATCAATTGGAATTATCCTACTACAATCTGGTTTGGTGTTGATAGAATAAAAGAAATACAAAAAGCCTGTGAAGAATTAAATATTCAAAAACCATTAATTGTTACTGATAATGGAATTTTAAAAACAAACATTATTAATAAGTTAAATGATTGTTTAGATAAACAGGCAATTGTTTATAGTGATGTTAAATCAAATCCTACAGGTAAGAATGTTGAAGATGGTGTTAAAGCATTTAATGAAAATAAACATGATGGAGTAATAGCTGTTGGTGGAGGCTCAGGTATGGATACAGGAAAGGCAATTGCATTCATGGCCAAGCAAGAAAGACCAATCTGGGATTTTGAAGATATTGGTGACTGGTGGACTAGAGCTAATGCAGATTCAATTTTTCCTATAATCGCTCTACCTACTACAGCTGGAACAGGATCTGAAACTGGAAGAGCGTCAGTCTTTACTAAAGAACAAACACAAGAAAAAAAAATAATTTTCCATCCAAAAATGCTTCCATCAATTGTTATCCTTGATCCAAATTTGACAATTCCACTCCCGGCAAATCTAACAGCCTTTACAGGAATGGATGCGTTAGCTCATTGCTTAGAAGCATATTTGTCGAATGTTTTTCATCCTTATTCGCAAGGTATTGCATTAGAGGGCATTAGATTAGTAAAAAATAATCTTGTTCTTGCTTTTAATGATGGATCAAATCTAGAAGCTAGATCGCATATGCTAGCATCTTCATCTATGGGCTCAATAGCTTTCCAAAAAGGTTTAGGTGCTATTCATTCTTTAAGTCATCCTGTTGGTGCAATTTATAATACACATCATGGATTAACTAATGCAGTCTTTATGCCATATGTTTTACAATATAATAAAAAAGGCATTGAAGAAAAAATTATTGATATTGCAAGATATATAAATTTAAAATCAGCAACATTTAATAATTTTATGGATTGGATTATAGAGCTTAGATCTAATTTAAATATTCCTCATACTTTAAGTGAAATAATTGATGATGACAAAAATTTAGAAAAAATGAGTTTAATGGCTTTTAATGATCCATCAACAAGTACAAATCCTATACCAGTTAACGCAGAAGATTTTTTACAAATGTATATTAACGCGTTTAAAGGTGATTTATAAATTTATAGCGTTGCACCAATTATCCAAGGATTAAATTCGTCATCACCGTAATCATTTATTTCACTCTTTGATTTTTCACCGGATGCAACTGAAATTATTTTATCAAATATTTCTTTGCCAACTTCATTAACGCTTGCAACGTTATCCATAATAGTACCAGCATTTATATCCATATCTTCACTAAGTTTATTATACATATTTGTATTTGTTGATATTTTAATACTTGGAGTGGGTTTAAATCCAAAGCACGAACCTCGACCAGTAGTAAAACAAATAACATTAGCGCCAGAAGCAACCTGACCAGTTACAGATACAGGATCATAACCTGGAGAATTCATAAAGTTAAAACCTTTGGTTTTTACCTGTTCAGCATAATCAAGAACATCAACCATATTTCTATTTCCAGCTTTGGATACTGCACCTAATGATTTTTCCAAAATTGTAGTTAAACCTCCTTTTTTATTACCAGGACTTGGATTATTATCTAATGTGCTATCGTTGCTAGCAACATATTTTTTCCACCATTCAATTTGTTTGTTTAGTTTTTCTATATTTTTTTCGTTTGATGATTTTTCAAATAATAAATGTTCAGCTCCATATATTTCTGGAGTCTCTGATAGTAACGTTGTTCCACCATGATCAATAATCATATCTGAAGCAAAGCCTAGTGCAGGATTTGCAGTTATCCCAGAATACGAATCTGAACCACCACATTGCAAAGCAACTGTTAGTTCTGAAATGGGTATATTTGTTCTAGAAATACTATTAATTTCATTTAGTTGATTAATAATTTTTGAAGTTACTTTCCTTATTATTTCATTTGTTCCACCTTCATCTTGAATATTCAAATATTCAATATTTCTTTTTTCCTGATCATTGTTGTACAAACTTATTTGGGCACATTCGCATCCAAGTCCGATAACAAAAACTTTTCCAAAATTAGGATGAATTTTAAAACCTTCAATAGTTCTGTTAAATACATTCATGGCGTATCCAGAAGTATTCATCCCACAACCTGATGAATGTTTTAAACAAACTGCCCCATCAATGTTATCAAAATTATTATTTTTCAAATAATTATTTATTTTATCAGATATTTTTTTAACAACTGTTGCTGAACAATTAACTGTACTAATTAAACCTATATAATTCCTAGTACCTGATGATCCATTATTCCTTTTAAAGCCTTTAAAATATTCTGTTTTTTCACTTTTATTAATATCATTTCTAATATCTTTACGGATATATTCTCTTTTGAATTCACTATATCCCATATTATGGGAATGTACATGTTCACCAGGTTCTATATTTTTATTAGAGATTCCTATTATCTGACCATACTTAAAAATAAAATCACCACTTTTAATTTTTTTTAAAGAAATTTTATGGCCATAAGGAATATTATTTATAGATTTAATTCCATAATTTATATTAATATTCTGAGGAATATCCATTGGGGCAATTCCAATATTATCTTTTTCATTTAATTTGATTATGTTAAACATAACTTAGGTTAATATATCATAAATAATCATGAACGAAATCGCAACTTATCCATCACTAAAAGATAGAGTAGTGCTTATTACAGGGGGCGCCTCAGGAATTGGGGAAAGTATTGTCGAGCAATTTGCTTCTCAAAAATCAAAAGTTGCATTTTTAGATATAAATGATGAATTAGGTAATGAATTATCAAAAAAAATTAAAAACAAATATGATATTGATAGTCTATTTGTAAAATGTGATTTAAAAAATATAGAACAACTTAAAAGTTCATTAGAAAAAGTAAAAAAAGAAATTGGGCCAATTTCAATTCTGGTAAATAATGCAGCAAATGATGAGAGACATGATTTAGATAGTGTCACCCCTGAATATTGGGATGATAGAATGAATATTAATTTGAGACATTATTTTTTTGCAACTCAAGCTGTCTATAAAGACATGAAAGATTTAGGCAAAGGTTCTGTTGTAAATATAGGAAGTTTTTCATGGATGATTTCTCAAGGCGGTATGCCTGGATATACAACTGCAAAATCTGCTATTATGGGTTTAACAAGAACTTTAGCAAGAGATTTAGGTGTCTATAACATCAGAGTAAATTGTATTGTTCCTGGCTGGATCATTACGGAGAGGCAAAAAAAATTATGGCTTACTCCAGAAATTAAAAAAACTCAACTTGAGAGACAATGTATTAAGAGAATGCTTATGCCTGAAGATATATCAAAGCCAGTTTTGTTTTTTGCATCTGATCAAAGTTCTGGTTGTACCGCACAAAATTACGTAATTGATGGTGGCATAGTTAATTAATGAAAAAAAAATCCAAAATTGCTTTTGGTAGATTAGACTTACTTAGAAATGATACTTTAAATAATAAAAATAAAATTAGAATTGGTTTTATTGGTGGAGGTCCTAATTCATTTATTGGATACACACATAGGTTATCAGCAAGATTTGATAATAAATTTTTATTTGTTGCTGGAATATTTTCAAAAGATAAAAAAAAATCTAAATCTTTTGGTTCTTCATTAGGATTAGCTGATGATCGTTGTTACAGTGATTATAAGTCTATGGCATTCGCTGAGTCAAAAAGAAAAGATGGCATTCAAGCGCTTGGAATAATGACTCCATCGGGTGATCATTATAAGATAGCAAAAGCATTTATTGAAAAAGGAATACATATTATTTGTGACAAGCCTTTAACCGCAACAGTTGAGGATGCTGTTAAATTAAAAAAAGTAATTCAAAAAAATAAAATTGTATTTGCATTAACACACAATTATTCAAGCTATCCAATGCTACGAGAGGCAAAAAATATTATTTCAAATCATAAATTAGGAAAAATCAATTTAATAAATGTTGAGTACCCCCAAGGTTATACAGTCGGAGTAAAAAAGAAAGATGAAAAAAGAATATTAAAATGGAGACTAGATAAAAAACAATCTGGGCCCTCAATGATATTATCTGAAATTGGAACTCACGCGTATCATTTGTTGAGATATGTGACTGGATTAGAAGCAAATGAAATATCAGCAGAAGTAAATTCATTATCCTCAGAAATTTCAGTTGACGATAATGCTTTTGTATTATTAAGAATGCGAAATAAGGCAAGAGGTATAATCTGGGTATCGTCTGCTGCTACTGGTGGAGAAAATGGTCTAAAAATTAGAGTGTATGGAACAAAAGGTTCAATAGAATGGTTACAGGATGATCCAAATAATCTAAAGTTTACAGAACTAGATAAACCAATGAAAGTTATAACAAGAGCAAGTAAATTAGTATCTAAATTTTCACTATCATCTTCAAGAATTGCTGCTGGTCACCCAGAAGGTTTCTTTGAAGCTTTTGCAAATATTTATTCAGAATTTGCTGATCAGATTCATAATAAAAATAAAAAATATTCATTTCCAACAATTGATGATGGTGTCGCTGGTATTAAATTTATTTATGCAGCAAAAAAATCTTCTAATTTAAATTCAAAGTGGATAAAAATCTAAAATGATTAATTTTACCTTATTAGGAACAGGAAGAATTGGGAAATTACATGCGTCAATAATAAATGATCATCCAGAAGCGAGCCTCAAATATGTTTATGACATTGATACAAGCTCTGCTAAAAAAATTGCAAAAAAATATAGTTGTGAAATTGCAAAGACTGAAAAGGAAGCAATTTCTTCAGATCAAATAAATGCTATTTTAATTGCTTCTGCCACACCGACTCATACAGATTATATTTCTCTAGGAGCAGAATGTAATAAAGCTATATTATGTGAAAAGCCAATTGATTTAGATATAAATAAAGTAAATAAATGTTGGCAAAAAATTAAAAAATATAAACCAACTATACAAATTGGTTTTAATCGTAGATTTGATCCTAATCATAATAAAGTACAAAGTGAGGTTCTATCAGGAAAGATTGGTAAAATTGAAATGATTGTAATCACAAGTAGAGATCCTTCTCCACCTGGTATTGATTATTTAAAACAATCGGGTGGAATTTTTAGAGATTGTTCAATTCATGATTTTGATTTGGCACGATTTATTCTTAATAATGATCCAATTGTAGAAGTTTTTGCACAAGGTTCTGTAAATGTCTCAAATGATTTTAAGGTTACCAATGATTATGACACAACTATGTGTTTTATGAAATCAAAAAAAGGTGTTTTAGTTCATATAAATAATTCAAGAAGAGCCGTCTATGGTTATGATCAAAGACTCGAAGTATTTGGAAGTAATGGAATGTTAATTTCTGATAATGTTCCAAATAATGATATCAATTACTATAATCAAAATTTATCATTTGCAAAAAAACCTATTAAAAATTTTTTTATTGAAAGATACAAAGATGCTTATCAAATACAATTAGATCAATTTATTAAATCAATAAAAAATAAAAAAAATATATCAGTCACTTTTGAGGATGGAAAGAATGCTTTAATTCTTGCTAATTCAGCTACTAAATCAGCAAAATTAAATAAAGTTGTAAAACCAAAATTTTAGTTATAGATAAATTCTATGAATGAACAATTTAAAGATAAGGTCATTATAGTTACAGGTAGTACACAAGGTAGTGGTGCTGAAACAGCGAGATTATTAGCTAGCAGAGGTGCTAAAGCAATTACAATTTGTGGGAGACAAGAAAATAAAGGTCTTGAAGTTAAAAATCAGATTGAAAAATTAGGTACTGAGTGTTTGTATATAAAAGCAGACCTTAAAAATGTTGATGATTGCAAAAAAATTGTTTTAGAGACTGATAAAAAATTTGGAACAATAAATTCTTTAATTAATGTTGCAGGATACACAGAAAGAGGAACAATTCTAAGTGCTACTCTAGAAAATTATGAAAATAATTATAATATTAATACCCGTGCACCTTTCATATTAATGCAAGAGACAATTAAAATAATGATTAGAGATAAGAACAAAGGAACAATTGCAAATGTATTATCTATGGCAATGTATAGTGGTATGCCATTTATTGTTGCTTATAGTGGTTCAAAAGCTGCTTTAGCTACAATGACAAAAAATATTGCAAATTCTGTCGCTAGTTATCAAATAAGAGTAAATGCCTTAAATATTGGATGGACAGACACTCCTGCTGAACATGATATTCAAACAAGAGTTCATAAAAAAAATCCTAATTGGTTGCAAGATGAAGAAAAAAAAGTTCCTTTTAACAGATTGATTAAGCCTATCGATGTAGCAAAGGGATTAGCTTTTATGTGCTCAGAAGAATCTGGATTAATGACAGGTAGTGTAATTGATTTTGATCAAACAGTACATGGCTGGCACTCTTACTCAGCATATGAAACTAGAGTTTTGGATGATTCTCTACTAGGAGAATAATTAATCACTTATTTCTCAACCATTTTTTAATTTTTAACTATAATTTATAATTTACACAAATTTAAATATTAATTAATAAACCAAAAATGGGAAAAAAAATAATTTCTATTAATAAAGGAAAATTATCAGAGTTTAAACTTCATAGTATTTGGCTTCGTGAAAGATTAAATGGGAGTGAATTTGTAGACCAAAATAATTTACAACGTTTATATGAACCAAGCCTTTTAGATGATAATCTATTTATAAATTCTCATAATGTTAACGAAAATATATTAAATGTTGAATTTAGTGATGGAGCAAAAGGATCTTTTAATATCGATGATCTTTATAATGAAATCAATAATATTGATGTCATACCTGAAAAAAAAATATGGAATGTCAGTGAACAAAATTTGGAAATTTTTGATAATAATAAAATCTTTGAGAATAAAAAGGAACTTATCAATATGCTTAAAGTATTTTATCAATATGGTTATGTAATAATTGAAAATACAAAAGCAGAAGAAGATGAAGTTATAAATTTCGCTGAAAAATTAGGCCCAGTTCGAGCAACAAATTTTGGAAAATTATTTAACGTTGTCTCAAAACCAAATCCAAATGATCTTGCCTATACTGCATTAGAGTTAACTTCGCATTCAGATAACCCATATAGAAAGCCCGTTCCTGGAATTCAATTACTTCATTGTATTGCTAATGAATCTACAGGAGGAGACTCAAGTTTAGTTGATGGTTTTAGTGTTGCAAACTTTTTAAAACATAACCAACCTGAATTTTATAAAGTATTAACTGAAACTAATGTTACTTTTAAATTTACAGATATTGATACTATTTTAGTTGATGAAGCAAAATTAATTGAACTAGACCATAATAATAACTTTAGACAAATACGATTTAGTGGAAGACTTGATTATGTCCCATTATTAGAGGAAAATAATCTTGATCTCTTTTATAATGCTAGAAAATATATGTTCAAACTTTGTAACTCTGATGATTTCAAAATTAAATTTAGATTAAATAAAGGAATGATTGCAATGTTTGATAACCTGAGATTATTACATGGAAGAACTAAATTTGATCCAAATACTGGTTTTAGACATCTACAAGGATGTTATATTGATCATGATGTCACTGAGGGTAAGCTTAGAAGGTTATTAAAACCCTAATTGACTTCGAAGATCTTTTCAGCAGGATAAAAATTTAATATTTTACTATACCAATTACTAAAATTATTTCTTTCAATTAATGAAACTGTAAAACCACCAAATCCACCACCAGTCAATCTGGCGCCTAGAGCACCACATTCAACTGATCTCTGAACAATTAAATCAACATCTAAAGTAGATGCTTCAAAATCTTTAGAATATGATACGTGACTTTCATTCATTAATTCTCCAAACTCATGAATATTATTTTCTATTAAATTTTTTTTCGCATTAATCACTCTATCATTTTCAAAAACTACATGCTTTGCTCTTTTTGCTATAGTATTATTCTCAAATTTATTTGTTTGAAAATTTTCTTTTTTAACTTCACCTAAATATTCTACACCAAGTTTTTTTTCAGCCTCTTGGAGTTCAGCAAATCTTTCATTATAAGAGCTATCTCTTAAATTTCGTTGTACTTCAGAGTCAATCAAACAAAATTTCCAATTTTCTGGAAAATTAATGAGTTCGTATTCTAAATTCTTACAATTCATAAAAAATGCTTTGCCATGAATACCAATAGAAGAAACCATTTGATCCATTATTCCACCAGAAACATCTATATAGTTGAATTCTACTTTCTTTGCTAATTTTGCAATTTCTGGATCTTTGATTTTTGTTTCAAAAAAAGTATTAAGTGCTTTTAGTGTAGCAACACACAATGCTGAAGATGATGAAATACCTCTTTCTAAAGGTATATCAGATGAAATAAAAATGTTTAAAAATCTAGATGAAATCTTATTTTCATCAAAAAAAATCTGCAAACAACCTTTTATATAATCAACCCACTCATTGTTGGTTGATTTTTTGAAATCATTGAATGTTTTTTTTTCTTTAAAATGTTGAGAATAAACTATGAATTCATTAGAATTATTTTGAGATATCTCAATGGTATTTTTAAAAGATAAAAGTGTAGGCATGACATATCCACCAGTATAATCGGTATGTTCGCCGATTAAATTTACTCTTGCGTGAGCACTTTCCTTTACTTCTGCGTCTATATTAAATATATCTTTAAAACTCATAAAATTACTAGTTATGACTAATCAAATTAATATATCTTTTACAAATGAAAATAAATTAAAAATTATTCTTCATGATAAATTAGTAGATTCAAATTTGAAACTGTGTTTCTCATTAATTTATTCAATAAAATCTATATCAGGAGGGGAAATAACTAAGCAAATTGGACGTTATTACGAGTTATCTATAAAAAAAAATACAATTTTATTAGATTTACAAATTCCTAAAATTGGTAACTTCAACCTTTCGTGTGGTCCGGAAGGTATTTTCATTATTGATACATTAAACAATAGTAAATTAAATATAAATGTTTCAGATTTGATATTTGAAAAACCAATTAAAAAGAAAACTTATGAAGATTTAAAAACAAAAAATTTTACACCTATTATTCCTGAGCCAGAAAAAATTCATTTACAAAATGAATTTATAAATATTGAAAATAAAACATTTAATCTAAATACAGAAATTGAAATTATTTCTAATTTGCAAAATATTATTTCCAAATTGGATTTTAATTTTACTTCTGAAAAAGGATTTCCAATTTTTTTTAAAAAAGATGATCACTTATTAAACGATCAATATTTTATGCAGATAACAAAAGATAATATTGAGATTAAATACAATACTTATGGTGGAAAGCTATATGGTCTTATATCTTTAGTTCATTTAATTGATTTCTATCAAACAAAGCTTCCAATTTGTACAATTCACGATAATCCAAAATATCAATGGAGAGGAATGCATCTCGATTGTGCAAGACAATTCTATACTATTGATGAAATCAAACGTTTATTTAATTACATGGCATTATTTAAGCTTAATAGATTTCATTGGCATTTAACAGATAACGAAGCGTGGAGAATTGAAATTAAAAAATATCCAGATCTAGCATTAAATGGGGGATACAGAGGATATAATTTTAAAATACCACCATTGTACGGAAGTGGTTATGATAAATACGGCGGATATTACTCACAGGAAGATATCAAAGATTTAATTATATATGCAAAAAAATTAAATATCGAAATTATGCCTGAAATTGATTTACCAGCACATTCTTGGGCATTACTAGAAATTATGCCAGAACTTAGAGAACAGTCTTCAAATATAGTTAGTGAAGATGTTGGTTCGTATAAGAATAATACAATAAATCCTTCCTTAGAAAAAACTATAACTTTTTTAAAAGATATGTTGAATGAAGTAAGTGATATTTTCTCATATGATGTAATTCATGTTGGCGTTGATGAAAGACCAAGTAATGCCTGGGAAGGTTCTCCAGCAATTATCGAGTTTATGAAAAAAAATAATATTAAATCACAAGAGGAATATCAAGATTACTATATGAATTTTTTAATAGATTTTCTAAAATCAAAAAATAAAAGAACAGCTGCATGGAATGAGGCGGCAGTGTCTCCTCATATCGATCATGGTGTGGGTGGAAGTGCTGGAAAAATTGATAAATCATGTTTGATCTTTTCATGGGAGCATTCAGATGTTGCAAAAGAAACTACAAATAAGGGATTTGAAACAATACTTTGTCCCGGTCAAAAAACATATTTTGATATGGCTTATAATAATTCAACTGAAGAAAGAGGTATTTGTTGGGCTGCAACTATAGAAGTAAAAGATATTTATGAATGGGACCCAATAAAAGATTTAAATAAATCAGAATTGATAAAAGGGTTACAAGGTCAACTGTGGTCAGAGACAATTACAGATAAAAAATTTTTTGATCAAATGATAAACCCAAGATTAGCAACTTTATCAGAAGTTGCATGGAAAGGAAAAATTTCAAGAAAATGGATAGAATTTCGTTCAGCACTTCTACATTCTATGGATTTTTTAAAAAAATTAGGCTGGCGATATCACAATTTTTAATGTTAAAGTAAAATAAATATGAAAATAGGCGCAGTCGGTTTTGGGAGTAGGACAGCAGGTGTTTATAATGAATTTTCAAAAGTTAATCCAAATTTTGAAATGGTTGCTTATGTAGATCCTCAGCCAATAGGTAAAGATTTTGCTGAGAAAAATAATTTTTTTCCAAATAAATCATATTCAAGTTTAAACGAAATGTTGGATCGAGAGAAACTAGATATGTTAATGATTGGGTCCCCCAATCATTTACATTTAGATCATATTAAGCTTGGATTAAGAGCAGGATTACAAATATTTGCTGAGAAACCTATAGTAATAAGCGAACAAGAAACTTTTGAGTTAGCAAAATTAATAAAAGAATATGGCAAAGAAAGAATTATTGTTGGCTTAGTTTTAAGATATTCACAGCAAGCAAGATCTGTGAGAAAATTATTAGATCAAAATGCTATTGGAAATATAATATCGATTGAAGCTTCAGAACATATCGTACCTTCGCACGGTGCTTTTTTTATGAGAAACTGGAGAAGAAAACAAAAATATTCTGGAGGCTTTATGCTGGAAAAATGTTGTCATGACATTGACTTTTATTCAATGATTACGAAGAGCAGACCTATTAAAGTTGCTAGTTTTGGTTCAAGAAGATCTTTTATACCCGAAAATCTTCCAGAGGGTTCTCATGAACAATATACAAAAGACAGGTTAAAAGGTTGGGAGTCAAAATCAAATGTTTTTGATAGTGATGCTGATATTGTCGATCATCAAGTAGCAATAATAGAATATGCAAATAAAGCAGTACTATCTTTTCATACTAATATGAAAGTTCCAGACGAATTTCGAAGATTTGCAGTCATAGGATCTGCGGGAATGATTGAGGGAGATTTTGTTAAAGGATTTATGAAAGCTCATGATGAAAATAATAATGTACTTATTGATGAAGATTATGGAGCAGCTTTTGGAAAAGAAATTAAAGGTCATTATGGCGCAGATAGCATGATGGCTCAAGACATTAACAATTATTTATTAAAAAATAATAAAGAATTACCAGTCGGTGTAATAGAATGTATGGAGGCAGGAATTGTTGCTATGAAAATTGATGAAGCTAGAAATACTGGTAAAGTAATTGACTTAACAAGCACTTGGGATAAATTCGACTCCCTATTAAATTAGTAATTATGAATCAAAAATTAAAATCATATACCGCCCAAACATATATAGCATATGCACTAATTGCTCCTGCTGCTATTTATATAATTCTTATTGTTGCTTGGCCATTATTAGAAACAATTAGATTATCTTTTACAAATTCTAGTTTAGCAGGAGAAGATTATGTTGGTTTAGAAAATTATCAAAAAATGTTTTCTAGTAAAAAATTTAATGGAATAGTGACCAGAACATTTGTTTGGATGTTTTTTTCAGTCTCTTTAAAACTTATCATTGGTTTAATTGGAGCTGTTTTACTTAATGCTAATTTAAAAGGAAGATCAATTTTCAGAGTGCTTGTAATGCCTCCATGGGTAGTTCCAATTGCAATTGGTATGCTTGGCTGGTTATGGTTATATAACGGGTATTTTGGAATTATCGCAGGTGTAGGTATGCGAACTGGTATTTTGGACGGTCCTTTTGGATTTCTTGCTTACAAACAAAGTGCCTTTATTTCTACAATCATTGCCGATGTTTGGGTTGGAACACCAATGGTAACCGTTTTCTTTCTAGCTGCAATGCAGGGTGTGCCAAGAGATTTATATGAAGCTGCTTATTGTGATGGCGCTTCAAGATGGGATAGATTTTTTAAAATCACATTACCTCAAATCACTCCTGTCATTATTACAATGTCATTACTATCTGCTATTTGGACATTCAACTCATTTGAAATAATTTGGATATTGACTGAAGGTGGGCCAAGAGGTTCAACAACTACATTAATTATCGACACCTATAAACAAGCATTAGGCAATTATAAATTTGGAAGAGGTGCTGCTAGAGCCGTAGTCGTAATGATTTTACTAATGTTATTTGCAGGATTTTACTTAGCTTTACTTGCTAGAATTAATAAGAAAATTTCTCATGAATAAATATAATCCTTTTGAAAAAATATTGATCTATTTTGGCATCTTTGTCTTCATGACTTTTATTCTTTTGCCTTTTATTGAAATGTTTTATGCATCGCTTCGTCCCTTAGATCATTTATTTAGATCTCCATACCAATTTTATTCAGATGATTTATCTTTTTGGGCTTATCAAGAAATGTGGAATACGGTACCAATGCTTGGAAGATATATCTTTAATAGTTTTTTTCTGGCTTCCTGTGTTGCTATACTAACTCTTATATTTGTTATTCCTGCAGCCTACGCATACGCACGTTTTAAATTTCCAGCTAAGAATACGAGCTTATACATACTCTTAGCAATTAATATGTTTTCAGGAGCAGTAATTTTAATACCTTTATACAAATTGTTAAGGACTTTAGGTTTATTAAATAGTTATCAATCTATGATAATTCCTGGTGTTGCTTTTTTAATACCAACTGCAATTTGGTTGCTAAAATCTTACTTTGAGAAAATACCAATAGATTTAGAAGAGGCAGCTTTTGTAGATGGGGCTTCAAGAGTACAAATACTCAGACATATCATAGCTCCTTTGAGTACACCTGGCTTAGTTGTAGTTGGTATTTATGCATTCATAGGCGCATATGCTCAACAATTCTTATTTGCGATTACGTTTAATCAGAAAAAAGAATATATGCCAATTCCAACAGGGTTATATGAATTTATAGGATATCAAAGCGTTAAATGGAATGAAATGATGGCAGCAGCCTTAGTAGGGATGTTACCAGTTTTATTATTATTTGTATTTTTACAAAAGTATATTGTAGAGGGGCTTACTGCTGGTGCGGTAAAAAACTAAATTGGATAAATATAATATATACGAAAAGATATTATTATATTCAGGAATACTAGTCTTTATGATTTTTATTCTTTTGCCTTTTGTCGAAATGTTTTATGCATCACTTCGACCGTTAGATCATTTATTTAGATCTCCATATCAATTTTATTCAGATGATTTATCTTTTTGGGCCTATAGAGAAATGTGGAATACAGTTCCAATGCTTCCACGATATATTTTTAACAGTTTTTTTCTTGCCTCAGTAACTTCTATTATTACTTTGCTTTTTGTAATTCCTGCAGCTTACTCTTATGCACGTTTTAAATTTCCTTTTAAAAATTCTTCACTCTATATTTTATTAGCAATTAATATGTTTTCAGGAGCAGTTTTATTAATTCCTCTCTATAAAGTATTAAGAACATTTGGTTTGCTAAATACATATCAAGCTATGATTGTTCCCGGTGTTGCTTTTTTAATTCCAACTGCAATTTGGCTGCTAAAGTCTTACTTTGAAAAAATACCAATAGATTTAGAAGAGGCAGCTTTTGTAGATGGGGCTTCAAGAGTACAAATACTCAGACACATAATCGCACCTCTTAGTACCCCTGGTCTGGTAGTTGTTGGGATATACGCTTTTATAGGATCTTATGCTCAACAATTCTTATTTGCGATTACATTTAATCAGAAAAAAGAATATATGCCTATCCCTTCAGGGCTGTATGAATTTATTGGTTACACAACAGTCAAATGGAATGAAATGATGGCAGCCTCTCTTGTTGGGATTGCCCCTGTCTTAATAATTTTCCTTTTTCTACAGAAATATATTGTTGCTGGACTCACTTCTGGGGCAGTAAAAAACTAGAAAAATACCCAAAAACTAACTTGCTTCATAGAGCCAGTTAATGTTATCTCTTTTTTATATTTAAATGGAGGAATTATGAATTTCAAAAAACTATCTTCATTTCTTACAATAGCTATACTTTCACTAGTTGGTTTTAAAACTTATGCTGCTGAAGTACACGGAGTATTTTGTGGCGGTGAGCTTCGACCTAATTATGTTGAAATAGCCGATAAGTACATGGAAGACAATCCTGGAGTTACTGTAACTCTAGAGGCTGTTCCTTGGGGAACATGTCAGGATAAAGTAATCAATCTTGCTATTGCAGGTGATCCTGTTGCATTTTCATATGTTGGATCAAGAACTCTAAAAGGTCTTGCAGAAAACGGACATATTTTAGAAACAAATATACCTGCTTCTCAAAAAGCAATGTATCAACCAGGTATCCTAAACACAGTTACACACATGGGTAAAACTTGGGGTTTCCCTCATGCGTTTTCAACTAAAGCACTTTTCATGAATTGTGGTCTTTTAGAAAAAGCAGGTGTTGCATGTGAAGGTCCTCAAACTTGGGATGAATTATATTCAATGGCTGAAGCTGTAACAAAAAATGTTGATGGAGCAGCAGGAATTGGACTAGCTGGTAAAGATTTTGATAATACTATGCACCAATTCTTAAACTACCTATACAGTAATGGAGGACAAGTTATTGATCCAATGTCAAACGAAATAACTTTGAATTCATCTAATACTGTTGAAACATTAGAATTTTATGGAAAGTTAGCAAACGTTGCTCAGGAAGGTCCTTTAGCTTGGGAGAGATCTCAGTTAACAGAACTATTTAATGATGAAAAAATTGCTATGTATATTAATGGACCTTGGGGTAGAGGTCAGCATAAGGAAGGTCTAGATGTTAAAACAGTTAGAATTCCTGCTGGACCACAAGGAAATCAAGGTACTCTTTTAATCACTGATAGTGTTGCAGTTTTCTCAAACACAGGTGTTGAAAAAGAAGCAATGGAATTAGCTAGCATAATCACATCAGGTGACTCTCAATACAGTCTTGATACTGATTGGGGTCTAACACCAATTATGCAATATCCTCAAATTGGAAATGAAGCTCCATACAATGAAGATTATTGGATGATGTTTATTGATGCGATTGGCGATGGTGGACCAGAGCCACTATTTGTAGACTACAAAGCTTTTCAAACTGTTATGAACTCTATGATCCAAGGAGCAATTCTTGGTGAAGGAGATGCTGCGGATTTAGTAGCTGAAGCAGCTGAAGAGTTAGAAGAATACAAATAATTACATTATTTTGCTAGGGCAATATTTGCCCTAGCATCTAATATAAAATCTAAATGAGTAAATTAACAAGATCTTATTCCTCAAAAATTAATTCAATTTTAAAGAAGATATTAAAAGAAGAAGAAAAAAAATTTTTACAGTGTGCTAAGTTAATTAGTAAATCATATAAAAAGGGTGGGCAGTTATATATTTTTGGAACTGGACACTCTAGATTACTCGGAGAAGAATCATTTCATAGAGCAGGTGGTTTTGCTGCCGCATGTCCAATAAGAGATGATGATCTCAGTTTTAAAAAAGGAGCAAGAAAGGCCACTGCTTTAGAAAGAACTCCAAATATTGCAAAAAAAGCTCTAGCTAAATATAAAATTACTAGCAAAGATATATTGATGATTGTATCTAATTCAGGTGTCAATCATGCTCCAGTTGAAGCAGCTTTGATTGCTAAGAAAAAGAAAATAAAAACTATTTCACTAACATCTGTAAAATACTCAAAACAAGCTCCTCTATCTAAATTGAATAAAAGATTATTTGAAATAACGGATATATTCATCGATAATAAGATTCCACCTGGTGATGCAATTATAAATATTAAAGATAATATGGTTGGGCCAGCTTCAACAATTACAGGATCTTTTATTTTAAATTCAATTTTAATTGAAGTTGCAAATATCTTAAAAAATGAAAAATTGTTTCCATTCTATATCAGTGTAAATATGCCAAATGCTAAAAGAAATAATGACAAATTAGAGAAAAAATTTAGTAAGATTAATCCTCATTTATAAGTTTTTTTAATTTTTTTAAAAATCAACAAATTAATATATAAGATAATAAGTTTAGATGACTGATCAAAATAAAGTTAGTGGAAAAATTATTAATTATAATTCTTCCTATATTGGTGATGTATATTTTAGTGAAAAAATTAGTGACTTAAAAATAAAGGACTCTGATGATTATAATAATATTATAATTCCTGGTTTTATTGATCTCCATTGTCATGGTGGTAATGGTTTTGATGTAATGGAGGGCTCACAATCAATTATTGAAATGTCTAAGTATCATTTACGACATGGAACCACTTCAATAATGCCAACTACTTGGACCAATACCTTAGAAAATACTATTTCAGCGTTAAAAGGATTTAATGAAATAAAGAAAGATAATGGTAATAATATCCTTGGAGTTCATTTAGAAGGACCTTTTATTAATCCTAATAAACTTGGCGCTCAACCAAATTTAACTGAGAAACCATCTTTAGAGTTTATAAAAAAAATTCTTGAAATTGCCGATGTAAAAATCATTACCTTAGCCCCAGAAATTGATGGAATGCAAGAATTTATAAATGATTTAGTGGAGCTAAATATTAAGATCCAATTTGGCCACACTTTGGCAGACTTTGATTGCTGTGAAAAAATTATGAAAGATCATGAAATTGGTTTTACACATTTGTATAATGCTATGTCTGGTAATCATCATAGATCCCCAGGAGTTTTATCAGCTGCTCTTTTAAAAGGAAAATATGCTGAAATAATTTGTGATAATATTCATGTTAGTAAAGAAGCAATAAAAATTGCAAAAAAATGTATTCCTGGCCTTTATGCCATAACAGATTCTATTAACGCTAGCGGACTGAATGATGGAGAATATATTTTTGCAAAAAATAATATTAAAAAAGAAAATTATTCAGTAAAAATTAAGTCTGACGGTACTTTAGCAGGAAGTATTGTTACTATGGATCAAACTTTTAAAAATTTAATATCAATGAATTTTTCATTAGAAGAAGCAGTTGCTTTAACTAGTTATAATGCTTCTAAATATATGAATCTAGATAATGTGGGTATAATTCAAAAAAATTTTTTAAGTAATTTTCTTATTTTAGATAAAGAATTTAATCTTAAAGAAGTTTATTTAAGAGGAAAAAAAATTAATGTCTAGTTCTCAAGTTTTATCGGAAGCACTTTCAATTCCAAATAAAATTAATCATTTTAGCTTGAATGATAAAAATAATTATCAGGAAATATCAAATTTAATATCAGAAAAAAAGATTGATTATGTTGTTACTGTTGCAAGAGGTACTTCAGATTGTGCTGCTCTTTATTTGTCTTATATGTTTGCAAAATATCTTGGTTTACCAACATATAGCATGCCTCCATCTATAATAACTTTAGAAGAATCAAAATTTGATTTTTCGAGAGCATTAGTATTCATTATTTCTCAATCTGGAAAAAGTGAAGATTTGGTTGAATGTCATAAAATGGTAAAAAAAATGGGAGCAAGGACGATATTAATAAGTAATAACTTAAATAGCCCCATTATAAAAACATCTAATTATTTTTTTGATATAAATGCTGGAGAAGAAAAAAGTGTTGCAGCTACAAAAACTTTTGTTTTGTCTTTATTGATAATTTTAAAAATTGTTTTTAATACTCTTAATAAAAAAGATATTAATAAGTATATTGAAAAGCTAAGTGATCATTTAATTTTAGATAGTAAAAATCAATGGAATCCAAATCTATTAGATAAAACCATAAGTAATGGTTATATAATTAGTAGGGGCGTTGGATACGCAATTTCTAATGAAATATCTTTAAAGTTTAAAGAGTTATGTCAAGAAATGATAGAACCTTTTAGTAGTGCTGAAGTAATGCATGGACCAAAAAGCTTGATAGAAAACTCATTCAAGTTATTTACTATATCACTTAGAGATAAAAGTGGGATGATAGTAGCAAAAGATTCTAATCAAATTATTTCACTAACTAATCTTCACTATGAAATTACCTATGATAAAAACTCGAAAACAAAATTAAGATATAAAACTAGTGAAATGATAGAATTAGATCCAATTATAGTACTATCAAAATTTTATCCATGGATAGTTAATTACTCTTTTGAAAAAGGATTAGATCCAGACAATCCTAGATACCTAACTAAAGTAACAAAAACATTCTAATTTGAATAATATTGATATAGCAATTATTGGCGCAGGTTCTGCAGGAAGTATAATAGCAAATAAACTTCTGAGTGAAACTAATTTTAATATAGCTCTTATTGAGGCTGGGCCTAAAGATAACAATCCTATTATTGATGTTCCTCTTGGTTATGGAATGACATTTTATAATAAAAAAATTAATTGGAACTTCTATTCAGAAAAACAAGAAAATTTATTCAATAGGCAAATATATTATCCGAGAGGTAAAGTTTTAGGTGGCTCTGGTTCAATAAATGCAATGGTCTATGCAAGAGGATTAGAAACAGATTATGAGAATTGGGGAAGAAACAAGGAATGGAGTTTTGAAAATATAAAAAAAGTATACAGTTCGATGGAGCAACAAATAAATCATGATAAAGAATTTCTTACAAAAGAAAGGATTCCAGTAAATAATGTAAGTAAGCATCATCATCCAATTTTAGAATATTTTTTTAATGCTAGTAGTGAAATTGGTATTAAAAAAAATACAAATTTAACTACATCAATTGAAAATCAAGTAGGTCATTATAATATTAATACTTATAACGGTACTAGATATTCATCTTCAAAAGTATTTTTAAAGCCTATATTAAAAAACCATAGGTTAATTATATTAGAAAATACCCAAGTAAAAAATTTAATAACTAAAGATAAAAAAATTACTGGAATTAAAATTCAAAATAAATCAAAAGAACAAATAATAAATCTATCTTGTGGAGCAATTTTATGTTCTGGTTCTATAATGACACCTTACTTGTTAATGCATTCTGGTATTGGTGATAGAGAGCATTTAAAACAATTTGATAAAGAAATAATAATTGATAATTCTAATGTTGGAAGAAATCTTCAGGATCATCTTGGTTTAGATTATTTATTTAAAACACATCATCATTCACTAAATAAATCTTTAGGAACTTGGCCAGGCAGAGTTACTTCTGTATTAAGATATTTATATAATAGGAAAGGACCATTATCATTAAGTATTAATCAGTCTGGAGGGTATGTAAATTGGAATTCAAAACATCATTATCCCAACTTACAGATATATTTTAATCCGTTAACTTATTCTATCACTCATAAAAATAAAAGACCTTTGCTAAAAACTGATAAATTTAATGGTTTTATTATTGGTTATAATTCTTGTCGACCAAAAAGTTTAGGAACAGTTAAATTAAATTCTCCTAATTTTGATGATTCTCCATTGATAGATCCAAATTTTCTATCACATGAAGAAGATATATATGATGTTAAATGTGCAATTAATTTTTCTAAAGTTTTGGCAAACACAAATAGTATTAAAAAAATAAGAAATGAAAGTGTTACACATGATCTTTTAAATGCTAATGAAGAAGAAATGATTGATCACTTTAAATCTAATGCAGTTTCTATCTATCACCCTTGCGGTACATGTAAAATGGATGAAGATCCTAAAAAGGGAGTTGTCTCTGAAAGATTAAAAGTTCATGGAATGGAGAATCTTTGGATTGCTGATGCATCTGTTTTTCCAAATATTACCTCGGGCAATATAAATGCTCCTGTAATGATGCTTGCTAATCTTGGAAGTAAATTTATTATTGATGATTTAAAAAAAATTTAATTTATGAAAATAGTTAAACTTGAAACATTTACAAAACCATATGTAAGTTTTGTAAAAATAACAGTTGAGGATGGCTCAATTGGTTTTGGTCAAATGTCAACTTATCATGCAGATATCACAACTCAAATTTTTCATAAACAAGTCGCACCTTGGGTTTTAGGAAAAGAATATTTTGATTTTGATGATTTAGAAGATTTTATTTTTGAAAGAGAGCATAAATTTCCAGGATCATATCTTTTACGCGCAATTGCTGGTTTAGATACAGCATTGTGGGATTTGAAAGGTAAAATCGAAGGTAAGCCTGTAGTTTCATTGATTGGAGGATCTCCAGGAGATTTAAGAATTTATGGTTCATCAATGAAAAGAGATATTACACCAAATGATGAAGCAAATAGATTTAAAAAACTCTTTGATGAAAAGGGTGTTAATGCATTTAAATTTAGAGTTGGTTCTGAATGTGGAAGAGGGGTTGATGAATGGGAAGGAAGAACGCCTAGTATTGTAAAAAAAATAAATTCTACTCTGGATAAAAGTGTAACTAAAATGGTCGATGCAAACAGTTGTTATAGCTCTGTTCAAGCAATAGAAATTGGGAAACTTTTAGAAGATAATGATGTTACTCATTTTGAAGAACCTTGTCCTTACTGGAAACCAGAAGAAACCAAAAAAGTTACTGATAGTTTGAATATAGATGTTACTGGGGGAGAACAAGATTGTGATCTGAGAATTTGGAGAGATATGGTTAACAGAAAAATTGTAAATATTTTTCAGCCAGATGTTATGTACATGGGGGGATTAACAAAAGCTTTGAAGGTTGCGAAAATTATTGAAAAGGGAGGTTTTATATGTACTCCACATACAGCTAATTTATCTTTAGTAACAATTTGCACTATGCATTTTTTAAAAGCAATTAATAATGCTGGTCCTTATCTGGAATTTTCAATTGAAGGTAAAGATTATTATCCTTGGCAGCAGAATTTATTTTTAGGTGATCCCTTTAAAATATCTAATGGAATGGTTAAAATTGAAGATACTCCTGGTTGGGGTATTGAAATTAATCCTGACTGGTTAGATAAATCAGAATATAAAAAGACAGAAATATAAAATAATGATTAAAAATATAATTTTTGATTTTGATGGAGTAATAGTTGATAGTGAAGTCTTAGCCTCTAAAGCATTTTCCAAATATTTAAGTAAATTTGATAAATCAATTAAAGAGGAGCAATTTTACAAATATGCTGGAAAAAAAACATTTGAAGTAATAGATTTATTATCTGCTAAATATAAGATTGAAAATAAAGAAAAATTTACAAACGAAATATTCGATATTGTTTCAGAAGTTTATTCTAAGGATTTAAAACTAGTTGATGGGGCAAAAGATTATATAAGTAAATCAGAAAGAAATCATTTCATTGGGTCTAATAGTAATAAGGATAGAATTCTTGATGGATTGCAACTTGTTGGGTTAGATAAATTTTTTTTAAGTGATCAGGTTTACTCATTTGATATGGTTAAAAGACCAAAACCTGATCCCGATATATACTTAAAGGTTTTAAAGGATAATTCACTTAATATAAAAGAAACAGTCATTATTGAAGATAGTGGAGTAGGTGTTAAAGCAGCTACTGCAGCAGGAGTAAGGGTATTTGGTCTTACTGCAGGAAAACATTGGCATTCAGATAGAGATACAAATGAATTATTTGACAATGGTGCACTGAATGTATTTAGTGATTATGAAAGTTTAGGTAAGGCAATAGAGGAGCTTTAAATGGGGCCAGATGTAAAAGGAAATCCACTTTATATTTCAGTCTATCTTTTGATAGCCTCCTATATTTTAGGTGAATTTATTTTTCCTAAATATCCACTGCTATATATTCTTAATCTTTTTGGATTATTAATTATAATTTTAATGCCAATTGTATTTTTTTCCTCAAGAAATGCATTTAATGCACATGAAGAAAAATTACCTCCTCAAACTGAAACAAATAGAATTATAAAAACTGGAATTTATGCTTACTCTAGAAATCCAATTTATCTATGTTTTGTTTTATTTCATTTTGGTATGTTTCTTACCTTTGAAAATATTATGTATTTTATTTGCTCTATAGGATTATTTTTTTGGTTAAATAATTTTGTAATATATGAAGAGGAGAAATATTTAAAAGATAAATTTGGTGATGAATTTGAAAGATATTGTAATTCGGTTAAAAGATGGATTTTTTTCTAGTTAAAATTTATTGAAGAAATTTTATGATTTTTTTCAAATTTAATAACGATCTGAGCTTTTTTATTTAGATCCTTCATCATCCATTTAGTTATTTTCTCATAATGTTGAACAAAATATTTAATTTCATTTGAAGTCATTCTTTTTGATTTTTTGTTTTTTGATTGATTAGTTTTTTCCTGCTTTAACCGCCATTTAAAAACATTATCAAAAGAGGATGTTTTTAAAAAAATAAGTTCATCAAATAATTGAAATAATTTTTTATATTCTAATTTTAATTTATTATTATAGAAATTTCTCCATTGATATTTTGGATCTTTAATTTTTTCTAAATTATTTATATTTTTATGAAGAATTTTTTTTGGAATTTCTGAACTTCCACAACACCAACCTTCTAAGAAAAGAATATCACATTTAGTTTTAGTTATTTTAGTTGATTTAGTCGTATCATCAATCAACTTATCAAATATAGGGGTTGTGATAGGGTATTTACTTTTATTGAATTGTTTTATATTTTTAAGTAATTTTTCAATATCATGTGTTCCTGGAACACCTCGAGTTATTAATAATTGATGTATTTTTTTTGATAATTGAGATCGTTGTTTTCTTGATAAATAATAATTATCTAAACTAAGCAAAAGTATTTTCTTATTATAAAATTTTTCAATAGTTTTAGAGATAATATTAATAAATGATGATTTTCCAATACCCTGAGAGCCTCCAAATAGGAATTTTTTTGATTTACTAGAGCAAACATAATTTATTATTGGAATTAATTTATCTTCTATATACCTCTTGGAATATTTTTTATTATATGTTTTGTGTATTTCTATTTGAATATAGTCTATTAATGCACTCATTTAATACTTATTTATAAACAAAATACTTATACATGAAATTTCTTTTTGATTTAGGTGGTGTTTTTTTTGATTGGGACCCTCATTATTTTTATAAAGATGTAATTAAAGACAAAGAAGAAAGAGACAATTTTCTCAATAATATTTGCAATGATGAATGGAATATCCAACAAGATGCTGGAAGACTTATAAAAGATGCTGAAACTGATCTAATCAAAACTTATCCTGATTATGAAGATAAAATTAAATTATATTATAAAAATCATCATAAAATGTTCAGAAAAATCTTTCAGTATTCAGTAGATGTTTTAGATCATTTAAAAAATAAAAAATATGAGTGTTATGTTTTGTCAAATTGGTCTTGGGAAACATTTCAAGATATGGATACAAAATATCCATTCTTAAATAAATTTGATGGCCTAATAATATCTGGAAAAGAAAAATTGGTTAAACCTAATGCTGAAATATATAAATTAGCTACAAGTCGTTTTAATCTAAATCCAGAGGAAACTGTATTTATTGATGATAAAAAAGAGAATATTGAGGCTGCAAAGAAACTTGGTTTTTTAACTATACATTTAACTGACCCTGAAATAATAATTTACGAAATTAATAGATTTATTTAATTTAAGTATGAATGAAACTTTTGATATTTTAATTATTGGTGGAGGTATTAATGGTGCTGGAATTGTTAGAGATGCATCAGGCAGAAATTTAAAAGTTTGTTTAGTTGAAAAAAACACAGTTGGTTCAGCCACTTCATCTTGGTCTACAAAATTAATACATGGCGGATTAAGGTATCTTGAAAATTATGAATTTCGCCTTGTACGTGAATCTCTCAAGGAAAGAGAGGTAATTAAAAAAATTGCCAGTAATATAACAACACCAATACCTTTTATTATACCTTATCAAAAATCTTTAAGACCTAAATGGTTAATTAAATTAGGATTATTTTTATACGATAATCTTGGTGGTAAAATGACTATACCAAAATCTTCAACTATAAATATTATAAAGGAAATGCCCAACATTTTAAAAGATCAATTTAAAATTGGTTTCCAATATTATGATTTACAAGTTGATGATAAAAAACTTGTTCAGTTAAATGTCGAAGATGCAAAGAAAAAAGGTGCTACGATTATTCAAAATAGAAAAGTAATAGATGCAAAACGAAATAAAAATATTTGGGATATAACTTTAGATGATAATACTATACTTAAATCTAAAATCCTTATAAATGCTGCCGGACCTTGGATAAATGATGTTTTAAGTAATGTTATTAAGTTAAATTCAAATAAATCAATTCGACTTGTAAAAGGTAGTCACATAATAACTAAAAGTCTTTACAGTCAGAAAAAAGCTTTCACTTTACAAAATGAAGATAACAGAATAATTTTTGTTATACCTTATAAAGATGAATATTCTCTTATTGGCACTACCGAAACAGAAGTTTTCTCACCAGAAAATCCAAAAATTGATGAAAGTGAAATTCATTATTTATTAAATTCAGTAAATAAATATTTCATTAAACAAATATCGAGAGTTGATGTGGTAAGTTCTTATTCTGGAATTAGACCACTTATTGAAGATTTCAAAGAAGCTTCTAAAGTTACGAGAGACTATATATTTGATTTAAATGAGGAAGATTCACAGGCACCATTATTAAATATATATGGAGGAAAACTAACAACGTATAGAAAGTTAGCTGAAAATGTTCTTTTAACTCTTAATAAACATATTCCAATTAATAAGGAAAATTCTTGGACTGCTAAACAAAAACTATAATTGGTATCCCTCTTAAATAACTTTTCAAATTTGGTGGGCAGAAAAGTTTTATAAGAGGAATACTTCTTATAGGAGGAAATAATATGAACCCTCTGCCCAATAATATTTTAGTTTAAATTTATGATATTTAATGAAAATTTTAAAAAAGGGATGTATTGCCCCTTATATTAGGGGCAATAATCAATACGATTCTATTATTTAAATGCTTGTCCGGAACTATCAAATAATTGGCATCTTCCTGCAGGAAAACCAACTTTTACAGTATCACCAACTTTAATTTCTGAATGTCCTTCAGTTTCAGCAACTAGTGGCTCTCCATCTTTTTCAAGGTATAGGTAAGTAACGTCACCAAGTTTTTCGACAACAAATACTTTACTCTCCCAAGATCCATCTGAATCACCATTTACCACTAAGTGCTCTGGTCGAATACCTAGAGTTACTGAGTCACCCTCTGAGGAGGATGCTGACATTTTTGAAACTGATATTTTTGACATTCCCATAATATCAACTTCTGTAGCATCAGAACTTTTGCTTAATATCTTACTAGAAATAAAGTTCATCTTTGGTGATCCAATAAATCCACCTACGAACATATTATTTGGTCTATCATAAAGTTCGAGCGGGGATCCTTTTTGTGAAACGATACCCGTATCAAGAACAACAATGTCATCAGCTAAAGTCATTGCTTCTGTCTGATCGTGTGTAACGTAAATCATTGTTGCTTCTAGTTCATTATGAAGTTTTGCTAATTCAACTCTCATTTGAACCCTTAATGCAGCATCAAGGTTTGAAAGTGGTTCATCAAATAAGAAAACTTTTGGCTTTCTTGTAATTGCTCTTCCAATAGCAACACGTTGTCTTTGACCACCTGAAAGTTGTTTTGGCTTTCTTTGAAGATAATCTTCTATTTGAAGAATTCTTGCTGCCTCATTAACTCTTTCATTAATTTCATCTTTTGATCTTTTTTCTAATTTCAAACCAAAAGCCATGTTATCAAATACAGTCATGTGAGGGTATAAAGCATATGATTGAAACACCATTGCAATATTTCTTTGTTTTGGTGGTAAATCATTAACTACTTGACCATCAATTGAAATTGTACCTGAATTTATATCTTCAAGTCCTGCGATCATTCTTAACATAGTTGATTTTCCACAACCACTAGGTCCAACTAGAACTGTGAACGATTGACTTTTGATATCTAGAGATACGTCTTTAATTACGTGGACGTCTCCAAAATATTTATTAACAGTATTTATATTTATATCTGCCACTTCATCCTCCTTTGAGCGATCTTTCAAGTGTATGAATACATCATCATACAAATATTAGTTTATTTAACGATAATTTAAAATAAAAATCAATAGTTTTTAATACTATCCCTTAACTGATCCTGCTACTAATCCTCTTATAAAATATCTCTGAAGGGCAAAAAAGATAAATAAAGGTACTGTCATTGAAACAAACGCTCCAGTTGTCAGTATTTCCCAATTTTCTCCCCTTGATCCAAGTAATTCTTTTAGTTTAGCAGTTAAAATTATTTCACTTGGAACCTGGTCTAAGAATACTAGACCTACCAATAAATCATTCCAGCACCATAAAAATTGCAATATAAATATTGAAGCAAACGCAGGTATTGATAAAGGAATAATAATACGTAAAAAAATATCATAATGAGAAGCGCCATCAACTTTAGCAGCCTCCATCATTTCATTAGGCAAGCTTTTTAAGAAATTTCTCAATAAGAAAGTAGTCGAAGCTAATCCAAAACCAGTATGTGCCATCCATACTCCAGGATATGATTTTGCTGCTACACCAAATAATGCACCAAAATCATTATAGATTGTTAAAATTGGTATTAAAGACATTTGAAGAGGAACAACAAGAGAAGCAATTATTATCGCTAAAAGAGTATCTCTTCCATAAAATCTCATCCAAGTTAAAGAATAGGCAAAAAAGGAACATATTATTAATGGTATCAACGTTGAAGGTAGGGCAACAGCCATTGTATTTATAAACGCTCTTCCAATTCCTTCTTTGAATAAAACTTCTCTATAATTTTCAAAAGTAAATGAAGGTGGGCTTAATGATGTAGTAAATAATCTTTTCCCTTTTTTCTTTTGAAATTCACTTTTTGATCTCCATTCATAATTTCCATTCTCATCTAGTATGACTTCACTTTCATCTTTAAAAATAGCAATATCACCAACCTTGAATTCATTAATTTTTTTTGAATTTATACCAAAGCTTTCAATTTTTTTTCCTGAATTTTCTTCAAATAATGTTCCTTTAATTTTAAAATAACCATCTTCCTCAATTTGGGCTTCCATCCCAGGCATTCTATATATTTCATTTATTTCGGTTGTAGTTAAAGATGTCCACCAGCCACTTATAGCTAGCAAATCCTTATCTCTTAAAGAACTTATGAAGAGTCCAAATGTCGGAATGATCCATACAATTACAAAAAACAATAATAATAATTGTGAAAAGATCGATGATAATGAAATTTTCTTCATTATATTTTTTGTTCCTGTCGATGTTTATATAAGTTCCAAGCAAGAATAGGTATTACACCAATCATTATAACTATAGCTAGTACACTTCCTCTTCCGGAGTCACCTCCACCCCTAAACATCCAATCATACATTAAGTTTGCTAAAACACCTGTTTGCCATTCACCATTTGTCATGGCAAAAATAATATCAAAAATTCTTAAGACAATTATTGTTATTAAAGTCCATATAACAAGAATTGTTTGTTCCAAATAAGGTATAATAATAGAAAAAAATATTTTCAATTCACTAGCCCCATCTATTCTTGCCGCCTCTAACATTTCTTTGGGTATACTTCTCAAAGCTGCACTGAAGATCACAAGTGCTAATCCTGTTTGTATCCAAATCATTATAGCCATTAAAAAAAAATTGTTCCAAAATGGTATTGTTACCCATGCTTGAGGTTCATAACCAAATGAAACAATAATGGCATTTAGAAGACCTATTTGGGTGTCTCCAGGACCTCTGTATTCATAAATAAATTTCCATATTACACCTGCACCCACAAATGAAATTGCCATAGGCATAAAAATAATTGATTTAGCAATCGAACCCCACCATATGTTATCCGCAAGTTTAGCAATAACTAAACCAAAAAAAGTACTTAAAGTTGGAACAACAAGTAACCATACAAAATTATTTAATATACTTCTTCTAAATTCAGGATCATCAATAGCCCATTTATAATTATATAGACCAACAAATTCTCTTCCAAATTTATCGTAAAAGCTAAGCCGAACAGTTTCAAAAACTGGATATAAAATAAATACAAATAAAACAATAAAAGCAGGGGCAATAAAAATAATTACTCTTATTGAATTTTCAAAATCATATCTTCTTACACTTTTTCCACCATAAGCATCTAGGGCTAAATTAGAAATATGAAAGTAACTTACAAAAAATAATATTCCTAAAAAAACAATGAATAATAAATTTAGGATGGTCATTAATGATTAAATATATAAAAAAAACAGGCGAACAAGTTAATTGTTCGCCTGTTTTTAAGGAGGTAGTTACTTAATTGCGTCCCAACTGTCTTGGATTGCATCAGCAACATCTTTAGCAGATTTTCCATTGGTATAGTCAACCATACCAGTCCAGAAAGTTCCTGCACCAATTGCACCAGGCATTAGATCTGATCCATCAAATCTAAATGTAGTTGCTCCTAAAAGTATGTCATGAAGACCCTTAAATGTCTCACTTGAGTATTTATTTTTATCAACGCCTTTATGAGGTGTTAAGAAACCACCTTTTTCCATAAATCTTTCATTTGGTTCAGGGTGTAATAAAAATTTCATGAACTCAATAGTTGCAGCATTATCATTTGTTGCAGCAACAAGAGTACCAGCACCTAGAACTGGCTTTCCAAGATCTTTTCCAGCGAAAGCAGGGAAGTAGAAGAAGTCATAATCAACTCCTGCCTCTGATCCTTCAGGAAAGAATGCTGGAATAAAACTAGCTTGTCTGTGCATCATACATTCAGCTGGAGATGTAAATAATCCATTTGGAGCATCTCTAAAATCTGTTGTTGCAACAGCTTTACTTCCACCATTTACATAATCATCATTTAAAGCAAATGAACCAAAAGTATCCATAGCTTCAATTACTCGGGGATCATTAAATGGCATTTCATTTGAAACCCACATGTCATATACTTCTGGTGAATGAGTTCTAAGCATTATATCTTCCATCCAGTCAGTTGCAGGCCAACCAGTAGCTGCACCAGAACCGAGACCAATACACCAAGGTGTATTACCATCTGATGCCATTTGATCAGTTAAAGCAATTAATTCTTCCATTGTTCCTGGAATTTCATAACCATTATCTTCAAAGTTATCTGGAGAGTACCAAACTAAACTTTTTACATTGACTCTAAAAAATACACCCATGAATTGATCTGTACCATTTTCATCTGCATATGTTGTTAGATCTACCCAAGATTGTCCAGCAGCGTAATCATCTAAAACCATTTGTTTTATATCATCACCAAGAGGAACCAATCCTCCCATAGCTGCAGCGTTAGCTGCTAATCCAGGTTGCGGGAATATAACTGCATCTGCAGCACTTCCAGCCTTTAAGTCTATCATAACCTGTTGCTCAAAACTGTCAGAGCCACCGTATTCAACAGTTGCTCCAGTTGCTTTTTCAAAGATTGAAACAACATCTCTAAAGTCATCATCTTGTGGTGCTAACCATGGACCAAAAACAGTAATTTTTTGCCCGCTTAAATCTGGTCCTGTATAGTGTCCACCAGCAGTAGCTGAAAAACTTAAAAGAAATGTTGAAATAGATAAAAATAAAATTTTAAAAATATTTTTCATTATTCCTCCATATTTTCAATAAGATAAAATATATAGTATCATATTTTACCAAAACGTTTTGGTTGTCAATTCATTATTTCTCAGTTATTCATGTATTATGAACATTAAAGAATTGGCAAAAAAACTAGGTTTATCAATAACCACAGTTTCAAGAGCCCTTGGAGGCTATTCAGACGTTAGTGAAAAAACTAGAGAAAGAGTGAAAAAATATGCCAATAAATATCAATATAGTCCAAACCCATACGCGAGTACTCTAGCATCTGGAAAAGTAAAAACTGTTGGATATGTTCTTCCAATTTATGGAGAAAATACAAGTACTCTGAATCAGGGAAATTTTTTTCTTTTTATTTCAGGTATGTCAGAAGAATTACTTTCAGAGAGTATACAACTTCAGATTTTATTTGCAAAAAGTGAGAGAGAAGAATTAACAGCTTATGAAAAACTAATAACTGAACATAAAATTAAGAATATTGTATTACAAAATATAAAGACAAATGATAAACGTATAGAGATTCTTAATAACTACAATATAAATTTTGTAGCTTGGGGAAAAACAAAAGAAAAAAGAAACTATTCTTGGGTAGATTTAGATAATGATAATGCAATAAAAATAATTATAAATTATTTAATCAAAAAAAATCATACTCATATTGCATATATAAATATTTCAGAAAAATATAATTTTGCAAATGAGCGTAAATCATCTTTTCTCAAAAATTTAAAATTAAATAATATAAAATTTAATCCAAATTACTATGCTTCAGTAAAACTGGAAGAACCAGAAAAAAGTTTTGAAGTAATAAAAAAAATGCTTAAAAAAAATAAAAAAATCTCTGCAATAATTTGTTCAACAGAATTTTCAGCATTAAGTGCAATAAAAGCATGTAATCATTTAAATTATAAAATTGGAAAAGATATATCTATTATTACTTTTGACGGTGCTCTAGTTAAAGATTTGAGCTCACCCCCAATAACTGCTGTATCTTTTCCAGTAAAAGAATTAGGTAAAAGAGCAATAAATATTTTGCTAAATAAAGGTAAAAGTAAAAACGAATCAGATAGCTATTTAGCAAAGACAGAAATTATTGAAAGAGGCTCTGTCCATATTGTAAGTTAAAATAATTTTTTGTTATTTTAAGAAGCAATTTCTTTGCGAATGTAATAACTATTATCTTTATGTTGTTTTATTATGGCCGGTATTATTTCTTTATAAGCATCAAATAAGCTAGTGTTTGCTTTAGGTAGCTGATCTTTTATTAACTTACTTAGTTTTGGTAAATTATAAGAGGGTACAGATGGGAACATATGATGTTCAACATGATATTCCATGTGCCAATATAAAAAGCTAAATATAGGATTAAAACGTACTGATCTAGTTGTGTATCTATGATCTTTAATATCTTCAGGAAGTCCTAGATGCTGAGTCATATTAAATATGTTGATGATGTTACCCCAGTATCTTGGGAAGAATATTAATAGTGCCGGAAGAGGGTTCATTAAATAGAATGATAAAGCAAAGGATGCAACCCATAATAAAACATGTATTCTAGAAATGAGTCGGCATTTGCCAATTTCATTTTGAGGTATACAATCTCTCATAACAGGAGTGGTAAATCCTAATGCATGTTTTATGATTTCGTATTTAAATGAATGTTTAAAATATATTAGTTCGTAAAAAGGAACAAAACTAAATAAAAAACTTTTTAAGCTTGGGTATTGATGAAATAAAGCAGCTTCGAAATCATGAGGATCACTAACTGAGGACGTGTTACTGTGATGTCTGAAATGACTCCAAGTCCATCTTGTGGGTTCAAAGTCAGTCATGAAGGAACCAATTTGGTAAAAAATTTCATTTAAATACTTCGACTTAAATGCCGTTCTATGACCGCACTCATGCCAAATTGGATTACTAGAATAAAAAAGAACACCATAAAGCCATAACCACAAGACTGTCCACCAAGTCCCCCATGTTGTTACTGACATGTAACCAAAGAAAAATAAAAGAATGAAATACAGGGTTACGTGTTGTATGCCTTTTAAATCACTTTTTTTTGATAGTTGTTTCAGATCTTTTTTACTTATTTCAGCTCTAAACCACTTATCATCAACATTATCAAGTTTATCTACCATATCTATTTATACTATTAATATGAGAACATTTTAATATAAAAATGGATATTTTTTGTCACAATTAAGAAATTAGATGAAAAATAAAATTTATGGATCTAATATCAGTTTTCCAAATTTATTGATTTTTTCTGTCTTTTTAGTTACGATATTTAAATTCCATTATGAAAATCAATAAAAAAAGTTTTGAGGAAAATGGCTATTTAGTGCTTCCCGATATTATTTCAAAATCTACATTATCTAAGCTCAACAAAAATGCTGATCAAATGATAAGTGATTTTAAAAAAGGTATTAATAGAAAACAATCAAATAATATTAGAAAAAAGCATGGTGATATCAGTAAAAATGGAAAAATTTTTTTTGGTAACCAGTGCGAATATTATTCACATATAAATGCATATGCAAAGGGAAAGTTTGTAAAAAATATAGTTTCAAAAATATTGGGAAAGAAAATTTTTTTATTTAATGAACAACTGGTAAATAAAAATCCAAACACACCTAGTTCTTTTAGTTGGCATCAAGATTCAGGCTATATTCATTTTAAACATAAACCCTACATATCGGTTTGGCTTGCCTTAACTGATACAAATGAAAAAAATGGAGCTTTGAGTATTATTCCCACAAATTTAAAAAAAACTAAAAATGCAAAACTACATAGATGGCAAAACAAATCAAAGGATTTAGGAATCAAAGTTAATGAAAAAAAAGCAATTCAGCTTTGTGTTAGTGCTGGAACATTAATAATTTTTTCAAGTTTAACTCCTCATTCATCTAGTGCCAATATTACAAAAAAAAATCGGAAAGCATATTTATCTCAATACTCCTCTGAAAATATTATTGATCCTTTCAATGGTATTCAAAGAGGAAGAGCATATTTGATGTAAATATGAAAAAAATTTATAACTTTGCAGGAAATCTTAGTTATAGAAATTATACCATCAAAGATCTTTTTGATAATAAAGGTAAAAAAAAACTATCTCAAATAAATGTAAAAAATGAAGAGGAGACTAACATTGCTCTTGATGCTAAAGTTGATTTATTAATTACAGGTCTTGCTGCGATTAAAAAAGTGAGATCAATTGCTAAAAATAATTTTATAACAGTAGCAATACCTTTCACTGAGTTTAAAACGAATGATGAAATTTTAAAGGCATCTTTAGAAGCTCTTAATAACGGTGCTGATGCAATCTACACTGCACGATCTCCAAGAGTAGTTGAATATTTGGCAAAAGAGTCAATTCCAGTAATGGCACATTTAGGCTTGGTACCAAGAAAATCAATTTGGATTGGAGGACTAAGAGGAGTAGGAAAAACCACATCGGAGGCTTTAAAGTTATTTGAAGAATTTAAAACGATGGAAAATGCTGGAGCATTTGCAGTTGAAGCAGAGGTTATTGCAGATCAAACACTAAAATTTATTTCGGAAAATGTGAATTTAATAACAGTATCTTTAGGATCTGGAAACTACGGTGATGTAAATTATTTGTTTATGGATGACATTTGTGGTGAGAATGAACAAATCCCTAGACATGCTTTTAGTTTGGCTAAAATTTATAAATTAAGAGACAAAATTTACAGAGAAAAAGTTAAAGCTGTGCATAAATTTAATAAAAAAGCCAAAACAACTAAATTTGTCACATCTCGAAATATAGTAAAGATTAATAATGCTGAGCTTCAAAAATTTAAAAAAAAGGCCAAATTACTTAATAAATATAATTAAATATCCTTAAAAATTAGTATTTTAATTTAGTATTTTTTGTGATTAATTTTTCTTATTTTAGGAGGGTTAAGTATGAAAAAAATACTATTTACTTTTATTTCTTCTATTTTGTTATTTTCTAATTCGGTTTTCAGTATGACACTATGGACTACTGAAACTCAACCAGGAAGAATGCAAATTCAAGAAGAATTAATTGCAAGATTTACAGCAAAGACTGGAATTGAAGTTAAACTAGTTCCTCAGGAAGAAGATGAATTAATTGAAAAAGCTTCTGCTGCTTTTGCTGCTAACAGTTTACCTGATGTAATTTTTAACGCTGCATGCGTTAATTTTTGTGCTTGGGCTTATGATGAAGGAGTATTCGACTCAGATGCTGCAACAGAAATTGTTAATTCATTAGGAATTGATACATATAGTGCAAAAGGTGTATTAGCTATGTCAGAGGTCGAGCCAGGAGTATATGCTTCTGTACCTTCAGGTGCATGGCCAAATGCTACTTACTATCGTATGAGCTATTACAATGATAATGGTTTAGCTACACCAACTAATTATGCAAATATTTTAGCTGGGGCTAAAGCTCTTCATAATCCACCAAATCGTTACGGAGCTATTGTTCCTACTGATGTTGCAGCTGGTTTTATGAGTCAATGGATGGAAACTTTTGCTATTGCTAATGGATTACACCCAGTAAAAGAAGATGGATCAATTAACTTTGATAAGAAAAAAACTATCGAAATGTTAGAAACTTATAAAGCTTTAGTTGAAATGTCACCTGAGGGTATCCATCACTGGCAAAATGGTAGAGACTTTTACGCAAGTGATGTTGTTCCATTAACTTTTTGGGCTTCTTATCTTTTAGATGATATTGCAGGAACAAGAGACAATGTTCCAATTATGGTAGATGACAATCCACAATCTCTAGCATTAGCACAAGATACTAATGTTATAGTAGGTATGGCTGGTCCTTCTAATCCAGATGGTGGAACATGGGTTGAAGTTCACAACTTTGGTGTAACTGTTGATGCTAATACTGATGAAGCAGCAGCATTCATCGAATATGTTATGAACGAAGAGTATGTTACTTGGTTAGGAATGGCTCCTGAAGGTAGTTTCCCTATTAGACCAGGACCAAGTGCTGGTTCAAAAATATTTATTGATGAATGGGGTAATTTACCAATTGGAGTAGATAGAAAAATTCCAATAAACCAAATCTATTCAAATGAAATTATTGAATCACTAATTAACGGATTAGCTGTTGGTACAAGATGGGGGGCTAAAGAAGGTCAACTTCCTGTCGCTGCTAAGTTAGTAAATAGTGGATTAATGAATAGGCTAATGATGGAATATATCAACGGCGATCGCTCTGCGGAAGATACTGTTGATATGCTAAATTCAGAAGCAGCAAAACTGTAATTTATATTAATTTATCTTAATGGGCTCCAGTTCTTATAAAAAAAGAATGGGGCCCATTGAAAAACAAGGGGTAGTACAAGCTTATACAATGCTTGTCCCAACTGTGGCCATAGTTATGGCCATTGTATTATTTCCACTTATTGCTAATTTTTGGATAAGTTTTAAGGATGTTACTGTATCTGATTTAAGAATAGCTGAAATAAAAGTAACCGAAAAATTTCAAAAAAAACCAAAAACAAAAGGAGATATTTCTAAAGTAGAGTATCGATTTAATAATTTTTCAAAAAGTTCAAATATAAAAAATGTAAACTTCAAAGATATTTTACCTAAAGGTTTAGTAATTAAAGAACTACCTAATAACTGTTCTATCTCAGATAATATAATAAACTGTCAATTAGGTGATTTTAAACCAAAAGAAAAAAAGAAACTAAAATTTGAAACAATCGCAGAGAATGATTACTTTATTAGTCAGGAAAATCCAAAAGATACTTCACCAATTGTTAAAGGAAAATCAGAAAATAGATTATTAAACCTTGAATTAAAATTAAAAAATTTTGAAGAAATATTTACTTCACCAAACTTTTGGAAAACAATTAGAATAAGTTTTGCGTATTCTTTATTTTCTGCAATTGGATCGTTAACACTTGGTATTTTAGCAGCACAACTACTGATGACCACCTTTATTGGCAGAGGCATTATACGTGGTATTTTTTTATTTCCATATATTGCACCAATTATAGCCGTTACTATTACTTGGAAAATTTTAACTGATCCTTTTTTTGGAACAATCAATGGAATTCTTACGCAATTACAAATTTTAAATGAGCCTATTAGTTTCTTGCAAGTAAGAGATATGACAATTAATTTCATAGGTTTTGAATTTAGTTTCCCAGTTGCTTTATCATTTGTTATTTTATTTGAGTCTTGGAGATATTTTCCTTTAGCGATGATTTTTATCTTAGCAAGATTACAGTCTGTTCCTAAAGAACTTTTTGAAGCTGCTGAAATTGATGGTGCTACACCTTTTCAAAAATTTAGAAGTATTACATGGCCCTTAATTCTAGGAGTATTATTTGTTTTGTTTCTTCTTAGATTTATTTGGACATTTAATAAATTTGACGACATTTTTTTATTAACTGGAGGTGCCGCCGGAACTAAAACTTTAACTGTAGATGTTTATGAAACAGGTTTTAATATTGGTAATTTAGGAACTGGAGCGGCAAATGCAGTATTAGTTTTCTTAATATTAGTTTTCGCTGCAATATTTATAATAAGATTTTCACCGAAAGAATAAGAATGAGCAATAGTCAAAAAATTTTAATTTCTTTAATAATTAGTTCTTTTTGGGGGTTAATCAGTAATATTGTTTTAGGAGTATTTTTTATTCTTCTTATTGGAAGTACAATTCAATTTAATTATTTTTCTTATATTATTTCATCTTCAATAATCACATTATTGATTGTTTTTTATGATAGAAAAAGCCTACAAATTTATATTAGTTTATTTATTTTAACTTTTATATTGATCTTAATTTTTACAGGCCTTTCTCCTTATGGTTTAAATATAAATGAAAATAGTTTTTTGCAGATATTATTTTTATTAATCCAATCATTTATAATATTAATAGGCAATATTATTTGTCTATCTGGAATCAATAAAATGTCTTTTAATAGATTATTTTTAGAAATTTTATTTATTAGGGTTTTAAAAGGTTTTGGTTTTACTTTCTTCTTAACAATTGTGTTATTTCCATTTTATGTAATGATTTTAATGAGCTTAAAAACTCATCAATTATTAATTCTTAATCCTCTTGATCTATCAATTGATATTACAAGAGGATTAAATATGTTTAGAAGTTATATTGAACTATTTACTGATTGGGGATTTGGTTATTACTTACTTAATTCATTAATAGTTTCTTTGTCTTCAATTTTTATTGCTTTAATTTTTGCAATACCGGGTGCTTATGCAGTTGCGAGATTTAATTTTCCAGGAAAATTATTAATGATTAACTCAATATTATTAATTTATTTAATCCCTATGATTACTTTGTTAATTCCTTTGTATTCATTTTTTACATTTATAAATTTAAGAGATTCTTTATTTGGACTTATAATTGTTTATCCTGCAGTTACTATTCCCGTAGCAATTTATATGTTACAGGGATATTTTCAAACAATACCTCAAGAGCTGGAAGAAGCTGGTTTAGTTGATGGGTTATCAAGAACTGGGGTTATATTAAAAATTACTTTACCTTTATCACTTCCAGCAATAGCTTCAGTTTCTCTATTTATTTTTATGGTAGCGTGGAATGAATATTTATTTGCATATATGTTTTTAGATACTCCAGCTATATTTACACTTCCAAGAGGTTTAGAACAATTAGATGGAACAGAGGTGCCAAGACAGCATTTGATGGCTGGTTCAGTTATTGCAACCGTACCTGTGATAGCAGTTTTTTTATGGGCTGAAAGATACTTAACCGGAGGCTTAACTGCAGGAGGAATTAAAGGATAGTATTTAACTTAGATCTATCCATTCATTTTTTTCTGAACTTAAAAAACAACTATCTAAAATTTTTTGAATATCAGCACCTCTTTTGAAATCAGGTTGATCATTTTTACCAGAAATAATTGATGTTATAAATCTTTCATAGTTAGAGGGAGTAGGGTCAGTTTTTACAATTTCCCAATCCAAACTTTTTTCATCATTAGGAGAGGTGGCATTTATATCAGTGCATATTGAGTAGTAATTTCCCTGAGTTATAGGATCGTCAAATTTCATAGCTACTGCACCTTTGTCACAATATATGTTTAATTCTAATCTATTAACATTACCTGTTGCAAATCTAGTTGAATTTATTGTTCCTATAGCACCATTATCAAATTCTACCATTGAGATAAAAGAGTCATTAGCATCTAAAACGTATTCATCAATTTTCTCTCCTTTATCTTTAAAGGTTTTAAGTCGACAATTTATTTTTTTAATATTACCAACTGGATACGATGCAAAATCAAATATATGAACACCAAGATCACCAAGAACTCCTTTACTGCCATGCTTTTCTGATAATCTCCATAACCATTTTTGTTCCTCTTTCCAATTACCCCAATACTTACATGTTAACCAAGATTGATAATAACTAGCATCAACATGTCTGACTTTACCTAATTCATTATTATGCAAAACTTTACTTAAGTTTTGCCAACCAGAGGAATTTCTGTAACTCAGATTAACCATATTAATACAGTTTGTATTTGCTGATACTTTGTACATTTCCTCTGCATCTGGATAGTTTTCAGCTAAAGGTTTTTCTGAAAAAATGTGCTTATTTTTATTTAAAGATTTTAACGCAATTTCTTTGTGAAATGAATCAGGGGTTACATTGCTTATTGCATCAAGTTCACACTTATCAAGCATTTCATCAAAAGATGTGAACGTTTTATCAATATTATATTCTTTAGCAAAATTTAAGACTCTTTCTTCTATGACATCACAAACTGCAACTATTTCTACATCTTTAATATTTTTAAATGCTGTTGCATGGGCATTAGCCATCCCTCCAGTACCAACAATTCCTAACTTAATCATTTTTTATAATTATGATCTACTTGATAGCCTTTTACTTCAATTGGTTGAACAGGATCTTTTCTTTCCATGTTATCAATACCTTTTGCTATTCTGTCTATCCACAAACCAGATGTTTTTTCAGGACAAACCCAATGAATAGAATTTTTAATTACTCTTTGAACATCTTTATTATAATAAACAGGATAAGATTCATGTCCTGGTCTGAAATAAAATATTTTTCCATTTCCTCTTTTGTAACAAAGACCAGATCTAAATACCTCTCCGCCTTCAAACCAACTCACAAAAACTGTTTCATCTGGGGCAGGGACCTGAAAAGGCTCACCATACATTTCGGTCATCTCAATTTCAAAATATTCTCCTAAGCCCTCTGCAATAGGATGACCTGGGTTACAAACCCAAACTCTTTCCATTTCACCTCTTTCAGCCCATCTAATATTTGCAGTTGTACCCATCATTCGTTTGAAAATTTTAGAATGATGTCCTGAATGTAATACCAGAAGACCCATTCCTTCTAAAACTCTTTGCTGAACTCTATCGACAATTTTATCTTCAACCAACTTATGAGCTTTATGACCCCACCAAATTAACACATCTGTTTTATCTAATAATTCTTCACTTAAGCCATGATCCTCTTCTTTTAATGTTGCAGTTTTAATATTAAGACTTTTATCATCAGATAAAAAATTCTTTAATACAACCGTGAATTCCCTTTGGGTAAATTGATTTTACATGTTCATCCTCTTGTTCATGAACAAATTCATTCCAAATAACTACGTTTACCATTGCTACCTTACTCTCCCTCCGTGAAATCTGTGACCAAGAATTGCGAGTATAATAATCAATCCATTAAAAAATTGCCTCCATACCCCACTCATTCCCATTGCCACAACTCCAACTTCCATATATGCAATAACACCAACACCAAACACAGCTCCTATAATCGTTCCTACGCCTCCCCATGTGGGAGTTCCTCCAATAAAGACAGCAGCTAGAGCAAGTAATAAGTAGCCAAATCCTTGTGTTGGCCACCAGGTAAAATTAATTAAACAGGAAAAAATTCCTGCAAGTGCCGCACCTAAACCAACATACATGAACGCACTAATTCTTACCCAATTAACATTAATTCCCATTTGTGCAGCTGAGTCTGGATTATCTCCAACATGATGAATATGGATTCCAAACACATGTTTCCTATAAAGATAATAGGAAAATATTGTAAATAACGCAGCCCAGTAAACTTGCATTGGAACCCCAAAAAGTTTCCCAACTAATACATCGTAGATCCAGTGATCAGAAATTTCCATAAAAGAAATTGATTTACTATCACTAGCAACAAACAAAAATCCTCTTATAAAAAATAGTGCTCCAAGAGAAGCAACCAACGATGAAAGGCGTCCGTAAACAACTAAACATCCCATAAGTATTCCAACTACTGCACCAGATAATATTCCTATCAAAATACATAATAATGGATCAAGTCCTGCCTTTAATAGAAGAGCAAAAATGTATGCTGACAATCCAAAAGTAGAGGCAAAAGACAAATCTATTTCTCCTGCAGTAACTAAAAAAACAAGAGGGATAACCATAAACATAATTACTGGAAGCATTACAAAAACAGATTGATGTAAATTTGGTCTCATCATTACTTCTGGAGCCCCAATTAGAAAAACCAACATTAAAATTATAAAGTAACCTAAACTTCCTAATGCTCTTCCATTTTTTCCAATTAAATTTTTAAATGTACTTTCTTTGGTGCTCATTAATGTTTACTCACTGCATCTTTCATAACTTTCATAAGTGCTTCAGGCCCCTCAATGTCATTTTTATTTAATTGATGAACGACTTCACCTCTGTCTAAAACAATAAATCTATCAGAGATATCATAGACATGATAAATATTGTGACCAATAAATAAAACTGATCTTCCAGATTTTTTTACATTATCTACAAAATCAAAAACTTTTTGAGTTTCAATGAGTGAAAGGGCTGTAGTTGGCTCATCTAATACAATTAATTCTGCATTGTTATAAATGGCTCTTGCTATAGCTACTCCTTGTCTTTCACCACCTGATAAATTACCTACAGGTGATTCCGCATCTATTAATTTTGATGTAAAACCAATTTCTCTAATTAATTTGTTTGCTTCTCTTACTTGTTCTTTTTCCCTTATAAAACCAAATCTATGTTTTAATTCTTTACCCATAAAAATATTCCACACTATCGATTGTTGTGGACATAAAGCTCTGTCTTGAAAAACAGTTTCTATTCCAGCCTCTCTGGCTTTTGAGGCATTCCAATTTTTAACTTCATTTCCTCTAATTATAATTTGACCATCGTCAGGAGCATGAACACCAACTAACGTTTTAATTAAGGTAGATTTACCAGCTCCATTATCTCCAATAAGTCCAACAACTTCTCCAACATCAACTTTTATTGATGCTTTTTTTAATGCTGTGATTCCGCCAAAACTTTTGGAAACATTTTTAAGTTCTATTATTGCACTCATATATGTAGCTGATCTACTTACAGTAGATCAGCTCTGTTTGATATATTTATCTTAAACCTGCGTTAGCAAGTTCCATAACAGATTTATAATTTTCAGTATGTACAAATCCTGCACCAGTATCTTGATTTAATGCTCCAGTTCCAAGAACTTTCATTTGACATAAAGCAAGTACAGGTAGGTAGCCTTGTAAGAATGGTTGCTGATCAGAAGTTAAATGAACATAACCATTTTCAAAAGCCGTCATGATTTGTGGACTAGTATCAAAGCCGATTTGCAATAATTCTCCTGGACCATATCCAGCAGCTTTAGCATATGCCTCAGCATTTCCTAGTTTTTGACCACCATCATGTACAATAATTTTTGTATCAGGATTTGCAGCTAGTGCAGCTGAAAACACAGGGATTGCAAGATTTGGATCAGTTGCTTGTTCTGGAGTACCATCTAGAACTACAACATTCATTCCATGTTCTTCAAAAATTATTCTAGCACCATCTTCTCTTTGTGCTCTTGAATAATCTCCAATTGGAACCATTACAATAGCAGTATCACCAGCTTTAAGATCAAATCTTCTAATCGCTTCTCTTGCCAATTCTTTACCTTGAGTTGCAAGATTTGCACCAACGTATCCACCTCCAAAAGCAGCTCTTACTGCAGGAACATCAACGTTTTGATACATCATTAAGATACCAGCTTCACTAGCCATTTTAGCTAGTGGCATAATTGCATCATCACCCGGGTGACCCATCATACCAATACCATCAACTCCTGCACCAATAGCTTCTCTTAGTTGTTGTATCATTCTGTCTGACTGCCATTCTGAATAAAGAATTTCTGCATCAGCACCAGTATCTCTAATAGCATTTTCAGCACCAGTTTGAACTATTCCAGCAAAACCATCACCTTCAGCTCCACCAGCAAAGAAGTGAATTCTTACATCACTACACCATCCATCACCTAAGTTTTTATCAATAGCATAAACTGAACCACTGAAAGAAAAAACGAAGAGTGTTGATAATAAAATTTTTAATATTTTCATTATTCCTCCCTTGAATAAATATAATGTAAATGAACTTAAAAAATTAAATTAGTAATGTCAACCTAGTAGAGTCTTTTACTAATCCTTTTAGTCTGTCCGTGACTATACACCCCATCTACGCCACCATCTCTTCCATAACCTGATCTTTTGTAACCACCACCTGGAAGATTATTTCCATCAACAAACCAATCATTTTGCCAAATTATTCCAGCCTGAATTCTATCAGCAGTCCATTTTGCTTTTTGGTCATCTGAAGTAAATACTCCGGAAGCAAGACCGTATTTTGTTGAATTAGCTATACTTATTGCTTCTTCTTCATCTTCAAAATCAAATATTGATGTTACAGGGCCAAATATTTCTTCTTGAGCAATTGTTGCATCAACTTTAACATTATCAAAAATAGTTGGTTGGTAAAAATTACCATCGTCTCTCTCAGCTTTATCCCCGCCTATTGTTAAAGTAGCACCTGATTGTACACCAGATTTTACATAATTTGAAACTCTTTGCATTTGATCAGTTGAGATTAAAGGTGTTACTTCCGTTCCATCTTCGTCACCTGCACCTATTTTTAATTTTTGCGTTTTTGCAACAAGCTTTGTCATATACTCATCTTTAATTTTTGGATGAACTATAACTCTAGACATTGCCACACATATTTGACCTGCATTTGGTTTAAAAATTCCTTTAACTGTACTGTCTACAGCTTTATCAATGTCAGCATCGGGATAGATTATAGCTGCGGACTTTCCTCCTAATTCAAAATGAGTAGGTATAATTCTATCTGCTGTTTCTTTAAGAATTTCTGAAGCAACTTCAGGTGATCCAGTAAATACAATATAATCACTTCCTGGATGTTGGACTAATTTTCGACCAGTTGTTTCTCCATAACCGTGAAGAATATTTATAATTCCTTTTGGAACACCAACATCCTCAAAAATTTGACCATAAAAATTAGACGATATAGGACAAAGTTCAGGAGGTTTTATAACTATGGTATTTCCCACTATCCAATTCTGCGCAACCATTCCAGAAAATATAGAAACAGGATAATTCCAAGGTACAATTTGAAGCGCAACTCCAAAAGGTTCTAAAACAACATAGTTTAAAGTATCTTTACCAGATGGAATTAATTTATTTTCTATTTTGTCTGTTAATCCTGCATAAAAATCAAAGGTATCAGCAGCACCTTTGAATTCATCAATACATTGTTTATTCGTTTTACCATTTTCTTGGCTTAAAAGTTTACCACCTTCTTCTTTTCTTTCTCTTAATTTTTGAGCAATGGCTCTCATCATATTTGATTTATCTTTTGCATCCATATCAACCAAAATTCTTTTATCGAATGCCTTTTTTGCAGCCTGAAAAGCTAAATCTATTTCTTCATCCAAAGCTTCATCAATATTACCAACAATTTTTTGATTAGCCGGATTTAATACAGGAATATTTTTCTTTGAGAGTGAATCAATGAATTTACCATCAATAAAATTTCTTAACTCCATATAAAAATATAGATAAAACTAAAGCTGAAGATGTGTCAAGTATAGTTTAATTATTCGGAACTTGAATAGGAATAAAATAGTCTGGAAAGTATTTTTAATATTAAACTTAAACATTTAATTAGTCCTAATTTTGTGGTAATTTTAAATATGGAAGAATTAAATAAAATTTTCCAACATTATTTAGATCAAAAGACTTTTCCAGGAATTCAGTGGTCTATTTATAAAGATGGAAAATACTTATCTGGTAAACTTGGTTATTCAAATATTGAAACTCTCAAAGAAATAGAAGACGATACAATTTACAGAATATTTTCAATGACTAAGCCTATAATAGCAATAGTCACAATGCAACTTGTAGAAAAAAAATTAATAAATTTAGATGATCCAGTTGATAAATATTTAACCGAATTTCAAAATCTAAAAGTTATGAAAAATAACAAAGAATCAATAAGTGATATTGAAGACTTAAAAATAAAACCAACAATAAAAAATCTTTTACAACATACTGCAGGCTTTAGTTACGGATTTCTTCCTGATGCGCTTGCTGCTGAGTATACGAAACAAAAATTATTTAATGAAAGATTATTATCTGATGAAATAAAATTATTATCTAAATTTCCTTTGTACAGTCAGCCTATGACAGAATGGCGATATTCTGTTTGTATAGATGTTTTAGCAAGAATATTAGAGATGGTTCTCAATAAGAAACTTCAAAATATTCTTAAAGATAATATTTTTGACCCTCTTGATATGCAAGATACTGGATTTTCTTTAGATAACAAAAAATCTCAGAGGTTGATGACATTGTATCAATATGATTCACAAAGTAAAAAGTTAATTGAAGAAAAAAATCCGCAAGATTATCCTATAAACAGTGAAACCTATGCGCGAGGAGGCCATGGTCTGTATTCTACAATGAAAGATTATAACAAATTTTGTAAGATGCTTTTAAACGGAAAATCAGATTCTGGAGTTCAAATAATTAGTGAAAAAACTTTAAATTTAATTATTAAAAATACTTTACCAGAAAATCTTTTACCTATGAAAATAGAAGGGATAGATGGACTTTCAGAAGAAGGTGATAATGGTCTTGAGCCATATGGTTGGGGTTTAGGTTTTAGGACAATGTTATTTCCAGAAAAAAACAAAAATATTGGAGAATTTGAAGAATTTGGATGGGCTGGAGCAGCTTCAACTTATTTTTTAGTAGATATAAAAAATAATTTATTTGCTACATTAATGACTCACGTTTTAAATGGTGATAGAAAACTAAATGTGGATTTTTATGAATTTATTTACAGTACTTTTTTGAGCTCTAAGTAAATGAAATTAATATCTAATTGTTAGGTAGCTGAACTGGTATAAAATAATCAGGGTTTTTAGATTTTTTTATTACTGCAGGTAAAATTTCTTTATAAGCTTGGTATAGGGTTTGAGGTTCTGGCATTTGATCTTTTATTACTTCATATAATTTTGGAAGATTGTAGGAAGGCACCATAGGAAACATATGATGTTCAATATGGTATTCCATCTTCCAATAAATAAAACTAAAAATCGGATTAAGTCTAACAGATCTTGTTGATAGTCGGTGATCTTTGGCGCTTTCTTTTAGACCCATATGTTGTGTTACACCCCAGATACCATTAATGCCAAAGAACTTTGGTATTAAAAATAAAAATATTGGCAAAAAGGTAGAAAAGTAAATTGAGACAGCTATTATTGTAATCCATAGAAGAACAAAAATTCTAGAGCTATTTATACAATCATTAATTTTATCTTCTGGAATGCAATCTTTCATCACATCAGTCCTAATGCCTAAAGCATGTTTAATAATTTCTACATAAAGAGATTTATGAATTGTAAAAAAACCAATTCCAGGAATAAAATTTAAAATAAAACTTAAAAATGTATGTTTAGCAAAAATACTACCATCAACTTCGTAGTCATGAGGATCAACTGAAGCAGTATAGCTATGATGAAGAGAGTGACTCCACTTCCATCTAACAGGTTCAAAATTATTCATAAAACTAGCAATGTTATAGAAGAATTTATTTAATCTTCTATTTCTGAAAGCAGTTCCATGACCACACTCATGCCAAATAGCATCAGCTCCACCCCACATCGTAGAATAAGCAAGGTATACAGGTATAAACCACAAGCTATGCCATGTATATATCGATAATAAACCTAGAGCACCTAATGATAGTGAATAAATAATAATATGTTTCCACCCCTCAAAATCTGATCTTTTGGAAAGTTTTTTTAGAGTTTTCCTATCTATATTAGCCCTAAACCATTCTTCTGATATGTTGTTTATCCCTGTTTGAACTTTTTTAGTTTCTGACATAATTACGATATAAATAATAAAAAATTACGTTTTTTCCAGTAAAAATCTCGTATTTATTTTATAACAAATGATAAATATTTAGTTTATTGAGACAGAAATTTTAATAAATTCTGCAATATGATGAATCTTACAATCGTTGGTACCGGTTACGTTGGTTTGGTAACGGGGGTTTGCTTTGCTGAATTTGGATATTCTGTAACATGTATCGATAAAGAGACGGAGCGTCTTGAAAAACTCAAATCAGGTACGTGCCCATTTTTTGAACCTGGAATGGATAAGCTTTTAGATAAGCATATTAATAAAACAAAATTATTATCTTTTGCTTCAAGCATAAAAAATAATTCAGAAAATACAGATATTTTTTTTATAACTGTTGGAACTCCTACAAGAAGGCTAGAAGATGAAGCTGATTTAAGTTTTGTATGGCAAGTTGCAGATGAAATTTCAGAAAGTATTAAAAAATATTGTTTAGTTGTAACTAAATCCACCGTACCAGTTGGAACGACAAGCGAAGTAAAAAAAATTATATCAAATAAAGTTGATCAAAAACTTTTTGATGTAGTTTCTAATCCAGAATTTTTACGAGAAGGATCTGCTATTGATGATTTTATTAGACCAGATAGAGTTGTAATAGGAACAGATAATAAAAAATCTGAAAATATAATGAGAGAACTATATAGACCTTTATTTCTTAAAGAAACCCCACTTGTGGCTACATCAATAGAAACTTCAGAAATTATTAAATATGCATCCAATAGTTTTCTAGCAACTAAAATTGCATTTATTAATGAGGTTGCTGACTTATGTGAAGTAGTAGGAGCTGATGTTCAGCAAGTAGCGCATGCGATGGGTATAGATAAACGTATTGGCTCTAAATTTTTAAATGCTGGACCTGGATTTGGCGGTTCATGTTTTCCAAAAGATGTAAAGGCATTCGCTTCTACAGCAAAAAATAAAAATATTGATTTATCTATAATTAATGCAGTGAACAAATCTAATCAAGATCGTATAATTAAAATTTCTAATAAAATTAGTTCAAAAATAAAAAATAATTCTACAATAACTTTTCTTGGTTTAAGTTTTAAACCTAATACGGACGATGTAAGAGATTCTACATCGATGAAAATTGCATCATCACTTTTTGAACAAGGATTTAAAATACAATGTTATGATCCTGAGGCAATGAATAATGCTAAAAAAGAAAATTCTAAACTTGTTTTTTCTAATTCTGCTTATGAAGCTTGTGAAGGCTCATCTGCAATTATTATTGGAACAGAGTGGAACGAATTCAGAGCTTTAAATTTTAAAAAAATATCAAATTTGTTACAAAAAAAAATAATTTTTGATTTAAGAAATATTTATATTCCAGATGATTTAAAAAAAATGGGATTTGAATATTATGGAACAGGAAAATAAATTGAAAATTGAAAATTTTGATCAAGAGGTTTTGAGAGAGTATGATATCCGAGGAGTGGTTGGTAACAATATCAATCAAAATACCGCCTATACTATTGGAAGAACATTTGCCTACACGGTAATTAATCGATTAAGATCTAATATAATTGCTACAGGTTACGATGGAAGATTAACATCACCAGATTTACATAAAGCACTATGTGAAGGTTTAAAAGATTCAGGTGCTAAGGTAATTAATATTGGTATGGGTCCTACGCCAATGACTTACTTTGCTCATTACCATCTTAATGCAGATGCAGCTATTATGGTAACAGGCTCTCATAATCCTTCAGAATACAATGGCTTTAAAATGGTTTTAAATAAGCATTCTTTTTATGCCAAAGATATTCAAAGCCTTCAAAAATTAATTGATCAAAATGATTTAAAATTAAAAGATGGTGAGATCATTAATCAAGATATTAAAAAAAATTATACCGATAGATTATTACAAAATATTAATCTCAATAAAAAAATAAAGATAGCTTGGGATATTGGTAATGGTGCGATGGGAGCTGTCATTAAGGAAGTTACAAATAATTTAAATAATTCTGAAAATATATTAATTAATGAGGAAGTTGATGGAAATTTCCCAAATCATCATCCAGATCCAACTGTTCCAAAAAATATGGAGCAATTGATAAAGTCAGTCAAAGATAACAGTTGTGACATAGGTCTAGCTTTTGATGGAGATGGAGATCGTTTGGGTGTTGTAGACAACTTAGGGAATTTAGTTTGGGCAGATCAGTACATGTTACTACTATGTACAGAAATTGCTAACTTATACGATAACCCAAAAATAATTATGGATGTTAAATGTAGTAAAGTTTTTTTTGATGAAGCAAAAAAACTTAATTGCGATCCTATTATGTCTAAAACTGGTCACTCTCCAATAAAAGAAAAAATGAAAGAATTAAAATCACCTTTATCAGGAGAAATGAGCGGTCATGTATGTTATGCAGATGATTTTTATGGTTACGATGATGCAATGTACGTAGCCTTACGTTTATTACGAATATTAAGCAATCAAGAAAAATCCTTGAATGAGTTAATTAATATATATCCTAAAACTTATTCAACTCCTGAAACAAGGTTTGATGTAGATGAAGCAAAAAAATTTTTAATTATTGAAGAAATAAAAGAAAGAATAAAAAATACAGAAGGTAAAATAATAGATATTGACGGTATAAGAGTTGAAAATGATGATGGATGGTTTCTAATGAGAGCTAGTAATACCCAAAACCAACTAACTTGTAGAGCAGAGTCTATTTCTCAAGAAGGCCTTAAGTCTTTAATAGCAATTATCGAAAATCAGTTATCTTTAAGCGGTGTAAATTATAAGTTTACAGTCTAACAAAACAATCACGATTATATTTTTTCAATCTTTTACAAGCTGTATACGCCTCTTTTTTAGAAAAATTTTCAAATCTAGATTCATAAAGTTGTTTACCACTAACTTTTATCAGCACTATATTCGATATTTTATCTTTTGTAGAAACTGGATATTTGCTTTTAATTAATTTGATTTGTTTTTCTGCATTATTTCTATACTTAAATGTTCCAACAACAATGGAATAAGCATTTTTTTTCTTTTCAATTTTTTTCTTTGCAGTCTCGTCTTTTTTAACTATTTTTTTATTACTACTTTTTGTCTTAATATTTAATTCAGCAAATTCTTTATCCATAATTATTTTCAAAGATTTATTGCGTTGACTTCCCGTATCACCCCCAAAAATAATTCCTATTAATCTCTTATCATCTCTAACTGCTGAAAAAGCTAACTGAAAACCAGATGCTTTTATATATCCAGTTTTAATTCCATCAGCTCCATCGTAGCTTAACATTAATTTATTATGCGTTTTGTACGTCTTACCT
>CACMET010000008.1 GCA_902612825.1 uncultured Alphaproteobacteria bacterium
ACTGTGAAACTAAACCTGTTTTAAAAAACACCATATCAATCGATCTTATGGAAATATTAATAAGGATTATTCCTGTCAGGTTTGATAAAAATTTCAAAATTATAAACCTACTAGTAATACCTAAAAACAATTTTCCACCTTCTAGTATTATAAAAAACACCAATAAATAACTTAGTGTTCCAATAAAAATTAATGAATAACTTGATAAATAAGCTCCAAAAAAACCCATAAGATTTTCAATATTGTTGTCATTAATATTGTAATTTAATTGATTAAAACCCGGATCATTTTCAGAGTATGAGTAAAGACTGGTAAAATAAATTAGACCAAATCCAAATAAAATTATTCCTACTAAAAATTTAATAATAAAATTTCTAATTGAACCATACTTGAACATATAGTTAGATTGTAATACATTTAGATTATGGTAATTCGAAGAAAATTATGAAAGAAATTCAATCAAACATCAATATAATAGGAGGAGGTCTTATAGGGGCTGTTACAGCATATTCACTTTCTAAACTTGGCAATAAAGTAGTAGTTTTAGAGCAAAATACTAAATTTAATCATAAAAATATTTTAGACAAAAGAACAACAGCAATTTCAGAGGGTACGAAAAAATTTCTTGAAGAAATAAATATTTGGAATGAAATTGGTAATTACGCGGAACCAATAAAGAATATTCAGATAATAGACAGAAATCAATCAAATAAAATTTATTTTGATAATCAAAGAAGAAAATCCAATCTTGGATATATAGTTAAAAATGAGTTTATACTTGATTGCTTGTATAAAAAACTAGAAAAACAAAAAAATGTAGAAATTTTTAACAATGTTTCTATTAAAGATATTTCCTATCAAGATGATAAGATCATAACCAAGCAAAATAATTTCTATGTTAATACGAATGTTCTATTTGCGTGTGATGGGAAAAACAGCTCTATTAGAAAAATTTTTAAAACACCAATTTATAAAAAAGATTATAAAAAAAAAGCAATTGTAATAAATTTTTATCACTCAAAGAATCACAATAACACTGCTTACGAGTTTTTTTTTAAAAATGGACCTCTTGCAATCTTGCCAATGCAAAAAAATAAAAATCAGTTTCAAAGTTCGATAGTTTGGACAAATACTAATAAATTTATAAACTCTTTACTTTCTTTAGATGATAATAATATTATCTCCATTCTAAATGATAAGACACAAGGAAGCGTAGGAGAGATAAAAAAAATAATCACCAAACAAACTTTTCCTTTAAAGGCTCATTTAAACTCTAAATTTTTTGAGAATAGAATTATTTATTTAGGCGACTCAGCCCACTCATTTCATCCAATTGCAGGACAAGGATGGAACCTAGGCATGCAAGATGTAGAAAGTATATATAATCTTGTTAAAAAATATAACTCTCTAGGTTTAGAATTGGGAGATGAAATATTTTGTAAAGAATTTCAGAAAGATAATTTTTTCAAAGCTTATAGGCTGTATCAAATCACTGATAAGGTTGATAGTGTCTTTAAATTAGACAATACAATTTTTAATCTTGTTAGGTTTTCAGCTATCAATTTAATGGAGAAAAGCAAAAAGTTAAAAAATCAGATAAGTGATTTTGCTATGGGTGTTAATTAATAGTTTTACTATTATTATCTTCAACGATCTCAAGCTCTAAAATTGAATGAAGTTTTTTATAAAAATCACTTAAATTTTTTGTTTCCAAAAGAACCTGTTTTTCAATATCACTAAAAGGAGATATCATTGCTATAAACTTTATAATCTGATTAAAATCAATATTTCGAATTTCTTCTAAGTTTAAATTAATTTTTTTGACTTTAATATATTGGCGATACTTATTTAAAAGATTATTTTTTTGTTTTTCATTTATAATGTTTTTATCTTCCTCAAAATCCAACATTTTAGCCTCAACCAACCTAAACTTATATTTTTTTTCTAACTCTTTCTTAACTTTGAAACAATTAATACCCTGTAGGCTAATTAAATATCGTCCGTCTGTTGTTTCACTAAAACTATGAATTTTTCCGATACAGCCAATATTATAGAGTTTATTTTTTTTATCAGATTGTATCATGCCTATACATCTTTCATTTGAAAGAGCGTAGTCAACCATCTCAATATATCTTTTTTCAAATATATTCAGAGGCAAGCTTGTTCCCGGAAAAAGGACGGCGCCGTTCAAAGGAAAAATCGGGATTTTCATGTTATGAAAACATTAACTGCGAAAGTTTTTTTCTATATTGAATAGTAACTTGATCAGTATTTCCAAGTACAGCAAAAAATTCTACCATCTTATTTTTAATACTATCTCTATTTTTTGGATAATTTTTTAGAAGCAGATCCATTCCATTTTCATATTCTTTCATTGAAAAATATTTATCTGATATTTCTAAAATTAGATTGATATTATCTGGTTCATTTTGAAGTTTACCAAGGAGCTCATTAATATTTGGTCCGGATGAATTATTTTTCACAATTTCCATTTTTTTTAGAATCTGTTTAACTTCATCTTTTTCTTGTACATCTTTTTCCAGTGAACTTATAAACACCTCGACATCTTCAAATTGTTTAAGCTCAATCAAACACTCTAAATAAAAACAAATACCTTTAATTTCATCTGAGTTTTTAGAAATAAATTCTAGAAGAGTGTCTTTAGTTTCTTCAAACTTATTTTCAGCCATAGCACTTTCTATTTCATTATAAAATTCAGTGAAATCTTCATTAATTTTAGAACCTAAACATTTTTCAACAAATTCAACAATCTGACTTTCAGGAATAACACCCTGAAATGCATTAACAATTTGTTTATTTTTGAATGCATATACGGTTGGGATTGATTGAATTCTTAATTGTGCAGCAATTTGTTGATTTTCATCAATATTTATTTTCACTAAGGTGATTTTATCTCCCGATTTTGATATTATTTTTTCTAATATTGGTGTTAATTGTTTACAAGGTCCACACCAAGGAGCCCAAAAATCAACTACAATTAATTTATTTTCACTTGCCTCAACAACCTGATCATTAAACTCTGTTTCATTAACATCGATTATATTTGTGTTTTCACTCATAATGATTTGATTATACTATAACTATTCAGAGAAAAAATATGAATTTTTTTATTATTTTCAAGGAGGAATTTAATAAACTCTGAAGTTTTAATACTTATAGTTGTGGTATTAATTAGGGGATGGAAGTTAATTATTTCACTGTTAAAAAGTTTTTCATCTAAGAAAAATTTAACAATATTATCTTTGTCATTAAGAAGAGCAAATGGCGAGACCGATCCAGGCTTTATACCTAAAAAATGTTCTAAATATTCAGCATTAGCAAATGATAAATTTTTAGCATCTATAGATTTAGAAAATAGTTTTAAATCAACCTTTGCATTTTCGTCACAACTAAAAAGAAAAAAATTATTTTTCTTATTTTTTAAAAATAAATTCTTTGTATGTGCCCCTTTAATTTCACCTCTTAGATTTTCAGAATCTTCAACTGTAAATAAAGGATCATGATCATGAATTTGAAAATCTTTATTTTTTACACTAAGTAATTCAAATAAATCTGTCTTTGTAAGCATAAATAATATTATATTTATTAAGAAATAAGGTATTTAAATACAATTACAAAATTAAAAATGAAAAAAAAAGCAGTAGTTATAGGAAGTGGTTTTGGAGGTATTGCGATTAGTCTAAGATTAAAAAAATTAGGCTATGATACAACAATTATTGAAAAACTAGATGAGCTTGGAGGAAGAGCAAGAGTTTTTGAAGTGAATGGTTTTAAGCACGATGCTGGACCAACAGTCATAACAGCACCATTTCTTTTTGATGAATTATTTAGTTTATTTGGAAAAAAAAGAGAGAATTATTTGAATTTTGTTCCTCTTGAGCCTTGGTATAGATATTATTTTCATGACGGTAAAACTTTTGATTATTGTTCTACTGTAGAAAAAACAAACATTGAGATAAGTAAATTTGATAAGAGTGATATAAAAGGATATTATAAACTTTTACATCAGTCAAAAAAAATATTTGATGTGGGCTTTACAAAACTAGCTGACAAACCATTCACTTCTTTTTTTAAAATGTTAGGTGTTATTCCAAATTTAATTATTTTGAAAAGTTATTTTACAGTATCTCAACTTGTAAATAGTTATTTAAAAAACCCTTATCTTAGAAAGGCATTTTCAATTCATCCTCTTTTAGTTGGTGGTGACCCACATACAACAACATCGATTTATGCTTTAATTCATTATTTAGAGAGAAAATGGGGAGTGTTCTTTTGTATGGGTGGTACTGGTAAAATTGTATCTGAATTAAAAAAATTAATGGTTGATAGTGGTGTTAAAATTAAAACAAACACAGAAGCTAAAGAGTTTATTGTTGAAAATAATAAGATTACAAAAATATTAACAAATAACGAAGAAATTACTGATCTAGACTTAGTAGTGTGTAATGCTGATCCACCAATGGTCTACTCCAAACTTTTAAAAAAACAAAATTTAAGAAGACCTGTATTAAAAGAAAAAAACTTATTGTATTCAATGGGGCTTTTTGTTCTTTTTTTTGGTACAAAAAAACAATACCATAAAGTTGCTCATCATACTATTTGGATGACTGAAAGATTTAAATCTTTACTTTATGATATATTTAAAAATAAAGTTTTATCTGATGATTTTTCCTTATACATTCACAGACCTACTGCAACAGACAAGTCATTTGCTCCAGAAGGTTGTGATAGTTTTTATGTTTTATGCCCAGTACCCAATTTACAAGGCAAAATTGATTGGGATGTTGAATCAGAAAATCTTAAAAATAAGATAGTTAAAGAATTATCACAAACAATTATGCCAGGCTTAGACAAGAGTATTACTGATGTTTTTTGGATGAATCCTAAAGATTTTAAAGATGATTACAACTCGATGCATGGAGCCGGTTTTTCTATAGCTCCGATCTTTACACAATCAGCTTGGTTTAGGTATCACAATAAAGATAAAAAAATTAAAAACCTATATTTTTCAGCGGCTGGTTCTCATCCAGGCGCTGGAATACCAGGAGTTCTTTCATCAGCTAAAGTTGTTGAAAACATAATTAAAGCTGAATTAAAATAATAATGATTGATTTAAAGCTTAATTCATCTGCTGACCTTAGAAGGGAAGGCAAAAGTTTTTATTGGGCAAGTTTTTTTTTACCAAAAAGTTACAAAAAAAATGCCGGAACTCTTTATTCAATTTGTAGATATTTTGATGATATTGCTGATAAATATAGCGAAGATCAAACTATCTATCTCAAAAATTCAATTGAAGAAATAAGGACCAATAAAAATAATAAAGTAAATATCTTTTTGCAAAAAAATGAAATTAATAATTTAATTTTTATAGATTTGATAGAGGGATTAATTTTGGACCAAAAAAAAATAAGAATCCAAAACAAGGAAGAGCTTATAAAATACTCTTATCATGTTGCTGGTACTGTTGGATTAATGATGTCTAAAATTATAGGAGTAAAACATGAAAAGGCTGCACGATCTGCAATTGATTTAGGTATTGGAATGCAGCTAACAAATATAGCAAGAGATGTTTATGAAGATTCTAAAATGAAAAGAATATATTTACCTGCTAATTGGATACCTGATATATCATTAAAAAATTTAACTGATCTTCATAACAAAATTTCAGAAAAAGATGAAAGAATATCAAATGCAATTCATGATGTAATAGACCTTTCAGATAAGTTTTATAAAAATGGTTTTGCTGGTTTAAAATATATCCCACTATCTGCTAGACTAGGCATATTCATTGCGGCCAATATTTATAGAGGTATTGGCATTAAGATAAAATCCAATAAAAAAAAATATTTAAGAGAAAGGGTATATTTAAACTTATTTGAAAAATCTTTAATTACAACTAAATCAGTTTTACTTTTTATTTTTATCCCTTTTATGAAATATCAGTATCAAAAAATTAGAGATAATCTCCCAAATGAAAATTTATAAAGCTGCAATAATTGGCTTAGGCCCTAGCGGTTTAGCTGTAAATAAAATTCTTTACGGAGATACCTATAACGAAATCATTGCATTTGAAAGTGAAGATATAAATAAAAGAGATAATATTTTTGGTTTTTGGTTAACAGATTGGATGAAGCCATTTGAAGAAATTATTGAAAAAAAATGGTACAAATGGACTATTGGTAACAAAAATACTGACGTAACACACACATGTTTAGATAAACCTTATTGTGTCATTAGTTTTAAAACTTGGAAAAAATTTTGCTTAGAAACAAAAAATAAATTAGAAATCATAAATAAAAAAGTTGTCAAATATTTTCCTGAACAAAATTATTTTAAAATAATCACTGCTGATGAAAAAATATATTACGCTGAAAATATATATGATTCACGATCAGCAAAAGAAAAAAAAGGTGAATTATTGCAACATTTTTTTGGAATTAATATTACCGTGGCAGATAATACTTTTAATGAAGATAAATTAACCTTGATGCACTTTACTCAAGAAAATAATGTTTTACATTTTATATACATACTACCATTTAGTCACAATAAAGCTCTTGTTGAATCGACTGTCTTTTCAAAAGATGTTTTTGATAGCTCCTGGTATAGAGAAAAAATAAATCAATACTTAAAGAAAAATAATATTAATAATTTTAAAGAACAGAGCTCAGAAAAAGGAGTAATACCAATGTTTTTTGCAGGGGAGAAAAGATCATTTAATTCTAATATCTTCAATATTGGTATTAGAGGAGGCGCGTGCAAACCTTCTACAGGATATGCCTTTTCATTTCTTATAAAACAAATTCAATTATTAAAAAATTCAAAGAACAACTATGTAAATATCCATAACTTTTTAGAAAGAAAAATGGATAAAGTTTTTATAAATTATTTAAAAAATAACAGAGAAGATGGAAAGTCATTTATTAAGCTCGCATCTAATCTAAATGGAAATGAATTCCAAAGTTTTATGATGGGTGAATCAAATTTTCTAACTAAGTTAAAAATTATAAATAGTATGCCCAAGCTTCCTTTTATAAAAGAATTATTTAAATAATATGTTAGCCGACCTTACAATATTAAATATTATTTCTTTTTTATTAATTTTTTTTATTGGTCTTCCACATGGTTCATTTGATGGTGCAGTTGCTTCTTTAGTAGGATTTAGCAACAGAATTCAATTTCTACAATTTATATTTTACTACCTAATTTTATTTTTTCTAGTCATTTTATTTTGGTTATATTTTCCTATTATTGCGCTAACAATTTTTATTATAATGACTATAGCCCATTTTGGATTATGTGATTGGACAAATTTTAAAATATCTAAATATAAATATTCTATAAGCTTTACTTATGGAATGACTATTATTTTTGGGATAATATTTTTCAATGAAGACCAATCTTTTTTGATATTTGAATATCTGACAAATAATAATATTTACTCAATCCAAAAATATTTATTCATCCCATATTTTTTAACATTATTATCTATAATATATTTTATCTATCTCTCCTTCTTTGAAAAAAAATTACGAAAAGGAATTATTGAGATTATTTTTCTTTTATTAATTTTTTATTTTTTTGATCCATTACTAAGCTTTGCAATATATTTTTGTTTTTTTCACACTTACAAACATTTAAAACATCTGGTTAAAAATATTTATTTCAATTTAAAAAATAAATACTTTGTTATTTACTCTACAATAATTTTTACTGTAATTTCTTGGATTGGAGGTTTAGGAATTGTTTACTATTTATTTCAGAATTTATCATTATATGAGTCGATAATAAAAGTAATTTTCATTGGACTTGCTGCTTTAACGCTTCCTCATATGTTACTTGTTGATATTGTCTACAGAAGAAGATTTAAATAAATCGTTTTCTCAAATATTGACTTATAAATTCAAAGTGGTAATTGTGTAAATTATGCGGGCGTAGCTCAGGGGTAGAGCGCAACCTTGCCAAGGTTGAAGTCGAGGGTTCGAATCCCTTCGCCCGCTCCAGAAAACTGCCAATTTCATATTATTTTAAAATCACTGGGGACAAATGAGGGACACTTCATATATCAAAATAATTCAATGTCTCAATTTTTCAAAAAAATATTATCACTTACTTTGTTACCAGATTTAAATTTTTAAAATTACTAATTATATTTATTAAAAAAAATTAATATTTAAAATTGTAATATTAAATTAAAATTACTTTCCTAAATATTTTTAAGTGTTTAAAAATATTTTTTTGGCTTCGTATCCTAAATCTGGCAATACTTGGCTTAGAGCAATAATTCTTTCTGCGCTTCAACAAAAAAATATTATCAATATAAAAGATTTATCAAAAATTAGATTGTTATCAGATAAAATGAACTTTACTTCATTTAAAAATAAGATTTATGAAAAAAAAGGATTGATAGATTATGACTGGATGTCAAAAAACATTATTTTATGCCAAAAAAAATTAAATGAAAATACTAAATATAATTTTTTTTTTAAGACTCATAGTGTGAGGCATAAAAGTTTTACAAATGAAACTGTAAATGCAGGTTTTATTTATATTGTGAGAGATCCTAGAGATGTAGTTGTATCATTAAGTAACTTTTCGGGAATAAATTTGGATGAAGCTATAAATCAAGTTGTTTTTAATAAACAACTAATGACAAATGCAAATGGAGCTAGAGAATTGGTTTCTAATTGGGAATTAAATATTAAATCTTGGTTAGAATACAAAAGTGTCCCATGTTTATTTATTAGATATGAAGATCTATTAATTAAACCAAATAACATAATATTTAAAATTATTGCTTTTATAAATATAATTACAAATAAAAATATTTTAAATAATAAAAAAAATATTGATAAAATTATAAAAAATACTAGTTTCAAAACTTTACAATTTCAAGAAATTTCAAATGGTTTTGATGAAGCATCTAAACATTCAAAATTTTTCAGATCTGGAACATTAAATCAATGGAAAGGTATTTTATCCAACACACAGGTTCAAATTATAGATAATAATTTACAACCGTTAATGAAGTATTTTAATTATATTTACTAATCAGGATAAAGTATGATTATAAAACAATAAGAATATGCCTCTCTGTTGTCTTTCAGAATTGTTGCCTACAATAGTTCAGAGATCTCTCTATTGGGGGACACATGGGGGACACTTCGATTACAAAAACTAAACTTTTTTTAAAATTATTTCACATAATTTGAAGGAAATTACAAATCATTACTATTTGGCTACCTTGCCAAGGTTGAAGTCGAGGGTTCGAATCCCTTCGCCCGCTCCAATAAAACAGTCATTATTTATGTTTCTTGTAGCGCGGTAAAGTGATCACGCGCCACTCACGCATCAGCTTCTTGAGAAAATATTTTAAAATTTTATTAATTATGTTAATTTAATTATTATGTTTAATAAAAAAAACTACGCCATCATCTTATTAGCACTGTTATTTTCACTAAACTCAAAAGCTGGTTCATGGACTGATTGGAAAGAGGTTGACAATATTTCTTTTGTCCCAATTACTTTTACTGATATTAATGATGTTATAGGGAATGGAACTTTTTATAGCTGGTATTCAGAAGGTAAATTGGACGCTGGAAAAATAGCTTATCAATACTGGATTGAAAACTATACTGAAAATGGATACTTACTAATAAACTTAATTAAAATGCCTCCAAGTTTTGTAATTACGGGCAGTGGAAACGATAAAAAGTATATAAGAGATCAAGCTGAATTTATTTTAAACGTTGAAAGAAAAAATAATCCCCTAAAAGGTATTAGCAAAAAAGATATTGAAAGATACAGAGATGTTTACAATAATGTAGTACCATATGTATTTTTTGATTATGACAATTCAGTATGTATTATAATTAAAAAAGGATATTACAGAGGTGTGTCTGGATATGAAGAAGATGCTCGAGATGTTGAAACCCTTGTTGCTGTATTTTGCAAGCAAAACGGCACAATAGATCAAGCCTTTGCTCAGAGGTTAATTAATTCGATTGAAATAAAAAAATAAATTATTTCAATAATATATTTTTGATATTACTAAACTATTATTTGATTTTTATAAATGCGCGTTAGTTGGTATTATGTTTACGCAAAAAATGATAATGATTCATTAAGAAAAGGTGTTGATGATTTGTACTCGGCAAACTTGCCAAAGTTGAAGTCGAGGGTTCGAATCCCTTCGCCCACTCTAAATCGAAATTCTATTTATATTTTAAAATTCATTTTTAATACATTTTCAATATATTGTGGCGTTATAAGAAATTATTGTATTTCAGTAATTTTAGATAAAGTATAAATTAATAGTTTTTTTACTCTGCATATATATTTATCATGTCATCTATTTTTATTTTTTCTATTTGTATTTCTTTTTTTAAGTTTGACGTATCAAAAAATTTATAATTGTATTTTTTTAAAAATTTACTGACGTTTAATTTATTTTCATCTCTTACCTCGATGATAATCTTAGGCTTGTATCTCCTAATTAACTTCTCAGATCCAAGTAACACTTTATAATCTTCACCTTCTGTATCTATTTTTATTCCTATTAAGGGTTTCTGTAACTTTCCAAAAAATAAGTCATCTAAAGTAAAGACATTGATCCGGGTTCCCTCCGTGTCAATTTTGCCACCTTTTGATAAATATGATTTTTCTGTTAAAATTTTAAATTTAGTTTTTCCTGTATAGTTTGATGCAGCTGCTAAAATAGTTGATATACTTTTTGTTAATCCATTTAATCTTAAATTTGTAATTAATCTTGCCATATTCAAGAAATGTGGTTCAAGGCATATTACACTATTTTCATTATTTGCTTTTAAACTTACTAAAGAATATAAACCAGTGTGTGCACCAACATCAATAAAAGACCCTTTTTCAGTAGAAATTTCATACCATAGATCCAAAGATACTAAATCATGAGAACCTTTCCAAAAGTACTTAGTTATAGATGAATCATCATTTAAAACATTTAACATTAAGAAAGATGTTTTTGTTATTTTAAAATCAATAATTCCATTATGTACAGGTAGTTTTTGAAGATCTGATAAAGCCATATCTTTATAATTTAAATTTGGGTTCGACTTTTTAAATCTTATTGCTTCAAGAGACATTAAAAATTTGCTACACTAATATTTTATCTTATAATAAAATATTTTAGTTTAAATAAAAATTTTATACTATAAATTAATTTTTAGTACTACTATATTAATATGAAGGCATTAAATCTTTTTCCTCTTACGATTGCACAAGATATAATTGTAATAGATGAACATGAAAGAACAATTTTAATCAATGAAATTGAGAAAATGCAATCAACAAATAAAAAAACAAACAAATCCATATATGCTTGGACAGGAGATACAAAGGGTTACGAATTTATATTCTCAAATAATATTTTTAAAAATCTATCTAAACAAATATCAACTTCAATAATAAAATATTTAGAACTTTTTGAAATAAATACTGATCTTTTAGACATTTTTTATCAGCGATCCTGGGCAACATATACTAATAATGAGGAAAATATTAATTTTCACACACATTCTCAATCAAATATAAGTTTTGCTTATTATCTTTTAAAACCAAATAATTCAGGTGGAATAATTTTTAGATCAAATGAATTACAAAATGAAATAGCAAAAAATATATTTACTAGTAGCAAAATAGATAAATCATTAATAAATAAACCAAATGCATACAATTCAGACAAATCAGTTTTTGATTTAGAGCAAGATGGTATAATTATTTTTCCTTCTAAGACCCCACATGCTACTATGCCAAATAAGTCTGGTAAACCTCGAATTTCAATTTCTGGAGATGTAACTATTATGTTAAAAGATAGTAAAGGTTTTGAGCACTTAATGCCTAATTTTAAAAAATGGAAAAAATTTTAAAAATTAATTAATTTTCCTTATCAATCATCTCTGAAAATAGATTAGATACCATTTCAACTGATATTATTTTATTGCACTTTTTACAGTGATCACAATCAGCTTTCATTCCACAAGGTGATCCTTCTATATTAATATAAATATTCTCATGAATTTGATAGCCAATAAATTCGGGATCAATCCAACCTCCATATATAAACAACCCCTTTTTATTTAAAGCACCTGCTGCATGACAAAATCCACCCTCTCCCCCAACTATATAATCACATTTATCTAAAACGGCACATGCTTCTCTAAAATCTGATTTAAATTTATAAACACCATCTAATATATCGCTATCACGAAATACTGATTGTATAAATAAATATTCATTTTTATAAATACTCAAAAATGAGTCCCATTTTTCAAACCCCCAATTTCTATTACTAGATGCATTATTCTTATTAGTTTTAATTCTTGAAGGCTCAAAAAATATAATTTTTTTATAATGTTTTCCTTTATTTTTCTTCCACCAAGATATTGCATCAGAAATTATATTTGAGGAAAATTTTCTTTCTTCAGTTGAAAAGTATAACTCACCAACTTTCAGTCTATGATTTTTATTCCAATAATATTTCTCTTCAGTTTCTTTTAAAAAGTAAGGTCTATGTCCAGAATAACTATCTATCCAAATAGTTTTCATATTTTTAAGCTCAGAAACTCTTTTAATATTTGGGTTATTGTTAAAAATTATGGAATCCACAACCACACCCTCTTTTCTATTACCTGCTACTATTTGATAATTGGGATATTTTTCTTTCAAGGCTTTTGCATAACCTGTAATCATTATATCATCACCATACCCCATAAATGTATAATATTAAAAATTTGATCAATTAACTAGACTTATATTAAACTTTAACTAATAATTTATACTTTTAATTCAAACTATTAATAAAATATTATGTGTGGCATTTACGGTATAACTGAAAGAAACGAAAAAATAATTAAAAGTATTATTAAAAAATGTTCACATAGAGGACCCGATGGTTCTGATGTTTTTGTCAGAGATAATATAACACTAGGCCACAATTTGTTATCAATTACATCTAAACCGAATGAAGGAAAGCAACCATGGGTATCTGAATCTGGTAATGTATTAGTGTATAATGGAGAAATATTTAATTATAATGATTTAGTAGATACATATAAAGACAAGTTCTTCCCTAAAACTACTTGTGACACTGAGTTACTTAGTTGGCTTTTTGATAATATTTCTTATGAAAAAGTCATATCTACTTTAATTGACTCAATGCACTCTATTGCGTGGTATAATAACTCAAATAATGAATTAATTTTATCAAGAGATCATGCTGGGATAAAACCTCTATATTTTGCCTTTATAAAATCAGGAATTATCTTTTGTTCGGAAATTAAGGGTTTGCTTTCTTATGTAGAAGATTCAAATAAAATCGATAGACATTCATTAGCCTGTACAAGCCTATTAGGAGTAAATGTTTTAAGGCAAACGATTTTTAAAGGTATTTACAAAGTACTTCCTGGTGAAACAATTGTTTACAATATTGATCAAAAAAAAATAAAACAATCTTTTAGATCTTTTGTAAAGCCTCTGTCTAATAAGAAATTTAATGTTGATGATTTTCTTGAAAACACATCATTAGCAATTGAAAACTCAACTATAGGAATGAGAAAATTTGGCGTTTTTTTATCTGGAGGTATTGATTCATCAGTAGTTGCATATGAGTTAAGTAAAACTCTAAAAAAAATCTCTTCATTTACAAATATTATGGATCCAAATGAAATTATTGATGGAGAGGATCATAATAGTGATGCTAATATAGCCGATAAGTTTTCTAAAGTTCTTAACTTGAATCACAAAAAAGTAAAAATTACGCCAAATATAATTTCAGAATATTGGAATGATACAATTAAATTTATGGAAGAACCAAGATATAATTGGAATTTACCTATGTATTATTACACAAATAAGTTTTTATCTGAAAATAAAATAGTTGTTACAATGTCAGGTGATATGGGGGATGAGTTGTATGGAGGATATACAAATTATTTTAGAATCAAAAATATCATTGATAAACCCAAAACGTGGGATGACTTTATTCGTTTGTGGATGCGAAAATTTGCGTCACCAATTAAGTTAAATGTTGATTTTAATTATGATGACTTACATGAGATTCTCAAAGAGTCTTTACCTGAAGAGATATGGAATCCTGACGATCTTGCAAATTCTGCAATGGCCTTAGATTGTATAACAGTTGTTTCAGAGGATTTTTTTACGAGGAATGATAAATTTGGAATGGCCTTTTCTATGGAAGGCAGATTTCCTTTAGCATCAAAAAAATACATGGAGTATTGCTTATCAATTAACTCAGACTACAAATTTGGAACACATTCAGAGCAACTAAAATTACCTGTAAAGATTGCATATAAAGAGACTTTACCTGATTATATCCTTAATAAAGAAAAAACAGGTTGGTCAGTTCCTATAATAGTTTGGCTCAATCAATTTCAAAACATTAGAGACAAGTATATTAACACATGTAGTAAGGAAGATGGTATTAGTGAGATATTATCGAATGAAAATTATACAGGAAATCCAAAAAGAATGATTATTACTTGGATGTTAAGAACGTGGGCGCAGGAATATAAAATGTATTTATAATAATTTTTTATTTTACTGACACTAACTTCGAAAATAATTTAAATTATATTAGAATAGCGTGATAATAAGAAGTTAAAAATGGAAAAACCTATTGTTATTTATACAGATCACATAATGAATAAAACATTATGTTATAATTTTGCTAAGGGATCAAATGCATTAATGTGTCACATTAAAGATTTTAAAGAATATGAAAAAACTATAGCAACTTATGGAGTTTTAAGAGGCACCTATGAAATAATTAGGAAGGTTAAAAACTTTTATTATATGGACCATGGTTATTTTAATCAATCAAGTAGGAAATTTGAAAATAAAAGAACCAATGTTCTGGATATGAATGGTTATTTTCGAATAGTATATAACGACTTTATTCATAACGGCGATGGAAATTATCCAGATGATAGACTGAATGAATTGGATCTTAATTTTGTTGAGCAGAGAAAATCTGGAGACGAAATTATTTTATCTGAACCATCTGATGCTATGAAAAAAATATATAATGCTTATAATTGGGTTGAGGAAACTAAAAAACTAGTAAAAAAATATTCTGATAGAAAAATTATAGTACATAATAAATTTTCAAAAATACCCCTGGATAAATTACTGGACCATGCATGGTCTTTTGTAAGTCTACAATCCACAGCCGGTTTTAAAGCTATGTTAAATGGCATTCCTGCTTATTTTACATTATCTTCTTTAAAAAATATTAACAGAATTGAAGAAATAGAGAATCCAAAAATAAATTATAAAATTTTTAATAATTTAGCTTATGGTCAGTGGACTTTAAAAGAGATTGAAAGTGGAGAAGCTTGGGATTTTATGAAAAATAATATGTAATTTATTATTTAATTTGTATTTTAATATTAAAACTTATTACAATTCTTTCTTCGTTTGAAAGATTTTCATTTACCGAATGATCAAGAAAACTAGGAAATAAAACTAAGGCTCCTTCTTTTGGACTTATTCCATTTACCTGAGCATTTAGTAAGTTTGGATTTGATACATTAGGATGTGAAAATATAGGTGCAGGTCTAGGATCATAAAACACTATATCACCAGAGTTTATTGGTGCACGAACATAATAAGCACCACTTACAGTGCTGTTTCCATGCTGGTGTCTTAAATTCGCTGAACCGCCAGTATTTATTATTGCCCACATGTTATTAATTTTAGCAATTTGTTTTTCTTTTTCCCAATTCATATCATTCATTACTTGTTCTATTCCAGGTAATATAAAAGATATGAAGTTTTGAATTTCTTTGTCAGTAAGATTAAAATCTTCAGAATGCCAACCTTTGACATTACTTTTGCTAATGCCGATTTTATCATTTTTTTGTTTTAATTTAATATAATCATACATTTGTTCATTAACATCATTGTAATTTTCCAATTGTATTGTCCAAACAGGAGTCGGAAACAAAAGATTAGGCTTAGTCATGTATTCTACTTATATTAAAACACATCTTCAGTAAACATTTCAAAATATTAATTATTCTATTAAATTATTAGTCTTTAATCTTAAAATATTCTTTAATGATTTTTATAGTACTTGTAATCCTTTGATGATGTTGATAAAAATTCTTTCTTCCAGAAACAATCTTTGGATTATTTTTAATTAGTATTTTTACATACTGCGGCATATCAGTTTTCTTATTCAATGTTTAAAAAGTCTATTTTTAGTGAAATACAATGATATTTTATTTTTATTTGCAAAAGTGATTATTTTCCTATCATTTATTGATCCGCTTGGTTGAGCAATTGTATCACAACCGCTCTTATTTAGAATATTTATACTATCGGTAAATGGAAAAAAACCATCAGAAGCACATACAAAAGAAGAATTTTTAAAATAATATTTTTTATTTTTTATCGCAAAATTTAATGCATCTACCCTATTTGTTTGCCCATGTCCTAAACCCAAAGTCTGTTTATTTTTTGATAAAACAACTGCATTTGATTTTAAATGTTTTACTATCTTTAAAGAAAATATTATATCTTGAATAGATGTTGAAGATGCTTTTTTCTCTGATACTAAATTGATAAATTTTTTATTTATTGGCATCAAATCTTTTGTTTGATAAAGATCTCCAAACAAAGTAGATTTATACTCAATTTTATTATTTTTTTTGATATTTGGCATCTTTAGTAAAATTAAATTTTTTTTATTTTTTAATATCTTTACTGCCTCCTTATCAAATTTGGGTGCAACAATCATTTCAAAGAAATTTTTAAATATTATGTTTGCTAATGCTGAATTTACTTTTCTATTCAGAAATATTATTCCACCAAATGCACTTTTCATATCACTTGCATATGATTTTTCAAATGCCTTGTTAATATTTTTGGCTGAAGCCACCCCACACGGATTTGTGTGTTTAACAATAATAGATGTAGGTTCACTAAATTCATATAAACATTTGATTCCACTATCAAGGTCTAGGATATTATTATAGCTTATTTTTTTTCCACTAATTTGAAAAGTAAAAATTGATTTTTTCTTATTACTAATTAGATGAGCTTTTTGATTTGGGTTTTCACCATATCTTAGTAATAATTTTTTATTTTTTGAATTCATTAAACCACTCTGCTATAATTTGGTCGTACTTTGCAGTTTCTTTAAATACTTTATAAGCCATTTTTTTTCTAAAATTAATATCTGTCTCACCTCCATTAATATTAATATTTTCAATTAATTTTGGATAATCGTCTATATTTATTATTGGAGTAATATATTTAAAGTTTTTACCAGCTGCCCTTAGTAAACTAGGCCCACCAATATCTATCATCTCTGTTACTTTTTTATTTATCTTATTTTTTTTATATTTCTCAAATGGATATAAATTTACAACCACAATACTTATTTCAGGAACATTTAATGATAAAAATTGTTGTTTATGATCTTCATTATCTTTGATGTAAAGCAATGAAGCATAAATTAGAGGATTAAGTGTTTTTATTCGACCATTAAACATTTCTTTAAATTTAGTTATTTTAGAAACATCAATACATTTAAATCCCATTGACCTTATCTTATTTCCAGTGGATCCAGTAGATATTAAGCTATAATTATTTTTAACTAAATTTGAACAAAGATATCTTAAATTATTTTTATTATAAACAGATACTAGAGCAAATTTTTTCATTAAATTTTTTCTAAAGACCATTTTTTTATTGTTTTATCGTCAGTTACAATACCTTTAATTACAATTTGTTTTATAGGTTTTGTAAAGTTTTTATCTACTAATATGCTATCTTCTATAATTAACTCTGTATCACTTTTAAATAACCATATGTTATTTAATTTTGTTCTTAAAATTATATTTTTTTTGTTATTTGTAAAATTACAGGTCATCTCATCGGCTAAGTGAAATCTTATGTGGAAAATCAATCTATCGTTATTATTTTTATAGGCTATAAATGTATCTTCACCCTCCAATTGGTCTTTGTTTTTATATATAACCAATTTTCTTTTAATAATTTTATTAAATTTCTTAATGTATCCATTATGTGATCCTTCGAAAATTTCTTTTATATCATTTGATTCTTTTCTAAAGACGACTGACTGAGGAAATATTATATGGGGGTTTCCTTCTTTAATTTCACTTATATTTGTATTTTGTAAAACAATTGTAGAATGTGCAGCACTATATCTTAAATATTCAGGGTTTTTTCCAAAACTTTCAGAAGCGCCACAATTTGTAAATATCTTTTCACCATATCCACTCCATTCAATTGCAAGTGTACCAGCACTAAAATTTGAGCTAATCTTATCTTGATTGGGTTGTACCACATCAAAGAAAAGTTTTTTATTTTTATCGCCGTAAAAAGCTATTCCATTATCAACGTTTTCAAAAGTTCTTTTTACTAAAAATATATCTTTATTAAGAGTTTCATAAATTATCTTAGTGTATATATTATTCGATCCGTTAAAAAGAGGAAAACTGCCATCGTTATGAAAATATTGATTTAAAATAGATTTCATTTTTATAATTAATTCATCAAAAAGATTTGATTCTTCAACTTCGAAAAAAAGTAAAATATTTTTAATTTCATTCAAATTATTTATAAATTTTGAATGTTCTAAAAGATTATAACTTTTGTGCATACCTATTTTGTCAATTTGATTTTCAACTACAAACTTAATATAAGCAACTTTTCTATTATTAAATTTATTAATAATTAATGATGATAACAAGTATGCGATTATATCATATGATGAAATTTCACTGATTTTTTTTTGATTAAAGTCAAATAGAACTCTTTGTAAATGAAAGAAAGTTATTACTTTCAATTTTTTTTTATCTACTAAATTAGAAGAAGAATTGATATACTCATAATTATACAATAGGTTTATTAGTCTTTTAGAGCTTAGATCTTCTGACCAAGGAAAATTTAACTTATTTTTATTTTTTTCAAACCAACCAAATATAGATTTTTTAGATAAATTAATTCCAATTTTTCCTCCAAGCTTATTAGAAAAATTTAAAAAATCAAAACTATGAATATTTTTATTTTTTAACATATAAAATTTATCCTTAAAAATGAATGATTTTATATTTTGATAATTTGTAAAATCAATTTTTCTAAAATTTAAATCAAAAAAAGATAAATTTTTATATGATTTAAATTTATATATAATATGAATAAAAAATATTTTTTTAATAAATAGAATCATTTAATTTTTTTTAAAAACGCTGCAAAATATCCATCAATATAATTATTTAGGATAGTGTTTGGTAATGTAAGCATAAAATTATTTTTTACTAGTTTTGCATATCTAATATTCTGATCAAGTAAATTAAATTTACAAAGCTCAAAATTTGTATGATTGGTTAGAAAGTTGTTTATTTGATCTTCAGTTTCTTTTCTTAGAAATGAACATACCATGTAAAGTATTAAACCATTAATGTTTAATATATTTGAAGCTTTTATTATCATTCTTTTTTGTAAGTCACACAATTCTTCTAAATTGGGACCATTGCTTTTAAAAAAAATTTCAGGATTTTTTCGTATGGTTCCAACTGATGAACATGGAGCATCAATTATTATCAAATCATACTTTTGGTTTTCTTTAAATTTAATAAAATCAGTGTTTAATATTTTTGGATTAAAATTTAATCGATTTAAATTTGATTTAAGTATTCTAATTCTATTTTTACTCCTATCATTTAATACTAAATTTTTATTATTTGATAGTACTTGAAATGATTTACCCCCTGGAGCAGCACAAGCATCTAAAATTTTTACCATATTACTTTTTAAATTTAAGTTTTGTAACGGAAAAGAAGATGAAAAATCTTGAACCCACCAGTATCCTTTTGAAAAAGATTTTATATTTTCAATATTTTTTTTGCCAACTAAAAATCCAGATACTTGAGAAGTTTTAATTAATTTTTCTTCAAAATTTTCTAAATAGTCTTTATGTTTAAAAACCAAGTGCATGTTTGGTTCTTTATTAAAGTTTTTTAAAAAAAGATTTTTTTGGTAAGTAGATAGTGCATTAGTTTCATTTTTAAACCATAAAGGTAAATCCTCAAATTTTATATCAATATTTTTTAATTTTTTTTTATCTTTTGATATTTTTTTTAGTAATGCATTAATAAAACCATGATATATTTTTAATTTTTTAGCTATTTCAACTGAACAATTAATGACTGCGTACTCTTTAAAGTCTAAAAATACAATTTGTGTAATAGCACTGATTAATAATATTTTTTCTTTTTCTTTTATTTTTTTTTTAATATATTTATTGATTATTTTCGATGAATGTAAATGAAACCTCATTGAATTTAAAATTACGTTATTCAAAAGAGAAATATCTTTTATTTTATGTTTGTTAATAATTTTTTGTATAGATTGATGGTTTAATTTCTTATTAAATTTACGAACAGAATATAAAATTTTGTAAATATCAAATCTAACCTTTTCACCCTTAATCATATAAGAAAATAGTCTATTATTTATTTAAATTAGTTATATAATAAATATAACAAATAAAATATATTGACTTATGCGTGGTAATCTTGAAACGATTGTAGGTGCAATGTTCGCTGGCAAAACCAGCGAATTACTTAAAAGAATTCTCTGGGCAAAACATCAAAACAAAAAAATTATTGTTATAAAACCTAGTATTGATAATAGATATTCAAATGAGAAAATTATAACACATAATGATTTAAGTCACGAATGTTACTCTATGACTGATTGGGATACGACATTAAAAAAATTTACGTTTGATAAAAGCAAAGTTGACATGCTTTTCTTAGATGAAATACAATTTATGGACACAAAAAATACAATTGATAATGTGGAAATAATTTTAAATAAGGGTATAGATGTTGTCTGTGCAGGATTAGACCAAGATTCAAGAGGAAAACCATGGGAAACATCCTCAATGTTGCTAGGTTTATCTGACAAAATACTTAAAATATATGGGTTTTGTAATGTTTGTGGAATAGAGGCAACAAAAACTTATCGAAAAACTGAAGGAGGTCAGAGAACACAAGTTGGTGCAGCAAATATTTACGAACCCCGGTGTCTTAAGCATTGGGAGCCAAGGTAAATTATTTATTTTTTCTATTTTCTATTAAATCATTTACAACTAATGGATCTGCTAGAGTAGAGGTATCTCCTAAATTCTCAAAATCATTTGAAGCTATTTTCCTTAAAATCCTTCTCATAATTTTTCCAGACCTAGTTTTTGGTAATCCAGCTGCAATATGTATAAAGTCAGGTGTAGCAATAGGACCAATTTTTTCTCTGATTGTTTTTTTTAAATCTAAAACTAAATCTTCTGATGAATTCACACCAACTTTTAGGGAAACGTAACAATATAATCCATTTCCTTTAACATCATGAGGATAGCCTACTACTGCTGCTTCAGAAACATCTTTGTGAGATACAAAAGCACTTTCTATTTCTGCCGTACCTAAATTATGTCCTGAAACAATAATTACATCATCAACTCTCCCTGTTATCCAATAATAGCCATCTTTATCTCTTTTACATCCATCACCTGTAAAATATTTGCCATCAAATTGCGAAAAGTAAGTATCAATAAATCTTTTATGATCACCATAAACAGTACGCATCTGACCTGGCCATGATCTTTTCATGCATAACATCCCTTCACATTCACCTTCCAATTCTTTACCATCTTTATCTACAATGCATGGCTCAATGCCAAAAAAAGGTTTAGAAGCAGAACCTGGTTTTAATTTTATAGCACCAGTTTGAGGAGATATTAATATACCTCCAGTTTCAGTTTGCCACCACGTATCAACTATTGGACATTTTGAATTTCCAGGCACTTCAAAGTACCATTTCCAAGCTTCTGGATTTATTGGTTCACCAACTGTCCCCAATAATTTCAATGAAGATCTCGAAGTTTTTTTTACATATTCGTCACCCTCACGCATTAATGCCCTTATGGCAGTCGGTGCAGTATAAAATATATTTACTTTGTGCCTGTCTACTATTTGCCAAAATCTAGAGAAATCAGGATAATTAGGAACACCCTCAAACATCAATGTAGTGGCACCATTAGATAGCGGCCCATAAATTATATAACTGTGACCAGTGATCCAGCCAATGTCTGCAGTACACCAATATATGTCTCCATCATTATAATTAAAAATATACTCATGTGTCATAGATGCATATACTATATATCCACCTGATGTATGCATAACACCTTTTGGTTTACCTGTTGATCCTGAAGTATATAAAATAAATAAAGGATCTTCCGCATTTAAAATTTCAGGTTCACAGAAACTATCAACTTCTTTTACAACATCTTCAAAAAATATATCTCTTTCCTTTTTCAATTCTATTTCACTGTTAGTTCTTTTAATGATTAGACATTTCTTAACATTTGGGCATGATTCTAGTGCTTTATCTGTAGTTTCTTTTAAAGGAATTGTTTTACCACCTCTAACTCCTTCATCTGCTGTTACTACATATTCTGATTGGCAATCTGTGATCCTACCAGCAATTGATTCTGCAGAAAAACCTCCAAAAATTATTGAGTGTACTGCTCCAATTCTTGCACAAGCTAGCATTAGATATGCCAGCTCTGGTATCATAGTTAAATATATTGTTACTCTATCGCCTTTTTTAACTCCAATTTTTTTTAAAACATTTGCTGCTTTTGATACGTTAAACAAAAGTTCTTTATAAGTAATTTTTTTAACATCATTTGGGTTATCACCTTCCCAAATAATAGCGACTTTATCAGGACTTTTTTTAGCGTGTCGATCAATACAGTTATATGTTACGTTAAGTTGTCCATCCTCATACCATTTTATACTTACATCTTTATTAGAATATTTAATTTCTTTTATTTTTGTATATTCTTTAAACCAATCAATTCTAGTTCCATGTTGATCCCAGAAAGTATCATTATTTTCAATTGATTCTTTGTAAAGAGATAAATATTCATCAGAATTTATTTTGCTCTCATCTTGCCATTTTTCTTCAATATTTATCATTAAAACAATACTAAATATAAAAATATAAAAAATTCAATAAATAAATTAAATTATTTATTGAATTTATATCCTAATTTTTTCATTATAGATCCAAATTGATTCTCTAACATACTAGTTTGATTTTGATTAAGTTTAGTTTTCCATTGTTCTTTTTTTCCAACTGCAAAAAAATTACTCTTATTATTTACACTTTCATTAAAACCATACTTTACTTCTAAGTTCCGTAATTTATTAAAAGAGGTAGAGTTTAAGATATTTTTTATTTTTAATTTTTTATCAGATATTTTAATCTTATAATTTTTTTCAAAAAAATCTATTAATTTTTCGATTGTATCACTTTTATTGTAAACTAAATCTTCATAATTAAGTATTAAAAATGGACAACTAAATTTATTATCAATCCAAGATCTTATATGGTTTTCCCAAGAAGATAAATATACAGGCACATTGCTTTTATAGTCCTTAAATTTTTCTTCATCAGCCCATTTGATAGACGCAGTTTCATTTAACATAAAATCTATACTTGCATCTATTGATAAATCTGTATGTCTTGCCCATGACACACACACATCCCTCGGATCTCGGTAAATATAAATTATCCCTCTTAAATAATCATTAATAAAAAAACTTTTACCATTGAAATTTTTTCCATTAAAATGTGTTTTAAAGAAAGCAAAATCTTCATTAAAACCTAAATTTGATTTATTCTGAATTTCAGACATATTTTCAAAAATTAAAAGATTCTTTTCTTTCCAATTTTTTGAATTAATAATTTCTGCTCTTGTATTGTGGCACTTTCTTAATCTACTTACTTCTTCAAAGGCTACAATTTTTTTCAATAACTGAAAATTAAAAATACCTGTATCTGAAAAAAACAATGAACAAAGGACTGATCTTAAAAGTGTATTTCCACTTTTAGGATATGATGCTATCCAAAAAATATGTTTTGTCATATTATGCACTTAAGATGATGACATTTTAATTATTTCATTCCATTCCATTTTTTTTATTGGCATAACTGACAACCTGCTTTGTTTCAGAAGAGCGACATCTTTTAATTTAATATTTTCTTTTATTTGATAAAGAGTTACTGGTTTTTTTAGTTTTTTTGTAGCTTTAACATCAACAACTACAAAACGTTCTGTATTATCAGTTGGATCAGGATAATATTCTTTTACTACTTTCACAATTCCTACAACACTTTTTTCAGTAACAGAATGATAAAAAAAACATAAATCATTTTTTTTCATTTTTTTTAAATTATTTCTTGCTTGATAATTTCGGACCCCATCCCACATAGATGCACCTTCTTTAACTTGATTATCCCAAGACCAAGCATCAGGTTCAGATTTCAATAACCAGTATTTCATTTTAATATTTCTTTAGTTTAAACTTTTTACTATATTAATTTTATAATACACTTCTTACTCCTAATCTAGGCATTGGTTTAAAAAATAAATCATTTCTTTCTTTTTTATAGAATTTCATACATGACCAAGCAATCATCGCAGCATTGTCTCCCATCATTTCTTTTATTGGAAAATAAATTTTAATATTTTTTTCGAAAAAAAAATTCTCTATTTTACTTCGAATATATTTATTATTTGATACTCCCCCAACTATAGAAATTGATTTTACATTTTTATTTTCAGAACTTAATCTTTTTAAACCTCTTTCTAACTTTTCAATAAGAATTTCAGTAATATTTTTTTGAAATGATGCTGACAAATCTTCTACAAACTTTTTATCAATTTTATTTCTTTTTGTTAAAAGGTTTATATTTGTTTTAATACCAGAAAATGAAAAATTAAAATTTTTTTCTTTAACTAATGGTTTTGGTAAAACAAATTTATCCTCATTCCCTTTAAGCGCTTGTTTTTCAATTTCGCTACCACCAGGATATGATAGACCAATTAATTTTGCAGTTTTGTCAAATGCTTCTCCTATTGCATCGTCAACACTTTGTCCCAATAGCTCTATTTCATTTTCACTCTTCATCAAATAAACCTGAGTATGGCCTCCCGTTAAAAGCAAGATGAGATTTGGAAATTTAATATCGTTATTAAAACTTGTAGACAATATGTGTCCTTCAAGATGATTACTTGGAATGAATGGTTTATTGAGAGAAATCGCTAAAGATTTGGTAAAAGTTGATCCAACTAATAAACTTCCTATAAGTCCCGGTCCACAGGTAGCAGTAAAAACATCTATATTTTTTGGATCTATTTTTTTATTATTAAATAAATCATTTGTTATAATTTGTATTTTTTCCAAATGAGATCTTGAAGCTAACTCCGGAACAACACCACCATGTATTTTATGAATTTCTTGTGAAAAAGTAATATGTTCTACAATTGAGCTGTTTTCCATTAGGCATATTGATGTTTCGTCGCACGAAGTTTCTGCAGCAAATACTAGCATATTTTTTTGGTATAGTATTTTACACTGTTAAACAACAAACTAATAATGCTAAAAAAAGGGTATGAAAAAAGTTTTTGATAGTTTTTATGTTTTTTCTAAATTTTCATTAAGCTTTATTCTTTTATTATGCGTTTTTTTCTTAATTTATCTTCTCTATACGAATTATCGAAATGAAGATGAATTATCAAAACTTCAGACTGAATTGGAAAATGAGCTTAGGGAAAATATTAATGAAAATTCTAAATTTATAAAAAATATATCTAAAGAAATATTAGAAACAAAAACAGCTTTAACAAATATAGAAAAACTTATTAAAGAAAATTCAAATAAAGAATCAAAAGTTGATTTGACGTCAATCAATGAAAGCATAGAATTATTAAATAAGAATTTCAATACTCTAAGTTATGAGATTTCTTCTGTAAAAAATAAAAATATTGAAGATCAGCCAAATAATAATCCTGAACTAGTAAATCAATCTATCAATGAAGTAGTTGAGTTAATAAAAATTAAATACGAAAACAATATAGATTTTGATAGGGAGCTCAAATACCTTGAAACAATTTTAGAAAATAATAAAAACCCTATTCTGGAAAAATTATCAATTCTAAAAAGAAATAAGTACAAAGGTCATATATTTTTAGAAGATCAATTTAACGATGAAGTTAATTCATATTTGAAAAATATAGCGAATAATAAAAATACTTTATTTAATAAAATCTTTTTACCCTACATAAACCTTTCCCCATCTTCAGAAAATTTTATTTCAGACGAAAAAATTTTATTATTAGAGGAAACTAAATTTTTTATTAAAAATAGAAACATAACTAAAGCTTATGACAGTTTAAGTAAAATAGAAAATCACAAAGTTTTTTTTAAAGTATCTTTGAATGAAATGAAAAACTATAATAATTTTTTAACAGAAATATCTAAATTAAATAATGTATAGATTTTCAATTTTTGTATTGCAGTTTTTGTTATTAATCATAGGGCTCTCTTTTATTTTTACCAATCCATTTATTATATCCTTAGATATAGGAAATTTAAAATATTCTTTTTCTTCAAATTTATTTGCTGTTGTTTTTATATCTTTTATTTTCTTATTATATTTGGTGTTTTATTTATTTTTCCGATCAAGACTTTCACTTGGAAAATACTTCTTAAAAAATAAATATAATAAAATTGAAAAAGGTTATTTACACTTTGTCGACGCAATGATAGCGGTAGCAAACAAAGACAATAAGACAGCCTTAAAATCACACAAAAAAATGGTTAGTTACCTTAAGGATGATCCTTCATTATCTCTATTACTAAAGTCTGAAGTTTTAAAGATTGAAAAAAAATTTCCAGAATTAAACAATATTTATGAAGATATGATTAAATCAAAAAAGACTGAAACACTTGGATACAGAGGTTTAATGGAACAAAATTTAAGAAATCAAGATTATCATCATGCTTTCTTATATGGAGAAAAATTGTTTTCAATTAATCCTAATATTGAAAAACTTTATGATACACTAATATTTATTGCAGCAAAAACAAAAAACTGGAATCAAATAATTTCATTATCAGATAAAGCTTTTTCAAATAAAATAATAAGTAAAAATGATTTAAATGAAAATAAATCAATAGGATTTTATGAAATAGCTAAAATAAAATATGATAGTGATATTAAGGATTCTTTAAAAAATATTTTGAAAGCAGTAGACATGAAAAAAAATTTTCCTCCATATGTAAAACTGCATTTTGAAATTACTGCTGCTTTAAATGACAAAAGAAACCTTAAAAAATTAATCAAGAAATATTGGAGTTTAAATCCAAGTTCTTTACTTCGCTCTATCATAATAAAAATACTTAATGATAATGATCTTACCGATATAAAATTTATAAATGAAATAATTAAAAATAATGCTGGCGAAGAAGAATCCAAAAAACTTTTAATTTATTTTGCTATAAAAAATTTAAAATGGGATATCGCTAGAGAGAATATTATTGGAATGATTGGCTCTAGTCCTTCTAGGGATGTCTGTTATTTTATGTCAGATATAGAACTTGGAGAAAATAATGATAAGCAAAAAAGTGATGCTTGGATAATGAGAGCTGAAAATGCCAAATTAGAAAATTGTTGGGTATGTAGAATTACAAATCAGTCACAAGAAGAATGGAGTTCTTTATCCAACTCTGGTAATTATAATTCTCTTGTTTGGTCATCTCCAATGATGATAAGACAAAATATCAATTAATATGAAATTAAATTTTTTTATAGGATATGATTCTAAAGAGGATATTGCTTACAGAGTTTGTAAGTATTCACTACTAAAACGTACCAATGCTGATATAAAAGTTATGTCTTTAAAACTCGATGAGCTTATTGCTAAAAACTTATACACCAGAAGCATTGATCCTTTAGCATCTACACAATTTACTTATTCTAGGTTTTTAGTTCCAAAACTCACAAATTATGAAGGTTGGGCAGTTTTCTGTGACTGTGATTTTATTTTTTTAGGCGATGTCTCCAACTTATTTAAAAATCTTGATGAAAATAAAGCCGTTTACTGTGTTAAGCATGACTATACACCCAAAGAGAAACATAAAATGGATGGACAGAAACAAACAATTTATCCAAGAAAAAATTGGTCTAGTTTTATTTTATATAACTGCTCTCATCCTAGCACCAAACAATTAACTGTTGAAAAAGTTAATAATGAAACAGGTGCATACCTTCATCAATTTAAATGGTGTCAAGATAATGAAATTGGATCTTTAGACGAAAGATGGAATTGGTTAGAAGGGTGGACGTCAGGCCACAATAAAGATAAACCTTACGCAGTTCACTATACTAGGGGAGGACCATGGTTTTCTGAATGGCAGGACGTTGAATTTGCAAAGGAATGGCTTTCGGAAAGAGATGAATATCTTTCTAATAAATTTAAATCATAGATTTTAAATAATTTTCTAAATTTGTAGACCCCTTTAAAAAACTCTCTCTATCAATTAATTCAACACAATTATACCAGGGTGTTTTGTTGTTTTTTTGGTTCCAATAATGAAAAAGAGCATAGTTATCTGGCTTTATTAATATTGTTTTGACACCCAGTGATCCTGCAAGATGTGCAGTACTGTTACTTATAGTTACAAACATGTCTAGTGATTTTAAAAATGCAGCTACACTTTCAAAATCATTATAAAGATCTAGATCTTCAATCTTCAAAAGTTTATTTTTCTTATCATTAAAGTTATTAATCTCATCTAAAACATTACCGTATTGTAAATTAAAAACATTACAATTTGGTAACTTAAATACGTCCTTAAAGTCATCTAACTCTAATGATTTGTCAGATGCGTATCTATTATTAAAACTTTTCCATGAAATTCCAATATTATATTTATTATCATATTGAGATAATTTACTTTGTATCTCTGTATATTTTTTTTGATCTATTTTTAGGAATGGTTCATTAATAAAATTTTCTAATCTTTTACGATAATATTTACCTAAGCTTCCAGCATATAAAACATAATCAATTTTTTCTAATTCATAATCATCATTTGAAATACTCCCAAGCTCAATAAAGCTATTTCTATATTTGGGAAAAGATCTTTTAAATAAATTCAATAATCTTGGATCACATTCTATTGTAACATTTTCTAATGTTTTTAAAAGATCGCCATACATTGAACCATAAAGAATTTCATCTCCAACACCCTGTTCTCTTACAACTAAAAATTTATTTTTAGAATTATTTAAAATTTTTTTTCTAAATAGTTTTTTATTTAATCTTTCAATATTTTTATTCTTTTTAATAAATTCATTCAACTTTAGTCTTCCATCAAAATAATCCCAACCTTTTTCAAAATCATGATCTTTTAAATAAATAAATGACAATGTTTTTTGTATATCACCATCATCTGGTTTTATTTTTAATGCTTTGAAACTATTATCTTTCGCATCATCATTAATGCCTAAATCAAAAAAAGTTTTAGATAAATTATTATAAACATATGGATTATTTGGATTTAGATTTATGGCTTTTTTATAATAATATACAGCTTTATCATTTTTTCCTTCTTCTCTATAAAATCCAGCAATATTATTTACAATATGGTAAGAATATTCGTCTCTTTCTAATGCTAATAAAAAAAACTTTTCCGCATTTTTTGTGTCACGTATCTCATGATAAATTCTACCTAATGAATTTAGTGCAGATAAATTATTAGGATCAAATTCTAAGATATCATTAAAGATTTTTATAGCCATTTTATTATCTCCTTCAGCAAAGGAACACTGACCTAAAATATTAAGAGCAATTAAATCTTTGCTATTTTTACTAAGATAATATTTACATATTTCTCGAGAAATTTTAATATTGTTTAATTTTAAACATGCAAAAGCTTTATCTTTGTGAACGTTTTCAATTTGTTGAATTTTTAATATATTATCTATTATATTTAAAGCTTCATAGTATTTCTCTTCCGAGAAAAAAATATTATAAAGATTAATCATAGCCTTTATATTTTTTTCAAACTTAATTAAATAATTGTAGTTAATCTTTGCCTCCTCATTTAAATTAAGTTTTTGCTGAATTACTGCCAAATTGTAACGTAATAAATTATCACTTTTATTTTTTTTAAAAATTTTTAATAATTCTCTGTAACTATCCAGTTTATTCCCAGATTCAAACTTTCTAAGAAGATTATTAATTTGAAAATTTAAATTCATTTCCTTTTTCTAAAATATTATTAATTACATTAACTGTCTCATTAATTGATTTCTCGATTCCTAAAACTTTTATGTTTTTATACCAAATTGAAGAACCAGTTTGTGTATTCCAATAGTAATAAGTAGATGATTTTTTTGGGCAAATTAGTATTGTGGGTATACCTAAGGCTCCAGCAAAATGTGCTGTTGAATTACTTACAGTAATAAATAAATCTAAATTTTTCAATAATCCCATACATGACTCAATATCATTAAATAAATCTAAATCGCTAAACACTTCCAAGTATTTGTTTTGCTCAAATATATATTTTTTATCTGAACCAATATCTCCATATTGTAAATTAATAATTAATCTGTTGTCCATAAACAATGGCTCAAAATCTCTAATTGATAATGATTTCAAACTACCATAAATATTTACAACACTTTTCCAAGATATACCTATTTTCAATTTATCTTTATGATTGTTTAGTTTTTCTTTGTAGTTATGAACAATATCTTCTCTTGCAGTTAAATAATGAATATAATCAAAATCACTTATATTTTTTCTGAAAAATTTGATTAAACTTCCTGCATATATAATTTTATCAAAATCATATAAACTAGAATTTTTTGAGTAATACCCATCTTCTACAAATATTTCTTTTCCAAATGATCGATTAAAAATAGGTAATAATCTTTTATCGGCTTCTATTTTAAGATTTTTAAATTTGTTAATAATATCAGGATATACTGAACTAAATAAAACTTCCTCACCTATTCCTTGTTCTCTTAAAACAAGTAATTTGTCATCTTGATTAATAGTTAAATTTTTAAATAAATTATTTTTAATCAAATCAAAATTGCTCAACTTGTGTTTATTTTTTTCTATTAATAATCGTGAATCAAATAATTCCCATGAATCATCAAAATTATTTATTTTTAATTGTAATGTACAATACGCATACATTAATTTGTAATCATACGGATTAATTTTTATTGCTCTATCGTAGAATATTTTTGCTTCTTTTTCTTTACTATCTCTGCAGTAGCATATAGCTAAATTTGAAATTATTTCTTGATTATTTGGTTCTAAACTTAAAGCTTCATTATAATGATTCACTGCTTCAACAATATTATCTTGAAGGCTTAGAACATTTGCTAAATTTATTAGTGTTGATACATTTTTTTTATCAAGGTCATAGGCACTATTGAAGATTTTTTTTGCTTCATCAAGTTTTTCTAACTCAAGTAAACAAGCGCCTAAATTATTGTAGCTATCTATATATCGATAATTTATTTTTAAAGCTGTATTAAAGAAATTTTTAGCTTCCTCAAAAAAATTATTTTTAAGATATATTAAGCCTTTAATATTGTAACCAAAGTAATCGTCATCTTTTAAGTTTGAAATATTTTCAATGTATTTCTTTGCTTCAATATAGTCTTTCTTTAAAAAATAAATATATGATTTGTCACGTAAAGCGTCATAATTTTTATTATCTTTTTCAAGTATAGAATTAATTTTTTCTAACGCCTGATCAAGCAAACCTTTTCCTAGAAGTAATTTATATAATTGAGAAAGTTTTGAAATGTTATTTTTATCGATGAACAAAATTTTTTTTAAAGCATTAATAGATGTATCTATGTCACCAACTTTCATAGATATTTGATACAAAATATTTTGAACGCTTATATTTTTATTATATTTTTCAGATAATTTTTTAATATCCTTGAAAGCAATTTCCTTATTTACATTGTTGAATGTATCAATAATTTTTTTAAGTTTATTTTCTAAGTTAGACATAAAAAAACCCAGTCTATAAAAGACTGGGTATAATAAAAAGATATTTGGGTTTTAAAAGAATTATCTTCTTTGACCAAATAATTGTAGTAATAAAATGAATAAGTTGATGAAGTCCAAATACAATTTTAATGCACCCATCAATGCTTTTTTTGATCCTATTTCTTCACTATCACCACCATAATACATATTTTTTATGTTTTGTGTATCGTATGCTGTTAATCCAACAAAAACTAGAACACCAATAACCGAGATTGCAAATTGCAATGCTGTTGAGCCAACAAATATATTAACAACGCTTGCAATAATAATACCAATTAGTCCCATAAATAAGAAACCACCAAGTTTTGTTAAGTCTCTTTTTGTTGTGTATCCATACAAGCTCATTGCTCCGAATGTACTTGCTGTAATAAAAAATACTCTAGCAATAGATGTTTGAGTAAATTCAATAAATACTGAGGCAAGAGATAGCCCCATTATACTTGCAAATAACCAGAAAGTTATCTGTGCAGCCGAAACTGACATCCTATTTATTCTGGCACTTAAATAAAATACAAACCCTAGTGGAGCTAGCATAATAACCCATTTGAGTGGAGACCCAAAAAGTAATGCGCCAACTTGAGTTACTCCTACAATTTGACCCATTTCGTTTGTAACTATTGATGCTTTTCCAAAAAAGTAAGCAATAAATCCAGTAAGTAATAAGCCAATTGTCATATAATTGTAGACTTTAAGCATATACGCTCTCAAGCCTTCATCAATTGCCGCCTGATCTACTGATTTAGTATAAGATCGTTGATTAAAGTCTAAAGCCATAATTTCTCCTTTTAATTATTATTAATATCGCTATAAATCCGACAATTTCAAGGCATTTTACAAAAATAGTATGAAGTATAGAAAATTAGGGACTACAGATTTAGATGTAAGCGTTATTTGTCTCGGCACCATGACCTGGGGAGAACAAAATAATCAAGATGATGGCTTTGAGCAGATGGATTATGCATTTGAAAGAGGTGTAAATTTCTTTGATACAGCTGAGGTTTATTCTATACCAACTAGAGCTGAAACGTATGGAAAAACAGAAGAAATTATTGGTAATTGGTTCGGTCAAAATAAAAAAAGAAAAGACATAATTTTAGCAACTAAAATTTGTGCTAAAAGTGAAGGCAACAGCTGGATAAGAGATGGAGGACCAAATCTTATCTTTGATAAAAAAAATATTAATGCTGCAATTGACGGTAGTCTTAAAAGATTAAAAACTGATTATATTGATTTATACCAACTTCACGCACCAGAGAGAAAAGTACCAAAGTTTGGAAAGTTAGACTTTGAATATGACCCTGAAGACTCATGGGTTGAGTTAGAAGAAGTCTTATCTTGTCTTCAAGATTTAATTAAGCAAGGAAAAGTAAGGCACATAGGCATATCTAATGAAACACCTTGGGGTGTCATGAAATATATGAAATTATCAGAAGAAAAAAATCTTCCAAGGATGATGTCTATCCAGAATGTCTATAATTTAGTTAACCGTGTATTTGATATCCATAACTCTGAAGTTTCAATTAGAGAAAATTGTGGTTTACTTGCGTATTCACCTTTAGCAGGAGGAAGATTAAGTGGAAAATATGTAGGGGGTAAAAATCCTGCTAATTCAAGATTTACATTATGGGCCAATCGCTTTGATAGACACAACACGATGAGAGGAGAAATTGCTATAGAAAAATATGTAAACCTTGCTAAAAAGCATGGCATAGCTCCATCTACCTTTGCTAACTCATTTGTGAATGATCGTCCCTTTGTTACTAGTAACATTATTGGTGCTACAACAATGGATCAACTCAAAGAAAATATTGATAGTATAGATTTAACTTTAACTGATGATATTTTACAGGAGATTGAAAATATTCATCTTTATGATCCAAACCCCTGCGTGTAATAATTATGAAATTAAAAAATGAAATATAGAAAATTAGGCAATACAGATATTGATGTAAGTGTCATTTGTTTAGGCACAATGACTTTTGGTGAACAAAACAGTCAACAAGATGGTTTTGATCAAATGGATTATGCAGTTGAAAGAGGAGTTAATTTTTTTGATACTGCAGAATTATACGCAGTCATGCCCAGAAAAGAAACTTACGGTAAAACTGAAGAAATAGTTGGTAACTGGTTTCAAGAAAATAAAAACAGAGACAAAATAATTCTAGCTTCAAAAATAGCTTCAAAATCAGATGGTCTTGAGTGGATTAGAGAAGGATCAAAAACTCTTGGATTTGATAAAAAAAATATGAATGCTGCAATAGATGAAAGTCTTAAAAGATTAAAGACTGATTACATTGATCTATACCAATTACATTGGCCTGAGAGAAAAGTTCCAAAATTTGGAATTTTAGATTTTGAATACGATGCTAGTGATAATGATTGGACCACCGTTGAGGAAGTTTTATATAATTTAGATCAGCTTGTTAAGGCAGGAAAGATTAGGTACGCAGGATTATCTAATGAGACACCTTGGGGTGTTATGAAATATCTTCAATTATCTAAAGAAAAAAACTTACCGCGCATGATGTCTATCCAGAATGTTTATAGTTTGGTTAATCGAGTATTTGATATCCATAACTCAGAAGTTTCAATCAGAGAAAATTGTGGCTTGCTAGCTTACTCACCTTTAGCAGGAGGAAGATTGAGTGGTAAATATATTGGTGGTAAAAATCCAAATAAAGCAAGGTACACTCTTTGGCCTAGAAGATTTTCAAGACACCACACCGAAAGAGGTGAAAATGCAATCGAGAAATATGTTAATCTTGCTCACAAACTTGGTATTCCCCCATCGACATTTGCAAATGCTTTTGTGAATGATCGTCCGTTTGTAACTAGCAACATTATTGGGGCAACAACAATGGATCAGCTTAAAGAAAACATCGATAGTATTGATATAACTTTATCAAAAGATGATTTAAAAGAGATTGAAGATATTCATTTATCAGACCCTAACCCTTGTGTTTAGGAATTTAATAAATTTCCTTTCTCTTCAACATTTAAATTAATATTAATAGAATTATATCTATTTTTGAAACCTTTTTTCATTAAATAATATTTACATAGCAACCATATTTTATCTAGATTTTGTTTATTAATAAAATCATGATTAATATTTTTAAAATTGAAAATATTACTTTCCTTAAATTCAGTTTCATTAATTATTTCAGCAATCAAATTCATAGTATTCTCATCATAATCAATATTTTGTATATTTAGACCTTGTTTAAATTTTTGAGTATACATCGTTTTAGGAAAATAATTTTTAAAAGCTTCTCTTAATACTGATTTTGTAAATCCATTTTTTAGCTTATTAGAACCACTTAATGCTAATCCAAATAATCTTACATTATTATCTAAAAAAGGCATTCTAACCTCAACTGAATTTGACATCGACGCTCTGTCCCACTTATTTAAAAAAAACTGAAACCAACCACAATAAGACATTAAATAAGTAAAACATAATTCATAAGGAAAATTTTCTAGATCTTCTAAATCATCATTAATAATTTGATTATTTCCATCAAATTTGCCTATGTACAGATAGTCTGTAAAACCAAAATTTAAGTCCGGTGTTGCTTTGAAAGATATCGGAGAAATATCCTGTTCACCTAAACCAAATAATCTTTTAAATTTATTAATATTTTGAGTTTTGCCAAATTTATTTATTGTTTTAAAATTATTCGCAATACTATTATAAATGTCTACAGATAATTCTGGTATCCATTGTGGATACCCTAAAAACTCATCTGCACCATGACCATCTAGACTAACTTTAATACCTTTTTCTTTTTGTTTTTTGTATAGCTCAAACTGAATAAAGTATTCTTCTACCACTTCAAGAGATGAAACAAGATCCATTGTTTTATCTGCCGTCATTTTTTTAAAATTTACTATTTGGTAATTTCTTTTAAATTTTTTAGATAGTAGAACTGCATCCTCCTTAGTTTTCATTTCATCATAATCCATTATAATGGGATTCAAATCTAAATCATCTTCAGCTAGTTTTTCTTTTTTTTGTATTATATTCATCAACGTGAAAATTGATGAAGAATCCAAACCACCACTTAGTGAAGTTCCTGTTTTAACATCGCTGTTTAATCTTATTTTTGTAGATTCATAGAGAAGGTTAAAATAATCATGAACATTTTCTCTAAAACCAGAATTAATTTTTGGTAAATTTTTAAGTGGATAGTCCCATCTAACCATTTTTTTTTCTAGGTTATTTAAATTTATTTTTAAAAATCTTCCTTGAGTAAGTTGATTAACATTTTTAAATATTGTTTTAGAGCAATTATTTAGAGTAGTAGAATTTATACCTAAATTATTGATATCAAACTCAATGCTATTTTCTAATGCATAAAATGCTTTTATTTCTGAACTGAATGCAAAAAAATTATTATTATCAAATATATAACAAGGTTTATACCCAATACCATCTCTACAAATTATTACCTCATTATTTGTTTTATCTAGTACTGCAAAAGACCATTCTCCATTAAACTTTTGAAATGAGTCTACACCCCACTCTTTATATGCATTAAGAACAACTTCAGTGTCCGAATTTGAATAAAATTTATATTTTTTTTGTATTAGCTCTTCTCTTAAAGTTTTATAGTTATAAATCTCTCCATTATAAATAATCCAATATCTTCCATCTACAGACATTGGTTGAGAACCAAGATTTGATGTATCGATAATAGATAGCCTAGTATGACCAAGTAAAATATTTTTATGGTTAATAAATCCACTATCATCCGGCCCTCTATGATCTAGAAGCGCATTCATTTTAAGAATTCTTGAAACATCTGTTTTAGATGTTTTAAAAATTATTCCATTAATTCCACACATTATATTTTAATTTTTTTCAGCAATTTACGTACATCTTCAATATAGCTTCTATCCCATAAATAAACATTTAATAGTGAATAATATAATTGATAAATTGGTTCATATTCTAGGTAATATTTATCAATCTTGATGTGATCGTTGTACTTATCTAAAAAACTTTCATCAATAAATTTGGGGTTAAACCACCTCAAATAAGATATTTCTAACTCATTATGACCATAAAAAGATCCTGGATCAATAAATCCTACAAACTTTTTATTTTTAAAAAGTATATTTCCTTCCCATAAGTCACCATGTAATAAAGATGATATTGGTTTGTTGGGAATAAAATTATCCATTTTTTTAATTAATAAATCAATTTTAGTGTTAATAGTTTCATCCATAGGTTGATTTTTGGTAACTAAGTCAAATATATAAGTCAGTCTTTTATCTCTATAAAACTCTAACCAATTTTTAGAACTAGAATTAATCTGTTTCAAACCACCAATTTGCGTATCAAAACTAAAACCGTAATTTTTACTTTTATTTGAGTGAAGAGAAATTATACTATTTAACAAATCATCATTAGTTTGGTTTGGTTGATCGTCATCATTATTTATGAATGACATTATTAATAAATTATCATTATAGTTTATAATACTTGGAAATTGATTAAATTTTTGTCTATTAAAAAAAAGAAGGTTATCTGTCTCAGATTTTATAGCATTAAATTCATTATTATTTTTGTAATAATATTTGACAATAAACTCTTTACTTTCACTTGTGACAATTTTTAAGCAATTAATCCCAAAAGAGTCTGATAATAACTTGCTATCTACAATTTTTTTATTATTTAAAAGTTTTTCAATTTCTAAAATGATACTTTGTTCAATCATATCAAATGCCCAAAAAAATTAATTTTCAATTTCTAATTTCATATTTAGGATTAATACCATATGTTTTAACTTTTTTAGATAAATACTATTTTTTAATAGTTGAGAAAGAAGTTCTGCTTAATTTTGTTATTTACTATAGTTTAATTATAATTGTTTTTATTGGATCAATAAACTGGAATTTAAAAAATAATCCACCAACTCACATAGTTGTATATGGTTTTTTGCCTAGCTTATTTGCTGTTATAATTATTATATTAAGTCTTCATAACATTAATATAAAAATAATTTTTATTTTAATAGTTTTACTATTGTTAACTCAGTTATTTTTTGACTATATTATTTTATTTGCAAACGAATCAAATAAAGAGGTATTTAACTTTCTCAGACTGCCTTTAACCGTTTTAATTATCATATTTTTATTTCTTATTTCATTGTAAGGTTTATGTGACCAATATTTCTACCTGCATGATTTTTTAGATCAAATTTTTCTTTTTTTTCTAAATTATTTAACTCTACTCTAGTCATAACTTTCAATTTTTTAAAAATATTAAGTATAGAAATAGGAATAGCTCTTTCATTTCCATCAGTAATTTTAACTACTCCGCTAATTTCGTTATGAATATCAATAAATAAAAAAACACCTTCAGCTCCACTTTTACAAAATATTTTTCCTTTCGAAGTTTTCATAACTTTAGTATCAAAACTTCCAGTTCCTCCTATAAAATCAGGATTTTCTAAAACTGAATCAATTAAAGTTTTGACTTCTTCGCTATAATCATAACAATCTTTATAACTTTTAATTAAATTATTTAATGCCTTTGATACAGATTTAATTTTAAATGAGTATTGTGGTGCGCTACATCCATCTAAAGAGAAATTTTTTTTTGATAATTTAGTTTCTGTAAATTTGTTGAAAACTTTTCTGATATTTTTTTGATGAGTGTGATTGTAATCTAGATAGTTATTGATATTCTGATTATTGACCAAACAACTTGTTAACATAGCTAAGTGCTTTCCAGCACAATTATTATGTAATTCGTTAAATTTTTTTCTAGAATATATTATTTTTTCAGAAGCTTTTTTATCTAATGGTCCATGAATACCACATTTTAAATTTTTTGTTTTTAAATTAATTTTCGAAATCCATTTTTTTAATTCCCTTATATGAATTTTTTCTCCTTTGTGTGATGCACAGGCTAAAGCAATATGTTTATTGTTTAATTTATAATTTTTTATGGCATTTGACATTGCAAAAGGAATAGCTTGAAATATTTTAATTGATGATCGAGGAAAAAAAAATTCATTATCATTATTTGTAGATAATAAAATTTTACCATCAATGTTTGTAACTAACGCTTTAACTTGATGGGTACTTTCAATCTTTCTGCCCCTAATAAAATCTACGTGAATTTTAGACACGTATGAGGTTATACAATAATGAGCTTATTTTTGCTTAAAAAAAGATTTGATAAATGTAAATAAATTCAAAAAAGATCCATATTTACCAAAGAATATTACATCTTTTTCAGTAATACTCAAACATACACAACCTGTGTCTTTAGAAGCTATTGGCGTATGTTTAATTTTTTGGTCGTTAATTTGAATATCGCCTTTTGAATATTCACCATATTCATCACAGAAACTACCTTCTAAGACTAATATATACTCTTTTCCACCATGAGAGTGCAGTGGTACAGAGACTCCAGGGTCCATTTTAATTAATTTTAGTTCGTCTTTATCATCTATAGACGCAGTATACTCTTTGAAACCTTTATACACTTGCTTCCAATCTAAATTATTTAGATTTCCAAATAAGCTGGTTATAGGGTCCTTAAGATTTGAATCAGATTGAATATTCTCACTATTAATACAGTCTGTATACTTCAAATTTTTAGGATGAATGTTCTCGTTATCCATAAGATTTTCACCCAACATATTTTCAAAAGTATTGCTAATTTTAGAAGCATTTGAATTTAATTGTAAATATGTTGATGCAAATAGCGACTTTGCAGGACCTAGTATTCCTGATGCAAAATCAAAGATAAGTTGATTTTTTACTACTGTTCCGTTCATCTTAAAAATCCCTGCATTTTTGTTAAAATATGTCTTAATCTTGATTTAACTGTCCCTAAAGGAATTTCAAGCTCATCTGCTATTTTTTTATGACTTTTATTTTCAAAAAAGTTCATTTTTATCATTATTTTTTGCTGTTCATCGAGCTCATTATTTATTTTTTCTATTTGTTTTTTTGCCTCATTTTCTTCTATTGGGTCAACTTCTCTATCTTGGTATAAAAACTCTCGAATATCTTCTTCTTGGAAATTTATATTTGAATTTTTCCTGAAAAAGTCTACTTTTTTGTTTCTTGCAATAGTAAATATCCAAGTTGAAAGAGCTGATTTATTTGAATCATATAGGTTTGATTTTACCCAAACAGTACTTAAAACTTCCTGAGTTAATTCCTCAGAAGTCTCAATTTTGATTCTATTTTGAATAAAATAAGCATTTATTTTTGGGGCAAAAAAATTAAAGATTTCCGAAAAAGCCATTTCGTCGCGGTCTTTTTGAATCCTTTTCATCAAGCTAATTAGGTTTGATTTTTCCATAATTTAAAAAGATTCTAACATTGATTAAACGCTCTTAACTAATTGCATAAGATATACTAAAAGAAGTAATTGATGAAAATTTTTCTTAAGTTTTTAATAGTGCTATATGTAGCACTTCCTACTGCTCTTAATGCTTTAGAAGTAGGTAAATGGTCTTTTGAGGGGACAGATGAGTATTGTTATATTGGAAGTTTAGCAACAGAAACAGATTTACCAAACGATAAAAAAAGAGGAGACTTCTATGTTTTAGTCTATAAAAATATAGGCAATCCAGAGACCGTAGTCCAAATAGAGGCTGGTTATAGCTACAAGGTTCCTTCTGATATTATTATAAGTATAGATAAGGGAGATTACAAATTTTATACAACTAAGGATTTGCCAACTGCTGCTTGGACAGAAGAAGATGCCAAAGTCATATTTGCAATGAAAAAAGGGTTAGAGCTCAAGGTCACAGGCGAGTCTTCAAGAGGTACTGTTACTAATGATATCTATAACCTTAATGGTTTCACTGCAGCATATAATCAATTAATTAACGATTGTTAAATGCCTAAGAAAATTGTTTTAGCTTACTCTGGTGGATTGGACACAAGTGTAATTCTTAAATGGCTTCAAAATAAATATCAATGTCCAATTGTCACGTTTACTGCAGATCTTGGTCAGGGTGAGGAATTATCTCCAGTTAGAAATAAAGCTGAGTCTTTGGGGGTAAAAGAAATATTCATTGAAGATCTACAAGAAGAGTTTGTTAAAAATTATGTATTTCCTATGTTTAGAGCAAACGCTATTTATGAAGGATCTTATTATTTAGGAACAGCCATAGCACGTCCTTTAATAGCTAAAAGACAAATTGAAATTGCCAAGGAGGTAGGTGCTGATTCTGTAGCCCACGGAGCAACTGGTAAGGGTAATGATCAAGTTAGATTTGAATTGAGTTACTATGCAAATAATTCAAAAATAAATGTAATTTCTCCATGGAGGGAATGGGATTTAAATTCAAGAAAAGATCTAATTGATTTTGCAGAAAAAAATCAAATCTCTATTCCAAAGGATAAAAGAGGAGAAGCGCCATTCAGTACTGATGCTAACCTACTTCATACATCATCTGAGGGTAAAATTTTAGAGGATCCTTGGATTGAAGCACCTGATTATATTTATTCTAGAACTAAATCAATTGATGATTCAAAAAATTCACCTGATGAAATAATTCTAAGTTTTGAAAGTGGTGATGTTGTAGCTATAAATCAAAAAAAACTAAAACCTCATGAGATACTTATAGAATTAAATAAATATGGTTTCGAACACGGCATTGGTAGAGACGATATTGTAGAGAATCGTTTCGTAGGCATGAAATCCAGAGGAGTTTATGAAACTCCTGGAGGATCAATATTATTAAAAGCTCATAGAGCAATTGAAAGCATAACACTTGATAAAGGTGAAGCTCATTTAAAAGATGAAATTATGCCAAAGTATGCTGAAACTATATACAATGGATATTGGTTTTCTTCAGAGAGGGTAGCCATGCAAAAACTAATTGATACTACTCAAAATAAAGTGACTGGAGATGTAAGGTTAAAATTATTTAGAGGAAACATTATTATAAGCGGTCGAAAATCACCTTTTAGTAAATATAAATTGTCTTTAGTATCTTTTGATGAAGTTGGTGATTACAATCAAAAAGATGCAGAAGGTTTTATTAAAATATCTTCTCTAAGATTAAAAATTTAAAATAAAATTAAATGACAAATAAAATTTTTGTTACAACTTTTAATTATCAGTTATATGAAAAGTACGCTTATAAACTTATTGATAGTTATCTTAAAACAAATCAGGATCTTAAACTATTTTGTTATGTAGAAGATGATATCAATTTATATCCTAAACATAAAAATATAGTCTATCTTGATTTATTTAAAGAACAACCTTTATGTTTCCAATTTGTAGAAAGAAATAAAATAAAATCACAAAAAAATTCTAAGGTTTCTTATTTGCTTGATGCTGTAAGATTTTCATATAAAGTTTTTGCACAGAGTGATGCCAGAAAATATTCTCAACAAATTTTTTTCCTTGATGCTGATACTGAATTCCTTAAAACAATTCCAAATGAATGGTTTGAAAAATGTCTTCCAAATAATTCTTTAATTTCAGTTTATGATAGATTAGGTTATTACTCTGAAGCTGGATTTGTCGGTTTTAATAATTTATTATTAAATAAAAAAAAACAAAAGTTATTAGATGTTTTTTTCCACCAATACACAAGTTATTATATTTATGATTTAATTTATAGCTTACCTGCCTTTACAGATTGTCATGCGCTTGACGCTACTAGATCAAGATTTATGCTACTTAAAAATTATACTGAAGAACATGCAAACTATAATGAAAAAATTTTAGGTAATTGGTCTAAAGATCAAGATCTAAATGTTATGGATAATGATGATTTTATAAATAAATATATAAAGCACAAAAAGGGAAATAAATAAAATATTATTTATTTAACAAATCAAGATCATTGGTAACCATTTTTTCAATCAACTCGTCTATTTTTGTTCTAGCTTTCCAACCTGTTTTTTTATTAATTTTAGATGGGTTTGCTACTAATAACTCAGTCTCAGCCGGTCTAAAATAAATTTTATTAATTTTAACAAACTTTTCATAATTTAATCCTACACAATCAAATGCCTTTTCAACGAAATATTTGATACTGTGAATTTTTCCAGTTCCAACAACATAATCTCCAGCATTTTTTTGTTGAAGTATTAACCACATTGCCTCAACATATTCTGGAGCGTAACCCCAATCTCTTTTAGCTTCTAAATTACCTAGCTCTAAATACTTTTTCTTTTTAATTTTTATTAAAGCAACAGCTTGAGATATTTTTCTAGTAACGTACTCGTATCCACGTCTCTCCGACTCATGGTTATATAAAATTCCAGATGATGCATGTATGCCATATGCTTCTCTATAATTTCTAGTCAACTCATATCCTGCTACTTTTGATATACCGTATGGAGATCTAGGGTGAAATGGAGTATTTTCATTTTGTGGAAATTTTTTTGTTTTTCCAAACATTTCTGAAGAACCAGCAAAATAAAATTTACAATCTATCCCACTTTCCTTTATTGCTGACAAACAATAATAAGTTGAAGATATATTTGAAGATAAAGTTGAAAATCCATCTTGAAAGGAATAATCCACATAGCTATTCGCAGCTAAATGATATAATTCATCTGGTTTTATTTTGTTAAAAATTTTAAAAATACTTGCATAACTCTCTACCGATCCTGAATGTAAATGGATTTTTTTAAGTATTTTTTTAACTCTCCATAATCGATAATCTTGGCTTTCTAAAGCAGATGTTCTAACAATACCATGGACTTCATAGTTTTTATCAAGTAATAATTCTGCTAAATATGATCCATCCTGCCCGGTAATTCCAGTAATTAAAACTTTTTTTGTCATTTTTTTTACAAATTTTTAAAAGCAATAGTAGTATTTCTCAATAAGCAGGCAATAGTCATTGGGCCTACACCACCAGGAACTGGTGTAATTGCACTTGCAATATTTTTTACTTCATTAAATAGAACATCTCCAACTAATTTTGATTTTTCTTCATTTACATTAATTCTATTTATACCTACATCTATGACAATTGCTCCTTCTTTAACCCAATCTTTATTAACAAACTCAGGCTTACCAATAGCAGCAACTAAAATATCAGCATTTTTACAAATACTTTCGATATTTACTGTTTTTGAATGTACAGTTGTAACAGTACAAGATTCCTTTAACAATAATTGCGCCATAGGTTTTCCAACTATATTAGATCTTCCAATTACGACTGCATTTTTGCCAGCTAATTTAATATTAAGCTCTTTAAGAAGTAAAAGACAACCATAAGGAGTACAGGGTATCATCAGATTTTCATCATTTGTTTGACTTATTGATAACTTGCCTACATTAACAGGATGAAACCCGTCTGCATCTTTACCAGGCACTATACTATTTAAGATTACTTCTTCATTTATAGTTTCGGGCAAAGGTAGTTGGACAAGAATACCATTAACATCATTATTATTGTTTAATTGATTAATTAAATTGATTAAATCGCTTTGATTTATAGATTCATCTAAGTGATGATCAATTACATCAATCCCAACTTCTTTAGCAGCTTTTGTTTTAGCTTTTACATATACACTACTTGCAGCAACATTTCCTACTTGTATAACTGCAAGCCCGGGCACACGATTAGATTTAATTTTTATTTCTTCAATTTCAATTTTTAATTTATCTTTTAAGTTTTGTGCTATTTTTTTTCCATCTAATATATGAGGCATAATTATCTAGGCCAATATTCAATTAATAAACTTTTTATAAACCACAAACCAAGATAAACGACTATTGGAGATAAATCTATTGCACCAAAAGTAGGCAAGTATCTTCTAACAAAATTTAAACTTGGCTCACATAATCGGTATAAAGCATCAAGAATACTATAAACAAATCGATTGCCAGTATTAATTATATTAAAGTTTACTAACCAAGTCAGAATTATATAAATTATAAGAACAAACTGAAATAAGTTTATAATTTGAATAATTAAATACAAAAGTGAGTTCATTATAAATTTTTATTTAATATCTATTATGCATTATGGCTGTAATTAATCAAAAAAAAAGCGGTCTTTAAGACCGCTTTTATTAAAATAAAATTTGATTTACATTGAGATATCTCTGCCAAACCACTCTTTAGTTATTTCAGCAGTAGTTCCATCTTTAGACATTTCTGCAATGGCAGCATTCCACATCTCTAAGATATCTGTATCTTCTTTTCTAACTGCTCCACCAACACCATCACCGAAGACTCCACCAGAAAAAGTTGGACCAGTAAATGCAACGTCAACACCCCCATCGGATTCCATAAAATCAATAATTGATCCTACATCAGCTAGAACAGCATCACATCTTCCAGCAGCTAAATCTAAATTGTGATCGTCAACTGCTTGATACAGTTTAACATCGACTGCACCAGACATGTGTTTTTCTAAGAAATTTTGGTGAATTGTTGAAGATTGAACACAGACAGTTTTACCATCCATAGCAGCAATTAATTGACCTATTGCAGCTTGTTCCTTTCCACCTGCATTATTAAGATTAACTTTAGCCATACCTGCAATATTTAAATTTGCTAAACCGCTATTTTTTAAAACAGCAAATCTTGCACCATCAGTCATATATCCAGTAGTAAAATTAACTTTTTCTTTTCTTTCTTCGGTAATAGACATTCCAGCAATAATAATGTCATATTTACCTTGAAGAAGGGCAGGTATTATACCATCCCAATCTTGAGTTACCCATTCACATGTAACACCCATTCGTTCACAAGCTTCGTTACCAAAGTCTATTTCTGCACCTTCTAGTTCACCTGCAGAGTTTAAATTATTCCATGGTGGATAAGCACCTTCTGTACCAATTCTTATTGTTTGCGAATTTGCAATTGATGCAACTCCAAAAATACCAATTGATAATAAGTATATTATAAAGTTTTTCACGTTTCCTCCTTGAAGAAGTATTTCTAAATTATTGGGAAACCATATAAGCTAAATAAAAAAAAACAAAATAAATTGTTCAAGCCTTTTTTGTTTTGGTCTTAATTAATACAAAAAATAAGCCAATTATTAGTAATATAAAAGGAAAACTCCAAAGAAAAATATTATTATAATTCATAAGCGGTCTAAAAAGAATGTATTCACCATATCTTTCAACTAAAAATCTCTTGATATCTCTCTCACTTTTACCTTCCTGTAATTTCTGTTTAACTATTTTTTTAATATCATTTGAGAATTCAGCATCCGAGTCATAAATACTTTGGTTTTGACAAGTCATACATCTTAACTCTAAGGTTAATTTTTTTACTCTCTCATCAATATTTCCAGTTGCAAATGTTTTAAAAGTAAAAAACACAAAGCTTAAAATTGTTATATGAAAAACTCTAAAGAAGTGGTTCAATTTCATTTTTTAAAATATCTATTGTTATTGGGCCCATAAATTTATAGATAATCTTACCTTCCTCATTAATTAAATATGTTTCTGGAAGACCAAAAACACCAAACTCTAATGCAATTAATCCATCAGAGTCTACACCAACAAAATCGTATGGATTTCCATCATCCTCCAAATATTTTTTTGCATCAGAATTTGTATCTTTGTGATTAAATCCCAATAAATATAGTTCAGGATATTTTTTACCTATTTCAAAAAAAAGTGGATGCTCTATTTTACAGGGACTACACCAAGAAGCAAAAAAATTAATTAAGGTCTTTCTATTTATTATGTCTGTTGTTCTAATTATTTCCTTTTTATCGTACAAAGAAGTGCTTTCAAAACTAGGAACATTTTTATTTAAGAGTGCACTAGGAGGCTTATTTGGATCTTTACCACTTAATAAATAAGTAAGTGAAAAAATACATATTATTAAAAGTATAATTAAAGGTGTTAAAATTATTATTCTATTCATCTTCTTGTAACTGCTATTAAACCAGAATAAATCATTATTATCACTCCAAGCCATATAAAGCTAACAAATGGATTTATTAAAACTTTTACGAACCACTCATTATTTTTTTGATCACCAAGTATAAAATATATATCCTTATTCCACTGATGTAAAATACCAGCTTCAGATGTAATCATCTTTGACACTGGATAATAATTTTTTCCAGCCTCTATTTCTTTTGATTGATTCTTTTCAATATCAAACAAAAATCTTCCTCTTAAAGATTGAAAATTAATTTGATTAGTTGTTTCTATTTTTTCAAACAAAACTGTTTTTCCATTTACATTAAACTTATCTCCCTCACTAAGGTTAAAATCTAGCTCATTTTGAAAAACACTAGAACAAGTGATACCAACTATAGCGATACCAACACCAATATGCGCTACATGAGGATTAATTATTTTAAAAAACTTAATGTTAATTTTAATTTTATACGAAGAAAATATAGCAATCATTGAAGCCAATATTATCCAAAAACCTAAAAGTAACCCAACAAAACCCCATGTATTAAAATCCAAAAAATATGATTGAATTAGAACTAAAACACTTAAGATAATAAAAGCTAAAACATATTTTTTTGAATTATTCATCTTATTTGTTTGCCAGGATAAAATTGGTGCAATACTCATTAATAAAAAACCAGGTATCATTATAGGAATTACTGTTGAATTAAAATAAGGGCCTCCAACCGATATTCTCTTATTATACAAAACTTCAATTATAATTGGGTATATAGTTCCTAAAAGAATAGTTAAGGTTGCTATAATCATTAAAATATTATTTATTACAAGTGCTGAAACCTTATTGATAAATAATAAATTTAAAGCATTTGATTTTTTTGGTTCTTTTAACAAGAAAACTAAAAAGCCAAATCCAGTTACAATAAAAAAAATTAGTAATATAAATATGCCTCTGGATGCATCTGCGGCAAATGAATGTACACTTGTTAATATTCCAGATCTTACCAAAAATGTTCCAAAAACACTTAATGAAAAGCAAAGAATTGATAAAAAAACTATCCATTTTTTAATAGCTTGTTCACCTCTTACCATCATGAGTGAATGAACTAATGCAAGTCCAGCAATCCAAGGCATCAGTGAAATATTTTCGACGGGATCCCAAAACCACCAACCACCCCATCCTAATTCGTAATATGCCCAATATGAACCTAGAGCTATTCCACCGGTTAAAAAAGTCCAACTAATCAATGACCATTTTTTTGCAACATAAAGCCATTCATCATCTGTATTTTGAAATAAACCAGCGATTGCAATACTGAAAACTATGGAATAACCAACATATCCTCCATATAAAATAGGTGGGTGAACTGCCAAACCTGGATCTTGTAAAATTGGATTTAAACCCAAACCTTCATTTACTAAAATTGAATTAACTAGAAATGGATTTGATGTAAAGACAATGAAGAGACCAAATAAAATATGAAGTAAAGATTGGATAATTAATGTTAATCTTTGAAAGCTTTCGTCTATATTTTTTGTAAAAGAAAAAAAGAAACTAAAAATAGATAATATACTTAGCCACAAAAGCATCGAGCCTTCATGATTTCCCCAAGTACCTGAAATTTTATATATTAACGGTTTATTTGAGTGAGAGTTTTGAAAGACATTATAATTTGAAAAATCAGATACCACATAGGCATACATTAATGAAAAAAAAGATAACAAAGTTAATAATGACGCAGAGCGGATAAATAAATTAAATTTCTGTTTTTGAAATTTAAATATGTATCTCGATAAAAATAAGTAAAAATTAATACCTATCGCAAAAACTAAGCTTAAAAAACCAACTAATGAGCTCATTTGTATTTTTTATTCCAATAACCTGTATCTTTCAGATCTTCTTTTATTGATGCTGGCATATAATTTTCATCATGTTTTGCAAAAACATTGGTTGCATTAAAAATATTTTTATCAACAAAAGCACCCTCTATCACTGCACCTTGCCCTTCTCTAAATAAATCAGGCAGAATGCCTTTGAAAGTAACAAGTATAGATGCTTTTTCATCAGTAATTTTAAATTTAAATGAACTTGAGGAAATCTTATTAAAACTATTATTTTCTACAAAACCGCCTATTCTTATTATTTTATTTATTATGATATCTGATTTATCAATTTCCGATGGTGTATAAAAATAAGATATATTTTCTCTTGTATTATATAGAATAAGTAAGACTGCACTTAGTATAATTACCAAAGTAAGCAATATAAATAGCAATCTTTGAAATCGTAGACTCATTTATTTTTTATTCTTCTAAGTTTTAAGTAACTAAAAAATAATAACAAAAAAATTAAAAGAAAGGCAAAGATATAGGATCCTAAGATATACCAAAAATACATAGCTTCTAATAACAAAAATACTTAGGAATGATACTTAATCCAATGGACTAAAAGTCACAAATTAACTTAAATGAGATTTTCTTGAAATTATCTCTGTTTTTATTCTTAAAATGGCTATTGCTACTCCAATCATTATAAATGCAAATGTCATAATAATTAAAGGCGTCATCATTGAAGGATCAATGCTGGGTGTAGATAATTTACTTATTGTTGCAGGTTGATGTAAGGTATTCCACCAATCCACAGAAAATTTAACTATCGGTAGATTTACTGAACCAACAAGAATAAATATAGCAACAACCTTTTCTCTAACAATCCTATTTTCAAAAGATAAATTCATAAAAATAATAATTAGATAAATAATAAATAGTATTGCAACAGATGTTAAACGCGCATCCCATACCCACCAAGTACCCCACATTGGCTTTCCCCATAAAGATCCACTTACTATACATATTAAAGTAAAAACTGCTCCTATTGGAGCAACTGCAGTATTAAAAATAAAACCAAAAGGTATTCTAAAAGCAAGTGCCAAAATACTATAAATAGTCATTATTGCATAAGTAAGTAAAGCTAACCATGCACTTGGAACATGTACATACATTATTCTTACTGTTGATCCTTGTTGATAATCATCTGGTGAAAAATAAAAGGAAAACAATAATCCTATTGCAAACAATATTATAGATAAGATCAGTAATGGTCTAAATAAATAATCAGCCATCTCATTAAATTTACTAGGATTAACCAAGAACTTCATATTAATTATTTTCTAATGAAAGTTTAAGACACAACCCACTTGCCCAGGGATTTATAGCAAAAACAATTAACAATATTCCAAATAATATATTTATAAGAGAATTAAAGCTTTCTTCCATATTAATTATACCTACTGAAAAAATTATTACTGGAACACTAAATATCATAACAATGACACTACCCAGCAGAAAGTTCCGCTGATTCATTAGATTCATTGACGATGAAATTGAACCTAAACATGACAGAATAAGTGATCCTATGCTAAAACTAGCAAATAAGTAAAAGAGTTTATCATTAGCAATATTTAGTAAGATGCATGCAATCGGTATTGATAATAGAAAAGGTACCTGCACAAACAAAAAATGTGAAAAAGTTTTTAAAATAGCAATAAAACCAAAACTAAAACCATTTAAATGTATTATTAAAAGGTTTCCATTCTCATAGTCATCTTGATAAAATTTCCTTAGGGATAATGTGGAGCTTAGTAATAATAGCGTCCATATCATACCTACTCCTATAAGAGAAATGACTTCCTTATCTGGACCAATAGAGAATATGAAAATTAGTATCGAAACGAAGAAAAAAATTATATTTGTTAAAATATCCTGAAAGCCACTTAGATTTAATTTGTACTCTCTATAATAAAAGAAAATTATTTTATTTAAAAATTTCATTTTCTTTATAAGTTAATTTCTTCAGTTACATAAATCCCAGGATTGTGATGTGAACTAAAAATTACAGAGCCTTCCTTAGAACAATGATCTTCAAAAGTTTGTTTCATTAATTCCATTGAATCTTCATCTAAACTTGAAAGTGGTTCATCTAATATCCATAACTTCTTATTTTCTATTATTAATCGTAAAAACTCTAATTTTTTTGTCTCTCCTAAAGATAATGTACTAACTTTTTGATTTAAATAGTCTTGTAACTTTAAAGTCTTTAATGCCTTTTCAATTTGAGAAACACTAATATTTGATAAAAATATTTTTTTCCAAATATTTATATTATCTTTCACTGTTAGTCTGTTTAAGCTTGTAGTTTTATCAGCAATATATGTAATATTATTATAGAAATCATATAAATTTTTTTTTATTAATTTTCCTTTCCAATATATTGATCCGGCTGATGGCTCTATTATGTTTAATATTGTTTTTAGTAAGGTAGTTTTGCCAGAGCCATTTTTCCCTTTTAAAATCGAAATGCAACCCGATGCGAGAGAGAGATTAATATTTTCGAATATTTTTTTATCTAGTCTTTCAACGGATAGATCCTTGACAATTATCATTATTAAGATCTAATTACTTTTTGATATAAAACAATAAAAAAAACGGGGCAGAACCCCGTTTTTATCTTTTTGAAAAAGATAAGAAAAAGAAAACTTTAGATTAAAGTTTTCTTGAAAAATTAAGATATTACTATCTTCTTTTCTTCTTCTTCTTAGCAGCTTTTTTCTTTTTCTTTTTAGGAGCTGCTTTTTTCTTTTTCTTAGGAGCAGCTTTTTTCTTTTTCTTTTTAGGAGCTGCTTTTTTCTTTTTCTTTGGAGCTGCTTTTTTCTTTTTCTTTGGAGCAGCTTTCTTTTTCTTCTTAGCCATAAAATACTCCTTGTATTTTGTTACCCCGGAGGAACCTCCCTCCATTATCACCCAAGTGATAATTATAAAAGGCTGGTTATTTATTCCCAAAACTTACGGTTAAAGTCAACAATATACCAATATTTAAAATTTAAATTTGAGATAGAAATTATTAAATTAAAAAAATAATTACAAATTAAAAATTTATTTTGTGTTTTTTATATTTTTTGGCAGATTTCTGATAATAAATTAACATTTTGCTATACAAAAAATTATCTTCATACTATTTATTTAATATAATAATTATTCAAATTTAGTATGAAAAATAAAAATTCTTTTAATTCTGAACATATAATTGAAATAAATAATGAAAAATTTAAATATTTTGATTTAAATAAAGTAGCCGAACACTTCGACATCAATCTAAAAAAAATTCCAATTTCAATTAAAGTAATATTAGAAAACTTACTTAGAAATGAGGATGGCGAAAATATCAGCAAAGAAATGATTTCAAATGTATTTCTTTCATTAAATAAAAATAATAAAAAAAATGAAAAAATTGAAATAGCTTTTTTCCCAACTCGTGTTCTTATGCAAGATTTTACAGGTGTTCCAGCAGTTGCAGATTTAGCAGCAATGAGAAATGCACTAAAGTCTAGAGGAATTGAGCCAAAAAAAATAAATCCTCTCTCAAGAGTTGATTTAGTTATAGACCACTCTGTAATGGTTGATAGTTATAAAAATAATAATGCTTTAAAAGAAAATGTTAAGAGGGAATTTAATAGAAATAAAGAGAGATACGAATTTTTAAAATGGGGTCAAAATTCATTTGATAATTTTTATCTAGTCCCTCCTGGTGCAGGAATTTGTCATCAAGTAAACTTAGAAAATATAGCCAAAACTGTTTGGTTAAAAGAAATCGAAAATAAAAAATATTTATTTCCAGATTCTGTAGTAGGAACAGATAGTCATACAACTATGGTAAATTCTCTCTCAGTCCTAGGTTGGGGAGTAGGTGGAATTGAGGCTGAAGCTGCTATGTTAGGCCAAGCAATTTCAATGAATATACCTGAAGTAATAGGATTTCAACTAAAAGGTTCACTTAACGAGGGAATTACAGCTACTGATTTAGTTTTAACAATAACTAAAATTTTAAGAGATAAAGGAGTAGTAGGAAAGTTTGTAGAATTCTATGGATCTGGTCTTAAGAATTTATCACTAGCTGATAGAGCTACAATTTCTAATATGGCTCCAGAGTATGGCGCGACTTGTGGATTTTTTCCAACAGATGAAGAAACAATTAACTACCTTAAATTAACAGGCAAAGATAGAAGCCATCTAAATATTGTTGAAGAATACTCCAAAAAACAAACTCTTTGGGCAGATGCAAATTACTCACCGGACTATTCTGATAAAATACTATTAGACTTAGATACAATTGAGCCATCTCTAGCTGGCCCTAAAAGACCGCAAGATAAAATTCTTTTAAAAGAAGTCCCAACTGAATTCAGTAAGATAGATAATAATTTAGGTACCGATCTAAATAAATTAAATGCAGGTGATATTGTAATAGCTGCAATAACCAGCTGTACAAATACTTCGAATCCAAATGTAATGATAGCAGCCGGGCTGGTTGCTAAAAAAGCAATTGAATTAGGTTTAGATGTTAAGCCTTGGGTGAAAACAAGTTTAGCACCAGGAAGTAAGGTTGTAAGTGATTATCTTGATAAAGCTGGATTAAAATACTATTTGGATTTACTTGGCTTTAATACCGTTGGTTATGGATGTACAACCTGTATTGGTAACTCAGGCCCATTAGATGATTGGGTGTCTAATGAAATAAAAACAAATAATTTAACTGTTTGCTCAGTTTTATCTGGTAATAGAAACTTTGAAGGAAGAGTCCATCAAGAAGTTAAAGCGAATTTTCTTGCTTCCCCACCACTTGTTGTTGCATATGCTATTGCAGGTAATATTAATGTAAACCTTACAATTGACTCCTTGGGTAAATCTAAATCTGGAAAAGAAATATTTTTAAAAGACTTATGGCCAACAAATAAGGAAATTAATAAAACGCTAAATCTATGCTTAACTCCTGAGATGTTTAAACAAAGATATAAAGAAATTTATAAGGGTGATGATAATTGGAAATCAATTAATAATTCTAAAAACACAACTTATGACTGGAACGATAGCAGCACTTACATTAAACACCCACCTTTCTTTGATGCACAAAATAAATTTGAGTTAAAAGATATTAAAAATGCAAGAATATTAGCATTATTAGGTGATAGTGTTACCACAGACCATATTTCACCTGCAGGTAGTATAAAAGAAGAGAGTCCAGCAGGTATTTACTTAACAGATAGACAAGTTAATTCTAGTAATTTTAATTCTTATGGCTCAAGACGTGGTAATCATGAAATTATGATGAGAGGTACTTTTGCAAATATTAGAATTAAAAACCAAATTTTAAATAATGTTGAAGGAGGTTATACAAAGTCATTTATTTCTAATAAACAGATGTCAATATATGACGCAGCTCAAGAATATATCAAAAGTAATGTTGATACCATAATTATAGCTGGGAAAGAATACGGTACAGGATCTTCAAGGGATTGGGCAGCTAAAGGAACAAGACTCTTAGGCGTTAAAGCAGTTATAGCTGAAAGTTTTGAGAGAATTCATAGATCAAATTTAATTGGAATGGGCGTACTACCTCTCGAGTTTATTGATAATGATAACAAAACAGTTCTCAATATTAAAGGCCATGAAACTATCTCTATATCGGGGTTATCTAGTTTAAAACCTGGAATAATACTTGATTGTAAAATTAATTCTGGAGAAGTTAAATCCATAAATTTAAAATGTAGAATAGATACAAATAAAGAGCTTGAATATTACAAAGCTGGAGGAATTTTAAATTACGTATTAAATGAAATAATTACTGAAGCAGCTTAATTTCATGTTCAATGAAGATGAAAATTTATTAGCTATACTTGGGCCTACTAATACAGGAAAAACTTATAGCGCATTTGAAAAATTATTTTCTTACTCTTCTGGTATTTTTGGTTTTCCTCTAAGGTTACTTGCGAGAGAAAATTATGATAAAGCTGTAAAAAAAATTGGATTAAGTAATGTTGCATTAATTACAGGTGAAGAAAAAATTTTACCCAAAGAAGCAAAATATTATTTTTGTACTGTTGAATCTATGCCTAATGATATCTCTGTAGATTGTGTAATAACAGATGAAATACAATTGGCATCAGACTATGAAAGAGGCCATATTTTTACAGATAGAATATTAAATTTTAGAGGTAACTTTCAAACTATTTTTTTAGGATCATTGAATTTTGAAAATATACTAAAAAAAATATATCCGAATATCATTATTGAGAAAAAAAGTCGATTTTCCCAACTTACATTTCTTAGGAAACAAAATTTTTCTAAACTTGAACCAAGATCTGCAATAATTGCATTCAGTATTAATAAGGTTTATGAAATTGCTGAAAATATTAGAACTCATAAAGGTGGAACAGCTGTTGTTTTAGGATCACTTAGTCCAAGAACTAGAAATGCACAAGTTGAACTTTACGAAAATAACAATGTAGACTACCTTGTCGCAACAGACGCTATAGGAATGGGTTTAAACCTTAATATTAATCACGTAAGTTTTTCATCATTAGAAAAATTTGATGGAAGGTATAATCGCAATCTTGCACCAAATGAATTAGGTCAAATTGCAGGTAGAGCGGGTAGATATAAAAAAGATGGAACTTTTAGCTATACTAAAGAAGCTGGCACTT
>CACMET010000009.1 GCA_902612825.1 uncultured Alphaproteobacteria bacterium
CCTTAAAAAAAAATGAACCAGATTGGATGCTTGAATGGAGACTAAAAGCATTTTCAAAATGGAAAAAAATGAAAGAGCCAAAATGGGCAAATCTTAATTTTCCTGAAATTGATTATCAAGATATTTACTATTATTCCGCACCAAAGGGTTTTGAAAAAAAACCCAAAGATTTAAGTGAAGTAGATCCAAAACTTATAGAGACATACAATAAACTTGGTATTCCCCTAGAGGAGCAAAAAGTATTAGCGGGTGTTGCCGTTGATGTTGTGTTTGATAGTGTTTCAGTTGCAACTACATATAAAGGTGAACTTGAAAAACTTGGCATAATTTTTTGTTCCATCGGAGAGGCAATTCAGAAACATCCTGATTTAATAAAAAAATATTTAGGATCAGTTATACCAGCTGGAGACCATTCTTTTTCTGCATTAAACTCTGCTGTATTTACTGATGGATCTTTTGTGTACATTCCAGAAGGTGTAAAATGTCCAATGGAGCTATCAACTTATTTTAGAATTAATGCGGAAAATACTGGTCAATTTGAGAGAACTCTAATTATTGCAGATAAAGGTAGTTATGTTAGTTATCTAGAAGGTTGTACTGCTCCCAAAAGAGATGATAATCAATTGCATGCAGCAAATGTAGAATTAATTGCTTTAGAGGATGCTGAAATTAAATATTCAACAGTTCAAAATTGGTATCCAGGAGATGAAGAGGGTAAAGGTGGAATATACAATTTTGTTACTAAAAGGGGTCTTTGTGCAGGTAAAAATAGTAAGATTTCATGGACTCAAGTAGAAACTGGCTCTGCTATTACATGGAAATATCCTAGTTGTATTTTAAAAGGAGATAATTCAATTGGTGAATTTTACTCTGTAGCAATAACAAATAATTTTCAACAAGCTGATACGGGAACAAAGATGACTCACATTGGTAAAAATACCAAAAGTAAAATAATATCAAAAGGTATTTCTCTTGGTAAATCTCAAAATACTTACAGAGGTGAAGTTTCTTTTCTTAGAAAAGCAGATAAGGCAAGAAATTATACTCAATGTGATTCTTTGTTGGTAGGAAATCAATGTGGAGCACACACAGTTCCTTACATTGACTCAAAAAACAATACAGCAGTTATTGAGCACGAAGCTTCTACTTCTAAAATAAATGAGGACCAACTTTATTACTGCAGACAAAGAGGTTTAAGCCATGAAGAAGCAGTTTCATTAATAGTTAATGGTTTCTGCAAGCAAGTTTTACAAGAACTTCCAATGGAATTTGCTGTTGAAGCACAAAAACTTGTATCTATTTCTCTTGAGGGAAGTGTTGGTTAATATGTTTTTAGAAATCAAAGATCTATCTGTAAAAATTGAAAATAAAAATATTCTTAAAAGTCTTAACTTGAATATTAATAAAGGTGAAGTGCACGCAATTATGGGCCCAAATGGATCTGGTAAAAGCACATTAGCAAACGTTCTAGCAGGTAAGGAAGATTACGAAATCTTAAATGGTAAAATTAATTTCAAAGATAACGATTTATTTGATTTAAATATTGAAGAAAGAGCACAGGAAGGAATGTTTTTGGCATTTCAGTATCCAGTTGAAATACCAGGTGTAAATATCACCCCATTTTTACATTCTGCAATTAATTCAAAAAGAAAACGTATGAACGAAGAAGAAATTGATAATTTATCATTTGCTAAACTTTTAAAATCTAAAGCTAGTGATTTAGGTATAAATATTGATATGCTTAAACGATCAGTTAATACTGGCTTCTCAGGAGGTGAAAAAAAACGTTACGAAATTTTACAGATGAGTATTCTTAATCCAGACTTAGCTATTTTAGATGAAACAGACTCGGGACTGGATATTGATGCTCTTAAAATCGTAACTGACGGAGTGAACAAACTCAAGACAAATGATAATTCATTTCTAATTATTACTCATTATCAAAAACTTTTGGATTATATTAAACCAGATTATTTACATGTTATGGTAAACGGTTCTATTGTCAAATCAGGAGGACCTGAAATTGCTGCTGAAATAGAAAAAGATGGATTTCAAAAATTTCAGTAATGAATATCCAAGACAATTATTTAAAAAATAAAAAAAATATTTTTTTTTCAGAAAACAAAGATATTGAAACTCATAGAGCAAAATTAATAAATATTTTTGAAAATGACAGATTTGATAAAAAAAATAATGAAAGTCTAAAAAATATAAATCTTAAAAACTTCATTGATTTTAAGTACAAATATTTGACCCCTGAAGAAACATCAGTAATAAACAATAATCAGGAAAATAGTTATTCAATAGTTTCTGTAAATGGACAGTGTTCAAGTTTTAAAGACGATAAAATTGAAATTTCTAAAATTTTGGATGAAGATTATAATGATTTTTCTGAAAATAATACAATTGAAAAAAATGATCATTTTGTAAATTTAAATTCATTATTTTTAAATAGTGGTTTTAAAATTATTATAAAAAAAAATAATAATATTAAAATAAAAATATCAAATATTATAACAGATGATGATTTAACTATTTTTCAAAAAAATAATATTATTTGTGAAGAGGGATCATCTCTCAATCTTATTGAAGAATATGAAAATAAAAATAATTCAACATCAAATATATTAAATGTAATTAAATTAGAAAAAAGTTCTCAGTTAAATCATTTTCTAATACAAGACAATTCTCCCAATCATAATTTAATAATAACAAGTCATTCTTCATGCAAAAAAGATTCTACCTACATCCAAAAAGTATACAATTTTTCAGAAGGCTACGTAAGAAATTTTCATTATTCTGAGTTAACAGAAACTAACTCAGAAGCTGATCTACAAGGAATATTTTTTCTAAAGGATAATAACACATCTAACAACAAAACATTTGTTAAGCATTTAGCTGAAGATTGCAAAAGTAATCAAGTTTATAAAGGTATTTTAAATGATCGTTCTAAAGCAACATACTTTAGTAATACTCATGTCGATCAAGTGGCCCAAAAAACAGAAGGATATCAACTCAGCAAAGGGATACTTTTATCTGATAATGCATCGTATTTTTCTAAACCTGAATTAAAAATATATGCTGATGATGTGAAATGTAGTCATGGCTCTACCATTGGGCCAATAGACGAGAATGCTATTTTTTATCTAAGATCTAGAGGTATGAGTAAAATTGCAGCAACTAAAATATTGATATCATCATTTATTAATGAAGAATTAAGTAGTATTGATAGTGAACAAATGTCTGAAATAATACAAAAGAAACTAGTAAGATACTTAAGTAAAGTGAAATGAATACTTCAAACTTAAAATCAAGATTTCCCGTATTCAAAAAAAATCCAAATCTAGTTTTTTTAGATACAGCTGCTTCATCATTAAAAGTTGATGAAATGATTGAAGCTACTAATAATTGTTACACAAATGAATATGCAAATATTCATAGAGGTAATTATGAATTAAGCTCAAAGCTAACAAAAAAATTTGAAGATGCTCGAAAAAAAGTTGCAGATTATTTAAATACATCTGAAAACAATATTATTTTTGTTAAAAGTGCTACTGAGGGTATAAATTTAGTTGCATCTTGTATGTCTAAAAGATTTTTAGAAGATGGTGACGAAATAATCTTAAGTTATCTTGAACACCATGCTAATTTGATACCTTGGCATTTAATTGAAAAAAAAATCAAAATTAATCCTCTAGGGCTAAACGAAAATAGTGAGATTAATTATGATGAATTAAATGATAAAATCAACTCAAAAACTAAATTAATTACATTAACTCACATGTCAAATGTTACTGGGGCAATTACTAATTTCGATAGAGTTAAAGAAATTGCCAAAAAAAAGAATATACCGCTACTATTAGATGGTTGTCAATTTGCTCCTCACAAAAAAGTTGATCTTAAAGATTTAGATCCTGATTTTTATGTTTTTTCTGCACATAAAATGTATGGCCCTTCAGGTCTTGGCATATTGTATATGAAAGACAAGTGGATAGATGAATTTACTCCTTACCAAGGAGGAGGGCAAATGATTCATGATGTAGATATTGATAAAAGTACATATGCAAATGGGTACGAAAAATTTGAGGCTGGTACTCCTCCTATCGCACCAGTTATTGGATTTTCCTCTTCATTAAATTTTATGAATGAAGTTGATCCAAATGTCATTTATGATCATGAAATGAAACTTCATGATTACGCTTATGAAAAACTTTCTAAATTCAATAATATTCAAATATATGGATCAAATAATAATAAAGGTGCAATTATTTCTTTTAATATTGATGGGATACATAATTCTGATTTAGGTGCGATGTTAGACAAAAAAAATATAGCAATAAGGATTGGACATCATTGCTGTCAACCTCTTATGAAACATCTAAATGTTACTGGGACTTCTAGAATTTCGTTTGGAGCATATAACACTAAAGATGACGTCGATTATTTAATAGATAGCATTCATGAAATAACAAAAATTTTATTATAATTAATGGAAGAAAAAAAGCTAAAAGATTTCTTACCAGATAAAAATTCAAGTTATATAAAAAAATTTAACAATTCAAATTTCACATCTAAAATTAAACAAGAACAAGTCATAGAGTGTATTAGGACTGTCGTTGATCCTGAAATACCAGTCAACTTATATGATTTAGGTTTAATATACGAAATTAATATTAGTGATAAAAACGACATTAAAATTAAAATGACTCTAACTAACCCAAATTGTCCTGTTGCAGGGACTATGCCCGAAAGTGTTGGAAAATCAATCGAAAAATTATCAAACCTAAATTCTATAGAAGTCTCTCTAGTTTGGCATCCAACGTGGAACAAAGATTTAATGTCCGAAGAAGCAAAACTTGCTTTGGATATTTTTTAATTTAATTTATATAAATAATATGAATAATATTTTATCTATAACATCAAAGGCAACTGAACAAATTAAAAAAATAATGTCTAACGCTCCTAATGGCATGGACTCAGTTGTTATTGGAGTAGATAAATCTGGTTGTAGTGGATATGCATATAAATTAGATTTTGGTAATTCATCTGATTTTAAAAATTTTGAAATTATTGATCAAGATGGTGCTAAAGTTTTAATTGATCCAAAAGCTACTATGTTTTTACTTGGATCGACAATGGATTATAGAACTGATAAACTTTCATCCAGATTTGTTTTTGAAAATCCAAATGAAAAAAGTACATGTGGATGTGGTGAGTCCTTTTCTATCTGATAAAAACTTAATTAAATAATAATATTAATTGTGAATTTAATTTATTAATTCAAAATATTTTTCACTAATTTTTTTAATATCAAACTCTTCTGCTCTTAGACGAATATTCTTATTTGGAGGATTATTAATATTCTTGATTATTAATTTTTTTAAACCTTCTTTATCTCCAACTGGAAATAAATCTCCCCATTTACCATTTTCAAGTATTTCAGATGGACCATAATTACAATCTGAACTAATTATATTAGTGTTACAAGCTAAAGATTCAGCAAGTACAATACCAAACCCTTCGTATCTTGAACATAGAATCATCAACTCAGCTTTTGATAAAATATAATATGGAGCATTTATATAACCTAGGAAAATAATTTCTTTTGTGAGGTTAAGTTTTTTTACTAGTGTTTCTAATTTTTTTCTATCTTCACCTTCTCCTAAAATAACTAATTTAATATTTAATTCTTTGTATATCTTACTAAAAACATAAATTAATAAATCAAAATTTTTTTGATATGTTAATCTTCCAATGGCAATAATATATTTATCTTTAATTTCTTTAATTTTATTTTGATGTAATTTTTTTAATATTGTTTTTTCAATGTTATTGATATTTATAGGATTGTATATTACGTTTATCTTTTTATTAAATTTCCAATTATTTTTTAAATCATTAGCAATACCTTGAGAAACAGATTGATAAATAGTATTTTTATTCTTTCCATTTAAAATATAAAAATTACATATTTTATCTATAAAATTAAATTTATTTTTATTACTTTTAATATTAGAATTTTGATAACTCAAATTGTTAGTAAATTGAAAAAGCAGTTTAGGTTTCTTTAAAGAGAAATTTCTTAGAAATTTTAATAGTGCAGAAGTAGTATGAAAAAAACTAAATATTATTTTTGTCTCTGAGCTTAACATGTACTTGTAAATATCAAAAATACTAAAAATGATTCTTTTTTTATTTAATTGAATTAAATTAATTTTTTTATTTAAAAAAATATTTTTACTTGGGTATATTATTATCAAATCTATATCATAATTATTTTCTGCAAAATTATTAATTAAGTCTCTAAGCATAATTTCAATTCCTCCACCATGCAAACTTGGAATTAAAAAAGTTATTTTCATAATTTAATTATAATTTAGAAATTAATTGATTTATTTATAAAATTAATCTTATCATATAAATAAATCTCATTAACACTTTTATGAGGATAATCTGCTTTTAATACTTTTTTATAATTTTCTAACTCAGTTTTTATTTCTACTAAGAAACTTTCTATAAAATTCTCATCTGATATTTTTTTTAAATTTTCATAATATTTTCTTACAAAATCTTCATCTCTAAAAAATAAACTATGAAAATCTACTGTTTTATCTGAGCCAAAATTTAAATGATTATTTATAAATAAATCATATCTATTTGATTTTAGATATGGAGTCTCCCATTCTTTTGCAATTGGTTCTAATAGTTTAGTTTCATTATTATAAAGAAAAAAATTATTTGTTAAGTGATGCGTATGATGTCCATTTACAAGATCAGACAATGCATAATGCATAGAAATTTTTTCTAAATCAAATAATTTTTTTACTTCAATTTGTTTTGTAAGAAATTTATTCCAATTATCCTTAAAATATGCGTTATGTGTGTATAAATTTTCAAAGTTATTTTCTTTAGAATAAATTTTAATTGAATTTTCATCTACTATTTTAAAAATAAAGGATCCATGTGGTTTACGATTTAATATAGTATCAAAATGCTCTTCAAAAGCATAAATTCCTAAATATTTTTTATTTAAATATATTTTTTTAAATTCATAATTAATTGAAAGATTTCCTAAATATTTATTTAGCCTTAAATTAATCCATTCAGAAATTAAATTATTCCCCCTCCCATATGGAACTAACAAAGTAAATTTTTCTGGCAATTTATTGCTCATATCATTTAAATCGTTATCAATTCTTGTATTAGTAATTCTAAAGGACCATTTGTTTTTCGATAAAAGATGATCAAGATTTGTCCCAGCTAATGATAGATTTGCAAAATAAATCGAATTATTTAGATAGATTTTGGTATTAATTTTAAAGTTTTTAATTTCTTCTGAAATTTCCCCTGTTTTTATAGCCATACTTCTTAAAGAATTAATTTTTAAATAATTTACATTATTTGTTTCAATATAAATTTCTTCAATTTCTGATTTATAAAATTTGTTGATTAAATTAGGAATTATATTTGTAATATTTTTTGAAAAACTTATTATGTTATTTTTGTGAAAGCTAAAATATCCTTCTTTATAACTTGTCGCTCCTGCTAGAAAACCTATTACAAAGATAGATACAAAAAAAATTAAATAAATTAATTTTCTTTTATTAACTAATCTTAATTTATTAAACATTGTTTTTTAACTATTATAACTTTTAGTGGGAGAATTAATATATAAATATACTAGCCTTAATGATTGGTAGCGGAGGAGGGATTTGAACCCCCGACATCACGAATATGAGCCGTGCGCTCTGACCAACTGAGCTACTCCGCCATAAAAATGAAAGTAATAAGCTAATTAAATAAATTGTAAATATATGTTTTAATTTGAAATACGTAATCGATTAATTGTATAATATATGTATTTTTATTTAAGTTTAAATAAATCATTTCACAATGAGATTTAATTTATATAATAAAAGAAAAAACTATGTTTAATAACAAATCAATTCTAATAACTGGCGGTACGGGTTCATTTGGTCAAAAGTTCGTCAAAACTTTACTTTTTAAATACAATCCGAAAAAAATTATTATATTTTCTCGAGATGAATTAAAACAATTTAATATGCTAAATGATCTCAAAAAATACGAAAAAAAGTTAAGATTTTTTTTAGGAGATGTTAGAGATTATGATAGGCTTAAATTTGCTTTAAGCGAAGTTGATTTTCTTGTTCATGCTGCTGCGTTAAAGCAAGTCCCAGCTGCAGAATATAATCCTTCTGAATTTATTAAAACTAACGTTATTGGTGCAGAAAATATATTTAGGGCATCTATTCAAAATAAAGTAAAAAAAGTTGTAGCTCTTTCCACAGATAAAGCAGCTAGCCCTATAAATCTATATGGTGCTTCTAAGTTAATGTCAGATAAATTATTTATATCAGCTAATAATTTTGTGGGATCTGGTAAAACCAGGTTTTCGGTAGTAAGATATGGAAATGTTATTAATTCCAGAGGATCCGTTTTACCATATTTTAGAGAATTAATTAAAAAAAATTCTAAATATTTTCCTATAACTGATGCGGAAATGACAAGATTTTGGATTACTCTTGAGCATGGTGTTGATTTTGTGATTAAATCTTTTAGTAGAATGCACGGAGGTGAAATATTCGTACCAAAGATTCCTTCTATTAAAATAATTGATCTTGCTTTAGCTCTAGATCAAACAAAAAAACATAAAATTATAGGTATTAGGCCAGGAGAAAAAATTCATGAAGTTATGTGTCCAAAAGAAGATTATTTAAATACTCTAGAATTTAAAGATCATTTTATTATAAAACCTTCAGTAAAAGTAATCGATAAAAATATTAATTATAAAATAAATAAATTAAAAGAAAAAGGAAAATTTGTTGAAAAAGATTTCGAGTATAATTCTTTAAATAATAATTACTATTTAGATAAAAAACAAATTAAAAATATCCTAAATGAAAATTAAATGAAATCCTTTATTCTTGGAACAGCAAATTTTGGAACAAGGTACGGTAAAATCAAAAAAAATAATTATGTGAACAGAAATATGGCTAATGAAATTTTTGATATTTGTTTAAAAAATAGTATTAATAAAATTGATACAGCTCCAAATTATGGCAATGCTCAAAAAATTATTGGAGAATACGGAGCACATAAATTTAAAATATATACTAAATTATCTACTATAGATAAAAAAGAAAAAGATTTAAAAAAAAATATTTTTAATCAAATAGATAAAACACTCACCAATTTAAAAATAAATAAAATTGATAATATTTTTTTTCATGATACTTCTCAAATGATGTCAAAATTAGGAATAAAAATTTATGAAGAAATTAAAAGATTAAAAGAAGCTGGTGTAATAAAAAAAATTGGATTTTCTATATACTCTCCAAGTGTTATCCCATTTCTTATTAAAAATTTTGATTTTGATATAATTCAATTTCCTTGTAATGTTTTTGATAGGAGAATTTTAAAAGATAATTATATAAGTAATTTAAAACAAATTAAATGTGATTTAGTGGTTAGATCTGTTTTCTTACAAGGCTTGCTTTTACAAACTTTAAATAAAATTCCTAATAATTTCAATCATTCATATAAGTTAATTGAGAAATGGAATATTTGGCACAATGAAAATAATCTTTCAAAATATTCTACTTGTATTGGCTTTATAAATTCTTTAAATTTTAAAAAAAAAATTATTTTTGGGATTTCAAATAAACACGAATTAGAGAAAATTATAAAAAACTCAATGAATAAAGTAACGGTACCAGATTATTTTAATTCGGAAAAACTTCAATTAATAGAGCCCTATAGATGGTAAACAAAGGAAAAAAAATAAACTTAGATTTGTGGTTCAGGGCAAAAAAAAGAATTCCTAAAGGTAATATGTTTTACTCAAAACATCCTGACAGATTTTTACCATACGGATGGCCGACATATTTTAAATCTGCTCAAGGTATTAAAATTAAGGATTATAATTCAATTGAATATTTAGATTTTTCCATGATGGGTATTGGGACTAATGTTTTAGGATATGCAAATTCTAAAGTAGACTCAGCAGTTAAAAAAATTATTGATAAAGGGACTATGTCTACTCTAAATTGCTTTGAGGAAGTTGAATTGTCAGAAACCTTGACTCATATTCATAAATGGGCTGATATGTGTCATTATACAAGAACAGGAGGAGAAGCTAATTCTGTTGCAGTCAGAATAGCAAGAGCTGCTACTAATAAAACAAACATAGCAGTTTGTGGGTATCATGGTTGGCATGATTGGTATATTGCTTCTAATTTAAATAATAAAAACAATTTAAATATACATTTGCTAAAAGGTATAACAACTAAGGGTGTTCAGAAGAATTTAAAAAATACTTGCTTCACTTTTGAATACAATAATTTTGAAAACTTTAAAAAAATAGTTGAAGAAAAAAATGTTGGTATAGTTAAAATGGAAGTTATTAGAAATATATATCCTAATAATAATTTTCTTGAAAAAATTAGAAACTATACACTTAAAAATAATATAATCTTAATTTTTGATGAATGCACAACTGGGTTTAGGCAAAGTTTTGGAGGTATTCATAAAAAATTTAAAATTGAACCTGATATTGTAATATTTGGTAAAGCCTTAAGTAATGGTTACCCTATAAATGCGATCGTTGGAAAAAAAGAAATTATGACTGAGGCAAAAAATAGCTTTATAAGTAGCACATATTGGTCAGATAGAATCGGGCCTGTAGCTGCTTTAGCAACCATAAAAGAGATGAAAAAAATTAAAAGTTGGAAACTTACTGTCAAACAAGGAAAAAAAATAAAGAAGGGGATAAAGCAAATATCTGATTTTTATAAATTAAAATTAGAATTATATGGGCTTGATTCAATAATTAATTTTAAATTTGAAAATAATAATCAAATCTATAAAACTTTGATTACTCAAGAAATGTTAAAAAGGAAAATTTTAGCTAATACTTCTGTCTATGTTTCAACAGAGCACAAAGATGTTTTAATAAATAAATATTTAGATAATTTATCTCAAGTATTCAAAGAAATTGTTAAGATAGAAGATGGCATGGATTATAGAAAACTTTTAAAACACAATATTGTACAGGATGGTTTTTCAAGATTAAATTAAGAGGTTAAATATTATTAATTATTTTATTTATAAAAAAAGAAAGGACAAATGTTTAAAACTATTTCAAAATGTAGAATAGATGGAAACGATATAACTGAATTATGGGATTTAGGTGAATTATATTTATCACACTTCTATGATAAAATTGACCATAATGCTCCAAAAGCTCCTTTGAACGTTGTAATTGGTAAACAAAGTAATTTACTACAACTAAAGCATACTGTTAACAGAGACGATATGTACAGACAATATTGGTATCTGTCTGGCACTAATGATACAATGACTGGTCAACTAAGAGATGTAGTAAATTCAGTTTCTAACTGGGTTGATTTTAAAGATAAAGATATAGTTTTAGATATTGGTTGCAATGATGGAACATTGCTTGATTTATATTCTAAAAATGTAAAATTAGAAAAAGTAGGAATAGATCCAGCAAAAAACCTTTCTCATATTATTAAAAGTAAGACTGATAAATATTTATGTGATTATTTTGATTTTGAAAAATTTAATAATCTTGTCGATGGACGAAAAGCAAAAGTTATTACTTCTATAGCTATGTACTACGATTTAGATGATCCTTCAAAATTTGCTAAAGATGTTTATGATTCCTTAGTAGATGATGGAATTTGGGTTTTACAACTTAGCTACACTCCACTTATGTTAATCCAAAATGCATTTGATAATATAATTCATGAACATCTTGAATATTATACATATAAAAGTATCAAGTATATTCTTGAAAAAAATAATTTTAAATTATTAGATGTTGAGCTAAATAATACTAATGCAGGTAGCATAAGAGTAGTAGCATCTAAAAATAAAAATAATCTAGAAAAGATTCCTATTTTTAATCTTGATATTGGAAATCTTAGAATGGAAAGTCTAGAGGCTTTTGAGAATAATAAATTTCCAAATATTAAAGAATCTTTTCTTAATTTGAAAAATAGAATAAATGTTATCAAAGATAAAACTCTCACTTTACTTTCAGATTTAAAGAAAAAAAATAAATTAGTTGTAGGTTATGGTGCAAGTACAAAAGGTAATACACTCCTACAATATTATGGAATTGATGATAGCTTAATAAATTTTATATGTGAAAGACAAAGTCAAAAATTTGGAAAATTAACACCTGGATCATGGATTAAAATAATTTCTGATGAAGAAATGAGAAAAATAAGACCTGACTATTTATTTGTACTTCCATGGCATTTTACTAGTGAATTTTTACAAAGAGAAAAAGAATTGCTCAAAAATGGAACAAAATTTATTTTACCTCTACCTGAACTCAAGGTAATAGGAGAATAATTGAAAAAAGTACTTATTTCTGGAATATATGGTCAGGATGGTTCATACTTAGCTGAAAAATTTTTTTATAATAATTTTGAGGTATTTGGTATACCTAATAGAATAAACTCCAAAAACGCAATTAAAAATAGAAAAATTTTAAATAATAAAAAGATAATTATTAAAATAAAAAAAATTAATTTAACTGATGAAACTATTCTTTATAAAAATCTAAGAATAATTAATCCTGATGTAATAATCCATCTTGCTGCTGTTCAATCATCATCTCAAGATAAATCAACTAACGATTTTATAACTTTAAACTTTAATTATATATCAACATTAAATTTAATAAATTTTATAAAAGATAACCCAAAAATTAAATTTATTAATGCTTCATCCTGCTTAATTTATGATAACATTAAAACGTTCCCTCAAAATGAAAATACAAAAAAAGATACTTTATCTGCCTATGGATTATCAAAAAAATTATCACATGAACTTGTTGTTTTCATGAGAAAAAAATATAAATTAAAATTTTCCAATGTAATATTATATAATCACGAATCAGTCAGAAGACCAGAAAATTTTTTGAGCATCAAGGTAATAAATGATCTCATTCAAATTAAAAATAAAAAAAAACAAAAACTAATACTTGGAAATTTAAACTCATATAAAGATTGGTTAGATGCAAGAGATACAACTGAAGCTATATATTTACTTGCTTTAAGTAAACATAACGATGATTTCATAATTAGCTCTGGAAATAAAAAAACCGTTTATGACTTTGTAAAAGTTGTGGCAAATATATTAAAAATTAAAGATGTTAAAAAATTAATTAAAATTAATAAAAATATTATTAAATCCAATAAAACAAAAGCTGTATTAGTTGGCAACTCAAATAAAATTAAAAAGAAATTAAATTGGAGACCAAAAATTTCATTTGAAAAAATGATCAAAGACATTATAGATGCAAAGATCAATGAGGTTTAGATACGATGTTATTGTTATTGGTCTAGGTAGAGTTGGATTACCCCTCTCTCTTTATTTAGAAAAATTAAATTTTAAAACTTTAGGATTGGACAAAAATATTGAATTAATAAATAAATTAAAAAATAAAAACATGCCATTTGTTGAAAATGGTTGTGATAAACTAATTAAAAATTCTAAAATTAATTTTACTTCAGATTATAAAAATATATCAAATTGTAAAAATATTGTTATTACTGTGGGTTCTCCACTTTTACAAAATATAGAGACTGATCTTTCAGCTATAAAAAATACAATAACAAATTTAATTCCATATCTAAAAAAAAATCAGAATATTATTTTAAGATCAACCTTAGCACCAAGAACTACAATATATGTAAAAAAATTAATTGAAAAATTTTCTAATTTAATTGTTGGTAAAGATATAGGCTTGAGTTTTTGTCCTGAGAGACTAGCTGAAAATAGAGCCTTATATGAACTAAAAAGGTTACCGCAAATTATTGGTGCAGATGATAAGTTATCTAAAAAAATGGCAATAGATTTTTTTAAAAATTTTAAAGTAAAATTATTTAGTACTACAACTTTATCTTCTGAATTAGTAAAATTATTTCAAAACACATCTAGATATATAGAATTTGCTACTGCAAATTTATTTTCACTTTATGCAAATAATTTTAATCAAAATATTCATGAGATCATTGAGATTGCAAATTATAAATATCCAAGAGGGAAAATATCAAAACCAGGATTAACTTCAGGAACTTGTTTAAGAAAAGATTTTGGTTTTATTAATGAATTAAATCATTCTCCTGATCTTATGTTATCAGCTTGGAAAATTAATGAGTATATGCCTCTTCATATAGTTAATACATTAAAAAGTTTTAAAGAATTTAAAAATATGAAAATAGGAATTTTAGGAGCAACTTTTAAAAAAGACTCAGATGATTTAAGAGATAGTTTAGTACCAAAATTAATACGTTATTTAGAAAGAGAAGTTCCAAAAGGAATTAAGATATACGAGCCAAATATAAAATCAAAATTAATATTAGGTTATCAAAACCTTAATTCAACAAAGATTATGGAATACTCAAATGTTATTATTATGGCAATTAATCATTCTGTTTTTAGCAAAAAAAATTTTTATAATAATATAAAAAAAAATACAATTATTGTAGATTTATGGAATACCTTAAATAAAGATAAATTTATATTTGTAAAAAAATAAATGAAAATTCTAATAACTGGAGCCGGGGGATTTATTGGTTCAAATTTAGTAAAGTTTTTTTCAAAAAAAAATTTTGATGTTATTGCATTTGATAACAATACTAGAGGAAATTTAAAAAGAATTCGGGGTTTAAAAAATGTAAAATTAATTAATGTTGATGTAACAAATATTAATTTAATTAGAAAACATTTTGAAAAATTTGATATAGTTTTCCATTTAGCTGCTTTAAATGGAACTTCAAACTTTTATAATTTTCCAGAAAAAGTTTTAAATATAGGATTGATTGGAACTCATAATCTTATACAAATATCTAAAGAATTTCAGGTAAAAAAATTTATTTTTGCTTCCTCTTCAGAAGTTTATCATAATCCTAAAATAATACCTACAGATGAATATGTCGAATTAAAAATTCCTAACATTTTTAATCCCAGATTCTCTTATTCGCTTAGCAAAATTGTTGGTGAAGGTCTTGTTGTAAATTCTTTTAGGAATACCAATACCGATTTTTTAATTTTTAGACCACATAACATTATAGGACCAGAAATGGGATTTGAGCATGTAATTCCTAATATTATTCAAAAGTTAAGTCTACAAAAACAAAAAAACAATAATTTAAATAAATTCATAATTGAAATTCAAGGAAGTGGTAATGAAACACGCTCATTTATGTATATTGATGATTTTGTAAGAGCACTAAGTAAATTATCATTTAGTAAGCTAAAAAATGAAATTGTTAATATTGGTAACGATAAGGAAATAAAAATTAAAGAATTATTAAAAATAATATCAAATACTTTGAAAATTAATATTAAATTTACAAAAACTGATCCAGTACTAGGAAGTCCTAAAAGAAGATCTCCAAATGTAAATAAATTAAAAAAAATAAATTTTAATAGTAGAAATTCTGTTACAAAATCAATACAACTAACAGCAAAATGGTATTGGAATTTTTATGAAAAATCAAAATGAAGAAATATCAGTTGTACTTTGTGCAAAAAATGAAGAAATAAGAATTGCAGAATCTATAAAAGGAATTTTAAAAAATAATGTTTCACAATTAATAATAGTAGACGGTAATTCAACAGATAAAACATATAATATAGCATCAAAATTTGATTGTAAAATAATTAAATCTTTTTCGAATAGTCTCACAAAAGATAGGCAAATAGGTATTGATGCTTGTAATAGTAAATATGTAGCAATGATTGATGCTGATCATTACTTAGAAAGTAATAGTATTAGAAATCTGTTAGAAGATTTAATTAAATTTAATTTTGATATAATACAAAGCAAATTAGAACCTTACGATCAAAGTACATTGTTAGGTAAGGCTGAAAAGCAATTATATGATATTACACATAATAATTCAGGACCTAAAAAAATGATAGGAACTGCACCTGCAATTTATAATAAGAAAATTTTTGAAGAAATAAAATTTGATGAAAAAATTACTGCAAAAATGGATGATACAGATTTTATTTATAGATTAAGCAAATTAGGCAAATATAAATATGGAGTAGGCAATACAATTATCAAACAATATCACATTAATAGTTTTTTTGATTATTATAGAAAATACATATGGTACGGTAGAGGTGATGGTGAATTTATAAGAAAATATCCATATAAGATATTTAGTATTTTAAATAATTTGATAATTAATTACCTTATTGCTTACCCTTTAAAATCATTAGTAAGATTTAAGTTTTTGGCAATTCCATTTAGTTTTTTTCAAGGAATTACAAGATTATTTGGTCTTATAAAGTATTTCGTTTTAACACAAAAATGATCAAAGGCTATAAAAAAGTTTACTCTAATAAATGGATTAAAGTTGTTTCTAAAAATTATAAAAATAAATATCTTGATATGAAAAATCTTTATTCAATAGATCAAAGAGATTACGTTAATATTCTTTTGAAGACTAAAAATAATAAATTTGCTTTAGTAAAACAATTTAGACATGCTATTGAAAAATATTCATTAGAATTTCCAGGTGGTTTACTTGAAAAAAATGAAACTCCCTTACAATGCGCCAAAAGAGAAATCCTTGAAGAAACTGGATGCACTATTAATAAAATTATTAAAATGTCTGAATTGTATCCTGATGTTGGTAGGTTATCAAATAAATTACATCTTTTTTTTGCAATATCTAATGAAATAGGAACAGATGGATACAAGGAAAAAGGTCTTAAGGTTTTTTTTAAAACATCTGATGAAATAGAAAATCTTTTTATTAATCAAAAAATTTTACACCAGCCATGTATTGGTTTATATTATTTAGCTAAATTAAAAAGATTGATATAAAACTAAAAAGATTATTAATAGATAAAGTTTAATTAATTTAATGTTTGCAAAAAAATTTAAAATAAACGATAATATGATTGGAGAAAAAGCCCCAACCTATTTTATTGCTGATATTGCTGCTAATCATGACGGTAGCTTACAAAGAGCAATAGATTTAATTAATATAGCCGCAGAGAACGGTGCAAATGCTGCAAAGTTCCAACACTTTAGTGCTAGTACGATAGTAAGTGACTTTGGATTTAAAAAATTAAATAATATTGATACTCATCAATCAAAATGGAAAGATTCAGTATTTAAAGTATATGAAAAAGCTTCTATAAATTTGGATTGGACAAATGAATTAATTAAAGAGTGCAAGAAAGTAAAGATAGATTTTTTTACCAGCCCATATTCATTTGAATTAGTTGATTACATAAATAGATTTGTTCCTGCTTATAAAGTTGGATCAGGAGATATTACTTGGCATGATATAATTATTCATATGGCAAAAAAACAAAAACCTATAATTATTGCGGCAGGAGCTTCAAATATATCTGAAATTGATAAAGTAATAAATAAAATTAAAAAAATAAACAGAAAAATTGCATTACTTCAATGTAATACTAATTACACTGCAAGCCTAGAAAACTTTAAATATATAAATTTAAATGTTTTAAATGCATTTAAAAAAAAATACAAAAATTTAATTATAGGATTAAGTGATCATACACCCGGACACACTACAGTACTAGGGGCAATAGCCTTAGGTGCAAAAATTATTGAAAAACATTTGACAGATAATAATAATAGAGTTGGGCCTGATCACAAATTTTCTATGAATCCTAAGTCTTGGCAAGAAATGATTTTAAGATCTCGAGAATTAGAGTTATCACTTGGAAATAGTTTGAAAAAAATAGAAAAAAATGAAAAAAATTCTGTTATAGTCCAACGTAGATCAATAAGAGCATCTAAAAATTTATATAAAAATTCTAAACTAAGTTTTACTGATTTAATTTTTTTACGTCCGTGTCCAAAAAAATCTTTAAATCCATATGAATATAAAAAAATTTTAGGAAAAAAACTTAAAATCAATATTAAAAAAGGTGATGTAATTTCTTTAGATATGCTAATTTAGTTATTAATGAATAGTGAAAAAACTTTACATAACTATTGGTGGATATTCAATTATCTTTTAGCAGGCACGAAATATATTAATTTCAAATATAAAAATAATTGTTATCCATTAGATATTATAAATAATACATCAGGTAATACCAATGCTGTAGAATTTAGCAGTACATTATTAAATGATAAAAATTTTATCCTAAAATTAAATAAATTTATATTAAAAAATAATATTGATAAAATTAGTTTTGATATTTTTAAAGATGACTTTAGTAAAAATAAAAATGATCAGGAAATTTTATTATTAAAAAAAAACGTATTTAATATTGAAAGAGTAGAAAAAATTATTTTATTTTTAGGATCAGATATAAACCTTTTATTTAGTAAAATTAGAAAAAGTTATAAATCCATAATAAATTATAATAAAAAAATATGTGAGATTAAAAATTCTTATTTAGAGAATAAATCCATATGCAATAATATGATAGATGAATGGATAGATTTATACAGTGAAAAAATTAATAAAAAAATCAATAATGAAACAAAAAATTATTTTAAAAAAAGTATTGATTGTAAAGAAGCAATTTTGATTTCATGTTACTTTGAAAATCAATTTACTGGCGGCGTAGTTTTTAATATTAATCAAGTTAAAGCAACATATTCATTATCAGCAAATATAATTAATAATAATTTAAAATCTTCAACGGCAGGACACCTACTTATTTGGGAAGCTATAAATTTTCTTTTAAGCAAAAAGATTAAATATATCGATTTTGGAAGTATTCTTAATCTTAGTGGAAACAAAATAAATATTAATCAATTTAAGAAAATTAAAAATATCGAAAAATTTAAATTTGGATTTGGAGGAGAGCCTTGTTTTTTTAATAGAGTCTCTAAATCAATTTGAATAATAACGTGGCATTCATAATACCATGTTTTAATGAAGCTAAAACAATAAAATCAGTTTTAAATATTTTAACTAATAAAGGTGATATTTATCTAATTGACAATGGGTCTACTGATAATACTTTAGACTACGTTAAAAAATTTAAAATAAATATTATTAAAAATAAATTTAATTTTGGATATGATACTGCCATTGAGCAAGGTATGAGGATGGCAAGCAAGGAAAAATATCGTTATTTAATTACAGTCGATGCTGATGGAGAACATAATCTAGCAGATTTTGATAAAATTATATCTAATTTAAAAAATGGATATGATTTAGTTCTTACTAATAGAAATACAAAATCAAGAATTATGGAATATTTTTTTTCATTAATAATGAAACAACAATATAAAATTTCTGATCCTTTATCAGGGATCAAAGGATATAGAACAAAGTTATATGATAAATTTGGTTTTAAAAAAAATTATAATTCTGTAGGAACTTATTTAATGATCAATGCAATAAAAAATAATTATAAATTTACAGAAATTAATTATAATATTTCTAAAAGGAATGATTTTTCAAGATTTGGAAACAGTTTAAAAGTAAATTTAAAAATATTATATATCATTTTAATATCTCAAATAATTCTCTATAAATGAAAAATGTTTTAATTATTACTGCTAGATCAAATTCTTCGAGATTAAAAAATAAACATTTTTTAAAAATAAATAATAAAACAATTATTCAAATTTTAGTAGACCGATTAAAATATTTGAATAATTATTCCAATATTGTAATTGCTACAACTACGAATCCTGAAGATGACAAATTTCAACTATTTTGCAAAAAAAATAAAATAGATTGCTTTAGGGGATCTGAAAATGATGTTACTGGTAGAGTTTTAAAAGCTGCTACTCTCTACAAGGCATATTATATAACTCTAATTACCGGAGATTGTCCATTAGTAGATTTATCGATAATTGAACAATTATACGAAATGATTAAAATAAACAAATATGATTTTGTTACTAATAGTGACTTAAGATCATACCCTGATGGCATGGATGTACAAATTTTTAAAAGATCAATTTTAAATGAAATTTCTAAGAATAAGTTGACCAAACTTGAAAAAGAACATGTTACTTTATCGATAAGAAGAAGAAAAAATAAATATAAATTTTTTAATTTAGTTGCTCCTAAAAATCTATATTGGCCAGAACTTGCAGTTACACTAGATGAAATAAATGATTATTATTTTTTAAAAGAAATTGTTAAAAAATTTAGTAATAATCTTAGAATGATATCATGTGAGGATATAATTAATATTATAAGAAAAAATAAAAAATTATTAAAATTAAATAATTATATAATAAGAAAGGGAGATAATTGAAAAATAATATTGGTGTAATAATTGAAGCTAGACTTAATTCATCTAGACTTCCTAATAAGCATCTAAAAGTTATTTTAGACATACCTTTAATTGTACATTTATTTACAAGATTAAAGAAGGTAAAAAATATTTCGAAAATAATATTAGCAACAACTGATAGTAAAAGAGATGATAAACTAGAAAATTTAGCAAAAAAAAACAAAATATCTGTCTACAGAGGAGATGAGTATAATGTAAAAAAAAGAGTAATTGAAGCTGCAAAGAAATTTAAAATTGACATCATTATTAGTATTACAGCAGATTGTCCTTTAATTGATAATAATCTTATAGATTACTGCCTTCAAAATTTTTTACATAACAAAATAGATTATATTAATAATCTAGACTACCCAGGACTACCAGGAGGGATGAATTGTCAAATATTTTATACAAAAACTTTAATTAAATCTTATAAATTATGTAAAAAAAATAAATTAAATTTAGAACATCCTACTTTATTTATTTTGAGAAACAAAAAATTATTCAGAACATTCAGTTTACGTCCTAATATAAATTTATTTTATCCAAATTTAAGATATGAATTAGACACAATTGATGACTATAAAGAAATGAAGCAAATTGCAGTTTATTTTAATACTAAAAAAATTAAATTTAGTGATATAACTTGTAATGAATTGATAAAATACTCTATAGCAAAATGATTAAGTGTGCAATAATTGGGCTTGGTCAAATTGGTTTTTCTTATGATTATAATATAACAAATAAAAATATAATTTTAACTCACTCTAAATCAATTGTTAATCATAGAAAATTTTTGTTAGTTGCGGCAGTTGAAAAAAATAAAACTAAAATAAATAGATTTAAAAAAAAATATTCAAAACCAGTTTATTCATCTTTAAAAGAATTATTTAAATATGAAGAAATTGATTTAGTAGTAATATCCACGGAAACAAAAAAACACTTTTTTTTTTACAAACAACTAATAAAATATAAAATCAAATTAATAATATTAGAAAAACCAATTACGCACTCTATAAAATATTCTGATGAAATATTAAAGCTATCACGAAAAAATAATATATCTACTTATGTAAATTATCAGAGATCTTTTGAGCCTGGTTTTGAAACTTTAAGAAAAAATTTTATTAAAGGAAAATATGGAAAAATTGAAAAAGCTATATTTTTATACAAAAAAGATTTAAAAGAAAATGGCTGTCACGCAATTGATTTAATTTTGTTTCTATTTGGTAAACCTAATAATTTTTCTTTAATAAGTAAGGGTAATAAAAATGACGTCTTATTTAAATATAAAACATATGATATATATTTATTAAATAATTCTTTAGAAGAATTTTCAATTCAAATAATCACTGATAAGTTTATAATAATTTTTAAAGATTATAATGATATTGAAATTTATGAAAAAAAAAATTTGAAGACTAAAAAAAGTAAAATAATAAAAACTTTTTCAAATTCAAATATACAATTTCTTTACAATTATATTTATAAAAACTTGAAAAATAAAAATAATAATATTAATGATAATTTGGTTTTATCCAATTATAATCATAAAATTATAAACAAATTACATAATGAAAAATAATTTAGCTTTGTTTGGTGGAAAAAAAACTTGTAATTTTCAGGTAAAACCATTTTCATCAATAGGAAGGGAAGAATTAGTCGCTGCCTCAAAAGTTATAAAATCAGGGACGTTATCAGAGTATCTTGGTGAAAAATCAAGAGAGTTTAATGGTGGAAAATATGTTAACTTGTTTGAGCGACAATGTGAGAAATATTTTGGAGTAAAACACGCAATAGTTGTTAACTCTTGGACCTCTGGATTAATTGCTGCTGTAGGAGCATTAGAATTAAACCCTGGTGATGAGGTAATAGTCCCATGTTGGACAATGTGTGCTACTGCCACTTCTGTTTTACATTGGAACGCTATACCAATTTTCGCAGATATATGTTCTGAAGGTTATAATATCGACATAAAAAAGATAGAGGAAAAAATTACTAAAAGAACTAAAGCAATAATGGTTGTTGAAATGTCAGGATGGCCTTTAGATATGTTAAAAATAATAAAAATAGCAAAAAAATATAAATTAAAAGTTATATCTGATAATGCTCAATCTATTGGGTCAACATATAAAAATAAATATACCGGAGTACTTTCAGATATAGGCGGTTATAGCTTGAATTACCATAAAACAATTCAATGTGGTGAAGGAGGAATAATAATTACTAATAACAATTATTATGCACAAAAAATGAGACTAATAAGAAATCATGGTGAAGCTGTTATTACCAATAAATCAAAAAAAAAATTAGTTAATATTTTAGGTTATAATTTTAGAATGGGCGAAATTGAAGCCGCTATTTCGATACAACAATTAAAAAAACTAAAAAAAATAATTAAGCAAAAACAAACCTGGGCAAAAATTTTAGATAATTATTTATACGATTTAAAAGGACTTCAGATACCTAAGTTTAAAAAAGGTTCTTCCAGCAGTTATTATGCATATCCTCTATTTTATGATGAAGAATATATTGGAATAAAAAAATCAAGAATTTATAAGGCATTAATAGCAGAAGGTGTTCCATTATTAAGTAATAGCATGAACTTGCTTTATGACTTGCCTATCTACAAAAATAAAATTGCTTACGGAAATAAAAATTTTCCATGGTCTAAAAATATTTATAAAGGTAAAATTAATTATGGAAAACAAAATTGCCCTCAAGCTGAAAAATTAAATAAATCGAATTATTTAAATTTTGGTTTAACTCTAGGAAATTTTAATGACAAAAAAATACATACTATTGGCAAAGCTTTTCAGAAAGTTTGGAAGAATTTAAATCAACTTAATTAAATTATAATTTGAAAAAACTTTTATTCATAATAGGATCTATTGGATCTCTTAACGTAGCAAATACAATCGTACATAACTTAAAAAATAAAAAAAAATTTAAAAAAATCCTAATCACATCATTGGATCAAGAATTAATACATAAGAAATTTTTTAGTAAAATTATTTATGAAAAAAATAAAATATCTAAATCTAAAATCTTAAAATATTTATATGATTTTCAATCAAAAGCAATTTTTGTTGGGTCAAGTGGATATTATTTCTTAGAGAGAGATTTTTTAATTGAAGCAAAAAAAAATCAAATATTCACTTTTTGTATGCTAGATTCATGGGCTCATCCAATTGAAAGATTTAAAATATTTAAAAATAATAAAGATATCATTTTACCTGATTATTTAGGTGTGCCTTTCTTTGAAACAAAAAAAACATTTTTAAAATTAATAAATAATAAAAATATTAGTGTTGTAGGTTTGCCTCATCTACAAGAAGCAGCAAAAAGGTTGTATAATTATAAAAAAAACATAAAAAACGAAATTTTTATCCTTTATATATCTTCTCCAGATAAAAATCCTAAGCCTACAAAACTATCAAAGCATAGTATTTCCTATAATCAGCAAAAAATTTTTGATATTTTTTTGAGTTATTTATATGAATTTGCAAACACCAAACAAATACAATTAAAAATTGGAATAAAAAATCATCCTTTAGAAAATGACTCAAAAAATAAATTGAGTATTACTAAAGAGAGTTTCAAATCAAAAAATATTAAAATTTTTAACGAAAAAATAAAAAATAAGTCACTTTTATTATATAAATATAATGTAGTTTTTGGAATTTCATCTACTATGCTATTAGAATCAATATATTGTCAGATACCTACTTTCTCATTACAAATTGGCTCTGGTTTTGATAAGCGTGACAATTACTTTAAAAATATTCCCAATTTGATTGTTATAAGAAAAATTAATGAATTAAAAAAATATTCAAAATTTATTACTAATAAAAACAAAAATAAAACAAAAATTAATAAAAATATATTCAAAGAAAATTTAAATTTTATTAATTTTTGCAATAATATTTACGAAAAGTCTTAAAGTTTGTTGCTTTTTTTATTTTTTAGATTATCAAAAAGATCTTTCCGCGGGGTGGAGCAGCCCGGTAGCTCGTCAGGCTCATAACCTGAAGGTCGTAGGTTCAAATCCTACTCCCGCAACCAATAAAACAGTTAGATTCTCCAAAAATACTGAAATATTATTCAGCTATTAAAAAATATCCCCAGAATTTAAGGGATTTTTTTTATTTTTTATGATTTGACAAGGAATTTTTATACTATTATAGGCACATACTCTTTTCTTTTGAAAAGAACAATCCTCTACAATTTTTCTTAAAATAGTAGGGTTTTGTATGCTCTTTAAAATGTTAATAAGATTATAAAAGAGATACGTAGACAACAATTCGTAATTAATTTTTTACGAATGTTAATGGAATACGTATCAACAAATACTTTTGTTTATACAAGAAGTATTCCGCTTTAACGGACGTTCCGTAATTTTTGACTTCGGTCAGATTTACTTAACTTAAGAGTTTGATTATGGCTCAGAACGAACGCTGGCGGCATGCCTCATACATGCAAGTCGAACGAAATCTTCGGATTTAGTGGCGCACGGGTGAGTAACATGTGGGAATCTACCTGAAGGTTCGGAATAACTGCGGGAAACTGTAGCTAATACCGGATGTGTCTGTAAAGAGAAAGATTTATCGCCTTCAGATGAGCCCGCACTAGATTAGCTAGTTGGTGAGGTAATTGCTCCACCAAGGCTACGATCTATAGCTGATTTGAGAGGATGATCAGCCACACTGGGACTGAGACACGGCCCAGACTCCTACGGGAGGCAGCAGTAGGGAATATTGGACAATGGGGGAAACCCTGATCCAGCAATGCCGCGTGAGTGAAGAAGGCCTTCGGGTTGTAAAACTCTTTCATCAATGATGATAATGACATTAGTTGAAGAAGAAGCTCCGGCTAACTTCGTGCCAGCAGCCGCGGTAATACGAAGGGGGCTAGCGTTGTTCGGAATCACTGGGCGTAAAGCGTATGTAGGCGGATCAAAAAGTTAGATGTGAAATCCCTGGGCTTAACCCAGGAACTGCATTTAAAACTAGTGATCTAGAATTTGGTAAAGGTTAGTAGAATTTCCAGTGTAGAGGTGAAATTCGTAGATATTGGAAAGAATACCAGAAGCGAAGGCGACTAACTAGGCCATTTTTGACGCTGAGATACGAAAGCGTGGGTAGCAAACAGGATTAGATACCCTGGTAGTCCACGCAGTAAACGATGAGTGCTAGTCGCTGGTACAGTAGTATCAGTGTCGTAGCTAACGCATTAAGCACTCCGCCTGGGAAGTACGGTCGCAAGATTAAAACTCAAATAAATTGACGGGGGCCCGCACAAGCGGTGGAGCATGTGGTTTAATTCGAAGCAACGCGAAGAACCTTACCAGACCTTGACATGGTATGTTTGAATTACAGAATCGTAATTCTTCAGTTCGGCTGGCATACACACAGGTGCTGCATGGCTGTCGTCAGCTCGTGTCGTGAGATGTTGGGTTAAGTCCCGCAACGAGCGCAACCCTCATTTTTAGTTGCCATCAGGTTAAGCTGGGCACTCTAGAAAAACTGCCGGTGATAAGCTGGAGGAAGGCGGGGATGACGTCAAGTCCTCATGGCCCTTACGGTCTGGGCTACACACGTGCTACAATGGTGGTGACAGAGGGCAGCAATATCGCAAGATAAAGCTAATCCCAAAAAACCATCTCAGTTCGGATTGGACTCTGCAACTCGAGTCCATGAAGTTGGAATCGCTAGTAATCGTAGATCAGCGTGCTACGGTGAATACGTTCTCGGGCCTTGTACACACCGCCCGTCACGCCATGGGAGTTGGTTTTACCTTAAGCCGGTGCGCTAACCGCAAGGAAGCAGCCGTCCACGGTAGGGTCAGCGACTGGGGCGAAGTCGTAACAAGGTAACCGTAGGGGAACCTGCGGTTGGATCACCTCCTTTCTAAGGATATTGATGACTAGTTCGCTAGTTATCCGGGTTGTTGTCTATCTATCTCTTTTAAATATTAGCTAGTACTGGGTGCTTATTTAATTATATTGGGCTGGTAGCTCAGTTGGTTAGAGCGCGCGCTTGATAAGCGTGAGGTCGGAAGTTCAAGTCTTCCTCGGCCCACCAATAACAGGGGGATTAGCTCAGCTGGGAGAGCGCCTGATTTGCATTCAGGAGGTCAGCGGTTCGATCCCGCTATCCTCCACCACTATTTAATTTAATCTTATTCGTTCTTTTAATTTGTAAATACGAAAATTTTAACTGATCAAAATAAATTTTTTTGATTTAAATACGTACAAAATTTTTCTCTGTACGTAATTGCAATCAAGCGCAAAAGGGCATTTAGTGGATGCCTTGGCATCAAGAGACGATGAAGGACGTGGCAGGCTGCGAAAATTTAAGGGGAGTTGTCAACACACTTTGATCCTTAAGTATCCGAATGGGGAAACCCAACTCTTTAGAGTTACTTATTAGTGAATACATAGCTAATAAGAGTTAACCTAGTGAATTGAAATATCTTAGTAGCTAGAGGAAAAGAAATATATTCCGTTAGTAGTGACGAGCGAACGCGGATCAGGCCAATAGTAGAATTATAATAACTAGAATAAACTGGAAAGTTTAACCATAGTAGGTGATAGTCCTGTATAGGTAAAAAATAATTTTATTTTCGAGTAGGGCGGAACACGTGAAATTTTGTCTGAATACGGGAAGACCACTTCCCAAGCCTAAATACTCCTTGGTGACCGATAGTGAACTAGTACCGTGAGGGAAAGGTGAAAAGAACCCCGATAGGGGGAATGAAATAGTATCTGAAACCGAATGCCTACAAGCAGTCAGAGCTTCCTTGAGAAGTGATGGCATACCTTTTGTATAATGGGTCAGCGACTTAGTCTGTGCAGCAAGCTTAAGCCATAAGGTGTAGGCGTAGGGAAACCAAGTCTTAATAGGGCGTCAGTTGTACGGATTAGACTCGAAGCGGGATGAGCTTAATATGAGCAGGTTGAAGATGCAGTAACATGCATCGGAGGACCGAACCAGGAAACGTTGAAATGTTTTTGGATGACTTGTGTTAAGGGGTGAAAGGCCAACCAAATTCCGCTATAGCTAGTTCTCCGCGAAAACTATTTAGGTAGTGCGTTGTGTGAATGATATCGGGGGTAAAGCACTGGATGGGCTAGGGGGAAGCGATTCCTACCAAACCTAACCAAACTCTGAATACCGATATACTATGCACAGCAGACAGACTATAGGTGCTAAGGTCTATAGTCGAGAGGGAAACAGCCCAGATCACCAGTTAAGGCCCCTAAATAATGGCTAAGTGGGAAAGTATGTAGAAAGACCAAGACAGGCAGGAGGTTGGCTTAGAAGCAGCCATCCTTTAAAGATAGCGTAACAGCTCACTGTTCTAATTAAGTTTTTCCGCGACGAAGATGTACCGGGGCTAAAGCCATTTGCCGAAACTGTGACTTTATAATTGTTGCGATAATTATAAGGGGTAGCGGAGCGTTCTGTAAGCCGTTGAAGGTGTTTTGAAAAAAATGCTGGAGGTATCAGAAGTGCGAATGCTGACATGAGTAGCGATAAAGAGTGTGAGAAACACTCTCGCCGAAATCCTAAGGTTTCCTGCGTAAAGTTAATCTGCGCAGGGTTAGTCGACCCCTAAGGCGAGGCAGAAATGCGTAGTCGATGGGAAACAGGTTAATATTCCTGTACCTTCTGAGAGTTGACGGATTATGTAAATAGTATTTTCTTATTGGATTGAAAATGCTGTGAAATAGTTCCAGGAAATAGCCTCAGAATATAGATCGTACCTAAACCGACACAGGTAGGAAGGTAGAGTATACCAAGGCGCTTGAGAGAATGATGTTGAAGGAACTCGGCAAAATGCTCTTGTAACTTCGGAATAAGAGAGACCAATTTTTAGGCAACTATTAGTTGGTGGCACAGAATAGGGAGAAGCGACTGTTTATCAAAAACACAGGTCTCTGCTAAGTCGTAAGACGATGTATAGGGACTGACGCCTGCCCGGTGCCGGAAGGTTAAATGGTGGAGTGCAAGCTCTAAAATGAAGCCCCGGTGAACGGCGGCCGTAACTATAACGGTCCTAAGGTAGCGAAATTCCTTGTCAGGTAAGTTCTGACCCGCATGAATGGCGTAACGATTTCTCCGCTGTCTCCAACATCAACTCAGCGAAATTGAATTCTCCGTGAAGATGCGGAGTACGTGTAGTTAGACGGAAAGACCCCGTGCACCTTTACTATAGCTTTACAGTGGTATTAGAAAAATAATGTGTAGGCTAGGTGGTAGACTTTGAAGTGAGTGCGCTAGCATTCATGGAGTCAAAAGATGAAACACCACCCTTTATTTTTTTGATATCTAACCAACATCCATTATCTGGATGTGGGACCCTGTATGGTGGGTAGTTTGACTGGGGCGGTCGCCTCCCAAAGAGTAACGGAGGCGCGCGATGGTAGGCTCAGGCTGGTCGGAAATCAGCTTTAGAGTGCAATGGCAAAAGCCTGCCTGACTGCGAGACGTACATGTCGAGCAGAGTCGAAAGACGGTCATAGTGATCCGGTGGTTCCGAGTGGAAGGGCCATCGCTCAACGGATAAAAGGTACGCCGGGGATAACAGGCTGATACCCCCCAAGAGTCCATATCGACGGGGGTGTTTGGCACCTCGATGTCGGCTCATCACATCCTGGGGCTGGAGAAGGTCCCAAGGGTTTGGCTGTTCGCCAATTAAAGTGGTACGTGAGCTGGGTTCAGAACGTCGTGAGACAGTTCGGTCCCTATCTGCTATACGAGTTGGAAATTTGACAGGATTTGTCCCTAGTACGAGAGGACCGGGATGAACGTACCTCTGGTGTACCAGTTGTTCCGCCAGGAGCATCGCTGGGTAGCTATGTACGGACAGGATAACCGCTGAAAGCATCTAAGCGGGAAACCCACCTGAATACTAGATTTCCCCATTAGAGTCGTGGAAGACCACCACGTTGATAGGTTAGATGTGGGAGTGCAGTAATGCATGAAGCTAACTAATACTAATAACTCGATTGGCTTGATTACAATATCGTACAGAGAAAAGTTTTGTAACTTAAAAATTTCCTGGTGATAATAGCAACAGATAAACACCCGATTCCATTCCGAACTCGACCGTGAAAGCTGTTTGCGCCGATGGTACTTTGTCTTAAGGCATGGAAGAGTAGGACGTTGCCAGGATTATTTATTAATATATTAATAACCTTATGAAATATCTAGTTGCCGGAGCAGGTGGCTTCATTGGTGGTCACATTACCAATGAATTATTAAAACAAGGTCACGATGTAACTTGCGTTGATATAAAGCATTTTAATAATTGGTTTCAAATTAATAAAAATTCAAAAAATATTTCTTTAGATTTAAGAGATTTAGATAACTGTAACAAGGTTGTTAAGGGTATTGATGTTGTAATCAATATGGCTTGCAACATGGGTGGAATTGGTTTTATTGAATGGAATAAAACAGATTGTATGCTCTCAGTTTTAATAAATACTCATATGTTAATGGCGTGCGAGAAACAGAGAGTTAAAAAATATTTTTTTTCATCATCTGCTTGTGTTTATAATTCAGAACTTCAAAATACTTCTGATATCCCAGGTCTTAAAGAAGAAGATGCCTACCCCGCGCTTCCTGAAGATGGATATGGTTGGGAAAAATTGTTTAGTGAAAGAATGTGTAGGCATTTTAATGAGGATACAAATCTTGATGTAAAAGTTGCAAGATACCATAATGTTTTTGGTCCTTTTGGTACATACGATGGAGGAAGAGAGAAATCTCCTGCTGCAATATGTAGAAAAATAATACACTCGAAATTAAATAACTTAGATGAAATAGAAGTTTGGGGAGATGGAAATCAAACAAGATCTTATTTATTTATTGATGATTGCGTGGAAGCCACACTTAAGCTAATCAATTCAGATTTTAATGGACCAATTAATATTGGTAGTGAAGAGCAGGTATCAATAAATCAATTGATTGAAAAGGTTCAAATAATATCAAATTATAAAGTAAATAAAAAATATCTTAAAGGTATGCCATTAGGAGTTAGAGGTAGATCAAGTGATAATACAAAAATAAAAAAAGAGTTGGGTTGGGAGCCAAAATATAACTTAATTAATGGTTTGGAAAAAACATATGATTGGATTTTAAATAAAATGTCTGAAAATAAAGAAAATCAATTTACTAAGCCATGATATGTATGATATTTCTTTAGTAATTCCTGTTTACAATGAGGAAAAAAATATTGATTTATTATTTAAAAGTATATTGGATTGCGGTTTATATGATAAAATTAGTGAAATAATATTCATTGATGATTTTAGTAATGATAACTCAAATAAAATTATAAAACACTTAAATAAATCTTATCATAAAATAAAATTTTCTAAAAATTATAAAAATATGGGTCAAAGTTTTTCTATTTATGAGGGTGCAAAGTTAAGCAATTCATCTACTTTATTGACAATGGATGGGGACTGTCAAAATAACCCTTGGGACGCTTTAAAACTAATTGAAGCTTATTTTTCTAAAAAAGAGATTTATTTAGTTGGCGGTATCAGAAAAAATAGAAAAGATAAATTTATTAAAAGACTATCATCTTTAGTTGCAAATAAAGTTAGAAAAAAAATATTAAATGATGATTGTGATGATACTGGATGTGCACTTAAAGTTTTTGATAAAAATCAATTTTTAAAATTCCCTTTTTTTAATGGCATACATAGATTTTTACCCGCTCTATTCAAAGGATACAATAGAAAAACTTTATTTATTGAAGTTTCACATAATAAGAGAATTTATGGTAAATCAAAATACGGTATTATTGATAGATTATTTGTTGGTATAATTGATATATATAAAGTAAAAAAAATTATTGATTCGAGAAAAAATGACTGATTACTTTATAAATTTAACTAGAATTGAAATTTTATTTCTTTGTATTGGATTTGTTGGACAAGGATTATTTGCTTCAAGATTTGTAATTCAATGGATTTATTCAGAAAAAAAAGGGATAAGTTATATACCAATTATTTTTTGGTACTTAAGTATATTTGGAGGTTTAGGATTATTAATTTATGCAATCTTTAGAAAAGATCCAGTAATTATATTAGGTCAAATGTTTGGAATTTTTGTTTATTTAAGAAATTTAATTTTAATTTATAGAAGAAGAGGAATAAGTAATGGAAGTCATTAAAAATTATATAAATGGAAAAAAAATAAATTATTCTAACGAATTCTTAGATGTTTATGATCCTTCAACTGGTGAAATAATATCAAAAGTTGTATTATCAAATAATAAGGATTTTTCAAAGACAGTTGAAAGTTCATTTAATGCTCAAAAACAATGGTCTCAAGTAACACCTCTAAAACGTTCAAGAATAATTTCAAATTATAAAGTTTTAATTCAAGAAAATATTGAAGAATTGGCTAAAATTGTCTCTAGAGAGCATGGAAAAACATTAGATGATGCTAAAGGATCTGTTACCAGAGGATTAGAAGTTGTTGAATTCGCCTGTGGAATACCTCATCTTTTAAAGGGTGAATTCTCAAATAATGTAGGGGCTAATATTGATTCTTGGTCAATGAGACAGCCTTTAGGCGTTTGTGCTGGTATTACCCCATTCAATTTTCCTGCAATGGTTCCAATGTGGATGTATCCAATAGCTATTGCCTGTGGTAATTCTTTTATACTAAAACCATCTGAAAAAGACCCCTCATGCTCAATAAAACTTGCTGAACTGTTTACAAAAGCTGGATTACCAGACGGAGTATTTAATGTAATTAATGGAAATAAGAATATTGTAGATCAAATTATTGAAGAAAGAAATATTTCAGCGATAAGTTTTGTAGGCTCAACAAATGTAGCAAAATATATTTATGAAAAATCTGCTATGAATCAAAAGAGAGTTCAGGCTCTTGGGGGGGCAAAAAATCATTTAGTGGTTATGCCTGATGCAAATATTGATCAAGCAGTTGATGGAATTATTGGTGCTGCTTATGGTTCAGCAGGTGAAAGATGTATGGCTGTATCAGTGGCAGTTGCCGTTGGTGAAATTGCAGATGAATTAGTAGATAAAATAAAATTAAAATCAAATGAACTTGTTGTTGCGCCCTGGACGACTAATGATGCTGATATGGGGCCGGTAATAAGTAAAGAGCATAAAAAAAATATTGAAAACTTAATTCAAAGTGGAGTTGATGAGGGTGCAAATCTTGTGGTTGATGGTAGAAATGTAAAAATTCAGGGATATGAAGATGGTTATTTTATAGGCCCAACTTTATTTGATCATGTATTACCTACCATGCAAATTTATGAAAAAGAGATTTTTGGCCCTGTCTTATCTGTTGTGAGAGCAGAAAACTATAAAGATGCCTTAAATTTAGTAAACAATCATGAATATGGAAATGGAACAAGTATCTATACATCTAGTGGACAAGTCGCCAGAAACTTCACAACTGATTGTAAAATTGGTATGGTAGGAGTAAACGTTCCCATTCCTGTTCCAATGGCATTTCATAGTTTTGGTGGATGGAAAAATTCATTATTTGGAGATCACGCTATGCATGGTAAAGAAGGTGTAAATTTTTATACAAAACTAAAAACTATTACAAGTAGATGGCCTGAAAATATTAATGTAGGTGCAGAATTTGTTATGCCCGTTAATTAATGAATTGCCTTGTTACCGGATGTGCTGGTTTTATTGGTTTTCATATAAGTCTAAAATTATTATTAAATAAAAACTATAAAGTTTTTGGAGTTGATAATCTAGATAATTATTATGATAAAAAATTAAAAAAAGATAGATTGAAAGTTTTAATAAAAAATAAAAATTTCTTTTTTAAATTGCTAGATATAAATAATATAAAAAACTTAGAAAATATCTTCAAAAAAAATAAACTAGATATTGTTATTCATCTAGCTGCGCAACCAGGAGTAAACTATTCTTTTAAAAATCCTAGTAAATATATTAAAAATAATATAAACGGATTTTTTAATGTACTAGATTTATCATCAAAGCATAAAATTAAAAATTTTTTATATGCATCTAGTAGTTCAGTATACGGTAACAATAAAAATTTTACCAATATAGAGACTGATAAAACAGATACTCCACTCTCAGTTTATTCTGCTACCAAAAAAACAAACGAATTAATTGCTTATTCATATTCTAATTTCCATAATATTCAAACGATAGGATTAAGATTTTTCACTGTTTATGGAAAATACGCGAGACCAGATATGTTTTTTAGTAAACTTGCATCTGCTATAAAAAAAAATAATTTTATTGAATTATATAATAATGGTAATTTATTTAGAGATTTTACATATATCGACGATGTATCTAGTAGTATTTATAAACTCATAAGATTAAAGATTAAAAAAGAAATACCTGCTGAAATATTTAATATAGGTAACTCAAACTCAGTAAAACTAACAAAAATTTTAAATATTTTTGAAGACCATTATCAAAAAAAAACTAATATTATTCATAAAGAATTATCTAAAGGAGAATTAAAAAAAACAAACAGTTCTCTTAAGAAATTAAGGAAGTATATAATTGTTAATAAGTTTAAAAATATTGAAGATGGGTTAAAAGTTTTTTTGAAATGGCATGATGAATACTATAAATAAACCTAAAAATACAATTAAATGAATGAAATAAACTTAAAAAAAATATTTTCTGAAATAAAAGATAGTAAGTTTTTATTAATTGCAATAACTTTTTCAACACTTTTGATCGGATTATTATTGCAAAATTTTTTTCAAAAAATATACAATAATGAAACAAGTATTAATAATTATGAAATTAATCTTAAACATGAGGACATTCTAGTTGCATTTGAAAGTTGTACAAAAAATATTTTTCCTTCACAAATTTGTAATTACGATACATTAATTTATTTGATCACAAAATTATCTAATCATTTAACAAATAATAAATTATATTTTGAAGAAGAATTTAATTCAGAAACTTTATATTTAGATGAATTAGAAATTATCAATTTATCATCTCTTTCGGAAAATATTTTAAATAACGACATTATTAAACTAAAATTTACATTAAGTTCAAATTTTGTTTCAGAAATAAATATTAAAAAAAAAATAAATTTAATTTTAGATATATACTTAAAAAATATTAAGAAAGATTATGAAGAATTAAATTATAATTTTATATTAACTGAATTAACTAAAATTAAATCAAGTAAGTTTTTTAAAGCTGATTATTCTCACTATCAAGAGTGCTTAGATATTAATACCGAATTCAAAGAAATAATATTATGCGGTAAAGAAAAAAGATTAGAGTATTGTTCAAAATTACAGTCATGCACTCAAAAGGGTAATAGATTAGTATATTATTTTGATGCTCTTGCAGAAGGTGTTGAAAATGGAGAAATGACTGATTCTTCTGCAAAGATTTTATTTTCAAATTATCTAAATCAATTAATTAATGAAAAAAGAAGAATTGATTCTACTCCAATTTGGGCTGATGAATTATCTCAAATACAAATAGAAAACTTAATTATCAATCTAAAAAATAATTTGAAGTATTTTATGGTTACAATTTTTTTTGATGAAAAAAATTCAAGATTAGAAACTATAATAAAAAATAGTACTTTTAATCTTAGTTTGTATTATTATTTTATTTTTTTAATTATAATTATTTTAAACTTAATTATTTTATCGTATAAAATTATTAAAAAAAAATAACTTGAATAATTTAAACTTTAATAATTTTAATAGTCTTAATCAGATAATTGTTAGTTTATTTTTTGTATTACCATTTGCAATTGTATTTAGTAGATTTTTTGCTGATGCAATAATTTCTATAAATAGTTTACTATTTATTTTTCTAATAATTAAAAAAAAAAAATATATTTATTTCAAAAATAAAATAGTACTATTTTTCTTTTTATGGTGTCTGTATTTAATTTTAGTTTCATTATATTCTGCAAATATATTACTTTCTTTAGAATCAAGTTTATTTTACTTTAGATTTGGTTTTTTTGTATTATGTTTTTCATATATCTCAAAAATTGAAAATAATTTTTTAAAAAAATTTTCATTTATATATTTTTGTTTACTTGCAATAGTTTTTTTTGACTCATATTTTCAATACTTTTTCAATTTTAATATTTTTGGTTATCCTTATAATGGAGTCAAGCTAAGTAGTTTTTTTAAAGATGAAGAAATTCTGGGCTCGTTCCTAAGCAGAACTTTCTTTATACCAATCATAGGTTACTTGTTATTAAAAGAAAAAATATATTATGAAAATTTATTATTATTTTCATATATTATAATTATCCTGTCAATAATCATACTCAGCGGTGAAAGAACTGCTTTTTTTATTTTATCTTTGAATTTATTTATATTAGCTTTGTCCTATAAAAAGATTCTTAAAAAAAATATTTTTTATTTAGCCATTGGAGTTTTAATGGTTATTTCACTTCTTTATTTAGATAGAAGTTCATATAAAAGAATTTTTATTGATACTTTTAATCAATTTGATTTTAAAATAGAAAATAATTCACAAATCAATTTTAATATATTCTCATCAACACATACTCTGCATTATTCAACAGCTTACAAAATGTTCAAGGACAAACCAATATTTGGTCATGGTCCAAAAATGTTTAGAGAATTATGCTCTACATCAAGATATGGAAAGGGCTACTATATTAATAAAGATAATTCAAAATATTGGTTTAATATAAATTGTAGTACTCACCCGCATAATACATATGTACAATTGCTTTCTGAAATTGGTATAGTAGGTATAGCTCCTGTACTATTAATTTTTTTATATTGTTTAATTATTATAATAAAAAAAATATTTCTTAACAATTTTGAAATTAGTAATATTAGCTTTTTATGTATTACTATGATATTTTCAAATTTATGGCCTATAATGCCCTCTGGAAATTTCTTTAATAATTGGTTAAGTATAATTTATTATTTACCAGTCGCTATTTTATTTTATGAAAATTTTAAAAATAAAACTTAACTAATGAAAATTCTTGTTACTGGTTCAACGGGTCTTGTTGGAAGTGCATTAGTACGATGTTTACAAAGAAATAATTTTAAAAATATTATTCTGCCTAATCGCAATGAATTAAATTTAGAATCAAAACAGGAAGTAGAGAAATTTTTTGAAAAATACAAGCCTGATTTTATTTTCAACGCAGCTGGTCTAGTAGGCGGTGTATCTGCAAATAATACTAATAGAACCGATTTTATATATAAAAATACAATGATACAATTTAATGTCATTTATACTGCACATAAGTTAGGTTTAAATTCATTAATTAATTTTGGCTCAAGCTGTATTTATCCAAAGAATACAAAATTACCAATTAAAGAAGAAAGTTTAATGTCTGGAAAATTAGAAGATACAAATGAACCATATGCAATTGCTAAAATTGCAGGATTAAAATTATGCGAGTCAATTAATAGAGACTTCAATAAAAATTATATTACTTTAATGCCTACAAATCTTTATGGACCTAATGATAATTATGATCCTGAGAATTCTCATGTTCTTCCAGCATTGCTTCTTAAAGCCTATAATTGTAAATTAAAAAATGGAAATTATTTTAATATTTGGGGGGATGGTAAATCTTTAAGAGAATTTTTATATGTTGAGGATTTAGCAGAAGCAGCTATTTTAATAATGCATAATTATAAAAAAATAAAAAAAACAGTAATTAATATTGGTTCTGGGAATGAGATTAGTATTGATGATTTAGCTAAAAAAATTATTAATATAGTTGGAATAAAGGTAAAATTATCTTATGATAAAACTAGACCAAATGGAATTAGATCTAAAATTATTGATTCTTCTTTTGTAAAAAGTTTGGGATGGCAACCTAAAGTAAACCTTGATGAGGGTATCCAATTAACATATAAAGATTTATCTACAAACTTTAATAAATGAAGAAAAAAATTGCGCTTATAACTGGAGTTACAGGGCAAGACGGATCATATCTTGCTGAATTTCTTCTTAGTAAAAAATACATAGTGCACGGTATTATTAGAAGATCATCTTCAATTAATACATCTAGGTTAGACGCAATATACCAAAAACCAATTGAGGGAAAAAAAAATTTTTTGATTCATTATGGAGATTTGAACGATCAATCTTCACTTACTAAGCTGATCTACAAAATTAAACCAAATGAAATTTATAATCTTGCAGCACAAAGCCACGTACAGGTTAGTTTTGAAAATCCAGTTTACACAGCAGAAACTAATGCAATAGGAACATTAAAACTTTTAGAAGCGTGTAAAACTGTAAATAAAAATATTAAAATTTATCAGGCATCATCATCTGAGATGTTTGGTAAAAATATTAAAGTTCCACAAAAAGAGAGTTCTTTTTTTTATCCATCAAGTCCTTATGCAGCTTCCAAGGTTTTTGCTTACTGGATATCTGTTAACTATAGAGAATCTTATAATATGTTCATAGCTAACGGCATATTATTCAATCATGAGTCACCACGTAGAGGAGTTACATTCGTTACAAGAAAAATTACAAGAGGACTTGCAAGAGTATTTCTTGGAATTGATAAGCATCTTTATGTTGGCAATATTTATGCTAAAAGAGATTGGGGACATGCAAAAGATTATGTAAGAATGCAATGGTTAATTCTACAGCAAAATAAACCAGATGATTTTGTTATAGCTACTGGAAATTCTCTATCAGTAAAAGAATTTATTGAAAAAGTGACTCTCTACCTCGGTATAAAAATTAAATGGTTTGGTAAAGGTTTGAATGAGCATGCTAAAATTATAAGTATACAAAATAAATTTAACTCACCTCTTAAAAAAGGCGCGACAATAATTAAGGTAAATAAAAAATATTTTAGACCATCTGAAGTACCGATTTTGCAAGGTGATAATTCTAAAGCAAAAAAAATTCTCAAATGGAAAAATAAAATTACAATAAATCAAATGATTAAAGAAATGGTTGATAATGATTTAAGAATAGAAAGTTTAAATTCTTAAACTTTTTATCTATGAAAATAGTTAAAAAATTATATTCAGTAATCGATAGTCAGCTTTACCTACCACTTTTCTTTTTGTTTATTCTACTTATTTTTGGAATGTTTTTGGAAACACTTAGTATTGGAATGGTTATACCTTTTCTCGATAGCATTCTTAACCCATCCTCAATGAATAATTTAATTTATGAATTTTTATCAACTGCATCTAATTCTTTTAATACAGATAATTTGATTATTGTAGCAGCTATGGTTTTATTTTTTGTTTTTTTATTGAAAATTTTTTTTCTAATACTTGTAGCTTGGTTTCAAAATTATTTAATATTCAAGATTAATTTATTTTATAATAAAAAACTCTTTTCAATTTATTTACAACAAAGTTTTATTTTTCATATTTCAAGAAAATCCTCTGAAATTATTAGAAATCTAGTAAATGAAGTTGATGCTTTTACTTATACTTTTAAAGTTTTCTTTATTTTATTAACCGAAATTTTAGTAGTAATAGGAATTACAACTTTAATGTTAGTTGTTAATCCAAAAGCAACTATATTTATATTTTTAACAATAATAATTTGTTGTTCAATCTTTTACTTATTTTTTCAAAAATTATTATTAAAATGGGGTACATATAGACAAAAATACGAAGCTTTAAGAATAAAAGATATTCAGCATAGTCTAGGTGCAATTAAAGAGGTAAAAATTTATGGTAAATTTGATTTTTTCAAAAATAACTTCTCTTTTAATAGTTTTAAAAAATATAAATCAGATCAATATTCTGGATTTTTATCTAATTTACCAAGGTTATGGATTGAGCTTATTGTTATTTCAAGCTTTGTTTGCTTATTTTTTATTTATATCAATATATCTAATAATTCATCTTCAATAATTACATCTATAGCATTATATGCTGCAGCTTCATTTAGGCTTCTTCCTTCTGCTAGTAGAATACTCAATTGTTTGCAAGATATACGTTATTTAGAACCAGCTGTAAATTTGATTAATGAAGAACTAAAACTTAATTTAAATAGAAAAATAAATAAATCTTTTATTTTTAAAAATTTAAAAATTAATAATATTAATTTTGAATACTCAAATAGAAATCAAATAATTTTTAAAAATTTGTCGTTTGAAATTAATAAAGGTGATTTTATTGGTATTATGGGTCCTAGTGGTGCAGGAAAAACAAGTTTAATTAATATTATAATAGGTCTTTTAATTCCCAAATCGTATAATTATTTAATTAATGATAACGAAATTGATTTAGAAAAAATTAATTTAATAAATTTATTTGGCTATGTTCCACAAAAAGTATTTTTACTCGATGATACAATTGAAAATAATATCTTATTTGGAAAACAATCTTTTTCTAAAGATGATAAAAAATTAAAATATGCTTTAACCAATTCACAGCTTGAGCAATTTGTAAAACAATTACCTAATAAATTAGAAACTGTTGTTGGTGAAAATGGAATTCAATTATCTGGAGGGCAAATTCAAAGAATTGGTATTGCTAGGGCGTTATATAATAGTTCTCAAATTTTAATATTAGATGAGTCTACAAATTCATTAGATAAAAAAAACGAAGAAACAATTATAAATTTTTTAAAAGAATTGAATATGAAAATAACAATTATATTAGTATCTCATAAGTTTGATAACTTGAAACATTGCAACAAAATATTTAAAATAGACAAAAAAAAACTAATTTCGGTAGATCTAAATGATTGAATATATAAAACATGACAATGAAATAATATCAATAATTATTAAATCAAACTATGTAGGAGAAGATATTAATTTTTTTACTCCTGAATCTTATGAGCTACAACTTGGTTATATGAATAGAAAAAAAAATTATATAATTGAACCACACATTCATGCAACTACAAAAAGAAATATACATAAAACTTTCGAAGTTTTATTTATTAGAAAAGGTAAAGTAAAAATTGATTTTTTTAGTAAAAATAAAATAAAATTGCAAAGTAAAATTTTAAACAAAGGTGATACAATTTTAATTGGAGATTGTGGACATGGTTTTACAATGCTCGAAGATTCAGAAATTTTAGAAGTAAAACAGGGACCTTATCAAATTAATAACGATAAATACTCTATATGAATAAAAAAAAATATAACATTCCTGTTAATGAACCTCTAATAATTGGAAATGCAATCAAATATGTCTCTGATTGCTTAAAATCTGGTTGGGTATCATCTGAAGGAGAATATGTTTCACAATTTGAGACAAAATTTTCAAACTATATTGGAAAAAATTATGGCGTAAGTGTAGTAAATGGAACTGCAGCTATTGAGCTATCTATTGAGGTTTTAGATTTAAAAAAAGGTGATGAAGTAATCATGCCGTCGTTCTCAATTATTTCATGTATTTTACCACTAATTAAAAAAGGAATAAAACCTATTCTAATTGATTCAAATTTATATGATTGGAATATGGATGTAACACAAATTGAAAAAAAAATAACACAAAAAACTAAAGCAATTATGGTTGTCCATACTTATGGCCTTGCATGTGATATGGATATTGTTTTGTATTTAGCTAAAAAATATAATTTATACATAATTGAAGATGCGGCAGAGAGCCATGGTGTTCATTTTAAAAATAAATTATGCGGATCTTTTGGACATTTGAGTATATTTAGTTTTTATGCAAATAAGTTAATTACAACCGGAGAAGGAGGTATGATTTTAACTGATAGTAAAAAATACTATCAAAAACTAAAACTTTTAAGAAACTTAGGTTTTAATAATAAAAAAAGATTTAAGCATGATGTGCTGGGTTGGAATTATAGATTTACAAATATTCAATCAGCACTTGGATTATCACAACTTGAAAAAATAAATAAATTTATAAAAATAAAAAAAGTTATAGGAAGTAAGTATAGTAAATTATTATCAAATATATCAAATATACAATTACCAATGGCCAACAATCAATATTCAACAAATTTATATTGGGTTTACGGTATTTTAATAAAAACAAAAAAAAATTATACTAATAATATAGTTAAAGAATTAAATTCTAAGGGTATAGGAACAAGACCTTTTTTCTACCCTATGCATAAACAGCCTATTTTAAAAAAACTAGGTTTTTTTAAAAATGATAAACATCCAAATTCAGAATATATGTCTAAAAGAGGATTTTACTTACCTGCAGGCTTAGGTATGAAAATAGAAAATATTGATATAGTTGCAAATCAATTAAAAAAAATTATGCAAAAGTACAATTAAATGAATACCCCTATACTTCTATTACTTTTTAATAGACCTGATAGCGTTAAAAAACTAATTCAAGCTTTAGAGAAAAAAAAACCAAGAAATCTTTTTATTTCAATAGATGGTCCCAGAAAAAATAATCAAAATGATTTTAAAAAAATTACAATAATTAAAAAAATTATTAGTAAAATAAATTGGAAATGTAAAATTCAAAAAAAATTCAATGAAGAAAATTTAGGATGCAAAGTTGCTGTAATTACAGCAATAAATTGGTTTTTTGATAAAAATGAATATGGTATAATTCTAGAAGATGATTGTATTCCAAGTTTAGATTTTTTCAGCTTTTGCGAACATAACTTAATTAAATATCAAAATAATAACAAAGTTATGCAAATCTCAGGTAATAATTATTTAATAGATAAAAAAAAATGTAATGACAGTTATTATTTTACTACCATTAATGATATTTGGGGATGGGCAACTTGGAAAAGGGCTTGGAAACATTTCAATTCAGATATTTCTGAATATGATTATGCAACTGATTACGAAATGTTTTTTAATTATTATAAAAATAAAAATATTATTAAATGGATGAAAATCTACTTTGATAATGCTTTAAATAAAGAACATAATATATGGTCTACACAATGGACTTATTCAATGATAAAAAATGGAGGTTATACAATTGCTCCAAGAGTTAATTTAGTAAAAAATATTGGTTTTGACAACTTAGCAACTACAAAAAATAATAAATCTTTTAAATTATATAATTCTGTAGAAACTAGACCTTTGAGAATAACTAAAGAGCCAGAAATAATTATTCCAAGATATGATTTAGATAAAATAAGATTTAAATTAATAAAAAAAACAGATCCAAACTTATTTCTTTCCTCTTTTTTTCTAGAGATTATTCCTAAACCAATTAAAAAAATTTTGAAACTTGTAATTAAGTCACTAAAATTTTAAAATGAAAAATCTCACTATAACTGTAGCAATTACGACTTTTAATAGAAAAAATTTTTTAAAAGAAGCCATAAATTCTATTTTACAACAAAGCTATCAAAATTTTTATGTTTTGATTGGTAATGATTATACAAATGATAAGCTAAATTTTAAAAATTTGGATATTCCTATTGATGATAGAATTTTGTTTTTTAATCACACTAAATCATTAGGTGAATTTTCAAATATGAATTTTTTATTAGATAAGTGTAAAACAGATTTATTTACTTGGTTGGCAGATGACGATTTGATGCATAAAGACTTCTTAAGTTTAATGATCAAAAATATAGAAAATAATCCATCTATTGTTGCAAGCTATTCATCCTACTCTCAAGGTATTAAATTTGATTCTAACAGATTGATAAACTTAAAGGAAAATACTACAAAATTTAATTTTGATTCATTCATAAAAAAATATACAAATAATGAAATTAAATTAATAGGATGTTATGGAATAATAAAAACTTCTATTTTAAAAAAAATTGGAGGCCATCCTAAACTTGGCAACTCTTTTGGCCCATATAGCGACTCTTTATTGCCTATATTAGTCGTTTCTGAAGGAGAAATTTTATGGCAAGATAATAAACTTGTATTTCTAAGAACTCATGAAAATTCAATTTCTGTTAAATCCATCGATTTGAATGCATATACATCAGCAGAAAAGGATTTTTTAGATAAAATTCAAGAATTAATGAAATTAAAAAATATAGAAAAATCTTTTAGAGATTATATATTCTATAAATTAATAATTTGGTTTTCTCATAATTCTTCAAATGTCTTAAAAAGAAATAATAAAATTAATTATATGAAAAAAATAAAAATTTTTTTCTTTATGAAATTTATTAATGACATTAAATATATAAGTTTTAAATTTAAATTAATTTATACTATAAAGATATTATATTTAGCTTATTGTATGTATAAATGAATATAGCTGTAATTATAACAAACACTAATCAGAGTGGTGGAGCTTTTCAGTATGAGCTTTTAAATTTAACTATCTTAAAAAATTATAAAAATAGTAATTTTAAATTTATTTATTATTGTGAGTCGAAACAGATCTCTAGATATTATAAATCCTACAATATAGAAATTAATTTAATAAATAAAAATATATTGCAAAAATTTAACGATTTTTTCTTTAATATAAAAATTTTTAAAGATCTATTAATTTATATATCAAATATATTCCAAAGACCAAAATTAAAGTTGCAAAATATTTTAAAATTAGATTTTTATTCTAGTTTAGAAAAGAGGATGAATAAAGATAAAGTAGATCTTATATATTTTACTTCTCCTACTTTATTATATAAACAAATACGATCTTTACCTTTCATATTTACCGTATTCGACCTAAACTTTCACTATCAAAATTATTTTCCAGAATTATCTAATAATAATGAGTTTTTAAAAAGATATAATTATTATTTTGAGTCATTAAATAGAGCTTTTAAAATTATTGTTTGCTCCAATTTTCTTAAAAAACAAATAATACAATATTATAATATTCTGCCAGAGCGAATAGAGATCTTGCCTTACTTACCTAATAAGAAAAAATTTGACAATGAAAGAGAATTATTTTTTAGTAAAAAATATAAGTTGCAAGCGAATTATATATTTTATCCAGCTTCTTTTTATCCTCATAAAAATCATGTCTATATTTTAAAAGTATTAGATCATTTAAATAATTTTCATAATAAAAATTTTCATGTTTATTTTGTTGGAAGTACGCCTCGTTTAAACAGTACTTTGACTTTCCTTAAAAAAAAAATTAACCAACTTAAAATTGGAAAATATGTGAAGTTTTTTGATTTCGTTGAAGATGAGGCAATTCAATATTTCTATAAGAATGCCATTTGCCTTCTTATGCCTTCATTTAATGGCCCAAATAATATTCCACCTTTAGAAGCTATTATTAATAATTGTCCTTTACTATATTCAGATATTCCAGAATTTCATGAACAATTTGGTAAATTAGTTGAATATATTGATTTAAAAGATCCCGCTAATACTGCAATAAAAGTTATTAATCTATTTGAAGATAATTTACATAGAAAAAATATAATAAAAACTCAAATAAAATATTTTAAAAATTGGAATGAGGAAAAATTTTTTGATAAACTTAATAATGTTTTTTTAGATTTTAAAAATATATCTGAGAAAATTATGATTAAAATTTATAAAACAAAAATAAACGGTGTATTTAAAATTAAATATAAAAGGTTTAATGATAGTAGAGGTTATTTTTATGAAATTTATAATAAAAAAAAATATCAATTTTCAAAATCATTAACAAATTTTGTACAATCTAATATCTCACTTTCTAAAAAAAATGTTCTAAGAGGTCTTCATTTTCAGTATAAAAACTCACAATCACAATTAGTATCTTTAATTTCTGGAAAAATCTATGACGTAGTAGTTGATTTACGAACACATTCTAAAACTTTTATGCAATATGATGCATTTACCTTATCAGAGAATAATAATTCACAAATCTTTATGCCGCCTGGTATTGCTCATGGATTTGTAGTTTTATCTGAAAAAGCAATTATCAATTATGAAGTAAATAAAAGTTATGACAAAAAGAATGAATGTGGTTTAATTTGGAATGATAAAACTTTAAATATTAAATGGCCAGTTAAAAAACCAATAATATCAAAAAGAGATAGTAAATATAATAATTTTCAAGAACTATTAAAAGAAAATAAATTACCTAAATAATTTAAATTGAAAAATAAAAATAAATATATCACAATCATCGGTCACTCAGGTTATATTGGAAGTGCTCTTAAAGAAAGACTTAAGAATAATAAAAAATTAAAACTTATTAAGTCTGATTATTTTTATAATAATTTTGTAGATTTAAAAACTAAACACAAAACAATTATTAAACAATCTAATGTAATTTATTATTTAACATTTAATAATGATTTAAAATTTGCTCAAAAAAACTCTAAATTACATTATCAGCAGACAGTAATTCCTTTAGAGTGTACTTTGAATATTTTAAAATATAAGAAAGAAATTACTAATATTATTTTTACATCAACAGTAACAGTTTATGGAAATACCAAACAACTTCTTATAAATGAAAAATATAAACCTAATCCAATGAGCGTTTATGACAAGCACAAACTATATTGTGAGAATTTATTACTTCGTTATTCCAGATTCTTTAATATAAAAACAAACATTTTAAGACTTAGTAATGTGTATGGAAAATCAACTGGTAATTCAAAATCAAAAAATAGGGGTATTATAAATCAAATAATTAGATCATCAATTAAAGGCAACAATTTAACAATATATGGTGATGGTAATTATTTAAGAGATTTTATACATATTAAAGATGTTATTGATTTGTTAATTAAATTTAAAAATACAACAGCAAACAATCTAATATATAATGTTTGTTATGGAAAAAGTTATAAATTAATTAATGTATTTAAAATAATAAAAAAAATAATTAAAAAACAAAAAAAAATTAATATTAATTTTGATTTAGCTGGATGGCCAAAAAATTCTATGTTAATCGAAAAAAGAAATTTTAAAGCATCAATAAAAAAAATAAAGTATGATTTAAAATGGTCACCAAAAATTAGTTTGAATAAGGGTTTAGAAGATATCATAAGTAGTTATAAATGAAAATTTCAGCTGTAAAAATATTAGATTTAAAAAAAAATATAGTAGATAAAAATAAATTAATAGTATTTGAAAAAAATATTTCAATACCTTTTGTGTCAAAAAGATCATTTATAGTTACAAATACTATCGGCATAAGAGGAGAGCATGCCCATTATAAATGTAAACAATTTATGATTTGTTTAAATGGAAAAATTGAAATTAGGTATACTGATTCAAAAACAAATAAGAAAGTAATTTTAAATAATTTTAAAAAAGCAATTTATATTCCACCTATGATATGGTGTTCTCAAAAATACTATACAAAAAATTCAGTTCTTTTAGTTTTTTGTGATAGGTATTATGAAAAAAAAGATTATATTCACAATTTTAGTGAATATAAAAAATTAAGAGAGAATAAATGATAAAAATAAATATAGGCTGTGGAGGAAGGCCTTTAAAAAATTATATAAATATAGATATGGATACTAAAGAGCAGTTAGAAAAGAGATATCCAAACTTAATTATTACAGATGATATAATTTTAAAAAAATATGACATCTATAATTTACCATTTAAAGATGATGAAGTTGATGAAATTTTATGTGAAGCATTAATTGAACATATTCCATTTACAAAAGAAGAAAAATTTTTTAAAGAAATTGCTAGAGTCTTAAAAATTGGAGGTAAATTATATTTATCAACTCCAAATTTTGAAAAAACAGTAAAACAATGGTTAGAAGCTAAAGATGATTGGAAAGATTTCTTTAAAAATGATGAAAGATCCATAGAAAATAACCATTGGTTTGGCACATACACCTATAATCCCTTAAATAGGTGGGGATATTTAACTGCTATGATATTTGGAAGTCAGAATGGAGATGGTCAGTTTCATCATAACTGTTATACTGAGGATAAAATTAAAAAGATAATCAAAAAAATAGGTTTAAAATTAATTTCTATTGAGCATTTTAGATGGAAGGGAGATCGTGATCATATGCTTGGTGTAAATATAACAAAATAAATTTTCCATGCATATTATAGTTACAGGTGGATTAGGGCATATTGGTTCTCACTTAATTTTACAATTAATAAAAAAAAATAAAAATTATAAAATTACTGTTTTCGATAGTCTTTTGACAAACAGATATGCAACTTTATTTATGTTTGCAAAATATAAGAATATTAAATTTATTGAAAAAGATTTATCAAAATCCAATATTGATACATATGTTAAAAATACTAATCTAGTTATACATTTAGCAGCAATCACTGATGCTCAATCAAGTATTCTTATCCCTGAAAAAATAGAAAATAATAATTTACAAACTACTAAAAATATTACCAAATCCTGTGCAAAATATAAAAAAAATTTAATTTTCATTTCATCAACTAGTATATATGGAACCCAAAATTATATTGTTGATGAAGATTGTAAAAAATCAGAATTAAAACCACAGAGTCCATATGCATACTTTAAATTAAAGGAAGAAAATATAATTAAAAATAATTTTAAAAAAAATAAACATAGAGGTGTTATTTTAAGATTTGGAACAATTTATGGTTATTCAATCGGTATGCGTTTTCATACTGCAGTAAATAAGTTTTGCTGGCAACTATATCAAAAACAACCAATATCAATTTGGAAAACAGCAATGAAACAAAAGCGACCATATTTATCTTTAAAAGATGCTTCAAGTGCTATTATATTCATCATTACCAATAAAATATATGATAATCAAATATACAATATAGTAAGTCAAAATTCGACAGTAGAAACTATTTTAAGAATTCTTAAATCATACGATAAAAAAATTAAATATAAATTTGTTAACAATAAAATTATGAATCAATTATCTTTTGAGGTTTCACCAAAAAAATTTATTAATAAAGGTTTTGTATTTAAAGGAAATATGAAAAAAGAAATTTTTAAAACATTAAAAAATTTGCAAAAATTTTCATGAAAAATATACTAATAACCGGAGGTGCTGGATTTATAGGTTCAAATTTTTTAAAAATTTTTGTATCTAAAGTAAAATTTAATAAAATTATTGTAATAGATAATCTTACTTACGCTAGTAATTTTTCCTATATAAAGGATTATTTTAAATTAAAAAATATAATATTTGTTAAAGGTAACATTTGTGATGTAAGACTAGTTAATAAAATTTTTAAAAGTCATAAAATAGATGTAGTTTTTAATTTTGCAGCTGAAAGTCATGTTGACAAATCAATACTAAATTCAAATAAATTTATTAAAACAAATTTTGTTGGTGTACATAATTTAATTTCAGCTGCTCGCATTGAGTGGCAAAATAATGTGAAAAACAAACTTTTTTTTCAAATATCTACAGATGAAGTATTTGGTCATTTAAAAAAAAATGAATCAAAATTTAATGAAAATACGAGATTTAATCCCAGATCTCCTTATTCTTCATCTAAAGCTGCTGCAGATTTATTAATTAAATCTTTTTGGACAACTTATAAAATTCCTTATGTAATTACTCATTGTTCAAATAATTATGGACCTAATCAAAATATTGAAAAATTAATACCCAAAACCATTAATAACATTATTTCTAATAAAAAAATACCAATTTATGGTGATGGTTCTAATATAAGAGATTGGATATATGTTGATGATCATTGTAATGCTATAATAAAAATATTTAAAAAAGGTAAAAGTAATACAAGTTATAACATTGGAGGAAACAATCAGATTACAAATTTAACATTAGTAAATAAAATTATTAGAATAATAAAAAAAAATAAAAAATTTAGTTTAAATAAAAAAATTAATTATAATAATTTAATAAATTTTGTCGAAGATAGATTGGGACATGATTATAGATATGATTTAGATACATCTAAAATTTATAGGCAAATAGGGTTTAAGCCCTTAACCAGTATAGATAAAGGGTTAATTAAAACAATTAAATGGTATTTAACTAATATTTAATAAAAATGAAAAAAGGTATAATATTAGCTGGAGGTCTTGGAAAGAGACTGTGGCCCATAACACTCACAATATCAAAACAACTATTACCAGTATTTGATAAGCCCTTAATTTATTATTCCTTAACTACACTTATGCTTTCAAATATTAAAGACATCTTAATTATTACTAAAGAAAAAGATCAGCGAAATTATAAAAATTTATTATCAGATGGATCGCAGTGGGGAATAAATATTTCATATAAAATTCAAAATCAACCTAATGGAATTCCAGAAGCTTTTATTTTGGGTGAAAAATTTATAGGTGATTCTGATGTTGCTTTAATTCTTGGAGATAATATATTTTATGGATCCTCTTTTTCAGATATTTTGCAGAAAACTATTTTAAATTTTAAAAAACCAACAATTTTTTTATTTAATATAAATAATCCTTCTGAGTATGGTGTTGCAGAGTTTAATAATGATAAATTAATTAAAATAATTGAAAAACCAAAGAATTTTATTTCAAACTGGGCTGTTACTGGTTTGTATTTCTATCCAAATCAAGTAATTGAAGTTGCAAAATCATTAAATCCCTCAACAAGAGGTGAATTAGAAATATCAGATATAAATAATTATTATATTAATTCAAATAATATAGAGTACATAAAATTAAATAGAGGTTTTGCATGGATGGATGCTGGTAATTCTAAATCTTTATTAGAGGCATCAAATTTTGTTCAAACAGTAGAAGAAAGACAAGGTCTAAAAATATCATGTCCTGAGGAAATTGCATTTAGAATGAACTTTATAGATAAAAAACAATTAGAAAATTTAATTGATAAAATTGAACATTTAGAATATTCAAATTATTTAAAAAAAATTATAGAATAATTATAATGAAATGTAGAGTTTGCGAAAAAAAAATTAATCCTTTTATGTCTTTTGGAAAAATGCCTATTGCGAATGGTTTTCTTAAAAAAAAAGACTTAAAAAAAGAATATTTTTATAATTTAGAAACATGCTTTTGCAATTATTGTAAAGTTTTTCAGATAAAAAAACAACCTGACCCAAAAAAGATGTTTCATGAAAATTACCCATTTTTTTCAAGTTTATCTCAAGGGATGCTAAACCATTTCAAAGCATTAAGTATAGAAATTAAAAAAAAATATCTTAAAAAACAAAGTTCTTTAGTAATTGAGCTTGGTTGTAATGATGGAATCTTTTTAAAAAATTTTAAGAATTATAAACATTTAGGTATAGAACCATCAAAAAATGTAGCTAAACAGGCTTCAAAAAATGGCCTAAATATAATTACTAAATTTTTTAGCTATGATTTATCTAAAAAAATTTTAAATAATTATGGAAATGCTGATTTAATTTACTCAGCAAATGTTATGTGTCATATACCTAATATTAATGATGTAGGTAAAGGTATATCAAATTTACTTAATGATAGAGGTTTGCTAATATTTGAGGATCCCTATCTTGGTGATGTTATTGATAAAACCTCATTTGACCAAATATATGATGAGCATGTTTTTCTTTTTTCAGCTCATTCTGTTAAGAATATTTTTTCAAAATTTAATTTAAATTTATTTAAGGTGGAACACCTAAATACTCACGGTGGATCTATGAGGTATTATTTAAGAAAAGAAAAAAAGAAAAAAAATTATGCTCAAATTCAAAATTATTTAAATTATGAAAAGAAAAAAAAACTACACTTAAAAAGTACTTATATTCAATTTAAAAAAAATTGTGAGGAATTTAAAAAAAATTTTAAAATTTTTCTTCAAACTAATAAAAATAAAAAAATAAATACAATTGGTTATGGAGCTACTTCAAAAAGTACAACAATTCTTAATTATTGTAATGTTGGAAGTGATTTAATAAGTGAAATTTTTGATATTACTAAACTAAAGCAAAATAAGCTTTCACCTGGTACACATATTCCAATTAATGACTTTAATTATAAAAATAACAAACAAAAAGATTATTACATACTTTTTGCGTGGAATCACAAAAAGGAAATACAAAGTAAAGAATCAAAAAATAAAAAATTTAAAGGTAAATGGTATATACCATTTCCTTATAAAAAATGATATTATTTGCTGATCCAAAAAAAGAATATTTATTTTTTAAAAATAAAATCAATTCTGATATTCTGAAAACACTTTCAAAAGGTGTTTATACTTTAGGGAAAATTACAACTAATTTTGAAAAAAATTTCTCAAAATATATTGGGGTAAAATATTGTGTAAGTGTCAATAGTGGTACAGATGCAATTAAAATATCTTTGTTAGCTTTAGGAATTGGAAGAGGAGATGAAGTTATTACATCTTCTCACACAGCATTAGCTACTATATCAGCTATTATTGATACTGGTGCAACTCCTGTATTATTAGATATAAATGAAAAAACCTATAATTTAGATGAGTCTTTAATAGAAAAATCTATAAGTAAAAAAACTAAAGCAATAATTCCAGTTCATATATATGGACAGAGTTGTAATATGAGTGCAATTAAAAAAATTGCATCCCAATATAGTTTAAAAATAATTGAGGATTGCTCTCAAGCTGCAGGAACTACATTTAATAAGAAATTTGTTGGTAGTATAGGTGATATTGGTTGTTTTAGTTTTTATCCTACTAAAAATTTAGCAGCTTTTGGTGATGGAGGGATGATTTCAACTAGTAATAAAACATTTTATAATAAAGCAAAAGCCATTAGACAATATGGTTGGGATCAAATGAAATCACCTAAATCTAATCTTGTAGGTATAAATTCTAGACTTGATGAAATACAAGCCTCCATTTTAGATTTTAAACTTGGTTATTTAGATGAATTAATAGAAAAAAGAATAAAAATAGCTAAAGAATTTAATGATAAAATTGATCCAAATTTTTATATATTACCTTTTCAGAATCATCATAATAAACATACATATCATTTATATGTTATTCAAACAAAAAACAGAGATAAACTTCTAAACGAGTTTAAAAATAATAAAATATTTGCTGGTATTCATTACAAACATTTAATTACAAAATATAAAGGCTACAAAAAATATTTAAAAGTACCTTTTAAAATCAAAAATACTGAAAATTTATATAAAAATGCATTATCGATACCTAACCATCCTTTTTTAAAAAAAAATGAAATCGATAAAATTTTAAAAATTTTAGATAGATTTAAAAATGTATAGAGTTCTAGGTATATCGACAATGACTGAATCTGCAGCAGTATTCATTGAAAATGGAGTTGTTAAACATGCAATTGAAGAAGAAAGATTTTCAAGGATTAAACATTCGGGGGGAATACCCTATAAATCAATTGACTACATATTATCTGCTGAGAATATAACTATGAAAGATATAGATTGTTTATCATTGTATTGGAACCCATTTTTATTACCACATAGAATTTTAATTTTATTAAAAAATATTCTATCAAATATCAATTTACTACAATTAAAAATTAGAAGAGCATTAAGTGTATTTGGAGGTAGAAATGATAAAGATGCTGGATGGATTGATATTTTACTTATAAAAAATAGAATTAAAAAAAATTATAATTGTTTACCAAAAAAAATAGAATTTTATAATCATCACTTATCTCATGTCGCTAGTTCATATTATGCAAATAATAGAGTAAATACAAATATATTGGTAATGGATGGTGCAGGCGAAATTGAAGCTACTTCAATTTATAAAGCAAGTAATGATAAATTTGAAAAAAAAATAAATATTAATCTCCCTCACTCACTTGGACATTTTTATTCCGCTTTCACTGGTTTTTTAGGTTTTAAAATGTTGGATGGCGAATATAAATTAATGGGTTTATCTCCATACGGAAATCCAGAGTATGTCAATTGGATAAAACAAAATATATTAATACCACATAATAAAGTTTTTTATAAACTTAACATACAAAATCTAGATTATCATCAAGCATTAACAGGAGATTTTAGTAAAAAATTAATAAATAAATTTGGTTCTAAAAATGATGATACATTTAAAAAAATAGAACAAAAATATTTAAATTTAGCAAGATCAGTCCAAGAAGTATTTGAAGAAAATTTATACAAGATTGCAAAATATATAAAAAATAATTCAGAAATTGAAAATTTGTCAATTGTAGGCGGATGTGGTTTAAACTGTAAAGCAAATGGATTTTTATTAAAAAAAAACATTTTTAAAAATATTTATGTTCCTCCAGTTCCTAATGATCCAGGAGGAGCTTTAGGAGCGGCTTATCTTTCAAATAAAAGAAAAAATTTATATCAAAATAAGAAATTAGAAAATGCTTCTTTGGGATATGAAATACGCAATGAAAGGATTGAAAAATGTATATTAAAATTTAACTTAAAAGCAAAAAAAATGAACTACGATCAATTAATCCATAGTGCTGTAGAAGAGATAATTAAAAATGAAGTTATAGCTTGGGTTCAAGGAAAAATGGAATTTGGAGCAAGAGCTCTAGGTAATCGCTCATTTTTAGCAGATCCAAGAAATGAAAATATTATAGAAAAGCTTAATATAAAAATAAAAAAAAGAGAAAAGTTTAGACCTTTCGCACCATCTGTACTAAATGAAGAAAAAGCAAGATTTTTCGATTTGGATCAAGATGCAGAATTTATGAGCTTCATAGTAAATGTTAAAGCAAATAAAAGAAATTTAGTTCCTGCAATTGTTCATTATGACGGTTCTGCAAGACCTCAGACTGTAAAGAAAACAACTAATGAGCTATATTGGAAACTAATAAACGAATTTTTTAAGAAAACAAATATTCCAATGTTGTTAAATACATCCTATAATATTAATGAGCCCATTGCTTGCACTGAAATTGATTGTTTTAAAACTTTTCTTGAGTCAGGCATTGAAAAGTTATTTATAGGTAATTATCTTGTCAGTAAAAATTAAAAAACCAATTTATCTCACAGTAGATTTTGAAGATTATAGATATAATTTTTCTAGAGATTTTCTGACAAAAAAAAAATACTATATAGATGAAGTAGAGAAACAATATTGGATAATTAAAAAAATATTTAATAAAATAAATGCAAAAGCTCTATTTTATATAGTTGGTGAAGTTGCAGATAAATTAAGTAAAGATGTAGTAGAAGATATAAAAAAAAATTATGACATTGGGAGTCATAGTCTTAGTCATTTAAAGCTTTTAAAAATGAGTGATGAAGAAATATATCTTGATACAAAAAAATCAGTAGAATTAATCGAAAAAAAATTCTTAAAAAGAGTTTTGCATTATCGAGCACCTTATTTTAGTATAGATAAAAATGAAGAAAATTATTATAAGGGTATATCAAGAGCAGGAATTAAATATAGCTCATCTTTAAGAAAAAAATATATCGATTCAAATAATATTATATCGATAAATAAATATGGAATTATTGAGATACCACTTCGATCAATAGGATTTGGTTTAAAAAGAATAACAGTAATTGGTGGATCTTACTTTAGATTAATGCCCATTCAATTAATTGATAAATTAATTTCTGACACAATTAAATTAAATTTTTTACCAATTATTTACTTACATAATTATGAAGCTGACTTCACTGCTAAACCAATTATAGAAAAAAATATATTTAAAATTAAACTAAAAACTAATGATTTTTTAAGGAGACTTGGCCGTTCAACTGTTGAAAATAAATTAATATATTTATCAAAAAAATATTCATTTCAAAGTTTAGATAATTTTGTTAGAAAATAGTAATATAATTTATACAAATAAATGTTTTTAAAAAA
>CACMET010000010.1 GCA_902612825.1 uncultured Alphaproteobacteria bacterium
AATTATTGTCACCAAAATTTATTTCTAGTTTTTTTTCATAAACATTTTTAATAATATTCTTTATTTCATTCTTAAAACCATAATTAAATGCAATATTTAAATTAAGAGATTTATTATTAGCTGATAAATTTTCTATTTTTTCAAAAATCTCAATAATTTTTGCAGGCAAATTATTTCTAGAACCAAAAATCTTTATTTTTACTCCATTATCTTTTACTAATTCATCAAACGTATTGGTAAAATTATCATATATTATATCGTAAATTATATTAAGAGATGATCTCTTAAAATTCTCTGAAGATAAAGCAAATACAGTTAGATTTTGTAAGTTTATTTTGAGGGAATATTTAACTAAATTATTAATATTTTCAAATCCTTTTCTATAGCCGTATACATTTGTAAAGTTATTTTTTTTTGCCCATCTTTTATTGCCATCAAGAATCATGGCTATATGACGTAAGTTATTGTACAAACTTATACTTTCAAAATATCAACTTTTTTTGTTTCTAATATTTTGTCAATTTTTTCTATATTATTATCAGTAGTTTTCTGTATATCATTTATTTTTCTTTTTAATTCATCTTCAGACAGGTTAGAGTTCTTTTTTTCATTTTTCGAAGTTTCAATAAAGTCTCTTCTTATATTTCTAACTGTGACTTTTGAATTTTCAGCAAATTCAGAAGCTATTTTAATTAATTCTTTTCTTCTTTCTTCACTTAATTTTGGAATTGGCAATCTTATTAGTTGTCCATCTGTTTGAGGGTTAATTCCTAAATTTGATTCTGTTATTGCATTTTCAATAGATTTTATAAGTGATAGATCCCAAATTTGAATAGTTATTGTATTAGCATCAAGAATAGAAATATTTCCTAACTGATTAAGAGGAGTTTTAGCTCCATATGCTTCAACAAAAATATTATCTAGCATAGATGGATTTGCTCTAGATGTACGTAAAGAATTTAATTCTTTTTCAAAATGTAAAACAGCTGAACCCATTTTACTGTCAAGATCACTCATAACTAATTTATCTTACTATAAGAACCCTTACGATTCAAAACATTAATTAATGAGTTTTTTTTAAAAATATTTGTAATAAATATTGGAATATTTGTTTCTTTTGCTAGACTTATGGCCGTTAAATCCATAACGTGCAAATTCTTATTAATTACTTGATTGTAAGTAATTTTTTTAATGAGTTTTGCATTCTTATATTTTGCTGGATCTTTATTATATATTCCATCAACTTTAGTTGCCTTTATAATAAACTGACAATCTAATTCTGATGCTCTTAGTGCAGCAGCTGTATCAGTTGAAAAAAATGGATTCCCTGTTCCTGCTGCAAAAATTACAATTCTGTTTTTTTCTAAATGTCGTATTGCTCTTCTTCTAATATAAGGTTCAGCAATTTGAGACATAGTGATCGCTGATTGAACTCTTGTGGGAACATTTATTTTCTCTAAACTACTTTGCAATGATAATGCATTCATAACGGTAGCTAGCATACCCATATAATCGGATGTTGATCTATCTATACCCTCTGATGCACCTTTAATACCTCTAAAAATGTTTCCACCTCCAATGATTAAACAAATTTGATATTTTTTTTTATAAACATTTTTAATTTCATTAGATATTTTATTTATCGTTGATACATCAATACCATAGTTTGAAGATCCCATAAGTGACTCACCTGAGATCTTAAGTAATATTCTTTTATTCATTTTATAAATTAATTAAATCAAAAGAAATTAGTTTAAAATTTAGTTTTGAATTTTCATCAATAATCTCTTTTACTGTCTTATTCTGATCCAAAATGTAAGATTGATTTAGTAAAGTAACATCACTATAATATTTTTTCATTTTACCTTCTAAGATTTTATCAGCTATGTTAGAAGGTTTACCCGAATTTAAGATTAAATCTCTTTGAATATTTTCTTCTTTAGTAATTAAATTACTATCTAAATCTTCGATATCAATAGATTCTGGTTTCATGGCAGCAATATGCATACATAAATTTTTAGATAAATTTTTGATTTCATCACTATAATCATCTGCAGAGTATTGTATTAAAGATATTATTTTTCCAATATTTTTTCTATAACTATTGTGTATATAAAATGAAAAATTAGTATCTCTATTTTCCTTAATTAATAAATCATTTAAAATTAAGTTTTCACCAATTTTTGCAATCATAGTATTGAAATAATCCTTAACAGTTCCATTATCATATTTTAAATTCAGAAATTCATCTTTACTTATTCTGGAATTATTTTCTAAAATTAATCTACCTAAATTATCAAGGAAATCTAAGAAGGTATCACTTTTAGCAGCAAAATCTGTTTCGCTATTAACTTTCATTAAAGCTGTAATATCTTTATTTGAATAAATACCTACGGCACCTTCAATAGCTGTACGATCACTTTTTTTAGATGCTTTAGCTAATCCTTTTTTTCTAAGATTTTCTATTGATTTTTCAATATTATTATTATTTTCTTCTAAAGATTTTTTGCAATCTAAAAAACCCGCACCTGTTTTTTCTCTTAATTCTTTAATAAGTTCAGTTAGGCTGGACATTATTTATCATCCTTTTTATTATTATTTTCTTTAGCTTCATTACTTTTAATCTCAGGTTCTTTTTGAAAATTAATAGCATCTTGAATAGTTTCAGAAAAATAATTTTTATACAAATTTATAGAACGAAGTGCATCATCATTCCCAGGAATTATATAATCAATATTTTCTGGATCTGCGTTTGAATCCACTATTGCAACAACAGGTATATTAAGTTTTGAAGCTTCTTTTACAGCAATTTTATCTTTTATGACATCAAACACTATTAAAAGATCTGGTTTGCCATTAAGAGTTCTAATGCCGCCTATATTTAAATCAAGTTTCTGCTTTTCTCTTGAGATATCAAGTAATTCTTTCTTAGATAAATTTTTTGATTGCTCGTTATCTTTTAGAAACAATTCAATTTCATCTAACCTTTTAATTGAATTTGAAATTGTTTTCCAGTTAGTAAGTGTTCCACCTAACCATCTTTTGTTGACATAAAAATTATTATTCAACATGGCTAAGTCCTTTACAACATCGCTACACTGTTTTTTTGTACCAACAAAAAGTATTTTGCCAGATTTAGAAACAGTCTCATGTATTTTAGTTAGAGCTGTATTTAATAATTCTAATGTAATTCTTAAGTCAAATATATGAATGCTATTTCTAACTCCATATATATATTCTTTCATTTTAGGATTCCATCTTCTAACATTGTGACCAAAATGAACACCCGATTCTAGAAGATCTTCTATTTTAACTTCTGGTAAATTCATAAAAACTCCCGGTTTAACCTCCACAGAAATAAAAACACCGGTTTTTTCTGTGTGCTAGATTTATTCTGATTGCTGTATTATTATAATGTAAAATATATTCAAGATATTTCTAAAGAATAATCTAAAATTTTTGATTTATTTAGTTCATCAAGTTTTTTAAATGATTTTATGGAATATTGATTAAAATCAAAGTTAATCAATTTTTGATCAACTGTGATAAAAAGTTCAATAAAATTATTTGTATTACTTGTATATTTTTTTTCAAAAATCTTATCTCTCAATTCAATTATGTTACTGATATTTGAGTAGATATTAAATTTATATCTATTTTTTGCAAAAAAAGAGTCTAAAGAAACTATATCCCTTATAATAAAACGAGAATCTGAGTTATTTTTTACAATATCGATTGTGAAAACTAATAAATTACCCTCTTTTAAAATGGGTCGATATTTGTATAAATTTTCACTAAATATTGTTAATTCAAACTGATAACTAATTTCTGAAACTGTAATAAAAGCATATTTTTTTCCATCTTTATTTGATCTCTCTTTGATATCCAAGATTGCACCACAGACCTTCATAGAATTAATATTAATATTTTCATAACAATCTTTAAATGAATAAATATTTTCTAATTCAAAAAATTTTCTTGGATAATGATTAAGTGGATGATCAGAAAAGTAAAATCCAATGACTTCTAATTCATTAGAAAGGATTTCTGAATTTTTCCATTCTTTATAATTTTGATTAAATAAATTTTTATCATCAAAAGAAATCTCATTATCTTCAAAAAGCATATCCTGATTTAGAAATTTTTCTCCTCCGAATAATTCAACAAATTTTGTAACATTATTAAATAATTTTGATCTATTCATTTCTAAGCTGTCAAATGCTCCTGCTTGTATCAATTTTTCAAGCTGTCTTTTATTTATTACTTCCTTGGAAACTCTATTCATAAAATCAATGATACTTTTAAATTTGCCATTTTTATTTCTTTCATCAACCATGCTAGAAATTGATTTTAAACCTACACCTTTAATTGCTGCCAATCCAAATCTTATTGATTTTAAGCTGTCATTTATTTCAATAGAAAATAAAGGATCAGAAAAATTTATATCTGGTTTTAAAAAGTTAATATTTAATCTTTCTATTTCTTGTTTTAGTAAAATAATTTTTTCTGTTCTATCTATAGAATAGTTTAAAGTTGCTGTAAGAAATTCGTGAGGAAAGTTTGCTTTTAAATAAGCAGTTTGATAAGATATTAAAGCATATGCTGCTGCATGACTTTTATTAAAACCATACCCTGCAAATTTATCAACTAAATCAAATATTTTTGAAGCTTCTTTTTTATTAATATTATTTTGAACTGCACCTTCTATAAATCTTGTTTTTTGCATATCCATTTCTTTTTGAATTTTTTTTCCCATTGCTCTTCTTAACAAATCTGCTTCTCCTAAAGAATAATTTGATAAAACTTGTGCAATCTGCATTACTTGTTCTTGATAAACAATAATTCCATAAGTTTCTTTTAAGACGTCTTCTAACATAGAATGAAGATATTTGATTTCTTCACGTCCATGTTTTCTATTACAAAAAGAAGGAATATTATCCATTGGCCCAGGTCTAAACAAAGCAACTACAGCAATTATTTCTTCAAATCTATCGGGTTGTAGTTGGCGAAGGACGCTACCCATACCATTACTTTCTAATTGGAATATTCCTACTGTATCGCCCTTACTTAACTGATCATAGGTTTTTTTATCATTAAGAGGAATTTCATTTATTAAAAAATCTTTATTTTCTCTAACTATTAATTTTATGCAATCATCGATAATGGATAATGTAGTTAAACCAAGAAAATCAAATTTTATTAAACCTGCCTCTTCAACATATTTCATTGAAAATTGTGTAGCATTCGTATTAGTATTTTGATCTTTGTATAAAGGAACTACTTTAGATAACTTTTCATGACCAATTACAACTCCAGCGGCATGAGTTGATGCGTGTCTATGAGTTCCTTCAATTTTAAGACTGACATCAATAATATTTGAAATTCTTTCATCACTGCTTATCCTTTCTTGCAAACTTCTTTCAGATTTAATAGACTCACTTAAAGTAAGTGGATTTGAAGGATTAAAAGGTATCAATTTAGCAAAGGAATCTACTTCTCCATACGGAACTTCTAAAACCCTACCAATATCTCTTACCGCAGCTCTTGATGCTAGAGTACCAAATGTAATTATATGAGCAACACATTCACTTCCATATTTATTATTTACATACTCAATAACTTCATCTCTTCTAGTTTGACAAAAATCTATGTCAAAATCTGGCATTGACACTCTTTCTGGATTTAAGAATCTTTCAAATAATAATTCATATTCTAATGGATCTAAATCAGTAATCCCTAAGCACCAAGCTACTAAACTACCTGCACCTGATCCTCTTCCGGGACCAACAGGAATGAATTGTGCTTTAGCCCAATTAACAAAATCTGCTACTATTAAAAAGTATCCTGCAAAACCCATTCTAATAATTATTTCATTTTCATATTTCAATCTATCACTATAAATTTGTATATTCTTAATATTCTTTTCTTTTATTTTTTTTTCAAGTCCCAGTTCTGAGGATTTTAATAAAAAATCTTCTGCTGATAAATTTAAATCATTTTTAAATTCAGGTAATTGTGGTTTTGTTGATTCAGGAAAATAATTACAAGATAGAGAAATATTTAAATTATTTTGTATTATCTCAGGAATATCTTCAAAATTTGAATACATTTCATCATTTGACTTAAAATAAATATTTTCATTTGAAGTATTTCTTTGAGAATTATTAATTGTAGATTTTTGAGCAATACATAGTAATGCATCATGAGCTGAATAATCATCTTTATTTGCGTACTTAATATTATTTGAACCAATGAGGGGTATATCAAATTCCTTTGATAAATTAATAAATTCTTTTTCAAAAATATCTATATTTTGATCATTTATTCTTTGAATTTCAAAAAGAAAATTTTGCTTAAAAACTTTTTTAAAATTACCTATTAATTGAATGATATCTTTTTTTTTGTTTTCTTTATTTAATAAAAGTAGAGGATTAAACTCACCACCAATATAACAGAATAAACCTTCAGAAAATTTCTCTAATTGTGAAAAGTATATACCAACATTATTTTCTTCATTAAGATGAGAAAGTGAACTTAATTCTAATAGATTTGTATACCCAATTTCATTTTTAACTAAAAATGTAACTTGGGAAATTTTATTATTTACAATAATATCTAATAGATTTATTGAAGTTCCAATTATAGGCTGAATGTTATTTTTTACACATTCTTCCGAAAACTCAAATACTCCAAACATATTATTATTATCTGTAATTGCGATTGCAGGCATGTCATTTTTTTTAGCAAGATCAACTAAATTACTAATTTTTAGCGTACTTTCAGATAAAGAATATGAAGATAAAGAACGTAAATGAATAAAAGGATTATTCATTTGTCAAATGTATTTTCTTATTTTTAAAATAATAAATTTCATCAGCTAATAATGAATAATTTTTGTTATGAGTAACATATACTAAAGTTTTATTATTTTGTTTGATATAATTTATAAAAAATTTAAAAATATTGTTAGCAGTATCTTCATCAAGATTTCCAGTCATCTCATCAGCTAAAATTAAATCTGGATCATTTACCAAAGATCTAGCAATAGCGACTCTTTGTTGCTCTCCTCCTGATAATTTTAAAGGTTTATAATTTATTCTTTCAACTAAACCAAATTCAAGAAGTAGTTTTTTAGATATTTCATAACTTTTCTTTTCATTTTTATTAATTAATAGTGGTAGCATAACATTCTCGATCACAGTGAGTTCAGGAATCAGATGAAAAAATTGATGAATAAAACCAATGGATAATCCTCTAATTTTATTCGTTTCATCTTTAGAGCACAAAGAAATATCTTTATTCTTAAAATAAAATTTTCCATCATATTCTGAGTCAAGTAAACCAATAATATTAAGAAAAGTTGTTTTGCCTGAACCTGAAGGCCCAACAATTGAAACTTTAGTGTTTTGCTTTAATTTAAAATTTAAATTTTTAATTATCTCAATTTTTGCATTATTTTCATTTGTATAATTTTTACAAAGATTGGTTATCTCTAATAAATATTTATTATTCACTTCTTAAACTTTTAACAGGGTCTATTCTAGCTGAACTTAAAGCTGGAAAAATAGTTGATATAATTGATATGATTATTGCTACACAAAGCACATAAACTACCTCATTTATACTAATTTTAGAAGGTAAAGATGATAAATAATAAACTTCTTCAGAAAACAGTTTTGTTCCAAGTAAATATTCTAAAAAACTTTGAATTGATTTAATATTTATTGTGAAAAGAATTCCAATTATTAATCCTATTAAAGATCCTATTAAACCAATTGAAATTCCAATAGTAAAAAATATTTTTATAATACTTTTATTACTCATTCCAATAGTTTTCAAAATTCCAATATCTTTGTTTTTTTCTTTTACAAATATAATTAATCCTGAAATTATATTTAATGATGCAACTAAAATAATTAAAGAAAGAATAATAAACATAACATTCTTTTCCACCTTAAGTGCATTTATTAAAGTTTTGTTTTGATCCTTCCAAGATATTGAATAAAAATTTAAAAAAAGATTAGATGTTTCTAATTCTACTTTATTTTTAAATAATTCAATTTCATTAGGAGATGATGTAAAGAATTCAATTTTGTTATATATATGTTGATCATATAAGAGTAATTTTCTAACGAGTTCTGAAGATAAAAAAATTAAGTTTGAATCATATTCATATAAACCTAGATCAAATACACCTACTACCTCCAATGTTTTAAACCTTGGAATATTTCCTAATATTGTTTTATCAGTCTTTGGAATTGCAATTTTAACCTTATCTCCCAAGCTTAAGTTCATTTCGTTTGCTAAGGAGTCTCCAATTAATATTTCACTTTTTGGATTTTGAATTAATGCGCCCATATTAATTGAATTAAACAAATAATGATTTTTATCAAATGCATCATAACCTTTAATCATTACACCTCTTGAGTTATTTGATTTTATAATTAATCCATTTGTTTCAATAGATTTGTAGTGTTGATAAAAAAAAGAATTATCAATATTCAATATAAGTTCATCAGCTTGCTTATTTGTTATCTTATTATCAAAACTATAAATATTAAGGTGCGAATTAAGTCCAATTATTCTGTTAGTTAGATCAATTCTAAAACCATTCATAACAGACATAACTATAATAACTGCTGCTACTCCTAAACTAATACCTATTATTGAAAACCAAGCGAAAATAGACACATAGCCATCGGATTTCTTAGAAAATAAAAATCTAAAAATCAGTAATCGTTCTGATTTAGAAATCATCTAATTTTTTAACTTATTATTAATAAAATCAATTACACTACCGGATGAAATTTTTTCACTTTCATTATTTTGGCGATTTTTAATTTCTACTAAATTATCTTTTAAATCTCTTTTGCCAATAATTATTTGATATGGTGTCCCAATTAACTCATTATCAGATAATTTTTTTCCTATACTACAGATTCTATCATCTAAAATTACTTCAATATTATTTTTCATAAAATATTCATAATATTCTGATGATTTTGTGGCACAATCTTGATCTTCTGGCATTAAATTAACTATGGAAATCTTAAATGGAGCAACTTCTAAGGGCCACCTAATTCCTTTTTCATCATGATAAGCTTCTATAATTGCACCCACAAGTCTTGAAACACCAATGCCATATGATCCCATATGTACTGGAACATTTTTTCCACTTTTATCTTGAACAAATGCGTTTAATTTCTCAGAATATTTTGTTCCAAAATAAAATATATGACCCACTTCAATGCCCTTAGAAATTTTTAAATCTTTATTTGAAATTGGACAATTTTTTTCATCATGTTGATCATCAACTGCAGCATAAAATGACTGCAACTCATTTGGGTCTATAGTTTCAGGGTTTAGTGTTTCTAATTTTTTATCATAATAAAGTGTACTTTCACCAGTCTTAGCTAGTATTTGAAATTCATGACTTAAGTTACCGCCAATTGGTCCAGTTTCCGCTCTTAAGGAAATTGGCGTTAAACCCATTCTAATAAAAGTTTTTATATATGCTTTAAACATATTGTCATATGATTTTTTTGCTTCGTTTTCATCAAGATCAAATGAATAATTATCCTTCATTAAGAATTCTCTTCCTCGCATCACTCCAAACCTAGGCCTAACTTCATCTCGGAATTTCCATTGAATATGATAAAGATTTTTTGGAAGATCTTTGTAAGAATTTATATGTGCTTGAAATATATCTGTAATTAATTCTTCATTTGTTGGGCCGTAAAGCATTTCCCTTCCACTTCTATCTGTAATCCTTAACATTTCTTTTCCATAATCATCGTATCTTCCTGATTTAATCCATAAATCAGAAGATTGAATCGTAGGCATAAGAAGTTCTACTGCTCCTGCATTATTTTGTTCCTCTCTAACAATCTGTTCAATTTTTTTTAATACAAGTAGACCTAGAGGTAACCACGAATAAATACCAGCACTAGATTGTTTAATCATGCCAGCTCTTATCATTAATTTATGTGAAATTATTTCAGCATCTGATGGCGCATCTTTAATAGTAGGAAGAAAAAAGTTAGAATATTTCATTTATTAAATATATTTGATAAATCAAATCCAAATAAAATCAAAAAAAATAAAATTAAAGCTGATATTAATGAAGTTGCTATAAATTTTATTAGAAGATATGGCTTACTTGGAGCACTTTTTGCATGTCCAGATTCTACTTTTTGGGGTACTTTTATCTTAATAGGTAGGAGTATGAAAAATAAAATCCACCAAACAAGGATAAAAATTAGAACATGAGTAAATAGTGCCATTAAGATCGTATTAAATGAACTTCAATTTCTGGTTTTTTTTGAATTGAATTTTTTATAATCTTTCTAAAACTACTTTTAACTAAGTCAGATACTATAAGATCTGATGATTTTTGATCTTTGTTAAGTTTTGTATAGTTTTCTATAAAAAGTATTTTAAAATCATTTTTAATATTTTCTTCATCTATTCCCGGCAATCCTTTTAAAGTAAGTAACATATTTTTATTAATTGAATAGTCATCATCATTGATAATTAAAGAAATTAAAACTAGCCCCTCAAATGAATACTTCCTTCTCTCTTTAATAAAAGCAGACTCAGAGTCGTAAAGATTTTTACCCTCAACAATTAACTTTCCAGTTTCAAATTTTTCTACAATTTTAGGTTCACCTGGTGCAATTTTGAGACATTTTCCATTTTCTAAAATTTTAGTAAATGGTACTTGAGATGAGTAAGATAATTGTTTATGTGCCTCTAGATGCATCGGTTCACCATGCACAGGAATAGATAAGTAAGGTTTTGTCCAATTATACATTTGTTTTATTTCATCTGCATAACCATGACCTGAAACATGTACTAAATCATCATCAGCAGTTACTATCTCAACTCTTTGTCTAATAAGTAAGTTCTTTAAATTATTTATTGATTTTTCATTACCTGGAATATCTCTAGAGCTAAAAATTACTACATCTTCAGGCTCTAAATGTAAATGTTGATGAGAATTATAAGCTATTCTGAAAAGCGCAGATCTTTTTTCACCCTGACTTCCAGTACAAATTATGACTAAATTTTCTCTTGGTATATAAGAGGCTTCATCTTCACTAATAAAAATTTCATCATCTGCAACATAACCACATTTTCTTGCAACTTCGATATTTTTTTTCATACTCCTGCCAACAAGAGCGACCTTTCTTTTATTTTTTTTTGCTGCTTGAATAATATTTTTCATTCGTGCAATATTTGAAGAAAAACAGGTAACAACAATTCTATTTGAAAATCTTGAAAATATACTTGTCAGTTCATCTCTAACATCACTTTCAGATTCTGATTTACCAGGCACATTTGCGTTAGTAGAATCACCTATTAAGGCAAGTAATCCATCATTTCCTAATTTTTCAAATTTTTCTTTTGAAAATGAGTCTCCCAAAGTAGGTGAATGATCTATTTTCCAATCAGCAGTATGAAGTAATGATCCATATGTTGTTTTAATTACAATTGCAGTTGGTTCAGGAATTGAGTGTGTAGTTGGAATAAAACTTATATCAAAATTATTGAGTATTAATTTCTTTTCTAGATTTATCTCTTCTAAAGTAAATCCTTCTACTTTATTGAATTCTTTTAGCCTATTTTCGATTAGAAATTTTGCAAATTTACTTGCATATACTGGACATTTAATTTTATTTGCTAAGAACGCAACAGCTCCTGCATGATCTTCATGACCATGGCTGATAATAATAGCCTCGAGATTATCTTCTAAACTTTCAATATGATCAATTTTTGGTACTAATAAATCTACACCAGGAAACTTTTCATCTGCAAATGAAAGACCTAAGTCTATCATTATCCATTTTCCATCACATCCGTAAAGATAACAATTTGCACCTATTTCTCCAATACCTCCAAGAGATAAAAAGTGTAGTCCTTCATTAAAATCATTTAGTTGTAAATTATTACTCATAATAATGTTTGTTACCGATTTCTTTTATTCCTTCTAATGTCAAATGTTCCATATATATAGGTTTATAAATAATTTTATCCCTAAATATTTTACCTAGACCACCCGTAATATAGACTTTGGGCTTAAAGTTATTCTCCTTAATAATTTGCTTTAATATGCCATTAACTGCATGCAAATAACCAAAATAGAAACCTGATTGAATAGAAGCTGATGTATTATTATTAACAATTTTATTTGATTTTGAGATTTTTGAAGTTTTTATTAACTCAGCATTTTTTAAAAGTGTCTCCATTGAAAGATTTATACCTGGAAAAATTAATCCACCCAAATATTGATTATTTTTAATGACATCAAAAGTAGTAGCTGTACCAAAGTCGAGAATTATACAGTCTTTGATTTTCTTACTATATACATAGGCATAGTTTGCTATTCGATCACTCCCAATTTGATTTAGATTATAATTGATTCTATTTCTGAATGATATTTTTTTGGGATTAATTACATAAAATTTGAATTTATTTTTTTGAAAAATATTTTTAAAAATTAAATTTAAAGAAGGTACAACAGAGGACAAGATACAAAATCTATCTTTAAGATTATTAATCAACTTTTTGTTAGATTTAAAAAATTTATTTATTTCTTTTTTTGTAATATTGATTTTTTTTTCTGTTTTTAATCTAATAATTTTAATTAATTTATTTTTTGTATAAAAACCTATAACTATATTCGTATTACCTGCATCTATAACAATCATTAAATTATTCTAGCATTATATATATTTTCAAAATTAATATTATTTTTTAAAGTGATTGAACCATCTGGGTTGAGATTATGAAATATTCCTTGTTTTACATTTTGTTCATCAATTTTTAAATTAATATTGCTTCCTAAATATAATAATCTACTTTTATATTCAGTCATAATTTTTTCGTGGTTATTTAGCAGTTGTTTAAAATTTTTAAAATACTCTTCCATAATTTCATATACAAAATAAAAATTGTTAATTTCTTTATTGTATTTATTAATATTAGTTGTTGGATAATTTTCAATTTTAGGAGAAGATACTATATTAACTCCAAAACCAGTATTGATATATTTATCACTTTTGATACTAAATATTTCAGAAATTATTCCAGAAATTTTTTCTTTATTAATTAAAATATCATTTGGCCATTTAATTTGAGTTTTAACATTACAAATATTTTCAATCACAGAACAGATCATATTAGTAATAAAAGCATTATTTAAAAAATGATTCTCTATTGGCAATATATTTTTAGATAAAATAGAAATATAGACATTATTTTTTGGACTTTCCCAAGTTGTTCCTCGTCTTCCAAATCCTTTTTTTTGTTCATTTGCCATCAAACATATATCTCTATTATAAATAAGTTTTTTAACCTCTGACATTGTAGAGTCTACAGATTCAATAAAATGAAAATCAAAATTGTTTTTATCTAATAGATTTTTAATTTTATCTAATGACATTAATCAAATGGTCAAACTTGCTGATATATTAATCAATAAAGATGGGTAAAATATAAAACAAATAATTACAAACAAACTTAAGGACAGAATAATTTTTGATTGAAAAGAAATTTGAAAATTAATTATTCCTTCACTTTTACTTTCATCAAAATACATTATCTTAATAATTCTTAAATAATAAAAAGCAGAAATAACACTAGCTAGGACGCCAAGAACTGAAAGCATATATAATTCTTGTTCAATTGCAGCAATGAAAACATAAAACTTTCCAAAAAATCCTATAAAGGGTGGGATACCAGCCATAGATAGCATTATTATTGAAATAGAAAGACTAACGATTGGATTACTTTTACTTAACCCTTTTAAATCACTTATATTAATTAAATATTCATTTTTAACTTTTAACGAAAGTAAAATAGCAAAAATAGCAACATTCATTATCATGTATGAAAACATATAAATTGATGCTGCTTTAATTCCATCATCATTTGCAGCAACTAAAGCTATTAAGATATAACCTATATGTCCGATAGAACTATAAGCTAATAATCTTTTAATATTTGACTGTGCTATAGCAGCTACAGCTCCAAGAAACATTGAGGCTATTGATAAAAATAAAATTATTTGACTCCATTCTAAGTAAAAATTTCCAAATGGAACTAAGCAAAAACGATAAATTAAAGCTACTGCAGCAATCTTAGGGACAATAGCAAAAAAACCTGTAATTGAGTTTGGAGCTCCTTCATAAACATCAGGAGTCCACATATGGAAAGGTACGGCTGAAACCTTAAAAGCCAAGCCTACCATCACAAATACAAGCCCAAATATTAGACCTAAATTTAAATTATCATATTTTGATAAATAGAAACTTATATCATCAAAATTCATTGAACCAGTAAATCCATAAATTAAGGAGAAGCCGTACAAAAGTATACCAGACGATAATGCTCCTAAAATAAAGTATTTTACTCCTGATTCAGCTGATGAGATTGAATCTCTTTTTATTGCTGCAGCAACATATAGAGATAAACTTTGTAGTTCTATTGCTAGATACATGGACATAAGATTATTTGAAGCAATCATTAACATCATCCCAAGTGTAGAAAATAAAAATAAAACAGGAATTTCAAAATTTTTAAGCTTAATGCCTAAGAAATAATCTTTAGAAATGATGATACTAGCTATAGATCCTAATAGGGCTAAAATTTTAAAAAAATTTATAAAAGAAGAGTGGCTAAATAAACTTTTATAATTTGCAAAATTTGATTCACTATCATAATAAACAAGCAAAATGGTTAATAATAAAACGAAGACTGCTAGATTGGAAGTTTGTCTAAATGCATTCTTTTTTAAAAAAAGCCCAAAAAGTAAGCAAACAAAAGAAGAGCATGCTAAAAAAATTTCGGGTATAAAAAAAATATTGTAAATATTATTTAGCATTGGCTATTTCATAGTTTGTTATAATAAGTTCAAGTGATAATCTCATAGGATCTAAAAATAGATTTGGAAATATACCTAGTAATATTACTGAAATTGCTAAAGGAATTAATATGATTTTCTCTCTTGTGTTTATATCTAAAATATCTGCAAGTTTATTATTAGTTATGGTGCCAAAAATAATTCTTTTATAAAGGTATAGCATGTAAACAGCGGATAATATTATTCCAAAAGCCGCGCCAATAACAACGTAACTTGAAAATTTAAATGCGCCAACAATAACTAAAAATTCCCCAATAAAACCACTAGTTCCAGGCAATCCAACTGATCCCAGCATAAAAATCATGAATACTGTTGCATAAAGTGGCATTCTTTGAACTAATCCTCCGTAAAATTCAATTTCTCTAGTATGCATTCGATCATAAATAACACCAACACATAAAAATAAAGCTGCTGAAACTAGTCCATGACTAATCATTTGCATCATTGCTCCTTCTAAGCCTTGTTGATTCACTAGGAAAATTCCAATTGTTACAATTCCCATATGAGCAACAGATGAATATGCAATTAGTTTTTTAATATCAGTTTGTGCTAGCGCTACTAAGGAAGTGTATACTATGGCAACTATACTTAATGTCATAATTAAAGGAATAAAAAACTCTGTTGCTTCTGGAAGCATGCCTAAAGAGAAACGGATAAAACCATATCCACCCATTTTTAAAAGTACTCCGGCTAAAATAACAGATCCAGCTGTTGGAGCTTCAACATGGGCATCGGGCAACCATGTATGAAACGGCCACATAGGAATTTTAACTGCAAAGGACGCAAAGAAGGCGAGCCATAGAAACAATTGAGTATTATAGGAAAAATAATTACCTTGTAAGAATTCAATACTCATTGAACTTGTATTTCTGTACATCACAATAATAGCAATCAACATGAGTACTGATCCCAAAAGAGTGTAGAGAAAGAATTTAAAAGAAGCATAGATTCTTCTATTACCTCCCCATATACCTATGATTAGATACATTGGTATTAATACTGCTTCAAAAAAAATATAAAATAAAAGTATGTCTATAGAAGCAAACATTCCAATCATTACAGTCTCTAAAAATAAAAAAGAAAGCATGTATTCCTTGACTCTTTTTTTTATATTATTCCAACTAGCTAAAATACAAAGTGGGGTCAAAAATGTACTTAGTAAAATCATAAAAAGTGAGATACCGTCAACTCCAACATGGTAGAAGAAATTAAAATCATCAAACCATTTAAATTTTTCTTCATATTGATAAGACGGATTGGAATAATCAAATTGTAACCAGAGTATTAAACTTAAAATAAATGTTCCTAATGTCGCTAGTAAAGCAGCCCATTTAATATTAATTGATGTTAATTCATCTTCTTTAATAAAAAGAATAATTAAAGCACCAATTAAAGGTAAAAAAATTATTACTGATACTAATGGCCAGTCAATCATTTAGTAATATAAAAACCATGTTAAAATTATTACTAATCCTCCAAGCATAGCAAAAGCATAATGAAACAAATACCCTGATTGAAACAAACTTACATAAGATGAAGATTTTGAAATAATCCAGGAGACCCCGTTTGGTCCTAAACCATCAATAGTTTTTTCATCTCCTTTTTTCCAGAAAAAGTTTGCCAATTTGAAAAAAGTTAAAACAAATACTTTATGATATAGCTCATCCACATACCATTTATTTTTAGAAAGAGAATATAAAGGATCTAAGTTATAGGAAAGATTTTTTGCTCTGTTTAAATTATTTGAATATATCAACACACAGACAAGAATTCCAATTGCAACAGCCGATTTTGATATTAATGATTGCGTAAGAGGAAGATATTTATGAGAGCTTTCTGTTAATAATATTGCATTATCCCAAAATTCTTTTTTGTAATATCCAATAAAATAATCAGCAAAGAATATTCCAGAAAAAATAGAACCAATTGCAAGAATAAATAATGGAACTGTCATTACTAAAGGTGATTCATGGGCGTGATCATATGTTTTATTATTTGATCTATTTTCACCATGAAATGTTAGGAATAATAATCTCCATGAATAAAAAGCAGTAAGTAAAGCAGTTAAAATACCTACTAAATATGCAAAATATGCTATTCCATTTGAAGTATAGAAAGCATTTTCTAAAATACTTTCTTTTGAATAGTAACCAGATAGATATGGGAAACCAATAATTGCAAGAGATCCAATCCACATCATTGTAGCAGTAAAAGGTATTTTTTTGAAAAGTCCCCCCATTTTTCTCATATCCTGCTCATGATGCATTGCGTGAATTACAGAACCTGCAGAAAGAAATAGAAGAGCTTTAAAAAAGGCATGGGTTGTTAAGTGAAATATTGATGCATTATAAGCTCCTACACCTGCTGCAAAAAACATATATCCTAATTGACTGCATGTTGAATATGCAATGACTCTTTTAATATCATTTTGTGTTAAGGCTATAGAGGCAGCAAAAATAGCTGTGGCCGCACCAATAAAAGTAATGAATAAATTAGTAAATGTAGCAAATTCATAAAGAGGACTCATTCTTGCAACTAAGAATACACCAGCTGTTACCATTGTTGCAGCATGTATTAGCGCAGATACAGGAGTAGGTCCCTCCATAGCATCTGGCAACCAGGTGTGTAAACCTAATTGGGCAGATTTACCCATTGCGCCTATGAATAAAAGAAAACATAAAAAATCTAAAGTTGGAAAACTGAATGAAAGAAATTGAATTTGATGATCACTAAACTGATCCACTTGTAAAAATATACTGTCGAAACTTACCGTGCCAAAAATATAAAAAATTCCAGCAATTCCTATTGCGTATCCAAAATCTCCAACTCTGTTTACAACAAATGCTTTAATAGCAGCTTTATTTGCTGAATCTTTATGATGCCAAAAACCAATTAATAAATATGAGGCTAGCCCAACACCTTCCCAACCAAAAAACATTTGCAGCAAGTTATTACTTGATACAAGAACAAGCATAAAAAAAGTAAATAAGCTTAGATAACCCATAAATCTTATTTTTGATGGATCATCTTCCATATAGCCTATTGAATATAAATGAACACAGGCAGAAACAGTTGTAACCACAATGAACATCACAGCAGTTAAAGTGTCTAATCTAATTGACCAATCAACAATAAAGTTTCCAGAACTTATCCAGTTAAGGATAAAGATTATTTCAGTTTCCTTATTATCAATAAACTGAATGAATATTATCCAAGAAAATAAAGTACAAAGAAAAAGGATTGAAGTTGTTGATATTTGATAAACCCTATAGTTAAACTGTTTACCTAGTAAAAAACAAAAAAGAAAACCAAGTAGAGGTAAAAATATAATTGAGGTTGCCATCTACTATCCCTTAAGCTGATTAATTTTATTTACTTCTATTGATCCTAGATTTCTAAAAAATACTACAAGTATGGCGAGTCCAATTGCTGCTTCAGCTGCTGCAACGGTAAGTGTAAGCATTGCGAAGATCTGCCCTGAAATATCATTAATATAAGCTGAGAAAGCAATAAAATTAATATTTACTGACAGCAAGATGAGTTCTATAGACATTAAAATTATAATTAAATTTTTCTTATTTAAAAATATTCCTAAAACACCTAAGGTAAAAATAATTGCGCCGAGAAAAAGATAGTGTTCAAGAGTAATCATTAATTAAATTCCTTCGCCTATTTTTACTTTTTTCTTTTCTATAGCTGTTGATGCATCAACTGTATTTTGTGAATCAATATTTTGCCTTTTAACGCCACCTTTATCTCTTAATGTAAGTGTAATAGAGCCAATCATTGCGACTAATAAAATTATCCCACATATTTGAAATAAATAAAAATATTCAGTGTAGAGTATTTGCCCAATCATTTTTGTATTCTCCACTTCACTAACTATAGGTTGTAATGGTGTTTGATTGTTGTAAATATTAGACGATCTATCTGTTAAAAAAAGTATTCCAAGTTCAATTACTAGAACTATCCCTAATAATGCTCCAAAAGGTAAATATTGCAAAAAACCTTCTCTCAACTTTACAAAATTTATATCAAGCATCATTACAACAAATAGAAAAAGGACAGCAACAGCTCCAACATATACAACAACAAGGATCATTGCCAAAAATTCAGCGCCTAATAAAACAAAGAGTCCTGATGCGTTAACAAAGCTTAAAATTAAGAACAAAACTGAATGAACTGGATTTTTTGCACTTATAACCATTAGAGCAGAAAGAACCGCAACAGATGAAAAAAGATAAAATGTTAATGAATAAAGAATCATTCTTATCTATATTTTCTATCGAGATGAATATTTTGAGCAATTTCTTGCTCCCATCTATCTCCATTTTCTAAAAGTTTATCTTTATTATAAATTAATTCTTCTCTCGTTTCAGTGGCAAATTCAAAATTTGGTCCTTCGACTATTGCATCAACTGGGCAAGATTCTTGACATAAACCACAGTAAATACATTTAGTCATATCTATATCATATCTTGTTGTTCTTCTGCTTCCATCCTCTCTTGGCTCTGCTTCAATTGTAATTGCCTGAGCAGGACATACTGCTTCACAAAGCTTACATGCGATACATCTCTCTTCCCCACTTGGATATCTTCTTAAAGCATGTTCGCCTCTAAAACGTGGGCTTAATGGACCTTTTTCATGAGGATAATTTATTGTAACTTTAGATTTAAATATGTATTTGAAAGTTAAAAATAGTCCTTGAAATAATTCAAATAAAGTAAAAGATTTAATTAATTTATACATATTAATTTGGCAGCATGTCAAAATATACTAAAAAACCGGAAGTTGCCACAACCCAAAACAAAGAAAACGGAAGAAAAACTTTCCATCCAAGTCTCATTAACTGGTCATATCTATATCTTGGGAAAGTTCCTCTAACCCAAATAAATAAAAATAATATAAATATTACTTTCACAGTAAACCAGATAACTCCAGGAACAACATTTAATGGGTATACATCAAATGGAGGAAGCCATCCGCCTAAAAAAAGAATGACAGTCATAGAAGACATTAAAATCATACTCGCGTATTCACCTAAAAAAAATAATACAAATGAAGCAGATGAATATTCAGTAAAAAATCCTGCAACAAGTGTTGATTCATCTTCAGGAAGATCAAAAGGTAATCTATTTGTTTCAGCTAACGCAGAAATAAAAAAAATAATGAACATAGGTAATAATGGAATTGCAAACCATACCGTCTGCTGAGCTAAAACTATCTTTGATAAATTTAAAGAACCTACACATAATAATACTGTAATTATTACAAATCCAATAGATACTTCATATGAAACCATTTGAGCAGCTGATCTTAATGCTCCTAGAAAAGGATATTGAGAGTTACTAGCCCATCCAGCCATTATTATTCCGTATACTCCAAGAGATGATACTGCAAACAGATACATGATACCTACGTTAATATCAGAGACTACCCATCCTGGAGCAAAAGGTATTACTGCCCAACCTGCTAAGCTAAGTACCATTGTTATTATGGGTGCTAAAATAAAAACAATTTTATTTGATCCAGTAGGTATAATATTTTCTTTAGTAATAAGTTTTAATGCATCAGCAAAGCTTTGTAATATACCAAAAGGCCCTACTATATTTGGACCTCTTCTTAATTGAATTAGAGCTAAAACTTTTCTTTCAGCATAAACTAAAAAAGCTACAGATATTAAAACTGGCACAACAACAGCAAGTATTTGGGCAATGATTATTAACCCTGTAATTAATATATCATAAGTCATCTAATTATTATGCTGCCTTATTTAAAATATCTTTAGTACATTTTGCCATTGTTTCAGAAGATCTAGAAATAGAATCATTCATATAAAAATTTTCAATGTTATATTTAATTTTAATATTCTCAATTTTATTATTTTTAGCAAAAGGTATTTCGCCAATAGAATTCACTTCATTTAAGAGAGCAAATTGACCATAGATACTTGTAAGCTCATTTCGAAGCTCCCCAAGATTATTAAAATTTAAATTTTTTTCAAATAAATCACTTAAAACTCTAAAAATTTTCCACTCCTCTTTTGCTTCACCTATTGGATTATGGCACTTAGTTGTTTGAATAACTCTACCTTCTATATTCATATAAGTAGAACTTTTCTCAGTATATGCAGGGGTTGGTAAAATTACATCAGCTATAGATGCTGAAACATCTCCATGATGACCAAGATAAACAACAAAAGCATTTTCAAACGTTGAAAAATTTATCTCATCTAACCCCATTAAGAAAACTACAGGCTTTGTTTTATCAATATGTTTTTTTAATTGTTTATTGTAATCATTATCAAATTTTTTATTATAAAATTTCAAATCTAAGGCTCCAACTCTAGAAATATCTTGGTTAAGAATATTTAATGGATTTATATTTTTATTTTTTTGAATTTTTTTCGCAATTAATCCTACAGTTTCTAATATTTTTTTTCCATGATCATTATTTATTGCTGAAGTCCCTATTATTATAAGAGGGTTTTTTGAAGATTTTAAAACTTTATTGAATTCAGATTTATTATTAGATAATTTATTAAGGTAATCTAAAGAATCGGATAAATGATGATAATCGTAAGTAAGATCTAATTTAGGACCTATAAGACCAATTTTGCAGTTATTTTCAATATATGCCTTTCTAATTCTAGCGTTTAATACCGCCGCTTCCCATCTAGGGTTGGATCCAATTAAAAGAATAGCATCAGCCTTTTCAATTTCTTGAATTGTTGAATTAAATTTATAACTGGAAGATGAATTATCGATAATTTGTGTATTATCAAATCTGCAATCATAGTTTTTTGATTTTAGTGAATTGCTAAATTTTTGTGCGGAATATAAAGTTTCAATATCGGTAAACTTACCCGATAGGAATACAGTATTTTCTTTACCTCTTTTTGTAATTTCTTTTTTTATTAATTCAAATGCATTATCCCATGAAGATTTTTGGAGTTTTTTATTTGATTTAGAATATACATTATCCAATCTTTGACTTGAGAGTCCATCAACTGCAAATCTAGATTTATCACTTATCCATTCTTCATTGGTTTCTTCATTTATTCTAGGAAGAGCTCTTAAAACTTTTTTTCCTCTAGTATCAATCCTTATACTTGAACCTATACCATCGAACACATCAAATGTTTCTGTCTTGGTTAGTTCCCATGGTCTAGATTTAAATGCATATGGTTTACTTGTTAAAGCACCTACGGGGCATAAATCAATTACATTTCCAGATAATTCTGACTCAATAGTTTTTTCTAAATACGTCGTGATCTCAGCATTTTCACCTCTGCCAAGTAATCCTATATCATCAACACCCGCAACTTCTGTAGAAAACCTTACGCATCTTGTACAATGTATACATCTTGTCATAATTGTTTTGACAAGTGGTCCCATATTTTTATTTTGAACTGCTCTTTTGTTTTCTTCATATCTAGTTTTATCAAAACCATAATACATCGCTTGATCTTGAAGATCACATTCTCCTCCTTGATCACAAATAGGGCAATCCAATGGATGATTAATGAGAAGAAACTCCATTACACCTTTTCGAGCTTTTTTAACTGTTTCTGTTTTTGTTTTTATAACCATTCCATCTGCAGCTGGCATGGCACATGATGCAATAGGTTTTGGAGCTTTTTCCATTTCTACTAAACACATTCTACAGTTTCCTGCTATTGAGAGTTTTTCATGATAACAAAATCTTGGAATTTCAGTTCCTGCTTGTTCACAAGCTTGCATTACGGTCATGCCGTTTTCAAATTCGTATTCTTTATTATCAATTGTTATCTTTGGCACTAGGCTACTCTTCTATTTCTTTCTTGAATTCTTTTTTCTATTTCAGGTCTAAAGTGTCTAAACAAACCTTGAATAGGCCAAGCAGCAGCATCACCTAAAGCACAAATAGTATGACCTTCAATTTGCTTGGTAACATCTAAAATTTTATCAATATCTTGATGTTCAACATTTCCATGAATCATTTTTTCCATCATTCTGTACATCCATCCAGTACCTTCTCTGCAAGGTGTACATTGACCACAACTTTCATGCTTATAAAAATGTGATAATCTAGCAATTGCCTCAACAATATCTGTTGATTTATTCATTACAATAACAGCCGCAGTGCCTAATCCACTTTGCACTTCTTTTAGACTATCAAAATCCATTTTAACAGTATCACAAATAGACTTAGGTAATAAAGGTACACTTGCGCCTCCAGGAATTACAGCTAATAAATTTTCCCAACCACCAATTACACCGCCTGCATGTTTTTCAATGAGATCTTTTAATGGTATGCCCATTTCTTCTTCTACGTTACATGGGTTATTGACGTGCCCTGAAATACTAAAAATTTTTGTACCTGTATTGTTGGGACTTCCTAAATCAGCGAACCATTTTGAACCACGTCTTAAAATAGTTGGTGAAACGGCAACTGTTTCAACATTTGTAACTGTTGTTGGACATCCATATAAACCTGCGCCAGCGGGAAACGGAGGTTTTAATCGCGGTTGACCTTTTTTACCCTCTAAACTTTCAAGTAAAGCAGTTTCTTCACCACAGATATATGCTCCTGCTCCTCTGTGAAGATAAATATCAAAATCCCACCCTGTACCACATGCATTTTTACCAACTAAATTATTTGCATAGGCTTCATCTATTGCTTTTTGTAAATTAGAAGATTCAGAATAATATTCACCCCTTATATAAATATAACAAGTATGTGCATGCATAGCAAAGGCAGCAACTAAACAACCTTCTAAAAGAAGATGTGGATCGTTTCTCATAATCTCTCGATCTTTACATGTACCTGGCTCTGACTCATCTGCATTAACAACTAGGTAATGATCTTTTCCAGAGTCTTTTGGCATAAATGACCACTTAAGTCCCGCAGGGAAACCTGCTCCTCCCCTTCCTCTTAATTGACTATTTTTAATTTCCTCAACAATTTTTTCGCTACCCATTTTAATAAGTTCTTTAGTATTTGACCAAATACCTCTTTTTTTGGCACCTTCTAATTTCCAGTCTTCAAAACCGTATAAATTTTTAAAAATTTTATCTTTTTCCTTAAGCATCAAATTTTCTTTCAGGTTGTGATGATTTTCTACCAATTTGTGAACCTACTTTTATTGATTTATTATCTTTTAAATCTTGAAGTATTTTTTTAAAACTCTCTTCATCTAAATCTTCATAATAATCATCATTGATCTGGACCATAGGAGCATTGCAGCATGCACCTAAACATTCAACTTCAACAACTGTAAATATTTCATCATCACTTGTCTCGCCAATATTAGTTTCGCAAACTTCTTGTGCAACTTTAGACAGTTTATCACTCCCTCTTAACCAACAAGGTGTCGTTCTACAAATTTGGACAAAATTTTTACCAATAGGTTCTAAATTAAACATCGAATAAAAAGTGGCAACTTCCATCACTCTTATATAAGACATACTTAAAGTTTCAGCTACTTTTTCCATTGAGTTTTTACTTAGCCATCCATTATTTTGTCTTTGTGCTAAATCAAGTAAAGGAATAACTGCGCTTTGAATACGGTTTGATGGATATTTTTTTATTATTTCAGAAATTTTTTTAAAATTTTCTGATGACCATTCGAAATTATCATTAATTTTTTTATATACTTTATTATTTGTACCAGGATGATGCATTATCTATCTATCTCTCCAAAAACAATATCTAAGCTACCTAGTATAGCGGCTATGTCAGCCATTAAGTGGCCTTTAGATAAATGATCCAATGTTTGAAGGTGTGCAAAACCTGGTGCTCTTATTTTACATCTATATGGTTTACTAGATCCATCAGAAACAAGGTAAACGCCAAATTCACCCTTTGGAGCTTCGACTGCACTATAAACTTGACCAGCGGGAACACGGTAACCTTCAGTGAAAAGTTTAAAATGATGAATTAAAGCTTCCATTGATTTTTTCATTTGATTTCTTTTAGGAGGTGTAATTTTATTATCCTCAATCGATATTGGACCTGGTTTGATTTTATTTAAACATTGGTTAATAATACTAATGCTTTGTCTCATTTCCTCAATGCGAACCAAATATCGATCAAAACAATCACCTTTTTTTCCAACAGGAACTTCAAAATCAACTTGATCATAGGCGTCATAAGGTTGAGACCTTCTTAAATCCCATGCTACACCTGTGCTTCTTAACACAGGACCAGAACACCCCCATTCAATTGCTTCTGACTTTGAAATTATTCCTATATCAACTGATCTTTGTCTTAATATTCTGTTATTAGTCAGTAAGCTTTCGAGATCATCAATAAATTTTGGAAAAGTTTTAAAATGCTCATATAATTTTTCTTCCATTCCTTCTGGCATATCCTGATGAACACCACCAGGTCTAAAATAGGCTGCATGGAATCTTGCCCCAGATACGGCTTCATGAAACTCTAAAAGCTTTTCCCTTTCTTCAAAACACCATAAAAATGGTGTCACTGCACCAATGTCAGCAGCATAGGCAGGTATATTTAATAAATGATTTAGTATTCTAGTAATTTCGGCAAAAATAACGCGAATATATTTAGCTCTTTCAGGGACATTAATACCTAGGAGATTTTCAGTTGCTAATGCAAAAGCATGTTCTTGACACATTGGCGAAACATAATCAAGTCTATCAAAATAAGGAACTGCCTGAAGATAAGTTTTATATTCAATTAATTTTTCTGTTCCCCTGTGTAACAATCCAATATGTGGTTCTGCTCTTTGAACTACCTCACCCTCCAGCTCAACTACTAAACGTAAAACACCATGTGCGGCTGGATGTTGAGGGCCAAAGTTAATTGTAGTTGTATTAAGCTCCACTTCTTTCATTTAATTTTCATCACTAGATTTCTCATCACCAAAAAGTTTGTTTTCCATTCCTTCCCAAGGAGATTCACTATCAAAATTTCTAAATTCTTGAGTTAACTTGACAGGCTCATATATTACTTTTTTTTCAAGGTCGTCATAGCGAACTTCTGTGTGTCCTGTTAAAGGAAAATCTTTGCGCAATGGATAACCTTCAAAATTATAATCAGTCATTATCCTTCTTAAATCAGGATGGTTAATGAATTCTATTCCAAATAAATCATAGCATTCTCTTTCATACCAATCCGCAGATTTGTGAATATTGGTTATTGATTCTATTTTTTCGTTTTCTTTAATAAAAGTTTTAAGAATAATTTTTTTATTTTTTCTTAAACTTTGCAAAATATAAATCAAATCAAATCTAAATTCTCTTGAAGGATAGTCAACAGCTGTAATATCTAATAATTGATTAAAATTAAGCTCATCGTTATCTTTTAATTCGTTAACAATTTTTATGATATTATTTTTTTCAAATTCTATTTCTAACAAATTATTATTCTCTAAAATATTATTTATGCCATCTATTTTAGTAAGAATTTTAATCATATAAAATTATCTTTTAAATTTATTTTCTCTTCTAATTTTTTTTTGTAATTGCAATATGCCGTAAACTAATGCTTCTGCTGTTGGAGGGCATCCAGGCACATAAACATCAACGGGGACTATTCTATCACACCCTCTAACTACTGAATACGAGTAGTGATAATATCCACCACCATTTGCACATGAACCCATCGATATTACCCACCGAGGTTCTGGCATTTGATCATACACTTTTCTTAAAGCTGGTGCCATTTTATTTGTTAATGTGCCAGCAACAATCATCACATCAGATTGTCTAGGGCTACCTCTTGGTATGACTCCATAACGATCTAGATCATATCTTGCCATATAAGAATGTATCATTTCTACTCCACAACATGCCAATCCGAATGTCATTGGCCACAAGGAACCAGTTCTAGCCCAAGTAAGAATTTTATCGTAGCTAGCGACTAAGAAACCTTTAGAGGATAATTCTGTATTTAGAGTATCATCAACAATTTTTTTTGCTTCATCTACTCCCATTCTAAAGCCCCTTTTTTCCATTCATAAATAAAACCTATAGTTAAAACAGTCAGGAAAATCATCATTGACCAAAAACCGAACAATCCAATTTTACCAAGTGTTATTGCCCATGGAAACAAGAAAGCAACTTCTAAATCAAAGATAATAAATAAGATTGCTACTAAATAAAATCTTACATCAAATCTTCCACGAGCATCGTCAAAAGCTTCAAATCCACACTCATAGGCAGATAATTTTTCTTTATCTGGTTGAGAGTCTCCAACTACAAAAGATAATAAAGTCATTCCAACAGCCAATGCCAAAGCAATAAATATAAAAATTAATATTGGTAAATATTCAAATAGAAACTCAGACACTATAATCTCACAAATAATTTAGTAATGTATTTAAAGATTTATTCAACAATAACAACGTGTCTTGTTGCGACTTTAGTACACAAAAAACAATGAAATTAGTGGCGCGAGAGACGGGATTCGAACCCGCGGCCTCTGCCGTGACAGGGCAGCGTTCTAACCAGCTGAACTACTCCCGCGCATGGTGGGTGTTGAGAGACTTGAACTCCCGACCCTCTCGGTGTAAACGAGATGCTCTACCAACTGAGCTAAACACCCAAATAAAAACGGCTGTTAAATTTATTTAACAGCCGGTGCAAGAAAAAAAGATAATTAATTGTTTACTGAGTCTTTTAAAGCTTTTCCTACAGTAAATTTAGGTCTTTTGGATGCTGGTATTTGAATTGATTCACCCGTTCTAGGATTTCTACCAGTAGTTGCTTTTCTATGGCTAACGCTAAAATTACCAAAACCTACAATACTAACCTTTTCATCTCTTTTTAAAGAATTAGTGATTGCATCTAGAAAACTTTCAATTGCTCTAGTTGCGTCAGATTTAGATAATCCTGCGGAGGATGCTACAGATGCGATAAGATCATTTTTGTTCACTTTTAATCTCCTTTATTAATTTTTACTGATAATTCTTTGTTTTTCCAACAAGTCAACATTATTATTAAAATTTTCCCAGAAAAAAGGGAATTTATCAAATAATTGCCTTAATTTAATACTTTTTTAAAAAAAAATATTAATGAGTACTTGTTGTATTTTGATTATTTTTTATTTGAGATTCGGTTAAATTTAGTGGAATTATAGATTTTGTAAGGGTGTGCTCAAGAATTGAAATGGCATCAGAGACAGGGATTATTTTAATTCCTCTAATAACTTCTTTATCAAACTCAGAGACTTCTCTGAAATTTTCTTGAGGTATAAGAACTTTTTTTATACCTGCTCTACTTGCTGCATATATCTTTTCTTTTAAACCGCCGATTGGCAAAACACGCCCTCTGAGAGTAATTTCGCCAGTCATTGCAACATCTCTTTTAATTTTATTATTAGTCAATGATGATACTAATGAATTGAAGATAGCTATGCCAGCACTTGGACCATCTTTAGGAGTAGCTCCTTCAGGCACGTGTATATGAATATCATAATTTTCAAAATCTTTTGGATTAATACCTAGACTTAACGATTTTGATTTTACGTAAGAAGTTGCAGCTTGTATTGACTCTCTCATAACTTCACCTAGCTTGCCAGTAATTGTTAGTTTACCTTTGCCTATTGATAAAATAACTTCAACTGATAAAATTTCACCACCAACTTCTGTCCATGCCAAACCATTAGTTACACCAACCAAATTCTTTTTTTCAATCTCACTAGATCTATATTTTGCAATACCTAGGAGTTCTTGCAAAGATTTGTCATTTAAATTGACCTTTTTCAATTTTGAAGTTTCAAGTTTTTTGACAGTTTTTCTACAAACTTTAGAAATTTCTTTTTCAAGATTTCTTACACCTGCTTCTTTTGTATAGTTTCTTATTATTGAACTTAAAACTTTAGAAGTGAATGAAATCTCAGAATTTTTAATTCCATGATTTTTTATTTGTTTTGGAACTAAATATCTTTTAGCAATTTGATTTTTTTCTTTCTCGGTGTAACCTGGTATTCTTATAACCTCCATTCTGTCAAGAAGAGCAGGGGGTATATTAAGTGTATTAGCAGTACACACAAACATTACGTCAGAAAGATCGTAATCAAGTTCTAAATAATGATCGTTAAATTTACTATTCTGTTCAGGGTCGAGAACTTCTAATAGTGCTGAAGATGGATCTCCCCTCCAGTCTGAACCAAGTTTATCAATTTCATCTAATAAAATTAGCGGGTTTGAAGTCTTTGACTTTTTCATTGCTTGAATAAATCTACCAGGCATTGATCCAATATAGGTCTTTCTGTGACCTCTGATCTCAGCTTCATCTCTAACACCTCCAAGAGACATTCTAACAAAACTTCTTCCTGTAGAATTTGCAATAGATTTTCCAAGAGAAGTCTTTCCAACACCAGGAGGACCTACCAGGCATAATATGGGTCCTTTGAGTTTATTTGTTCTTTTTTGAACAGCTAGGTATTCGAGAATTCTTTCCTTAACTTTTTCTAAACCATAATGATCATTTTCTAAAATAGATGATGCTTTGTTTATATTTTTAGAAATTTGATTTGGATTATTCCATGGAATGGACATAACCCAGTCTAAATAATTTCTGATTACAGTTGCTTCAGCTGACATAGGGCTCATATTTTTTAATTTTTTAATCTCAGAAGTACATTTATCTTTTGCTTCTTTAGTTAATGCATATTGATTTAATTTATTTTCAAGTTCAGCGATTTCATCTAAATCTTCATTTTCCCCTAATTCTTTTTGTATTGCCTTCATTTGTTCATTCAAATAATATTCTTTCTGTGTTTTCTCCATTTGTCTTTTTACGCGGCCTTTTATTTTTTTCTCAACTTGAAAAGAATCAATTTCAGAGACCAAATAACCGTAAATTTTATTAAGCCTATCTTCTGTATTTGTGATTTCCAGAATTTCTTGTTTTTGAGATAAAGATATGGAAATGTTTGATACAATTATATCAACTATTTTATCAGGATCATTTAAGGTTTTAACATTATTAATGACATCGAGTGAAACTTTTTTATTAATTTTTTGAAACTCGATAAATTGTTCAATTATTAATTTTTGTAGAGCCCTTATATTTGAATTTTTTTTAGTTTTTTGATTAATTTCTATTATTGAAGCAGTAATAAATTCCTTATTAAAATTTATTTTAGCAACTTTTGCTCTTTGTATACCTTCGACTAATACCTTAAGTGTGCCGTCGGGAAGTTTTAAAAGTTGAATTATTTTTGCAACAGTTCCAAAAGAATAAAGATTTTCTTTATTAGGATTATCAACTTTAGAATTTTTTTGAGATAATAAAAAAATTCTCTTATCGCCAGTCATAACATAATTAAGAGCATTTACTGATTGCTCTCTTCCAACAAATAATGGGGCCACCATGTTTGGAAATACAACAATATCTCTTAGTGGAAGTACCGGTAATAAGCTTTTAACCATATAATATAAATGTCTATATATTAATTAAATTCAAGAGTTATTGGACATTAATTTTTGATTATTTTCTTTATTTGAATAAATTAAAATTGGTTCAGAATTTTTTGCTATTACATCTTTATTTATAACAACTTTATATAAATCTTTTTGATCTGGAACTTTATACATAAGATCCATTAATGCATCTTCTATTATTGATCTTAAACCTCTAGCTCCTGTATTTTGAGAAACTGCTAACTTTGCAATTTCCTTCAAAGCATCTTCTTTGATTTCTAACTTCACTCCATCCATTTTCATAAGAGATTCAAATTGCTTTACAATAGCATTTTTTGGTTGTGTCATTATACGAATCAACATTTCCTCATCTAGTTCTCTTAATGTGGTTATTACTGGAAGCCTCCCAATAAATTCTGGTATCATTCCAAATTTAAGTAAGTCTTGATTTTCTAATTTTTTAAGTGATTCACCGACAGTTTTTTTTGTTTCTAGATCTAACTTAGAATTAAATCCTATAGATGTACCTTTTAACCTATAACTAATAATCTCCTCTAAACCAGAAAATGCCCCTCCACATATAAAAAGAATATTTGAAGTATCTACTTGTAAAAATTCTTGCTGTGGATGTTTTCTTCCACCCTGCGGTGGTACGCTAGCTATAGTTCCTTCCATGATTTTAAGCAAAGCTTGCTGAACACCTTCACCTGATACATCTCTAGTAATAGAAGGGTTGTCACTTTTTCTTCCAATTTTATCAATTTCGTCAATATAAACAATTCCTTTTTGGGCACGTTCAACATTGTAATCAGATGCTTGTAATAATTTAAGAATTATATTCTCTACATCCTCACCAACATATCCTGCTTCAGTTAAACTAGTTGCATCAGCTACTGTAAAGGGAACATCTAATATCTTTGCTAAAGTTTGGGCTAATAATGTTTTGCCAGTTCCAGTTGGACCAACTAAAAGAATATTTGATTTTGATATTTCAATGTTATCGTTTTCTAAATTAGATGAAAGTCTTTTATAATGATTATACACTGCGACTGAAAGTATTTTTTTTGACTCTTTCTGACCTATAACATAATCATTCAAAAATTTATTTATTTCTGAAGGTTTAGGTATATCTTTTTTAATTTTAAATTTATTATTTTTATTATCTTCTTTGATAATATCCATGCATAGTTCAACGCATTCATCACATACAAAAACAGTTGGCCCTGCTATTAACTTTTTAACTTCTTTTTGATTCTTGCCACAAAAAGAACAAAATAAAGAATCTTTATCATTTTTTTTATTCATTATTTCCTACCCTTAACAACTTTGTCTATAAGACCGAACTTAATAGCTTCATCGGCAGAGAAATACTTATCTCTTTCCATGATACTTGATATTTCTGATATTTTTTTTCCTGTATGCTTTGAATAAATTTCATTTAATTTTAACTTTGCTCTTTTTATTTCATTAGTTTGAATTTCAATATCAGTTACCTGACCTTGATAACCTCCACTTGGTTGATGAACCATAATTCGAGAATTAGGTAAAGAGAACCTCATGCCTTTTTCTCCAGCAGTTAAAAGAAGTGAGCCGGCAGATGCTGCTTGACCGATACAAATAGTCATTATCTTTGATGAAACATATTGCATTGTATCATAAATCGCTAATCCAGACCAAACAATGCCCCCAGGTGAATTGATATAGAAAGAAATTTCTTTTTTTGGATTTTCAGATTCTAAAAATAATATTTGAGCACATATTAGGCTTGCAACATTATCATCTATAGGTCCAGTAAGGAAAATTATTCTTTCTTTTAATAACCTGGAATAAATGTCATAGGATCTTTCACCTCTAGATGATTGCTCAACAACCATTGGGATAAGATTATTTGTAATATTATCTATCGGATCTTTCATTTTTTTGTATCTTTAATATCAAATGTTTTAACTTCAAGTTTTTTATAATCATCTTCACTTAATTTTATAACATTTGTTTTCGATTTGGAAATAATTGAATCAATTACTTTTTGCTCAATAAGAGGTGCTCGAATCGTATCCAGTGATGATGGGTTTTTTTCAAAATATTCCATAATCTGTTTTTCTTGACCAGGATATTGCCTAGTATATTCCAAAATCCCTTTGTTAATTTCTTCTTCAGATAAAACAACTTTTTCTTCTGAAGCAATATGTTGCATTAATAAACCAAGCTTAACCCTTCTTTCTGAAATTTTTTTATATCTTTTTTTAAGATCGTCATCTTTTAATAACTTATCATCCTCATCTAAACTACCTTCTTTTTTAGCCTGCTCTAAACGATTCCATATTTGATTAAAATCATCTTCTAGTACTCCATCAGGTAAATCAAATTTATAATTATTGTCTAAAAGATCCATCAATTCTTTTTTTTCAATTTGTTTTATTCCTTGTTCAAATTGAGATTTCATATTACTCACGAGAAAATCTTTAAGATCCTTTTCAGTTTTGAAACCATTCTTATCTAAAAACTCTTTTGTGAGTTCAAATTTAATTTTTTCTTCAATTGAGATTATTTCAAAATTAAAAGTTGTTTTTTTAAATTTATCATCTTTAAGAATTTTAGATAAGTTGATTTTTAATTCAATTTTATCTCCAACTTTTACTTTTCTTTCAATCAATTCTTTATTTAAACCTGGAAGTATTCCATCATCAAAACCCAAATCAATAGGAAAATTTTTTTGAGATTTTAAATAGTCTGGAAGATCTTCTTGAGAAGATTCAAAATTAACAATGACCTTGTCGGAATTTTTAACTTGTCTCGAACTTTCAATTTTTTTGAAATTTTTTTGTGAGTCAATAAAATTCTTAAATTGATTTTCTTCAGCTTTCTTACCTAATTCAATTTCATACTTATTAATTTTGAGATCTTTAAAATCTTTGAGTTTGATTTCAGGTTTTAAATCAAATTTTAAATTTATTGTTATTGGCTTATTTTTTTCATAGTTACTAAGCTCAACTTTAGGAGCTCTAAAAAGAGAAAATTTTTTTTCATCAATTAATTTTTTTGTATTTGTATCTATTACTTTTTGAATTACTTCATTTAAGACATTATCTTCATATTTTTTTTTAACAATATTTAGTGGAGCTTTACCTTTTCTAAAACCGGGAATATTAACAGTAGGTAGTATTTGATTTATTTTATTATCTACTTCAATATCAATTTCTTCATAAGGAATTTCTAATGAGTATTCCTTATAAAGTTTTGTTGATTTTAATTCTTTTGTATTCATAATTCATCAAACCTAATGGTAGGCCGGAAAGGACTTGAACCTTCACACCTCGCGGCACTAGAACCTAAATCTAGCGTGTCTACCAATTCCACCACCGGCCCTATTATTATAAGCCTTTTATGTACAATAAATTAAAAAACAATAGAGAAAATAAACTAAATACAAATTGGGGCGAACGATGGGATTCGAACCCACGGCATCAGGCACCACAAGCCTGCGCTCTAACCAACTGAGCTACGTTCGCCATATAACTTAATTAAAAGTTTAATTTTTATATTAAATCGCTATATCAAAAATATGGAAGTTTCAAAAAGAATATTTAATTTAGAAACAGAAACAGCATTCTCTATTCTTGCTAAAGCTAATGATCTTGCAGCCAAAGGTAAAGATATTATCAATTTGGGAATTGGACAGCCTGATTTTCCAACACCAATTAATATTCAAGAAGCTGCAATTAAAGCAATTAAAGATGGTTATCATGGATACACTCCATCAAATGGTATACCTGAATTACGAGAAGCAATTTCAGAGTTTGTATTTAACAAATACAAATCAAATATTAAACCAGAAAATGTTTTAATAACTCCAGGAGGTAAGCCTGTAATTTTTATTTCAGCATTATTGTTAGGTAGTGAAGATAGAGAAATAATTTTTCCTGATCCAGGATTTCCAATTTATAGATCTATGATTAAATATAGCGGTGCAAAAGCAGTACCATTAAAACTTTCAGAAAAAGATAATTTCGAAATTAATACTGAACAATTAAAAGAATTAATTTCTGATAAAACAAGTTTGATAATAATAAATAATCCAAACAATCCAACAGGATCATATATGAATAAGAAAAAAATTACTGATCTTGTTAATTTACTAGAACAGCACCCAAACGTCTCCATTTTAAGTGATGAAATTTATAGTAATATTATTTTTAATAATGAACAAATGCCATCATTATTAGAATACGAAAGTATAAGAGATAGACTAATAGTTCTTGAAGGATGGAGTAAAACATATTGTATGACTGGATGGAGATTAGGTTGGAGTGTATGGCCAGAAAATTTAATTGAACATGCTAACAAAATATGTGTCAATTACAATTCCTGCGCTACCTCAATTTCGCAATATGCAGGATTAGAAGCAATAAAAGGTTCTCAGAAAGAAATAACAAAAATTGTTAGTGAATTTGAAAAAAGAAAAGAGTACGTTTTTAATGAATTAAATAAATTAGAAAAAATTTCTTGTTTTGAACCAGGTGGCGCTTTTTATGCATTTCCCAATATTTCAAAAACTGGATTAAGTGGAAATAAATTTTCAGAAGTAGCACTTCAAGAAAAAGGTGTTGCTTTAGTTCCAGGTTCAAGTTTTGGTGATAATGCTAGTGAATTTGTTAGAATAAGTTTTGCTAATTCTCTAGAAAACATTAAAGAAGCAATTAAAAGATTATCTACAATATGAAAAAAATAGAAGCAATCATCAAGCCCTTTAAGCTGTCTCAAGTAAAAGAAGCGCTCCATGAAATTGGAATATCTGGAATGACTTTAATTGATGTCAAAGGTTTTGGAAGACAACGGGGATCGACTGGAGGCATGGAGGCTAATGACGTTTATGATGATGAATTTTTAGCCAAAATGAAACTAGAGGTAATAGTCGAAGATAATCAAGTCGATGAAGTTATAGAATCAATAAAATCTAGCGCATACTCGGGAAAAATTGGAGATGGTAAGATTTTTGTATCAAATATAGAGCAAGTTATAAGAATAAGAACTGGTGAAAAAGACAGTGATGCTGTCTAATTTTTCTTTACTTTTGTTTAAAAGCAAGTAATTAAATAATAATCGTTCAACTCTTTTAGAGTCGGAAGTAGGCATTGTGCCGAAGGAACGCATGCAAAAGTTATAAATCGTTCAACCTATTTTATTAGGTCGGAAGTAAGCCAAAAGCTGAAGGAACGCGCATCAAAAGCAGATTTCATAACTAGAGCATGATTTAACCGGGTAACGCTGGATAGCATACCCTTTTGTTGAAGTAAGGAGATAGATATGAAATTAAAAAGCTCGACTCCAAAAGATTTAATGTCAGAAATCAAAGATATGGACATTAAAATGGTTGATATGCGCTTTACTGATATACCAGGAACAACTCAACATTTTACAATACCAATTAAATTTTTAGACGAAGATATATTTTCTGACGGACTTGGTTTTGATGGATCTTCAGTAAGAGGTTTCCAAGAAATTCAAGACAGTGATATGATTGTTTTGCCAGATGCAACGACTGCATACATTGATCCATTTTTTTCAGAAAAAACTCTAGCATTACATTGTAATATTAAAGATCCTGTAACTTTGGTTGATTATAGTCGTGATCCAAGAAATATTGCTAAAAAAGCTGAAGCCTATTTGAAATCATCTGGAATCGGAGACACAGCATTTTTTGGTCCAGAAGCAGAATTTTTTGTTTTTAATAATGTTCAGTTTGATTCGGGATCAAACTTTGCATTTCATGAAGTTGATTCTGTTGAAGGTACATGGAATAGTGGTGCTGATGAAAATCCGAACCTAGGACATAAACCTAGACATAAAGAAGGTTATTTTCCTTTACCACCAGTAGATACTCTTCAAGATGTAAGAACTGAAATGGTAATGACAATGCAAGACATTGGTCTTACTGTTGAAGCACATCACCATGAAGTTGCAACAGGTGGACAATGTGAAATTGATTTAGAATTTTCGCCTTTACTAAAAATGGCTGATGATATGATGAAATATAAGTACGTTGTTAAAAATGTTGCTAGACAACATGGAATGACAGCTACATTTATGCCTAAACCTTTATTCGAAGATAATGGTTCAGGTATGCACGTTCATCAAAGTGTTTGGAAAGACGGTGACACATTAATGTATAAAGAAGGAAACTATGCTAACCTAAGTGATTTAGCCCTAAATTATATTGGCGGTATACTTAAACATGCACCTGCTCTTTTAGCTTTTTGTGCGCCTACTACTAATTCTTATAAAAGATTGGTCCCAGGCTTTGAGGCTCCGGTGAACATTGTTTATTCTCAAAGAAACAGAACTGCATCTGTTAGAATTCCTGCTTATTCTCAAAGCCCTAAAGCAAAAAGAATGGAATTTAGATGTCCAGATCCAAGTGCAAATCCATACCTAGCATTTTCAGCTATGTTAATGGCAGGATTAGATGGAATTAAAAATAAAATTAATCCTGGTGATCCAACTGATATAAATCTTTATGCTGCGAGTGAAGAGGTTTTATCTAAAATTCAATCCACGCCTGGATCTTTAGCTGAATCTCTTGAAGCTCTTGAAAAAGATCATGCATTTTTATTAGAGGGTGATGTATTCACCAAAGATGTAATTGAAACTTATATTAGCTATAAAAAAGAGAGTGAGGTCGACCCTATTAATATTAGACCTCATCCACACGAGTTTAAACTATACTACGACGTGTAGAATTATACTTATCTCTATAAAGAAAACCGCCTTAGGGCGGTTTTTTTTATATTTTTAGAACAACACTTTTGATAAGAAATATTTGTGGCTAAAAAATCTACTTATAATGCAAAAGATATTGAAGTACTTGAGGGTCTTGAGCCAGTCCGTAAAAGACCGGGTATGTATATTGGAAGCACAAATCAAGATGGTCTTCATCATTTAGTTAACGAAGTACTAGATAATAGTATAGATGAAGTTTTAGCTGGTCACGCGACCGATATAAGTTTTCAATATAAAAAAGATGGTTCGATAAAAATAAAAGATAATGGAAGAGGTATTCCTATTGATTTTCATCCAAAATATAAAAATAAAAGAGCACTAGAAGTAGTTTTAACTACACTTCACGCAGGTGGTAAATTTAACAGTAATGCTTACAAAACTTCTGGTGGATTACACGGGGTTGGGATTTCTGTTGTAAATGCATTAAGTTCTTTATTACAAGTTAAGGTATTCAAAGATGGAAAAGTGTATAGACAAGATTACTCAAAAGGAAAGGTTAAGACAAAAATAAAAATTGAAAAATGTAGCAAAAAATTAAAAGGTACTGAAATTTCTTTTATCCCAGATGAAAGCATATTTGAAGAAACACAATTTGTTCCAAAAAAATTATATAATTTTATAAATATGAAATCAGTATTAGTTGGAGGCACAACTATCAACTTTGAAATTGATAAAGAATTAATAAAAGATAAAACCCCTAACAAAAAAAGTTTTTTTTATAAAAAAGGAATTGAAGATTATTTTCAATTAGAATACGCAAACAACTCTAAATTATTTGAAAAAAATTTTTTATTAAAGTCAAAAATTAAAGATAATGAAAATTTTGAAACTTTAATTTCATTTAATACAAATGAAAATTCAAGTTTAATGTCATATTGTAACACTATTGAAACACCAGATGGCGGCTCTCATGAAAATGGTATTCGTAATGGAATTCTAAAAGCTATTAAACTTTATGGTCAAAAAAATCAATTCTCAAAAATCAGTAATATCAATCATAGTGATATTTTTGATTACTCTAACGTTATTATTTCAATCTTTATAAATGATCCAAGTTTTGAAGGTCAAACAAAAAAGAGAATAATAATGCCAAATTTACAAAAAGAAATTGAAACAAAAACACAGCAAGAATTTTTATTATGGTTAAATGCTAACAAGAAAAATTCAAAAATACTTTTAGATAATTTAATTGAAAGAGCTCTTCAAAGAACTGATTTATCAAAAATAAAAGAGTTAGATAGAAAAAGTATTAAAGAAAGAAATCGTCTTCCAGGTAAATTAGTAGATTGTTCGAGTAAATCAATAAAAGATTCTGAAATATTTATTGTTGAAGGCGACAGTGCTGGAGGTTCTGCTAAGCAAGCAAGAAATAGAGAATTTCAAGCAATACTTCCTTTAAGGGGGAAAATATTAAATGTTTATAATGTTGGACTATCTAAAATTGCTGATAACAATGAAATACAAAATCTTATTCAATCTTTAGGTTGTGGTATTGGAAAAAACTTTGAAATTTCAAAACTTCGATATGAAAAAATAATTTTAATGACTGATGCGGACGTAGATGGTTCACATATTGCAACTCTACTTATTACTTTTTTTTATAAATATATGAAAAGTTTAATTGATGAAAATAAACTATATCTAGCAATGCCTCCTTTATTTAAAATTTATAACAAAAATAAATCTTTTTACGCATATGATGAAAAAGAGAAAGATAAATTAATTGAAAAAGAATTTAAGTCTGACAATTATAACATTACAAGATTTAAAGGTTTGGGTGAAATGCCAGCTGATCAATTGAAAGAGACTACAATGGATCAAAGCAAAAGAAATCTAATATTGATTAACTCTGAAAAAGCGAAGAAAGATATGAAGAATACCCAAAGTTTATTCGAAACTTTAATGGGAAAACAAGCAGAGTTACGTTTTAAATTTATTCAAAATAATGCTAACTTCATTAAAAATTTAGACATCTAATTTATGAAAAAATATTTTTTGGTAATAGATCAAGGAACAACAAGTTCAAGAATTGTACTGTATAATAAAAAATTTGAAATATTCGATATTGTCCAAAAAGAATTTAAACAATATTTTCCCAATGAAGGATGGGTAGAACATAATGCAACAGAAATTTGGGATGATGTTAGAAATTTAATTTCAAAAATATTAAGAAAAAATAAGTTAAATTCAAAAAATATAATTTCAATTGGAATTACCAATCAAAGAGAAACAACAGTTTTGTGGAATAAGAAAACTGGGAAACCAGTTTACAGAGCAATAGTCTGGCAAGATAGAAGAACAGCTAATCTTTGTGAAAATTTAAAAAGAAAAGGGATTGATAAAAAAATTCAAAAAATAACTGGTCTAGAGCTTGATCCATATTTTTCAGCTACTAAAATTAAATGGATTATTGATAATGTTAAGGAAGTAAATAAGAATTTAAAAAATAATAATTTAATTTTTGGAACAATAGACACCTGGCTATTATGGAAATTAACCAAGGGAAAATCTCACCTAACAGATATTTCAAATGCCTCAAGAACTATGATTTTTGATTCTCAAAAAGAGCAGTGGTCAGACAAAATTTTAAAAATATTTAATATTCCAAAAAATATCTTACCAACTGTAGTTGAAAATGCATATGATTTTGGCTCTACTAAATTATTTGGTGATTCAATACCAATTGGAGGCATGGCTGGAGACCAACAGTCAGCAACAATTGGTCAAGCTTGTTTTAAAAAAGGGCAATCAAAAAGTACATATGGTACAGGCTGTTTTCTTCTTATGAATATTGGAGAGAAATTTAAATTATCTAAAAATAGATTACTAACAACTGTTGCTTTTAAAATAAATGGTAAAAAAATGTTTTGCTATGAAGGAAGTATTTTTGTAGCAGGCTCTGCCATACAATGGCTTCGCGATAATTTAAAATTTATAAAAGATTCTAGTGAAACTGATAAATTATATAAAAAAGCTAATAAAGATGAAAGTTTATTTTTTGTCCCAGCCTTAACTGGACTCGGCGCCCCATATTGGAACCCTAATGCAAGAGGAACATTTTTTGGCATCACTAGAAATACGTCTAAAGAAGATATCATCAAAGCAACTTTGGACAGCCTATCTTTTCAAACTTATGAATTAATTGAGTGTATGGAAAAAGATGCTAAGACAAAGATTAGTGAAATAAGAGTTGATGGAGGTATGGTTAAAAATAATAGCTTTCTACAAAGTTTAGCAAATATTTCTCAAATTAAAATTATTAGACCAAGTAATGTTGAGACTACTTCACTTGGCGCAGCATATCTTGCAGCAATTCAATCTGGATATTTAAAAAATACAAGCCAAATAAGTAAACTTTGGAAAAAAGATAAAACAGTAAAAGCAAACATTAACAAATCCATTTCAACTTCTAGTATTAGTAAGTGGAAATCAATTATAAATGTGGTCAATAATTTTTATTAAGATTTAACCAATTTGAAAGTTCTAAAGAATGGATTTCTTCATCAACTACATCATCATATATATGTAATTCTTTTTTCTCAAGATTATCAGGGTTTTGTAAAATCATTTTTTCGTTTTCAAATTTTGATAAATTTTCATATACTTTTTGTTCCAACAAAATATCTTTTCTCATTTCCATAAGTCCGGCCATCCATTTTGAATTAAATTCTGGATGGTATTGCACTGCCCAAACACTTGATTGATTTACTTCAAAGCTTATAGATTGGAATTGACTGATCTTATTTGAGGCTAGTACCTTAGTTTCTTTTGGAAGCTTTTCTGCTTCATCATAATGCCAGCAGAGTGCATTAAATGATTTTTTTTTGTTTTTATACATGGGATGAATTTCACCATCTTGATTTAATGTAATATTTTTAGCTAAAACTGCTTCAAGGCCATTTGGATTTTTTCTTACTTTACCTCCTGCGGCAGTTACTAAAACCTGAAGCCCCCAACAACTTCCAAATATTTTATTCTTTTTTTTAAATAATTCTTTAGCTAAATCTATTTGATTAGTTATGGATTTTGTCATGTTATATATATTAAGTAGGCTTCCTGTCCAAGCAACCGCTTCGAAATCGTCAAGACTTATGCCTAAAGGAAGATAATTATTATGAACAGCAGGATGAATTGTTGTAATATTGATAGTTGATCTAGAATATTTTTTTAAAATTTTTTCATATACTTGAAATTGAGTGTCCATACCCAATTTTGTATATCGATCAGAAGCTTCTTTTTCATTTCCATCGACTAATAATATGTTCATATTTATCTTTATTTTTCATCTATCATGAAATATGTAAAACTTCATGAAAATTAAACTTGGTATCGCGCCTATTGCCTGGAGCAATGATGATATGCCAGAACTAGGAGGTGATACTCCTATTGAAAAATGTTTAGAGGATGCAAGCACATCTGGATTTTCAGGTATTGAATTAGGTGGAAAATTTCCGAGAAATCCTGGAATAACAAAGTATCTTTTAGAAAAATTTAATTTAAAAATGCCAGGTGGTTGGTATGGCGCAATGCTTAGAGAAAGAAGTGTAAAAGAAGAATGGATAGCACTCCAAGATCATTTAAATTTATTAAAGTTAATTAATGCGGATGTTTTTGTTTTTGCTGATGTGTCTGGATCAATCCAAGGCGATCAATCAAAAGCTCTTAGTAAAAGACCAATACTTGAAAAAGATGAATGGGATAGCTATTGCAAAAAAATCAGTGAATTATCTAATATGCTGATGGATGAAGGAATGCCAATGTCGTATCATGAGCATATGGGAACTATTATACAGTCCGAGGAAGATGTAGATCGATTTATGAATATGACAAATCAAAATACATTTTTGCTTTACGATAGTGGACACTTAATGTTTGCCGAAGCAAATTACGAAAGAGTATTAAAAAATTATATTTCTCGAATTAACCATGTTCATTGTAAAGATATCAGAAAAGATGTTTTTTTAAAATCTATTAAAGATGACTTAAGTTTTAGAGAGTCTTTTTTAGATGGTGTTTTCACTGTTCCTGGAGATGGTTGCATCGATTACGATCCATTAATTAAGATACTATATGATGCAAAATATCAGAAATGGTTAATTATTGAAGCTGAGCAGGATCCTAAAAAAGCAAACCCTCTTGAATATGCAAAATTAGGACATAATTACTTGCATAATATAATAACAAAAAATGGGTATATTCTTTAAAATAACGATAAGTACTTTAATTTCATTCATTCCTTTATATGTTTTAGCTCACAAAGTAACTTTAGAGGACAAATCATTAGAAAAAATTGTTAACGAAAGAATGGCAATAATGCAAAAAATTAAAAGCACATCATCGAAACTTTACAGATTAATAAATTCAGATCAATATGAAGAAATGTTGGAGCTTAATGAAACTCTTCTTCATTCAGCATCTGAATTTAAATATTTTTATCCTGAAAATAGTCAAGCAGAAGGAGCTAGTGATAATATTTGGAGTGATCGTGAGACATTTAATGAATATAACCAAAACTTTGTAGATGATATCGAAATGATATCTTTAAGTATAGAATTAGAAGATAAAGAGATGATAAGTGATGCTATTAAAGCAATGGCTGCAAATTGCAGCACTTGTCATAAAAAATTTAGAAATTAATTATTTAATCTTAAGTGTGGATTATATTTCCATTCTAAATATTTAACAAATTGAACCATTAGAAAATTTAAAAAAAGATAAAGAATTCCTGCAGCAATAAATGCTTCAACAGGTGCAAATGTTTTAGCCATTATCTTTCTAGCAATACCTGTCATTTCCATGTATGTTGTCAGACTAACTAAAGAGGTTGCTTTAACCATTAGTATTAATTCATTACCGTAAGACGGTAGAACTTTTCGTATAGCAATAGGTAGAATAATTTTTCTTAAAAGTAAAAATTTTCCAAACCCAAGAGATAGGCCTGATTCAACCTGACTTTTCTCAATTGATTGAATACCACCTCGAAAAATTTCTGCTCCATATGCAACAGTATTAATTGTAAGTGCAATTACCCCGCACCAAAAAGGTTCTTTTAATGCATACCATAAAAAGCTTTCTCGAATAAATTTTACAGAACCTAAACCGAAATAAATTAAATATATTTGAACAAGTAAAGGGGTTCCTCTAATGACAAAAATATAACTAGCAATTGTTCTTGATAATAATGTAATTTTAGAAACTCTTCCTAGAGCAAATAATAATGCTAAAACAAAACCAAGTGGTAGTGAAATTAATAATAATAAAATTGTATTATCTAAGCCAGATAGGACCAAAAAGAAATTTTTATAAATAAGAGAATTTTGAATACTATTTAAATATTCAATCATGTCGAAAATCCTTTTGAATAATTTACTTCTAGCGTTTTAAAAACCCTGCCAGAGATTGTTGTTAAACATAAATACAATATTGCGGCTGTTATTAAGAAAGTTAAAGGTGAATGCTCAACGTTAGAAGATATTCTAGATTGACGCATAATTTCAACAAGACCAGTTACGGAAATAAGTGAAGTATCTTTAAGAGTTATTTGCCATACATTCCCTATTCCCGGTAAAGCATGTCTTATAACTTGAGGCGAAATAACTTTAAAAAAAATACTAAATTTATTCATACCCAGTGCTCTAGCAGCTTCTATTTGACCCTTAGATATAGCCAAATAAGAAGCTCTTAAAACTTCACTGGAATATGTAGCTGATATTACTGCAATGGCAATTGTCGCAATTGTAAGTGCGTTTAGTTCTATATATTTATTATATCCAAATACTTTAGCTATACTCATAACAACAGCATTGCCGCCAAAGAAAATTAGATAAATAACTAATAATTCAGGAACACCTCTTATTACTGTTGTATAAAAATTTGCAATAAATCTTGTTATTCTGTTTTGTATTATCTTTGCCCAAACTGTAATAATTGCTAAAAAAAGACCTAACCCCATTGATAAAATGCTTACTAGTAGAGTCATGAATGTTGCTATGAGAAATTCATCACCCCACCCTGCATCGCCAAATACAAGTTTATCAAATTTGAACATATAAAAGTAAACAAGTAATGATGAAAAATATACTTGTCTACCTTCTAATATATGAAATTTTAAATCAGAACTTTTTCTATTTCTTCAATAACTCTAGAGACAGGTATTTTATTGATATTTTTTGAGTTAAAATCACTTGAGGATATTGAAAATAGATTTCGATTTTCAGGAGTAAATTTTGTAGAATCTTTGGGGCCAAAAAGTTTAATTAATGGGCAATGTCCAGTTGATAACATATGACTAACTCCACTATCGTTGGATATGGCTAATTGTAAATATTTGGTTGTAGCCATAATAATTTCTATATTTTGAAATCCAGTAATATGATCCTCGATAAATATTGAGTGAGGATAAAGATTTTTTAATTTTTCTTTTAAATATAATTCGTCAGGCCCAATAAAAAAAACTATAGTCTTATTATTTACTTGAAGATAGTTACATAACTCAATGTATTTATCTAAAGGCCAAATCTTATTTTTTTCTCCAGCACCAGGTGCAATTCCTACATAACTTTTATGTTTTAATAAAATATTACTTATTACTTCTTCGAGATTTTCACTTATTGGAATTTTAAAATCACTTCTATTTTTTTTAATAACTATTAAATCTAATAAATCTAAAATGTAGTTTAAATAATATTTTCTTTTCTTATTACTTTTAATTTTTTTAGAAGAAAAAAATCCATTAGCTGATCCAGAAATAAAATTTTTATGTTTGATACGTTTTAATGCTATAGTTCTTATTACTGATTTTTGTGTATCTAAAATATAATCAAAAAACTCATTCTCTAAATTATATTTTTTTGATATTTTATTCCAAAAAAATGGACTAAGATCTGATTGATCAAGAATCTCGTCAATATAATTACTTGCAATGAATTTAAGAGTGCTTGAATAAACAGTCTTACCCTTATTAGTAAGCCAATATAATTTATAGTCTGGAAGTCTTGTTTTAATTTCATGAAGAAGTTGTAATTTTATTATTCCATCTCCAATTTTTTCACCATTTGAAAAAACTAAAATTTTTTTGCCCATATTAGAATACTTTAACACAAATTTTGTAAGAGTCTAATTTTGAAGAATTTTAGGATTAAATAGTGTAAATAAAACAAAACATTTCGAGGGTGATAAAAGGTAACATTTACTACCTAATTAACTAAACAAAAATTATCAAAAACTTAGACTTTTCTCTAATAAAAGCTGTGTAGTTTATCTTTACAAAAGTAAAAAAGTTACCTTCAAAAAAAAGTGGTGCCCAAGGGCGGAATCGAACCACCGACACGAGGATTTTCAGTCCTCTGCTCTACCAACTGAGCTACCTGGGCACAAGACATCAGATAAAGTATTTATAATTAAATTCAATTAAAAATAGAAAAATTAATCGGATTTTATTTGCAGCCCATGTTCATCAGTTAGCCATTTCATCAAATCAAGACTAGCACATTTTTTTGAACAAAAAGGTATAAATGGTTCCTTAGAAACCTTTTTACATGTTGGGCATTTAGATTTTTTTTTTAATGAAATAATATTATTTTTTTTGGATTTTTTTACTTCCATCTAAAAGTAATTCTACCTTTTGTTAAATCATAAGGTGTCATTTCTACTGTCACTTTATCACCAGCTAATACTCTTATTCTATTTTTTCTCATTTTTCCTGATGAGTGAGCTAGAATTTCATGATCATTTTCTAATTTCACTTTAAACATTGCATTTGGAAGAAGTTCTAATACAACTCCTTGAAATTCAATCGATCCTTCTTTTGGCATATTTTTATAAGCTTATAGTAAAAATTATTTCTTTTGTCTAATTTTAACTGACAATTTATGTCCATCTAGACCTTCAAGTCCTGACATTTTTTCAGTATCTTCCGAAAGAGCATTAAAAGATTTTTTCTTCATATCAACAACAGAGGTTCTTTTCATAAAATCTAAAACACCTAGACCTGATGAAAATTTTGCCGCTCCTGATGTCGGCAATACATGGTTAGTTCCTACAATATAATCACCAAAAGCTTCGACAGAGTATTCACCTAAAAATATACCGCCAGCATTATTTATATTCGATAATAATTTTTTATTATTAGAAATGTGAATATGTAAATGTTCTGGTGCAACAAAATTTATGATTTCTGAAGAAAGTTCTATATTATCAACCAAAGCAATTATTCCATTATTATTTAAACTTTTTTCAATTATTTTCTTTTTTGATAAATCTTTTTTAATTTTTTTAATTGAACTTAAGACTTTAGTTGCAAAAACTTTACTATCCGTAATTAAAATTGATTGTGCATTTTCATCATGTTCTGCTTGAGCTATTAGATCTGAAGCTACCCAATCTGGATTATTATTGTTATTTGCAACAACTATTATTTCAGATGGTCCTGCTAGTAAATCTATACCTACTTTTCCATACAATTGTTTTTTTGCCTCTGCTACATAAGCATTACCAGGTCCAAATATTTTATTGACTGGCTTAATAGTTTGAGTGCCAAACGTTAGTGCACTAATAGCTTGAGCTCCTCCTACAAAATATGTTTCTTTAATACCTAATTCCCTTATTAATTTTATAAAATATGGATTAATTGATTTAGTTGGTGGTGTGATACAAACAATTCTTTTTACTCCAGCTATGATTGCAGGTACTGCATTCATAATTAAAGATGAGGGATAAAAAGCCCTTCCTCCAGGTACGTACAAGCCAACTGAGTCAATAGGTTTCCATACAGATTTCAATGTTGCACCGTTATTAGTATAGATGATATTTTTAGGTAATTGTTTTTTGTGAAATAATGAAATATTTTTAATAGCTTTTTTAAAACTATTAAATATTTGTGGCTCAACTTTAGATTGTATTTTTATTTTAGATAAATCTAAACTAAGATCTTGTTTGTTAATTTTAACTTTATCAAATTTTGCTGCATACTTAATTAGAGATTTATCGCCATTTTTTTTTACATCATAAATAATTTTTTTTACATCTTCTTGAATTGATTTACTTGATAATGAATTTCTTTTTTCAATCTTTGTCTTAAATTGATTATAAAAATTTTTATTAAATTTTATTATTTTCATTTAACAAAAGCACCTATTTCAGAAATAATTTTTGAAACCTCATTCATATTTGTCTTATAAGCTGATCTATTGACAATTAATTTAGATTGAATTTTCATTATTTCTTCAATTTCAGTCAAACCATTTTCTTTTAATGTTTTTCCTGTAGAAACTAAATCTACAATTCTCCTACACATATTTAAAGAAGGAGCTAATTCCATTGATCCACTTAGTTTTATAATTTCTACTTGTATTCCCTTATTATAAAAAAATTTTTTAGTAATATTTGGGTATTTAGTAGCAATTCTAATATTACTCCAGGTTTCTGGATCCTCTTTTTTTAATAAAGATTTCAGAGCAGCTACAGAAATTCGACAATGACCAATATTTAAATCAAGTGGAGCATATATTTCTGAGTAATCAAATTCATTAATTACATCCTCACCAGCTATTCCTATTTGTGCAGCTCCAAATGCAACAAATGTACATGCATCAAAGGCTCTTACTTTAATATACTCAATATTTCTTTTTTTAGATTTGAACGTTAACTTTCTTGTGTCTTTATCAAATAGTAGAGGATCAGGGGCAAAACTTGTTTTAAGTAACAAGTTTTTACATTCTTTTGTTATTCTGCCTCTTGGTACTGCAATAACTATTTTGCTCATAAATTGCAGGCTTTTATATTGTGATCAAAGAAAAAACTAGAAAAAGTTAGTTTTTCTGTCTTTTTATTTTTACACCCAAACTACCTAATGTTTTTTCAATATTTTCATAGCCTCTATCAAGGTGATAGACACGATTTAGTGTCGTTTGACCATTCGCATTCATAGCAGCTAACACTAAACTTATACTAGCTCGTAAATCACTAGCCATTACCTGCGCTCCTTTAAATGTTTGATTGCCTATTATTGTAGCGGTATCTTTTTCTACTGAAATATTCGCACCTAATCGATTCAGTTCAGGAACATGCATGAATCTATTTTCAAAAATTGTTTCTTTAATTTTTGACTTCCCATCAGAGATACACATAAGAGACATTAACTGCGCTTGTAAATCGGTGGGAAAACCTGGATATGGATTAGTTGCAAGACTAGTAGATTTTAGTTTTGATCCTTTAGAGACTTTTATCGAATTTTTACTTACTTTTAATTTTGCACCCATTTTTTTTAAAATATCAATTAAGGATTTTAAATAAATAGTATTAAAGTTATTTATTTCTAAAGCTGAATTTAACATCAAAGCTGCAATTATATATGTGCCAGCTACAATTCTATCAGCAATTATCTCATGCTCTGCTTTTTTTAAATTTGTTACACCTTGTACAAGAATAGTTTTTGTTCCATGACCTTCTATTTTTGCACCCATTTTTATAAGACATTTTGACAAATCTTCTATTTCTGGTTCTCTTGCAGCATTAGAAATTTTAGTTTCACCTTTTGCCAATACTGAGGCCATTAGTATATTTTCAGTTGCTCCTACACTTGGAAATGGTAGTTTAATTTTATTTCCAATTAATTGTGATTTAACACTGCCAACAACAAAACCATTTTGAATTTCAAAATTAGCTCCCAATTTTGATAAACCAGCAAGATGTATATCTATTGGCCTAGTTCCAATGGCACATCCTCCTGGTAAAGATATTCTAGCCTCACCAAATCGAGAAAGTAATGGACCTAGAATCAATATAGAGGCTCTCATTTTTCGAACAACATCATAATCTGCTGATAGATTCTTAATTTTTGATGGATTTATTTTTAATTTATTTTTTTTGTGTTCAATTTTTACACCATAATTTTTCAGTAATTTTATTAAATTTAGAACATCAACCACATTAGGTACATTTGAGAGTTTTAAAGTTTTTTTAGATAAAAGAGAAGATACTATAATCGGTAGTGCAGAATTTTTTGAACCGTGAACATTAACTGAGCCAGAAATTTTAGAACCTCCTTTTATTATTAATTTATCCATTTTTGCTAATAGCTTGTTTTCTTTTTAAAATATTTGATTTCAGTTTTTTTTCTAACCTTTTTAATCTCGTTAAGCGTATTTCTTTTTTAGAATCATCTTTTGCTTGATGTGTATCTTTTTCTTTATTTAATTTATCTGTCATAAATAAGATTTAATTATTATTATTTTTTTTTAATCCATTTTTAGAGCATTTCTTAGAACAATATAAAACATTCTTCCAATCTCTTTCCCATTTTTTTCTCCAAGAGAATGGCTTATTGCAAACAATACAGACTTTAGATGGTAAGTTTTTCTTCAAGATTTTACTCAAATAGGTAAAAATATCCGTAGGCAACAACTAATGCAGGAATTGCACTATAAAGGGTTGCTAAAATCGCAGCTTTTGGGGCAAGTGCAATTGCTGGGAATAAAGCATCACCATCATTTGAAATAGCATTACCAAGCTCTGCAGAAAGAGGAATATAGCCATTTAGATAAAACGTAGCTACAACAACTTGCGGTCCACAACCAGGTAAAAAACCAAATAGAATTGCTACCAATGGAACAAACGGTAGCCATAAATCAAAAAATATTTTTAAATCTAAACTTG
>CACMET010000011.1 GCA_902612825.1 uncultured Alphaproteobacteria bacterium
AAGTTAAGATTGATTTAAAATTTAGTAAACAAAAAAACATAAAAATTTTTACTGTTCAATGTGGAGAGAACATAAAAACTTTTAATGGATATAAAAATATTTCTGATAAACTCATTAAAAATAATGCAAATAGAAAATCTATAATTATTGCTATCGGAGGAGGCACTTTAGGTGATTTGGTAGGATTTGTTGCAAGTACTTTATTAAGAGGACTTGAGTTTTATCTTATACCTACAACACTTTTGTCTCAAGTAGATAGCTCGATTGGAGGCAAAAATGGGATCAACACTATTTATGGAAAAAATTTGATTGGAACATTCTATCAACCAAAAAAGGTATTAATTGATATTTCTGTATTAAATACTTTATCAAAAAAAGAAATAAGATCAGGTTATGCAGAAATTATAAAACATGCTTTGATTAAAGATTATTCTTTTTTTTGTTGGCTAGAGCAGAATACCAATAAACTACTTAATTTAGATAAATCTATATTGGAAAAAGCAATTTATAAATCAATAATGATAAAACTTTTTTATGTTAAAAATGATGAAAAAGAATCTTTAATAAATAGCAAATCAAGAGCAATGTTAAATTTTGGACATACAATTGGTCATGCGATTGAAAGTCACTATAAATATAAAAAATTTAATCATGGTGAATCAATTTCTATAGGTATGATAGCTGAAGCAAAGATATCTAATCATCTTGGTCTTTTATCCTCAAATGAATTAAGAAGAATAGTTTCACATTTTAAAAAACATAGACTTAAAATAAATGATAATATATTGAAAAAAAAATTAATAATAAAAAAAATAATTAAAGATAAGAAAAATTTTCAAAATAGTATTAATTTCTCACTAATTGATAAAATTGGCAGTTCAATTTTTTATAAAAAATTAGATAAGAGTAAAGTTTATAACATTTTACAAAATATATAAATGACAAGTATATTTCTTCTTTCATTACTTATTTTCCTTGTAATTTTATCAGGATTTTTGTCAGGGTCTGAAACTGCAATAACTGCAACTTCTAAAGCAAGAATTCTTTATAAGAAAAAAAGAGGAAGTAAGAGAGCTGAATATGTACTTGAATTACTAGATAAGAAAGATAATGTAATATCAACCTTACTTCTGTCAAATAACTTAGTTAACATTTTAGCATCATCTTTAGCAACTGCATTTTTCTACGATCTTTTTGGTGTGGAAGGTATTTTTTATGCAACCCTAATAATGACAGTTGTAATTGTAATATTTGCTGAAGTTCTTCCTAAAACTTATGCCATCAATAGGCCAAACAGAACTGCATTATTAATTTCTCCTATTATTTATTATTTAAATAAAATTTTATTTATTTTTGTATTTGTAATTAATTTAATTGTTAGATTAATTTTTAGAAAGAATGATAATGATATAAAAAATAATGATCTCCAATCAGAAGAAGAATTAAAAGGTGTTATTGATCTTTATAAGACTTCAAATCCAGACTATGAACAAGAAAAGGACATGCTTCAAAGTATACTACAACTTAACGATATAACAGTTGAAGAAATTTTTACTCATAGAAAAAATATTTACTCTATAGATACTTCTTTAACTACAAAAGAAATCATTAATAAAATAAATAAATCTAGATATACGCGTATTCCATTTTGGAAAGATAATCCTGAAAATATAATAGGTTTATTAAATGTTAGAACTTTAAATATTGATTTAAAAAATCACAATGAATCTAAAGAAATTATTTTTGATAAAATCTCTAATCCATGGTTTATTCCTGAAACTACAAACCTTTTAGAACAATTAGTTGAATTTAAAAAAAGAAAAGAACACTTAGCATTTGTTGTAGACGAATTTGGTGAACTACTTGGTTTGATTACATTAGAAGATATTATAGAAGAAATAGTAGGTGAAATTGTGGATGAAATTGATGTACCTGAAAATGATTTCAAGCTAAATAATTATGGAAAAGTTATAATTAATGGAGAAAAAAATATTAGAGATTTATACAAAAGTTTTGATTTAGATCCACCAGAAATTGAGTCATCTACAATAGCTGGCTATATTTTAGATATGTCAAAAAAAATACCTTCATATGGAGAATTATTTAAAGATAATTTTTTTACTTACAAAATTTTATCACATTCAAAAAAACAAATATCTAAGGTTGAAATTTCAAAAATCAATTAATTTTTATTTCTAAAGAATGTAGACCACTTTTAAATTCTTCTTCAAGTAAACTATTGATAGTCCTATGAATATTTAATCTATTAAATGTGGAATTATCTTTTTTCGTCAAGATGATCTTAATATGAGTTTCATCAGTGCCGGTAAAATTATTATGCCCTTTATGCAAATTTGAGTTGTCAATAATTTCTAATAAAAAATTATCAAATTTATTTGATAATATTATATCAATTCTTTGCTTACGATTCATTATTTTTAAACTATATAATACGTGTGGGTAAACATAAAATAGATATTAATAAAAATAGTTTGTCTTGGGAAAAAACTTTTTTTAGGAAATGTGACAAGGATGATTGTAATAATGAAGGTAAGTTTAAAGCTCCGAAATCAAGAGTTTTGTTAAATCAATATTATTATTTTTGCATGGTACATATTAAGGAATACAACAAATCATGGGATTTTTATAAAGGATTATCTGTTAATGAAATTGAGAATTCAATGAGAGAAGATATCATTTGGAACAGGCCATCATGGCCATTAAAAGGAAATTATCATAAAGTCATGGATCAGATTAACAATTTTTTTAATGAAGAAATGAACGATTTAAACCCAAATGAGCGTAGTAACAATTACTTCAGGAATAAGCTGGTTGATGAAAATCTTACAAAAGAAGAAAACAAAGCTCTATCATTATTTGATCTAGATCTTCCATTAACACTGGATAAAATCAAAAAAACTTACAAAAAACTAGTGAAAATATTTCACCCTGATGTAAATGGGAACGATAAAAAAGCAGAAGAAAAGTTTAAGGAAATAAATAACTCATACAAAATACTTTTAAAAAAATTTAAAAATGACTGATAAAAAAAATATAGAAATATCTCCTAGTATAAAAATTGATGCCAAAGAAATATTTGGGGTTTCCAGTGAGTTTGAGGTTTATAAGTTTAAAGAAAAAACTGAACACGTACCAGATATAGATCAAACATATATTTTTGATCCATCTACAACTCTTTCAATACTGGCAGGGTTTTCTTCTAATAGAAGAGTTTTGATTCAAGGATACCATGGCACTGGTAAATCTACTCATATCGAACAAGTAGCAGCCAGACTTAATTGGCCATGTATTAGAATTAATTTAGATAGTCATATCAGTAGGATAGATTTGATTGGTAAAGATGCTATCGTACTCAAAGATAATAAACAGGTGACAGAGTTTCAAGATGGCATACTTCCTTGGTCATACAAAAACCCTGTAGCTTTAGTGTTTGATGAGTATGATGCAGGCAGACCTGATGTAATGTTTGTAATTCAACGTATTTTGGAGTCAGAAGGTAAATTAACTCTACTAGATCAATCAAGAGTAATTAAACCTCACAAATTTTTTAGGTTGTTTGCTACAGCAAACACTGTTGGTCTTGGTGATACATCTGGTTTGTATCATGGTACTCAACAAATAAACCAAGGTCAAATGGATAGATGGAATATTGTATCAACCTTAAATTACCTTAGTAACGACCAGGAAATAAATATTATCTTAAGTAAAGTAAAAAAACTTAATAATAAGGATGGCAAAGATATCGTTAAATGCATGGTAGCTACTGCAGATCTTTCTAGATCAGGATTCATTAATGGCGATATTTCAACTGTTATGAGTCCAAGAACTGTATTGACTTGGGCAGAAAATTATCTTCTATTCAATGATATAGAATATTCTTTTAAACTATCTTTTTTAAATAGATGTGATGAAATGGAGAGATCTATCTTGCAGGAATATTTTCAAAGGTCATTTGGAATTGATATTACTGACGCCAAGGTAGTTAATGTCAAAGAATAGTGAAATTATTGAAGATTTTAAAAAGTCTTTAAGTGCAACAATAAAATCTATAGGAAAAAAAGAGGATATAGAGATTAATTTTGTCAAAGAAAATCCCTCAATTATAGGCAACACTATTAACTTAACTGAACCAAAAATTGAAAATTTCAAAAGTAATCTAGAATATTTAAGAGCTGAGGCGGATTCTTTTGCGCTTGAATTCAGATTGCATTCAAAAGAAATACACCAAAATTTCTTAAATCAAGATGAGTTATCAAACGAACTAATTAATGTTCTAGAACAAGCTCGAGTAGAAGCTATTGGTAGTAGTGAATTCAAGGGAATAGAAAAAAATTTAAAAAATAAGTATATTAAAGATATAAAAAATGGAAATACAAAAAAAGATCAAAATTTATTAATTAAAGCATTTAAAAATGTAGCATTTGAAGAAATTGTTGGTGTAGATTTAGGTGATAATAATAGTAGTTTTAAAAATATTGTAAAAGAAAAATTAAAAAAAGATTATTCAAGCTTTTTTAAAGATTTAAAGAAATGTCTAGATGATCAGGAAAAATATACAACTACTATAGTTGAAAAACTAGATGAACTTGGATTACTTAATAATAGTATCAACAATACTGAGAACGACGAAATTAATCAAAACGAAGAAGATCAAGAAAATGAAAATGAACATAATGATGATCAAAAAAATGATGAACAAACTGAGTCAAATATTGAAATGCAAACCAGTGAAACAACTGTTGAGCAGTCCGTTTCATTAGAAGAAAATGATGAAATTGGTGAAGAAAGTGGGGATACTGAACTAGATTCTTTGTCTGATAGAAAAATTTTAGAGAGTTTAGAGAGTTATAAAGTCTATGATTATAATTTTGATGAAATTATTAATGCTGAAGAACTTTGCGATAGTAAAGAATTGGAAAAACTAAGAAGAAATCTTGATCAACAAGTGTTTTCTTTTCAACCATTAATTGTTAAAATTGCTAATAGACTTCAAAGAAAGCTTTTAGCTCAGCAAAATCGTCATTGGGATTTTAATATGGAAGAAGGTTTTCTTGACACATCAAGATTAGCTAAAATAATTGCTAATCCAAATAATAAATTAAGCTACAAAATAGAAAAGGAAGTTGAATTTAAAGATACTATTGTTAGTCTTCTAATTGATAATTCTGGTTCAATGAGAGGCAGACCAATTACTGTTGCGGCACTCTGTTCAGATATTTTAGCAAAAACATTGGAAAGATGCCTAATTAAATCTGAAATATTAGGATTTACAACGAAAGCTTGGAAAGGAGGTAACTCAAGAGAAAAATGGATCAAAAATGGAAAGCCTTCTAACCCAGGCAGGTTAAATGATCTAAGACATATTATCTATAAATCTGCAGACTCACCATGGAGGAGATCAAAGAAAAATTTGGGATTATTATTGAAAGAGGGAATTTTGAAAGAAAACGTCGACGGAGAAGCTTTATCATGGGCATATAATAGATTATCTGTTCGAAAGGAAAAAAGAAAAATTCTTATTATTATAAGTGATGGTGCACCAGTTGATGACTCAACACTTTCTGTAAATCCAGGTAATTATCTAGAAAAAAATTTGCGAGATATAATTGGTGAGATTGAAAAAAAAGATGAAATAGAATTGATTGCTATAGGAATTGGGCATGATGTTTCAAGGTATTATAGTAAGGCTGTAACAATAATGGATGTCGATCAGTTAGGCGAAGTATTACTAAATCAATTATCTACTACTTTTCATTTAGATAATTAAGAATTTAACCATTTCTTTTTTGCATTATCAAAATCATTATTATCGATTGAGGTTCTAATTTCTTTCATAAGATTATTCATAAAATATATATTATGATTAGTTATAAGTTGTAATCCTAGTAATTCTTGTGCAGAAAAAAGATGGTATAAATATGCTAATGTAAAGTTCTTACAGGTATAGCAATTACATTCATCATTTATTGGGTTTAAATTATTTTTATATTTAACATTTTTTAAGTTTATTTTTCCCTGTTTACCTTTTACTAAAGCTGATCCATGTCTAGCAATTCTAGTTGGGCTTACACAATCAAATGTATCGATTCCATCCGCAACAAAATCCCATATATCCCTTGGATCGCCAATACCTAGCAAATGTACTGGACGAGAATTATCTAATTTGGAAGAAGTAAAATGAACTATATCTTTCATTTCATCTTTATTGGATCCTAAACTACCACCAATAGCAATTCCAAAAGTATTGATTTTTTCAGTATTAAATTCAATGCTTTCTTCCCTTAAATCTTTGTAAATCCCACCTTGAATGATTCCATACATTTCTTGTCTACCTGCTGAGCCATTTTTAGGACTATAATTAAGTTTAGAGTTAAACGCATTGATTGATCTTAAAGACCATCTATGACTTCTTAACATAGAATCAGATGTGTATGTTTTATCTACATTATAAGGAGTGCATTCATCAAAAACTAAGATGAAGTCTGCGCCAAGATTTCTTTGAACCTCTATTGATTTTTCAGGAGATAACATATGGGTAGAACCATCTATATAAGACTTAAATAATGCGCCCTCTTCATTCAGATTTATTAAAGTTTTTTTATTTTTTGAATTTGTTTTTCGCCCTTTTATTTCATCAGCAACTGAGCCATGTCCAAGAGAAAAAATTTGAAATCCACCACTATCTGTTAACATAGGTCCATCCCAACCCGTAAATTTATGAAGACCTCCATGTTGAGCTACTAGTTCACTACCTGGCTGAAGCATTAAATGGTAAGTATTGGATAGTATAATTTGTGTATTATTTTTCTTTGCTTCATAAGTGGTAAAAGATTTTAGTGCAGCTTTTGTTGCACAAAAAATAAATGCTGGAGTTTCAATATCACCATGTGGTGTAGAAATTCTTCCTGTTCTTGCTTTATTATTTTTATTTGTTTTTTTAACTTTCCAAGAAAAGTTAGTCATTAGTTTTTGGGACAAAAAACTTAGCTATATAAATAAAAGGAGTATCTAGTAGAGCTATAAATATTCTAAGAAGATAAGTGCCTAAAATATAAATCATTATAACATTATAAACACTTACTGGTTCAGGATTTAATAAGATCCAGGCAAATATACTAAAGACAGTATTATCAACTAAAGAGGAGATAATAGTAGATAAATTATTTCTTAACCAGAGAGACTTACCAGATAAGGCTTGTTTCAAATAGTTAAATAACCAAACATCAAAATATTGGCTAATTAAATATGCTATCATACTAGCTATAAAAAATCTTGTCATTGGAGTAAATACATTTGACAAACTTTCTTGTACCCAATCAGCATCTGATGGTTGAAAGCCAATTGTAATTACCATTAATAAAGTCATAAATAAAAATGCACTGAAACCGATTAAAATGTTCATTCTAGCTTTTTCTTTTCCATAATATTCAGATAAAATATCAGTACATAAAAATGTTGATGCAAAAAGAATAGTTCCTAGTGCTACCGGTTCAGGTGAATAAAAAAAATCTACTGTTTTTAAAACTTGAATATTTCCTGCAATTACAGCTAGTGCAGAATAGATAAAAATTCCTATATATCCAAATATCCTTAAAAAAATAAGAATAGAAAAAAAACAAAAAAGTAGCATTATGAACCACATTAGTTCAGTGCTAAGGGAATTAAGTATTGTTGTTAATTCAAAGAAAAATCCCATTACAAAAATTTAATTAGATTTTAATAGAATAGTTTTTTTTAATTTTTTAGCTTTTAACGGTAATTTAGAATTAGGTGTATTAATTAGAAATTCATCTAAACCACCTTTTTTTTCAACTGTTCGAATTGTGCTAACAGCAACTTTTAATTGGAATTTTTGACCTAAAACTTCACTAACAAAAGTTATATTCTGAAGATTTGGTTTAAAACGTCTTTTTGTTCTATTTTTAGCATGACTAACGTTATTACCAGTTTGAAAGGATTTTCCAGTTAATTCACATCGCATTGACATAGTGATGTTGCATGTAAATATAAATATTATTTTGTCAAGTATTCTAAATACTAAATTTATCTATGATATAAGTTGGACTTATTTGATGATTTTTAATTAAATTATTTATTTGATTTAAATCTTTATGAATACCAGATTTTACTAAAACACTATCTATTTCAAAATTATTAGCACCTTGAATGTCATGAAATAATGAGTCTCCAATAGCTACTGTTCTTTTTTTTTCTAAATTAATTTGATTTGTGGTTTCAGTATATATGCTTACATCAGGTTTACCTTTTATAATAACATTTCCACCCATTTTTTTGTATATTTCACCAATTGCACCCATACAAAATACATTATTGTTATTGTTACTTTCAACTGTTTCAAAGTCAGGGTTTGCACAATACATTGTTATTTCTTTTTTATAAGCTACTTCTAGTAATGGAATGTAGTCTATTGGCTGTAAATTTATAAAAGGAGTACAAGCTAAAATTAGATGCGATTCTTCTATTTTTTCTACAAAATTAAAATTTAAACCATCTCTAAAAGCTAGACCATCCTCTTTTTCTTTATCATAAATATGAAAACAATTTTTTTTATTTTTATCATCTAAATATTTTTTTTTAAGTAATTGCCAAATCATTTCTCCACTTGTCACTGTATTTAAAAAAGAATTTTTCTTAAAACCAAGCTTTGGCAGTCTATCTATGGATGTTTTTGATCTTTTAGATGAATTTGAAATTATAAACAAATTTTTATCATTGCTATTGAGAATATTGATAGAATTAAAAGCATGATCATATCCAAATGTTCCATCATGCATTACACCCCATTGATCAATTATAAAATTGTCATAATCATTAATAATTTCATCAATGGATTTTATTTTTTTCACTACTATACCGATTTACCAATAACGTCAGATACATTTTTATATCCATCAGTTTTAATAAGATCAATTAAGTCACTTTTCATAGAATTAATTAAATTTGGACCAGAATAAACCAAAGCGGTATATAGCTGCACTAGAGAAGCGCCAGATTTAATTTTATCATAACAGTCCCTTCCACTGGATATACCACCCACTCCTATTAATGGTATTTGACCATTTGTTAATTCATACATTTTTTTTAAAATTATATTTGAATTATCATAGAGAGGTTTACCACTTAAACCGCCTTTTTTTTCTTTGTTTAAAGAAATTAAATTACTATCTCTTTTAATAGTGCTATTTGTAAGTATTAAGCCATCTATGTTATTAGCCAAGGAAATTAAAGCTAAATCTCTAAGTTGATCTTCATTTAAATCTGGTGAAATTTTAATTAATATTGGTTTAGTATTAATATTTTTTATTTCATCTCTTTTGTCTATAATTTTTTTAATTAATTTTTCTATCTTTCCTCGCAATTGTAGATCTCTCAAACCTTCAGTATTTGGTGAGGATATGTTTATAGTAATATAGCTTGCCAAATCACCTAACTCTTCTAAACCAGTTAGATAATCACCAATAGCTTCACTTGAATTTTTATTTTTTCCAATATTAACTCCTACAATTTTATTATTTAAGTATGATTTTTGGTGTTTGATTAAATTTTTTTTTACTTTTTTAATACCTTTATTATTAAAACCTAAACTATTGATTATGGCTTTATCTTCACTTAATCTAAATACTCTTGGTTTAGAGTTACCACTTTGAGGTTGTGGAGTAATTGTACCAACTTCAAGAAAACCAAAACCAAATGAAAACATGGAATGCATCACTTCAGCATTTTTATCAAAACCGGCAGCAAGCCCTATAGGATTTGGAAAATCTAAACCTATTAAATGTTGTGAAAGAATAGAGTCCTCAATATTTTTTTGTCTTACTTTGAAATATTTTAAAAAATTAATTGTAATATTATGAGATAGCTCGGGAGGCAAAAATCTTAATATTTTTAATGAACTATTGTACAATAAATTAATTATCTATTAATTTTTTTAGATAATCAATAGTTTCTCTTAAACCAAATAATTTAAAAAATGACCCTAGTCTAGGGCCTTGATCCTGACCAAGCATAACTTGATATACTAGTTTAAAAAAATCTTTTAAATTTTCAAATTCGTGCTTTTTTCCTACTTCGTATAATAATGTTTGAATATCTTCAGATGAACTCTTTTCAGTAACATCATTTTCTAAAACATTAATAATATCAATAAATACTTCCTTATTGCTACCATCAATCTCTAAAAATTTCTTTTTAGGCAAAATAAAATCTTCATAATAATTAAGTGCAAAATCTATGAGGCGATCAAATTCAGGATTGTTATCAGCATTAATATTATCATCATATTTATTAATAAAAGACCATATTACTTTTTTATCTTTAGAATTAGAAACATTTACTAGGTTTGTTAGGGTATTGAAATTTATTTCTGATTTAAATTCTTTTGGTTTTCCTGAATGAATATGCCAAATTGGATTATCATACTGTTTATTTTTATCTAAACTAGAGTATGAATTATAATGAGAAAGATAATCATCTACAGTTTTAGGAATTACATCAAAGTGAAGTTTCTTTGCTGATTTTGGTTTTTGAAACATGTAGAGTGCAAGGCTCTCAGGAGAAGCATAACGTAGCCACTCATCAACACTAATACCATTTCCAACTGACTTAGAAATTTTTTCACCTTTTTCATCTAAAAACATTTCATAAATTAGATTAGTGGGTGGTTTTTTATTTAATGCTCTACAAATCTTGGATCCTAAATCAACACTTTCTGTAAGATCTTTACCGCACATTTCATAATCAACATCAAACGACATCCATCTCATTGCCCAATCTACTTTCCATTGTAACTTACATTTTCCATTAATTACTTCTGTTTCAACTAACTTATCCAAAGATGGATCTTTGTAAATTATGGTTTTTGAATCCATTTTATATTCTTCAATTTTTACTTGAAGTACTTCTCCTGAATTTTCACTTATCGGCAAAAAGGGGCTATAAGTTTCTTTTCTCTCTGCCCTTAGAGTTGGTAAAATAATATCTAATATTTTTGTATAGTTTTCAAATATACTTAATATTGTTTCATTAAAATCTCCACTTTGATATTTCTCTGTTGAGCTAACGAACTCGTAGTCAAAATTAAATTCATCTAAAAAACTTCTAAGTTTTGCATTATTATGATGTCCAAAACTTTCAAATTTACCAAATGGATCTGGTATAGAAGTAAGTGGCTTACCTATAAATTTTGCTAACATTTCTTTATTTGGAACGTTTTCAGGTACTTTTCTTAATCCATCCATATCATCAGAAAATGTGATCAGTTTTGTTGGACAATCAATTATAGAGCTAAATGCATTTTTTACCATTGATGTTCTTACAACTTCGCCAAAAGTTCCAATATGAGGTAAACCTGAGGGGCCATAACCAGTTTCTAGTAATACATATCCCTTAGATGGAATTTTAAAGTTTAGTAAACCGCCATTTTTTTTAATGATTTGTAATGCTTCTTTAAAAGGCCAAGCTTTTAAGGATTGTGCTAATTCTTGATCAATCATTTAATTTTGCTCTAATTCTAATTTTTTTACCCAATAACAACTTTAATGAATTTGTGAAATTAAAAATTTCAGATCCTAATTTATTAAATAATTCATTTTCTAAATCTACAATATTATCAATAGTATTATTAATTAAATCATTCCCTGCTGCAGTTAGAATTAAACTATCAGATCTTTTATCTTGTGGCTGTTGTTTTGATAATAACTTCTTTTCTTCTAGATTAGAAACACGTAAGCTAACAACTGATCTATCAATAGATGCGTTTTTACATATATCCTGTTGAGTAATATTTATATTTTCTTGCTGTAATAAATAAATTGTCTCGAGAATAAGATATTCATTTAATGTGATTTGACTCTCTTTTAATTTTTGTCTTACTTTTGATTGCCATAAGTTTGATGTTTGCCAAATTAATAATGATAATCTATTCTCATTAAGAGAAGTGTCTGCCATAGTTTATATACAAACTGTTTGTATACAAATTAATAATTTATGTCAATACTATTCTGGTGCAATTTCTACCTCTAGGCCATCAAGCTCTTCGAAAAGCTCAATTTGACAAGATAATCTGGAATTATTTTTAACATCAAAAGCTTGATCTAGCATAGATTCTTCATCATCTTCCATATTTTCCAGCTTGTTTGTCCATTTTTCATCAATATAAACATGACACGTAGCACAAGCACAACATCCTCCACAGGAAGCTTCAATATCGTAGCCATTGTCTCTAAGGGTTTCCATTAATGTAAAGTTACTATCATATTCAATTTCAGACTTTTTACCTGATCTATCTGTGATTATTAACTTTGGCATTAAACGCCTAGTTTTTTTTGAAGTTCTTTAGAAGATGTTGTGTATCTAAAAATGTTTTTCTTATCAGGAAAGCAATACTTAAATACTTCTTGAGCCATTAAGGCAGACTCGTGAAATCCCGATAGAATAAGCTTAAGTTTTCCTGGGTACCAATTTATGTCACCTATCGCAAAGATTGAAGGTGTAGAAGTTTGAAATTTTTCAGTGTCCACTTTGATTAAGTTCTCGTGTAAGTTTAGACCCCATTCCGCAATTGGACCTAGTTCCATTTTTAAACCAAAAAATGGCAAAAGATAATCTACTTCAATATTTGATTTTTCATCATCACTTTCGTATTCTAGCATTATTCTACTATCTTGAATTTTAGAAATCTTTTTTATTTGGCCCTTTAAAAATTTAATTTTTCCTTTTGTTTCTAATTCTTGCATTTTTGAGACAGAATCAGGTGCTGCCCTAAACTCTTTTCTTCTATGTATTAGAGTTACATTGGAATCCTTAGATAGTTCATTTGTCCAATCCAAAGCAGAGTCTCCTCCTCCTGCAATTAAGATTTTTTTATTACTAAATATTGATTTGTCTCGAATTGCGTAAAAAACATTTTTGTTTTCGAAATTCTCAATATTCTCAATTGGAGGTTTTCGGGGCACAAAACTTCCTGCCCCTGCTGCCACAACTATACATTTTGCTTCAACTTTTGTTCCAATATTAGTTTCTACAATCCAACCATATTCTGTCTTAGCAATTTTCTCGACTTGTTGGTTGAGATGAAATATAGGTTTAAAAGGGTTTATCTGTTTAATTAACTCTTCAGTTAATTCTTGTCCTGTTACAACTGGTCTAGAGGGAATATCATAGATCGGTTTTTCTGGATACAATTCAGCACACTGACCTCCAACCTTATCTAAATTATCAACTAAATGACATTTTATATTTAAAAGACCTAATTCAAAGACAGCAAATAAGCCTACCGGACCTGCACCAATAATTACTACATCAGTTTTTTCTGTCATATGTGAAAAATAACAACTTTTTTTATTATTTCTAGGGATTATATATAATCTAAATGAATTACGCTAACACTTCAAAATATTATAATCCTGCGATTTATATATGGCTATTAACAATAACCGCAATGGTTTTATTAATTATAGTAATAGGAGGTCTCACAAGATTAACAGACTCTGGACTTTCTATGACTGACTGGCGTCCGATTTTAGGTGTAATTCCTCCACTGAGTTTAGAAAGTTGGTTGGTTGTATTCGAAATGTACAAACAAACACCAGAATATAAAATAGTTAACAAAAATATGACGTTAAATGAGTTTAAATATATTTTTTGGTGGGAGTGGTTTCATAGAATATTTGCAAGAACCATAGGAATTGTCTTTTTAATACCCTTAATTTACTTCAGTTTTAAAAAGCAAATTCAATCGTCACTATATATAAGACTTGGTATTGTTTTTGTGTTTGGTTTGTTTCAAGCAGTTATTGGATGGTGGATGGTAAAAAGTGGATTGACTGAAAATCCTTATGTAAGCCCTTATAGACTTACTTTTCATCTTTTAAATGCTCTTATAATTTTCTCAATACTATTATGGATAGCAATGGATTATAGGTATTCTTCTAATATAAGTTTTTTATCTAATCCAAAGACAATTGAATTTTATATTTTAATTGCTGTAATCTTAATATTTATCACAATTGCAACAGGTGGATTTATGGCAGGAACCAACTCTGGACAATCTTTTAATACTTTTCCGCTAATGAATGGAAAAATTATACCTGATGATTACATTATTGATGATTTAGGTATTTATAATATTTTTGAAAATACAGTTGCAATAAATTTTAACCATCGCTGGTTATCAATTTTTGTTTTTTTTTATATCCTATTTGTGTGTTTCAGATTTATTAAATTTGATAATAAAAAGGTTTCAAGTACTCTTGTGTATTTAGTCCTATTCTTTCTTACATTACAAGTAATTTTAGGTATTATTACTCTTTTAAGTAATGTTTACTTACCAGTCGCAAGTTTACATCAAACTAACTCAATTTTATTATTATCAACTTTATTAATTAGTTATCATCAAATTAAAATTAGAAAGGTTAAAAATGTCTAACAAAAATATATTTGTCTTTGGGGGAACGGGTTCTATTGGAAAATCATTATCAAAAAAACTTAAGAGCAATAATTATGATCCAATAATTATTTCCAGAAATGAGACAGAATTAAAACAATTATCTGAGGAAATTGGTTGCGAATATAAAGTTTGTGATGTTTTAGATTTTGATAAAGTTAAAAGTATTTCGGAAGAATATAAAGATCGATTATGTGGTATTGCTTTTTGTGTTGGATCTATAAATTTAAAACCTCTAAAAATGACTAAAGATGAGGATTTTATTGATTCTTTTAAAATAAATACACTTAGTGCTATAAATGCAATTAAGTTTAATCAAGAAACTCTAGCTAAAAATAATGGTAGTATTCTTCTTTACTCAACCATTGCTGTAAAACAAGGTTTTACTAATCACACAATAGTCTCTACCGCAAAAGGTGCCATTGAAGGGCTTACTTTGAGCTTAGCTGCAGAATTTGCTCCAAAAATCAAAGTAAATTGTATAGCGCCAAGTTTAACTGACGCAAAAATGACACAAAAGTTACTTAATAATGAAACTATTAAGAAAGCAATTGAAAATATGCATCCTCTACCTAAAATTGGATCTGGTGATGATTTCTCTGACATTGGAAGTTTTCTATTAAGTGATAAAAATAGTTGGATTACTGGACAAATATTTCATATAGATGGAGGAAGATCATCTTTAAGGATCAAATCGTGAAATATATCTTTATAATCTGTTTATCTGTTTTTTCATTTAGTGTTTTTAGTCAGCCATTTCCGATACCAGAAGATAATGAGGTCAGTTACGATGTTATTAGAAAAAAGAAAAATATTGGAAGCTTAATATCTAAATTTATAAAAAATGAAGATAGTGTCGTTATACATTCAGTCTTAAAGATAAATGTTAAAGTTTTATTTATTCCAGCATACAAATTTTTTCAAGAAACTAAAGAAACTTGGACAAATGGTGAATTTGTATCAATAGATGGATTTACAGACTTTGAAGATGATCGAGAATATAAAATAATTGGAAATGATGAAGACAATTTTTTTATTGCTAGTGGTATGGATGGAGAATTAAAATTAGATAAAAATATAGTACCATTAAATTATTGGAATATTGAAATGTTAAATGAGAAAGAAGTATTTGACACTCAAAAAGGTATTGTGAGAACTATAGAAGTAAAGCAACTTGAAGATGATAAAATAAAAATCAATGATATTGAAATATTAGCTAATAAGTATGTTTTCAATGCATCAAAAAATCCAAAAGATAAAGGACCATTCCCTGAGTATACACTTTGGTATTATGAAAAAGAGCTCATGAAAATGGAATTCAAAAATCCAAACGATAAAAAAAATATTATAACAATAATTCGTAATGATTGGAGTCAATAGTTGCAAACTATATGGATTACTGGTGGATCGTCAGGTATTGGATTTGCTACAGCAAAAGAATTTATAAATAATAATTGGCAAGTTGTAATTTCTTCAAGTAATAAAATAAAACTTGAATCTGCAAAAAAAAAATTAGAAATAAATAATAATAAAAATTTAGTTCATGCTATTGTATGTGATATTTCTTCAAAAAATAATGTTGATGAAACGATTAATTCTATAGAAAAAAATATTGGTAAAATTGATATAGCATTATTAAATGCATCAGCTTATAGTCCAAACAAAAATCAAATTTTTGATATTTCAAACTACGAATTGCTAGTAGATGTAAATATTAAAGGCACTTTGTATTGTGTTGACAAATTAAAAGATGTAATGAAAAATAGAAATAATACGATTGCTATTATTTCTTCACCATTGGGATATAGAGGTTGGCCAACAGCTGGGGCGTATGGTATTTCTAAGGCAGCACAATTAAGCTTGAGTGAAAGCTTGTATTTTGATTTCAAAAAGTTGAACATTAATGTTAGAGTCATATGTCCAGGTTTTATTGATACGGAAGCAACCAAAAAAAATAGCTTCAAAATGCCTTTTTTAAAAAGTGCTGAATATGCAGGAAAAAAAATATTCGATAGATTAACTAAAGGTAAAGAATTTGAAATAATTTTTCCCTATTTAATTGTATATTTTTTTAAATTTACAAGGATATTACCTTACAAAATATATTTTTATATATGGAAAAAATTAGGGAATTTTTAGTTTATTTCACCAATATAAATTCCGAGACCTTCAGCTACTTTAATCAAAGGATCATTTTTTTGTACAGTTTTTGAATATCCAGCAACTTGACTAAGCATCAAATCTTGTACCCCTCTGTCTTTCCATACAACTACTCTATTAAATTTTTTCTTTGCAATTAAATCTACAGCATAAACCCCAAAGGCACTTGCAATTAAACGATCTCTATGAGTTGGTTGGGCACCTCTTTGAACATGTCCTAGAACTGTAACTCTTGTTTCTGAGTCTGTAATTTTATAGATTTCATCGCCAAGATAATTTCCAATCCCTCCAAGGCGGACTTCTCCATCAACATATTTCACTGTTGCTTTTTTGCCATTTTCTTTTTTTACTGCTTCTGCAACAACGATTAATGCATGATTTCTTCCTTTAGACCTAAGCTTCTCAATATGATCAGCAATAGATTTTATTGAATATTGAATCTCGGGAATTAAAATAACATCTGCTCCTCCAGCAATTCCTGCATTCAAAGCAATGTGGCCAGCATCTCTACCCATTACTTCTAAAATCATTACTCTTCTGTGACTAGCTGCTGTTGGTTGAAGCATATCTAATGCATTTGTTGCAACGTCAACTGCAGTATCATATCCAATAGATAGTTCATTATGCTTTACATCATTGTCTATAGTCTTTGGAATACCTACAAAATTTATATTTCCTTTTTTTGTAATAGTTTGAAGAATTTTTAAACTTCCATCTCCGCCAATACCTATTAGCGCATCTATTTCTAGTTTTTTAAAACCTTCTATAACTACATCAGATGAGTCAATTTTTTTTCCATTCTTTATAATTTTTTTAAATGGATTACCTTTGTTATTTGATCCCAAAAAGGTTCCACCCATTCTCATTAAGCTACCCTCAAAATTCTGGGGATCTAATTTGATAACGTCAAGTGGCTCTTTCAACAAGCCTAATGTTCCATCCTTAATTCCATAAACTTCCCAATTGTACTTATTATGTGCTCTCAAAGTAACAGCTCTAATTACTGCATTTAAACCTGCACAATCTCCACCACTTGTTAAAATTGCTATTTTTTTTACCACAGGGCGTTTATATACTATTATTATATTTTTACTTATTTATTTTCATGGATGACATAAACAAACTTATAGAAATTTTAAAAAATTTTGAACAAGAGCATAGAGATCTTGATCAAATACTCATTCAGCTTCAAGAAAAAAATACTGTAGATTTTTTACAAATTCAAAGGTTAAAAAAAAGAAAATTAATCCTAAAAGATAAAATATTAGAAATTCAAAATAAATTAGAGCCAGATAGTATAGCTTAAGCTAAAAAACTTTTTAAAAATTTAGGAGCATTATCCTTAATAAAAGATATTCTTTCCTTAATTCTTGGAATTTTTGATATTCTTTTAAGATTTTTATCAATATTTTCTTCAACATGCTTCATTTCTTTTGAAAAAAAAACGAACAAGGCATTAGTATATACTCCTGATAAAATCAGTCTTTTTGTATAAAAATTGAAATCTGTTGAATTATCTCCAGCTAAATACCACATTGTACTTACTGAATTATATAAACTCTTTTTTGATATTTTGTTATTTGTGGGTAGCAAAAGATGGTTAAAGGTTTTTTTATAAAATTCTTTATCTTCATTTAATATATCAAATCGTAATAATAATATTTTTTTTATTCTTTTGTTAATTGGAAAATTAATTAAATTAATTTTTTTTAATTTATATTCAAGTTTTTCATTAATATTTTGTAAAGCAAATTCTAATAAATCTTTATATCCATCGGGGAAAAAATAGAATAAATCATTTTTTTCTATATTTTGTTTTTGTAATTTTGAAAATATTTCTGATGACCAACCATCAATTGATACGATTTTTTTTGCTTTTTTGAGAATGTCTTCTTTTTTTTTATTTTCTGTTTTGTTCATTTTTCCAATATGTAGTTATTTCTTTTTCAAAACCAAAAGCATTTTTATGTGCTAAGCGGGATGTATACAAAATGCCGTTTAAGTGATCTACCTCATGTTGTACTACCCTTGCGTGTAAGCCTTCAACTTCATTTTCAATTTCTTTGCCATCAAGATCAAATCCAGAATATTTGATTTTTTTAAATCTTCTAACTAAACCCTGCATACCTGGTATTGATAAACAACCTTCCCAATCATCCTCAGTTTCTTCTCCCATGGGTGTAAAGATAGGATTTATTAATGGTGTTATCTCAATTTTATCTTTCTCTTCATTATCAGGATTACGAAATACTATTATTTTCTTTGAAATATGTACTTGGGGTGCAGCTAAACCTATACCGTTATAGTCAAGCATTGTTTCAGACATATCATAAACTATTTTTTTTAGAGAATCTGAAGAGAATTCTTTTATCTCAGAACATTCTTTTAGCAAGATTGGATGACCGATTTTTGATATTTTGAGAATAGACACATAATAAATATAAGTATTTTTTCTAATATACCAATAGATTAATGAAATATATCCGTTTGCAAATAATATGAGTTTGTGATACTAGCCCGTTCCAATGACACTTTTTGTTAATGTAAAAGATAATAACGTAGAACAAGCAATTAGAGCGCTTAAAAAGAAAATGCAGCGTGAAGGTTTGTATAAAGAAATGAAACTACGTAAACATTACGAAAAACCTTGTTTGAAACGCGCTCGAGAAAAAGAAGAAAATATTAGAAGAGCTAGGAAGTCTGCAAAAAGAAATAACGATTAAGCAGAAAGACTTTTTACAATATCCTCACACATTTTTTTAGCATCTCCAAATAGCATAGTTGTATTATCTCTATAAAACAACTCATTATCAACACCGGAATAACCAGTTGCCATTGAACGTTTTACAAATAGAACACTCTGAGATTTTTCTACATCTAAAATAGGCATGCCAAAAATAGGCGAGGACTCATCTGTTTTTGCAGCTGGATTTGTTACATCATTTGCTCCAATAACAAAAGAAACCTCTGTCATAGGAAAATCATGATTAATTTCATCTAGCTCCAAGACTTCTTCATAAGGAACATTAGCTTCAGCCAGTAAAACATTCATATGACCTGGCATTCTTCCAGCGACTGGATGTATTGCATATCTTACTTCTATTCCTTCTTTTTTTAATATGTCACCCATTTCTCTTAAAGCATGTTGAGCTTGTGCTACAGCCATTCCATATCCTGGTACAATAATTACAGAGTCTGCGTTTTTCATTATATATGCCGCATCCTCTGCATTACCTTGTTTAACAATTTTGTCTGAGTTATCCTTACTAGCACTAGTATCTTGCTCACCACCAAAACCTCCTAAAACAACATTAATAATGGATCTGTTCATCCCTTTACTCATTATATAACTCAATATTGCACCAGACGCTCCAACAAGAGCACCAGTTATAATTAAGAGATTATTACTTAGGGTAAATCCTATGCCACAAGCTGCCCAACCTGAATAAGAGTTTAACATAGAAACTACAACAGGCATGTCAGCACCGCCGATAGGAATTACAACAAGAAATCCTAGTAATATTGAAACAATAACTATTGTCCAAAAGATTGTTGGAGATTGATTAATTACAAATAATACAATCAAGAAAATAATTAGGAGGAAAATTAGTGCATTTATAAGATGCTGGAACTTAAATACTATTGGCTTTCCTGAAATTGTGCCTTGTAATTTTCCAAAAGCTAAAACTGAACCAGAGAAAGTGATAGCACCAATAAATGTTCCAATACTCATTTCAACTAAACTAGCAGTTTTAATCGAACCAACTTTTCCAATACTAAAAGCTACGGGATCATAAAATGCAGCAGCAGCAACAAATACAGCAGCTAAACCTACTAAGCTATGAAACGCCGCTACCAATTGAGGTAATGCAGTCATCTCAATTCTGAGAGCAATAAATGAACCTATAGCACCGCCAATAAGTATCGCGGCACCAATTTCATAATAACTAAGAACTGATTTGAACATTAGCGTTGTGAACACCGCTATAATCATACCAATAACACCAAAAATGTTACCCATTCTTGAAGATTCAGGGTGAGATAAACCTCTTAGAGCAAAGATAAATAATAACGCAGAAATTAAATATAATATCGCAACCATGTTAGAAGACATTATTCTTTTTCCTTTGTTTTTTTAGTTTTTTTCTTAAACATCGAGAGCATGCGATATGTTACTAAGAAACCTCCAAAAATATTAACTGAAGCTAATACAACACCTATTAATCCAAAAATTTTGGAAGTGTCAAAACCTTGAGGACCGGCTGCCAATATTGCCCCAACTATAATTACGCTTGATATTGCATTTGTCACACCCATCAATGGACTATGTAAAGCAGGAGTAACAGACCAAACTACATAATAACCAATAATACAAGCTAGGAAAAATACTGTTAGTCCGATAACAAAAACTTCTGAAGAATGTGCTTCCATATTACTTAAATTGCTCCAATCTTACATCCCCGTCATGCGTTAGCAAAACAGAATTAATTATTTCATCGTCAAAATCAAAATTTATTTTTTTATTTTCTTTGTCTATTAATAAACTTAAGAAGTTAAAGATATTTTTAGCATACAATGCTGAAGCATCTTTAGCCACTCTTCCAGGAACATTTCCATAACCAACGATTTTTACTCCATTATGCACTACTATTTCATTCATTTTACTTAAAGGGCAATTACCACCAGCTTCCACAGCCAAATCAATTACTACTGAACCTGGTATCATCGAAGATACCATTTCTTCTGTGATTAAAACTGGAGCTTTTTTACCAGGAATAAGAGCTGTACAAATTACTATGTCTTGTTTTGAAACTGTATCAGCTATCAATTGAGCTTGTTTTTTCTTATAATCTTCACTCATTTCCTTTGCGTAACCACCTGCGGTTTCAGCATTTTCAGCTTCATCATCTTCAACCATTATGAATTTTCCACCAAGACTTTCAACTTGTTCCTTAGTTGCTGCTCTTACATCAGTGGCAGACACTACTGCACCAAGTCTTTTTGCTGTTGCAATTGCTTGTAAGCCAGCAACTCCTACACCAAGTATCATAACTTTTGCTGGATTTACTCTTCCAGCAGCAGTCATCATCATTGGAAAAGCCTTTCCAAATTGCTCCGCTGCATCAATTACACTTCTATACCCCGCTAAGTTAGCTTGGGATGATAGAACATCCATACTTTGTGCTCTACTTATTCTAGGAATTAATTCCATACAACATGATGATATTTTGTTTTTATTTAAATTAGAAAATTCAGATTTATTTTCATAAGGGTTTAAAATTCCAATAAGTAATGAATTACTTTTTAAGTTATTTATGTCATCAGAGCTTGGCATTCTAACACATAAACAAACATCAGCCTTCAAGCATTCAGATCTAGTAACGATTTTTGCTCCAGCTTCTTCATAATTTGAATTTTGATATCCTGAAGTTTCTCCCGCTCCACTTTCAATTATAACTTCAAAACCGAGTCTAGAAAAAAGCTTTACTGATTCAGGTGATATGGAGACTCTTGTCTCATTGTTATCATTTTCTTTAATAGCAGATAAGAGCATGAGTTCTTATATTGATAGGTCAGCTAAATTTAAAGCTTTTTGTTGATTTTTCATTAATTTTTTTGAGTTAAAATCTTCAATGAGCTCATGGAAGATTCTGTACCAATTAACTTCAGCTTTTAAATGCATAAATACTGAACCTAGTCCTACTGCTGCTCTATCCATGAACACAAATTCTTTTGGAGGTTTAACACCACCTAGTTTTTTAAGTTCTTGATGAACTTCAGATGCAATTTGTGCTCCATATATACCACTATCGCTTTCTTGTATTTTTTGAACTTTATCTTCCATCAAAGGTGAATATAAAAATCCTGCCCATTTATTTAATACTTTTAATTTCTCTTTTGTAATATCAGTAAATCCCCATTGCTCATATGCATGAACTGCCTTTGAATTGTCTTTTTCTTGAAGAGCAAAATATAAGTCAATTACACCTTGAATGAAATTTCCATTAAAAATTCTCATACAACCAAAGTCATATATATTAATACTAAGGTCTTTTTTTTGTACAGAATAATTTCCTAAATGTGGATCACCGTGAAGCACTCCGTATTCAAAGAATGGTTTATACCATGCTTTATACATATTAGCGGCTAATGTATTTCTTGTTTCTTTAGCAGATTTTTTAAAATTCAAAATAGGTTCACCATCTAGCCAACTCATAGTTAGCAATCTTTTTGTAGATAATTTATCATAGGTTTTTGGAACATGAACAAAATTTATATTTGAAAATATATTTCTAAATACAGCCATTAATTTTTTTTCTCTTTCGTAGTCTAGCTCTTCTTTAAGTCTGTCAGTAATTTCTTTGTATACTTCATCAGTTTTGATCGCTTTATTATAAGACTGATAAATTGAAAAAATCATTTTTAATTGTGAAAGATCAGCACTAACTGCTGAAGCCATGTCTGGGTATTGGAGTTTGCAGGCAACTACATCATCATTTTGTATTTTAGCTTTATGAACTTGTCCAAGAGAAGCTGCTCTTGTTGCTTCTTTATCAAACTCAATAAAATTTTTTTGCCAGTCTTGCTTTAATTCTGCAGCCATTCTTCTTTTAACAAATAACCATCCCATTGGTGGCGCATTAGACTGTAAATGCATAAGCTCTTGCGCATACTCATCAGGAAGTAAGTCAGGTATAGTTGCTGATAATTGTGCAACTTTCATTAATGGCCCTTTAATACTTCCAAGAGCAGCTCTTATTTCTGAAGCATGTTTTTCTTTATCTAACTTAACACCTAAATATCTTTGACTTGCAAGTTTAGTGGCTAATTTTCCAACAACACCTCCAACTTTGGCGTACCTAGTAAGTTGTTTTGTTAGAGATTTTGCTTCTTTATCTTTCATCAATTTTGTTCTTCTAATTGGTCAATCAAATTCTCAATAACATTAACACCTTTTTGCCAGAAATCTTTTCTCTTCGGATTTAAACCAAAAGGCTTCAATAGTTTATCATATGTATCACTACCTCCACTCTCTAGCAAAGTAATGTATTTGTCTTCAAATTTAGGTAGTTTGCTCTCGTAAACATTAAAAAGAGAATTAACAAGACAATCACCAAAAGCATATGCATAAACATAAAAAGGTGAATGAATAAAATGGGGAATATAGCTCCAAAAATATTTATAATCATCATTAAATTTTATTGATGGTCCTAAGCTTGTCTTTTGTACATCAATCCAAATTTCACAAATCTCGTCAACACTTAATTCTTTGATTTTTCTTTGATGATGAATACGTTTTTCAAATTCAAAAAAAGCAATTTGCCTAACAACAGTGTTTAGCATATCTTCGACTTTGTTTGCTAAAAGCCCCTTACGTTCATTTTCTTTTGTAGTAATAGATAATAGAGATTTAAAAGTTAACATTTCTCCAAAAACACTTGCTGTTTCAGCAAGCGTTAACGGTGTTGAAGAATTAAAATAAGTTTGTTTTCGTCCTGCTAAATATTGATGAATGCCGTGTCCTAGTTCATGAGCAAGAGTTGCTATATCTCTTGCTTTACCCTGATAATTAACAAGTATAAATGGATGAACTGATGGAACAGTAGAAGCAGCGAACGCACCAGGAGATTTTCCTGGGATTACTGGAGCGTGTATCCATGAATTATCAAAAAATTTATTTACAATATTTCCTGCCCTCTTATCAAAATTTGAATAAGCATCAGTTACAATTTGTCTTGCATCTTTCCAAGAATAAATACTCTGTGATTGAAAAGGAAGAGGTGCATTTCTATCCCAATACATTAAGGATTTCTTTTTTAGCCATTTAGATTTTATTTTATAATAACGATGAGCAATTTTTGGATAATTTTCTTTTATTGTTTCAGTTAAGGCTTCTACAACTTCATCTTCAACAACATTAGATAAATTTCTTGAACTGACTGGATTTGGCAATCCTCTCCATTTATCATTGATTGATTTATCTTTTGCAAGATTATTAGTAATAGATGTAAACAAACTAATGTTATCTTTTAAAACAGCAGACACTACCTCAGCTGATTTTTTACGATTTGATTCTTTTTTATCAGAAAGAAAATTAAAAATTTCAGCACTAGATAAATTTTTTCCCTTAAAAGGAAATTTTAGTGATGCAATTGTATCATCAAATAGTCTGATCCAGGCTGATCTAGAAGTAATACTTTTTTCTTGTAGTAATTTTTCTGTTTTAATATCCAATTGATAAGGTTTGAATTTTCGAATATTTTTTATCCAGTTTTTGTAAATCTTTAGTTTTTTATCAGCATAAATTATTTTTAAATTTTTTTCAGAAATTTCATTTATCTCAAGACTAAAGAATACAATTGAGGAGGCAATATTTGTTATTTGCTCCTGCATTTGTTGATAAAAAATTTTATTCTTTTCATTATTACCATCCTCTGCAACTAATAAATGCGCATAAGACATAATTTTATCTATTTTTGTATCAATATCCTCTAATTCAATAATGGCTTTTAAAAGTTGATTAGAACTAATCTTGGTGATTTTGAATGCGTATTTTTTCTCAAATTTTTTAGTTGATATTCTGAGCTTATTTAAATCATTATTTAGCTTCTTAGCTTTTGGGGATTCATATAAATCCTTTAAATTCCAAATTGGTAGTTTGCCAAGGGTATTTTTTGTTGAATTTTGATAATTTTTTTGTTTCATATTTTACTATTTCGATATAGGTCTAATATCAAAGCTTTGTAGGGAGGATAGAAAGCATGATTGTTAATTTTGACGAATTTAATAGCATACCGGGTATATTTTATCATCAAGCAAATGATCTAAAAGATCAACCATATTTATGGAAAAAAGAGAATGATAAATATGTTTCTTTAAGCTGGTCACAAGTAAAAGAACAAGTCGAAAGTTTAGCAACATACTTAAAAGATCTGGGAATTTTAGAAGGAGATAGAGTACTAATTTTATCTGAAAATAGACCTGAATGGCAAATCTCTGATTTAGCAATAATGTCCATAGGAGCAATTTCAGTTCCTGCTTATACAACGAGTACAACCAATGATTATAAATATATTATTGAGCATTCTGGTGCTAGATGTGCCATCGTATCATCACACGAGTTAATGAAAAAAGTTCTACCTGCAATAGAAAAAATTTCACATTGTCAAAACGTAATAAAAATTAATGATGATAATGAAACTTACACAGAAGTTGTAAATATTTTATCATACAATAAAATTATAAATGACAATTTAGAAAAAAGTAGAAATTCTAATGAAATAGAAGAATTATCAAAAAATTTTAAAAGAAAAGATACAGCATGTATTATTTATACATCAGGTACTGGAGGCAATCCTAAGGGAGTGATGTTAAGTCATGGAGCCATGCTAAGAAACTGTGCTTCCTGTGATAAATTACTTGAGAGTCTTACTAGTGATTTAACAAAAGAAATTAGATATTTATCATGGTTGCCATTATCTCATTCATATGAGCATACTTTACAATTCTTAGAAATGGGGCAAGGCGCACAAATCTATTACGCTGAAAGTATAGATAAATTATTAGTAAATATGGCTGAGGCAGCGCCACATTTTATGACAGCTGTTCCAAGGTTTTATGACTCTTTACACACACGTATTTCACAAGGTCTAAAAAACCAAAGTAAATTAAGTCAACGCTTCTTTGCAATTACATTAAATCTAGGAAAGAAAAAATATTTTGGTGAGCAGATGAGCTTCTCTGAAAGATTTATGAATGGATTGATGGATAGGATAGTAAGAAAAAAAGTTAAGAAAAGATTTGGCGGAAGTCTCAGAGCATTGATATCAGGAGGCGCAGCACTAAATTTTGAAGTTGGATTATACCTAAGCGCCCTTGGTCTTCCACTACTTCAAGGCTACGGACAAACTGAAACGGCTCCTGTTATTTCTGCAAACCCTCCTGAAAAAATTAAATTAGATACTGTTGGAAAAGTTCTTCAAGGAAATGAAGTGAAAATTTCTGAAGATGGAGAAATTTTAGCTCGTGGTGAACTAATTATGAATGGTTATTGGAATGATCCTGAGTCAACTAATAAAACTATAATAGATGGATGGGTTCATACAGGTGATATTGGTGAATTTGATGAAGAAGATTATTTAAAGATAACGGATAGGAAAAAAGATATTATTGTAAATGCTGGTGGTGATAATATTTCTCCTTCAAGAATAGAGGCAAAACTAGATATTGAACCTGAAATTGCTCAATCAATGTTATATGGAGATTTCAAAAATTATCTAGTTGCAATCCTAGTACCTAATAAAGATTTAGCTTTAGAATGGGCAAAAGAAAATAATCTTGAAGGTGATTTAAATAAAATAATTCAAGATTCTTCATTTAATAAAAAAATGAAAGAAGTTGTAGATAAAGTCAATAAAAGCCTTTCTAGTATTGAGCAAATAAGAAAATTTATTTTAATTGATCACGAGTTTACAATTGAAAACAATATGATGACACCTTCCATGAAAGTAAGAAGGTTTAAAGTAAAAGAGATGTATGGAGAAAGTTTAGAGAAACTATATTAAATTTATCTTTTATCGAATTTTTCTTTTTGTTCAGAAGTAATTTCAGTTTGAAATTTTGTTTTCCACTCTGAGTATGGCATACCATAGATCATTTCTCGTGCTTCATCGTATGAAATTGAAATATTTTTCTTTTCTGCTGCACTAACATACCATTTTGAAAGACAGTTTCTGCAAAAACCTGATAGATTCATTAAATCAATATTTTGTACATCTGTTCTATTTTTTAGATGATGAATCAATCTTTCTGCAACATCAGCAAGTAATTCTCTATCAAAGTTTTTGGTCATAATACGTAAATAAATTATATAAATCTTTTTTTGTGCTATATATATAAAAATTAATGAAACGTAACAGAAAAGCTAAAATTTTAGCTACGCTAGGACCTGCATCATCAGATAAAAAAATAATAGAAGACTTATTTACTGCTGGATGTGATGTTTTTAGATTGAATTTTTCACATGGCGATTTAGAAACTCATAGAAAAAATTATGATAATATTAGATCTCTTGAAGAAAAACATAATCATGCGTCATGTATATTAGCAGACTTACAAGGACCCAAATTAAGAGTGGGCACATTTAAGAATACAAAAGAAAATTTAGTCAAAGGTCAAAGTTTTGTATTAGATCTTTCAAGTGAGCCTGGAGATAATAATAGGGTTAACTTTCCTCATGAAGAAATTTATGATTTTTTAACACCTAATTCTATTTTATTAGTAAATGATGGAAGAATAAGATTACAAATTGTTGAACAAAAAAAAGATAGTTTAATTACAGAAGTTTTAAATGATGCTGAAATCTCAAATAACAAAGGTGTAAATATACCTGATGTAATTCTTCCTATAGACGCCCTTACCAAAAAAGATAAATCTGATCTTATGAAGGCATTAGATATGGGAGTTGATTGGGTTGCACTTTCTTTCGTGCAACAAGCAGAGGATATACACAAACTAAAAAAAATAATTAACAATAAAGCACTCGTGATGGCAAAAATTGAAAAGCCTTCAGCAGTAAAAAATATTGATGATATTATAAATGCTGCAGATGGTATTATGATAGCTAGAGGTGATTTGGGTGTTGAAATGCCAACAGAACAAGTTCCGATAGTTCAAAAAAATATTATTAAAAGATGTAGGCACTTTGGTAAGCCAGTTGTTGTTGCTACACAAATGCTTGAAAGTATGATTGAAAATCTTGTTCCAACGAGAGCTGAAGCATCTGATGTTGCTAATGCTATTTACGACGGAACAGATGCTGTAATGTTATCTGGTGAGTCTGCTGTTGGAGCACATCCAATAGAAGTAGTAAAAACTATGAATAAAATAATAGAAAATGTTGAGAATGATAAAAATAATTATGATTTACAAATTACTCAAGAAAATATTGATGATGTTGATAATACAGATGCAATAACTTTAGCAGCTTACTCAATTGCAAAAAAATCAGATGCAAAAGCAATAATTACATTTTCTGTAAGTGGAAGAACAACTACTAGAATGGCTAGAGAAAGAGCACCAGTTCAAATTGTTGGTTTATCTCCAAATATTAATACTACAAGAAAAATGCAATTATACTGGGGTGTAAACTCCTGTTATACTCAAGAAGATGCTCAAAATGCACAAGATATGGTTAATATTGCATGTTCAATTGCAAAAAATAAAAAATTAGTAAAACCAGGAGATAACGTAGTTATCTCGGCTGGTGTTCCATTTGGAAGTGCTGGTACTACTAATCTGCTTAGATTAGCTGAAATAATTGCTGATAAAGATCTTAAGTAAGCTTATTACAAGCTTCTTTTATTCTGTTGCACGCATCTTCTAGAATTGCATCACTAGTTGCATAAGATAATCTAAAATAAGGAGATAATCCAAATGCTGCACCATGCACTCCTGCTACACCTTGATCTTCTAAAAGGTATGTCATGAAATCTTCATCATTGGAGATATGTTTTCCATTTGGTGTCTTTTTTCCAATTATACCCTCGCAATTTGGATAAACGTAAAAAGCTCCTTCTGGTTTTTGACATGTAATTCCACCAATATCATTTAATTTATTCAATACTAGATCTCTTCGTTTTAAAAATTTTTTATTATGCTCGTTTATAAAATCCTGCGGACCACTTATTGCCTCAACAGCAGCAGCCATTGTAATTGAAGAAGTTGATGTTGTGCTTTGTGATTGTATTTTGTTCATAGCAGCAATAATCTCTTTTGGAGCTCCACAATATCCAAGTCTCCACCCTGTCATACAATATGATTTTGAAACACCGTTTAGTGTCAAACATCTGTCTTTCAGTGAAGGTTCAATAGAAGCAAGAGTATGAAATTCTACGCTATCGTAAACAATTTTTTCATATATATCATCACACATTATAAGGACATTAGGATATTTTTTTAAGATAAGTGCTAAATCCTCTAACTCTTTTTTTGAATAAACTGAGCCAGTTGGATTACTAGGACTATTTAACATTAACCATTTTGTTTTAGAGTTTATATTTTTTTCTAATTGTTCAGGTGTAATCTTAAAATTTTGTGATTGAGGACACTTAACTATCACGGGCTTCCCTTCTGCTAATAAAACAATATCTGGATAGCTAACCCAAAAAGGAGCTGTTATAATGACCTCATCTCCTGGATTAATTGTTGCCATCATAGCATTATAGATGATGTGTTTGCCTCCGACACCACATATGATTTCATCTAATTGATAATCAATATTATTATCTTCTCTAAATTTTTTCTGAATTGCTTTTTGTAATTCTGGTGTACCTTTACCTGGTACATATTTAGTTTTACCCTCTTCCATCGCTTTATTAGCAGCATCTCTTATATTTTTTGGTGTGTTAAAATCTGGCTCACCTGCTGCAAGAACAATTACATCTTTACCCTCGTCCTTCAAAGCCTTGGCTTTGACATTTATACCTACAGTCATTGAAGGTTTTATTTTACTTAGTCTATCTGCAACAAAATTCATTTAAATTATAAAATGTTCAATAATTAGACTAGCACAAGTTAACAACAAAAAAATAGCAAAAATCTTTCTTAATACTAACTTATCTATATTTGATGAAACTTTTGCACCAATTCCAGCAGTAAATATACTAGTTATCGATATAAAAAAAACTATTATAATATTTACGTAACCAAGAGAATAAATGGGAAGTTCATTTATATTTGACCCAGTATACATAAATGTAAGTGTTCCTGGAAAAGCAATTAAAAAACCAAAAACTGCAGAAGTACCAACTGCTTCATGGATCTTTTTTGAAAACATTGTTAAAGTTGGAACACTAAAACTTCCACCGCCTATACCAATTGTTGCAGATAAAAAACCAATAGAAGAGCTTATTAAAAAATTAATTATATTAGACGATGGTATATCGTTGCTTACAACAATTGGGCTTTGTTGAAACAGCATATTTAATGAAATCAAAAATGCCAGAATAACAAAAAGAGTAACTAAACTCTGTCCTGAAATAGCACTTGCTGCAAGTGAGCCTACCATTGATCCTATTATTATTCCTATTGCCCATTTTTTTACAATTATCAAATTTGTATTTTTAAGCTTAACATGAGATCTTATAGAAGAAATTGAAGTAAAACAAATTACACCAAGAGAAGATGCTACAGCAACATGCATGACAATTTCAGAGCTGTAACCAAGATTAAGTAAAATAAAGTAAGTTACAGGTACAATTATTATTCCACCTCCAACTCCTAATAATCCTGCAATAAAACCAGAGACCAGACCTGTTAATAAAAAAATAAATACTATTGAAGTCAAATAAATTTCCGTATTTTAAGTTTCATTAATGTAGTAAACAATTTAATATAAAAGTAAATAAGACTATGAAACATGTACATTGGATAGGAACTGGACTATCTTCTATACCAGGAATTAGAAGATTAGCTAAAAATTTAGATAATTTTACAGTATGGAATAGAACATTAGATAAGGCTATAAAGAGTATTGACCATGTAGATAAAAACAATGTGAACGCAAAACAGTTTGATGTTGATTTATTATTTAACGAAACAAATCCAGGTGATATTGTTATTTCTCAACTGCCAGCAAACAAACATTTAGAAATAGCTAAACTTTGTTTAAAACATAAATGTCATTTTGCATCTACTAGTTACCTCAATCCAGAAATAAATATGCTAAATCCAGATGTAAAAAAAGAAAATTTAGTATTTATCAATGAGGTCGGTTTAGACCCAGGTATCGATCATTTTTTTTCCCATTTACTTGTGAGTGATCTTAAAAAAATCTCGACTGAAAAAACAGAAGTGGTTTATGAATCATATTGTGGGGGTTTTCCAGCAATTCCAAATGATTTCAAATATAAATTTAGTTGGTCTCCAGCTGGAGTAATCAAAGCCTTAAACAATAATGCAAAATATATAACAAAAGGAAAAATAAATACTGTAACTCCTTACAAATCTATTAGTTCTTATTCAATATCTGATGAAAATTTTGAAGCTTATCCAAACAGAGATTCAACACCATATGTAAGTGAATACTTGTTTGATGAGAAATGGAAAGTCAAAGAGTTCGTAAGAGGAACTTTACGACTTGATGGTTGGAAAGAGGCATGGCAAGATATTTTTTCAATGCTTGAAAATAGATCAGATAATATAGAAGCTGAAATCAATGAAAAAAGTGAAGAATTATTAAAAAATAATAAATATTTACCTGAGGAAGAAGATCGCGTTGTACTTTCTGTAAAACTTAAAGCTTTTGAAAATCATAATAAAATTTTTGATAGTTCTTATTTTTTAGATGAAAAAGGTAGTGGTGAAAATACTGCAATGGGCAAACTTGTATCGATTACTTTATCAGCTGCGATTGATCTAATTTTGGATAATAAAATTGAGACTGGTGTTAAAACTGCGCCACATAAAACAGAAGACATAATGTATTTTTTTAAAATTTTAAAAGATTATAAAATTAATATCCAACAAGAGAATGGATAAGCAATTAACCAATATTGGTATTATTAGAGAGTCTAGAAATGATGAAAATAGAACTCCTCTGGTCCCAGAACATATTAAAAAATACAAAGAAAGCAATCCGAATATTAATTTCATTATTCAGCCATCAAATAGTAGATGTTTTGCTGATGAAGAATATGAATTATGTGGCGCTAAAATTAATGAAAATTTAAATGAATGCTCAATCATATTCGGAGTTAAAGAAATTGATCCAAATATTTTAATTAATAATAGGACATATCTTTTTTTTTCTCACACTTTTAAAATTAATAAACAACAAAAAAATATTGAAAAACATAAGAAAGACCTACTCTTATCAATTTTAAATAAAAAAATTACATTGATTGATTATGAAAATATCAGAGATAAAAATGGTACAAGATGTTTAGGTTTTGGAAGATTTGCAGGTATTGTTGGTTGTTATAATACCTTAAATTTATTGCTTAAAGTGATTGGAAAACAATCTCTTGCTAGTGCCTATAAAATTGATGATTATGAAAGATTGGTATTAAATTTAAAAAATTTATATTTTCCTAAAACTAAAATTCTAGTTACTGGTGATGGTAGAGTGGCGAAAGGAGTAATTGAACTTTTGAATCAAACAAACATTAAAGCAGTATCAAAAAAAGACTTTTTGGAAAAAAAATTTGATCAGCCTATTTTTTGTAATTTAGAAACTAAAGATTATGTTACAAATAATTCTTCCACTAATTTTAACCTTGAACATTTTATTAATAATCCTCAAGGTTATTCGAGTTCTGCATTACAATATTTAAAAGAAACTAATATACTTATAAGCGCACATTACTGGGACCCATCTTCTCCAAAAATATTTGAGAATGAAGACTTAAAAGATTTACAAAATCTAAAAATTGTTGGCGATATTACTTGTGATATTAATGGCTCTGTCCCAACTACAATACGATCAACAACAATTGAAGAGCCAAATTATTGGATTGAAAGATATAATTTAAAAGAAATAGATGAAAATAATGATGGAATTGCTGTTATGGCAGTTGATAATTTACCATCTGAATTACCACGGGATTCAAGTACAGAATTTAGTGAAGGTATTATCAACGAAGTTCTTCCTTTTTTATTAAAAGAAGATGATGGAAGAATATTAAATGGAACAATAACAACAGATGGTAGTTTTTTAGAAAAGTACAATTATCTAAAAGACTATATTAGAATAAATGAATAAAGCAGAAAAAAAACATCATCTCTCTTCTGAAATCACAACACCTTTTAAAATTGTAAGTGATTTTAATCCAAGTGGTGATCAGCCTGAAGCAATTAAAAGTATTGTAAAAAGTCTAAATGAAGGAGAACAAGAACAAGTTCTTTTAGGTGTCACAGGATCAGGTAAGACCTTTACAATGGCTAAAGTAATTGAAAAAGTCCAGAAACCGACTTTGATAATGGCTCCAAACAAAACATTAGCAGCACAACTTTATGGCGAAATGAAAAATTTGTTTCCAAATAATGCTGTTGAATATTTTGTAAGTTATTATGATTATTACACACCAGAAGCATATGTACCAAGGACGGATACATATATTGAAAAAGAATCTTCAATCAACGAACAAATTGATCGTCTAAGACATTCAGCTACTAGATCTTTAGTGGAAAGAAGAGATACAATCATAGTAGCATCAGTTTCTTGTATTTATGGTATTGGATCAGTTGATGCTTATTCTTCAATGTCTTTTACTTTAGATAAAAATCAATCAATAAGTAGAGAGATTATTATCAGAAAGTTGGTAGAACTTTTATACAAACGTCGTGACATGGATTTTAGAAGAGGTAGCTTTAGAGCAAAGGGAGATATTTTAGAAATTTTCCCATCTCACTATGAAGATATTTCTTGGAAAATTTCTATGTTTGGAGAAGATATAGAGAGTATAACGCAAGTGGATCCACTTACTGGAGAGAAGCTTGGGGAACTTGAGCAAATAAGAATCTTTGCAAACTCTCATTATGTAACCCCAAAGCCAACAATAAAAAAAGCAATTACGATGATTAAAAATGATCTAAAAAAACAATTAGAGATTTTTGAAAAAGAAAAAAAATACTTAGAAAGACAAAGATTAGATGAACGAACTACATTTGACTTAGAAATGATGGAAACTACTGGAAGTTGTAGTGGTATTGAAAATTATTCTAGATATTTGTCAGGAAGAAAGCCAGGTGAGCCTCCTCCTACACTTTATGAATATATTCCAGAAGACTCTTTATTATTTATAGATGAAAGCCATCAGACATGTGGTCAAATAGCTGGAATGTACAAAGGTGATTTTTCTAGAAAATCAACTTTAGCTCAATATGGTTTTAGACTACCAAGTTGTGTTGATAACAGACCTTTAAAAAGAGAAGAATGGGATGCAATGCGTCCACAAACTATATTTGTAAGTGCAACGCCAGGAGATTATGAACTAGAAAAGACAGGTGGTACCTTTGTTGAACAAGTAATTAGACCAACTGGTTTAATTGATCCACCTATTGAGATAAGGCCAACTAAACATCAAATTGATAACTTAATTGATGAATGTAAAAAGACTATAAATAAAGGTCATCGTGTTCTAATCACAACACTTACAAAAAAAATGGCTGAAGATCTTACTGAATATATTAATGAAGAAGGATTGAAGGTAAGGTATCTTCACTCTGATATCGATACATTAGAAAGAATAGAAATAATTAGAGATCTAAGACTAGGAGTTTTTAATGTTTTAGTAGGGATAAATCTTCTAAGAGAAGGTTTAGATATTCCTGAATGTGCTTTAATGGCTATATTAGATGCTGATAAGGAAGGTTACCTTCGTTCTAGAACTAGTTTAATTCAGACTATTGGTAGGGCTGCAAGAAATGTTGAGAGTAAAGTCTTAATGTATGCTGATAACATTACCACTAGTATGAAAGAAGCAATCGAAGAGACAGATAGAAGGCGAACTAAACAACTAGAATATAATAAAATAAATAAAATTACGCCGATCAGTATTAAAAAGAATATTCAAGAAATAATTGAGAACACAGCTGAACAAGATCATGTTACAGTTGAAATTGATAATGCTAAAGAATTAGTTGGTAAAGATCTTGATAAACATATTAAAAATTTAGAGAAAAAAATGAATGAATTTGCCTCAAAACTTGAATTTGAAGATGCAGCAAGATTACGAGATGAAATCAATAGATTAAAGGCAAAAGAAGTAGGTCTTTCTGATAAAGTTTTGCAGTTTAAAAAGAATTAATGGATATTGTATTTTCAGAAACTAATCAAACTGGAATCATTAAACTAAATCGTCCTAAAGCTTTAAACGCTCTCAACTTAGAAATGGCAAAAAAATTCTATGGCAAATTATTAGAATGGGAAGAAACAGAAAAAATTTTAAGAGTATTGTTAGTTGGAGAGGGTAAACATTTTTGTGCAGGAGGTGATGTAAAATCTCTTGTTCTTGCTGGAAAAGAAAACTCTTTAAAACATGATTTTTTTAAAATTGAGTATAAACTTAATTATTTAATAAGCCAATTTAGTAAAGAATTTCTTTCAATTTGGAATGGTGTAGTGATGGGAGGTGGGGTTGGTTTATCAATCTATGGTGATCACAGATTGGCAACAGACAATTCAAAATTTGCAATGCCAGAATCTGCCATTGGTTTTTTTCCAGATGTTGGTGGAAGTTATTTTTTATCAAATCTTCCAGGTAACATTGGTAAGTATATTGGTTTAACGGGTGATGTTTTAGGCTTAAATGAATTAATTTTTTTCGGATTAGCAACTCACTACTTTAAAAGTAATAAAATAGAAGATGTTAAAGAAAAATTTATTACAAGAGGAGAAATTTCACACGATAATTTTGAAGTAAAGAATGATACATATCTAATTAAAAATATGAATTTAATAAATGAACTATTCAATGGAAGTATTCAAACAATCATATCAAATTTAAAAAATTATAACTCAGAGTTTTCAAAAAAAATTTTAGATATTCTTTTAGTTAAATGTCCAATGAGTCTTGCGATAAGCAGTAAACTTATAGATGATGCAAAAGGTAAATCGTTAAAAGAATGTTTAGAAACTGAATTTCAATTAAGTCAAAAAATAGTATACCGTAGTGACTTTGATAATGGTGTAAATTCTGTGCTAATTTCAAAAGATCATAATCCTATTTGGGAACCATCAACAATAGATGAAATAAATATGGAAGATCTAGATTTTTATTTTGAAACTCATACTGAAAATCTTTATCTATAATATTGCAAATGAGTAATAAAATTCCCACTTCTGCTAAAGTAGTTGTAATAGGTGGTGGTATAGCTGGATGTTCAGTAGCTTATCATTTAGCTAAATTTGGATGGAAAGAAGTTATCTTGCTAGAAAGAGATCAATTAACTTCTGGAACTACTTGGCATGCAGCAGGACTGATTGGTCAGATCGGTGCATCAGCAACCATTACAAAACTTAGAAATTATTCGTTAAATTTATATAAAGACCTGGAAAAAGAAACAGGATTAGCAACAGGTTTAAAGCAAAACGGCTCTTTAACTATTGCAACAACTAATGATCGATTAGAAGAATTAAAAAGGCAAGCTACTTTTGCTCAAAGATTTAATATAGAAGTTAATGAATTAGAAAAAAATCAGATTAAGGATATTTATTCTCTTATAAATACTGATGATGTTGTTGGTGGAATATTTATTCCAAAAGATGGTCAAGCAGATCCTGTTGGTATAACAAATGTTCTTGCTAAATCGGCAAAAATGTATGGTGCTCAAATATTTGAACATTGTTCTGTAAATAAAATCCTTACTAAAAATGGATCAATAGAAGGTGTAGATACAAAACATGGAAAAATTAAATGTGAGTATATTGTTCTAGCATCTGGAATGTGGTCTAGGCAGATAGCAAATGATATTAACGTTAGTATACCGCTATATCCAAATGAACACTTCTATATATTAAGTGAGCCATTAAAAGAAATTTCTAAATCACTTCCAGTTCTTAGAGATTACAATAATTGCTTATATCTAAAAGAGGATGCTGGAAAAATTTTAGTAGGAATTTTTGAGCCTAAAGCTAAACCTGCATTTACTGATACATATAAAGTGCCCAATGATTTTTCTTTTGGAGAACTACCTGAAGATTTTGATCATTTTGAACCACATTTAAAAAATGCTATGAAAAGAATACCGGCCCTTGAAAATGTAGGTATAAGAAAATTCTTTAACGGACCTGAAGCTTTTACTCCAGATACAAATTATCTTTTAGGAGAAACACCAGAAGTAAAAAACTTTTATGTTTGTTGTGGATTTAATAGTATTGGTATTCAGAGTGCTGGTGGTGCAGGTAAAGTAACTGCAGAATGGATGATGAATGGTGAAGTTAATGATGATCTTTACTCCTTAGATATTTCAAGATTTGAAAAATTTCACTCTGAGACAAAATTTATAACTGAAAGAATTACTGAGTCATTAGGAGATTTATATGCAATGCACTGGCCTTACAAACAACATAAATCTTCAAGAAATATTAAACTGTTTCCTTTTTATAATGATTTGAAAAAAAAAGGAGCTTGTTTTGGTCAAGTTGCCGGTTTTGAAAGACCGATGTGGTATGCTCTAGATGGTAAGAAACCCGAGTATGATTATAGTTATGGCTATCAAAATTGGTATGATGCAGCAAAGTATGAAACAATAAATACAAGAAAAAATGCTGGTTTATTTGACTTAAGTGCTTTTGCAAAATTTGAAATTAAGGGAGACACTGCTTTCAACGATCTTCAACGATTATGCTGTAATGATATTAAAAATTATCCTGGTCATATAACTTATACGCAAATGCTTAATTCAAATGGTGGCATTGTCGCTGATTTAACAGTTACTTGTATTGATAAAGATTCTTTTCGTATTGTAACGGGTTCATCTGTGAGAGAACATGATAAAAAACATATTTCAGAAAATTTAAGTAAAAACACAACTTTAATTGATATCACTGAAAGTTTAGCTTGTTTTGGTGTTTTTGGTCCTAAAAGTAGAGAAATTCTGACAGAAATATTTGGAGAACATTTTTCAAAAGATAATTTTAAATTTAGAACTTCAAAAGAAATTTCAATGAATAATGATAAATTAATTTTCCAAAGATTATCTTATATTGGTGAACTTGGTTGGGAAATTTATGTTCCTATAAATATATCTAGAGAAATTTATTTAGAGTTAGTTAAAGTTGGAGAAAACTATAACCTTTCGCATGCTGGTGCCCATGCACTAGATATTATGAGAATGGAAAAAGGATATTTACATTGGGGTCATGATATTTCACCAGCTGAAAACCCATTTGAAGCTGGATTAGAATTGACTGTTAAACTAAATAAAAAAACAAATTTTATGGGAAAAGAAGCTTTAAAAACAAAGAATAGAATTAAAAAGAAACAACTAGCAAATTTTGTTTTAGAAAAATCTACACCAGGAAATCCGCTCTTATTACATGATGAACCTATTTATTATAAAAATAAAATTGTAGGAGAAACAACTTCATGCAACTATTCATTTTGTTATAATAAAAATATGGTTTTTGGATATATAGATTCAGAAATAGATTTAAAAAAATTAAATGGAAGTAATTTTGAAGTTGAGGTTGCTAAAAATAAATATGTTATGTCTGTTCAATTTAATCCATTGCATGATCCTGAAAATAATTTTACAAAAATATAGTTTACGATCATATATATGAAAAAAATTAGATTATTTTTTTCAATAGTAGTAATTATATTAATAATTCTATCTATCTTTATTTATATTTTTTTAAATAATTTTGAAAAAGAAAAAATAATTAGTGATATTGAGAAGAAATTTGAAATTGAAATTAATGAAAAAAATAAAACTAAAATCAATATTTTTCCAATTGTAAAACTTAACTCAAACTTAGAAATTAAAGATTACAAAAATAATTTATACTTTGATAATATTAGAATTGATATTTCTCAGCCCGTATTTCAAGTTTCAGGAAATTTAAATATTCTCATTGATAATTTGAATATTAAGAATATTAATTTAAGTGAAGTAAATATTAATGGAAAAGTAAATTTTATTGAAAATTATCTTAAATATATTGATAATTTAGAAAATTTATTTGACTCAATTTATAAAATTAATGGAAAAATAACTTTAGAAACAACTAATGAAGAAAAATTTCTTATTTCATTTTTGAAATTATTCTTTGAAAAATTAGAAAATCAAAAAAATCAAAAATTTGCATTTTCTGAATTAATAAAGGCATTTGGTAATGAAAGTTCTAATTTTAAAGGCGTAATAAATAAAAATAAAAATATTTTAGAAACTAACAAAATAGAAATTAGTAATAAAAACAATAGAATTTTTATAAAAGGAGAATACAATTACAGTAATAATTTTATAGATATTATTTTAAACTTATCTCAAAATAATGAAATATATTTAACTACTTTGATAAAAGGAAACTTAAATAATCCTAATATAAGTTTTGATAAAAATTCAAAATTTTTTCAAAAATCAAACTCAAATGAAAATAATATAATTGAAGAAAGCATCATTCAATTTTTAAATAATTTTTTTGATTTCAATGATTGACTTATTAAATATAGTTAGCAGTGTGTTTGGGTATATCCTTTTTGGATTTTTTGTAAATAAATTACAAATACTTCCAAAAAAATATATTGATTATTTTGATTTTACAGGTTTCAACATTCTTTTACCTTTAGCTTTAATTATATATTTTTGGCAAGTCTCATTTCCTCAAATTAATTCTTTTGGCCTGATCATCTCATTTTTTGCTTCAGGAATTTTTATATCTATGACTGGATTTTTAATTAGCAAACAATTTTTAAATTTTAAAACAGATGACTCTGCACTTTTTGGATTAGCTGCTTGTTTTGGTAACACAGTAGCAATGGGAATACCTCTTATGTATGCAGTTTTGGGTCCAGTAAATACAATTCCTTATATGATATTAGTTTTTTTTCATGGTATTGTTCATTTTAGCTATACTGTTGTTATAATAGAAGTGTATAGAAATAGACAAAAAAGCATTGTCGAAATTTTTTACCAAATATTTTTAGGTATAATTAAAAATATTGTACTTTTTGGAATGATAATTGGAATCATTCTTAATTACTCTAATCTTATTGTCCCATCTATTATGAAACAGCCTTTAGGTATTTTTGTAAACCTTGCTCTTCCAATGGTTCTTATTTCTTTAGGTCTTGCATTAGGAAATTTTAAAATTAGAGAAAATATTTATAGTGCAATACTATTAACTATCTTAAAAAATTTTATTCACCCTATAATTGCATTTTGTTTAGCACATTTTATATTAGAGCTTGATAGTCTCTTAGTAATTATTGTTACTATGGCCGCAGCTTTACCAAGTGGGTCTCAGTCATATTATTTTGCATACAGATATAACTCACTAAAAGCTGTAGTTTCTTCAAATGTAGTATTAAGTACTTTTGTTAGTTTTTTTACACTATCTTTATTGTTAGTATTTTTTGATATTACGTAGATTGAGAAATAAACGATTGAATTCTCTCTTTTTTATCCATAGTTTTTACACTAAAAGGGAAAATCTCTAACATCTTATCATATACATCAATTGCCTGTTGAAACTGACCCTGATGAATAAAAATTAAACCCATTCCATCTAGGGCACCAAAATGTCTTGGTTCTAATTCAAGAGTTTTAATAATGTCTTGCATAGATTGATCAAAATTACCCATCATAAAGTGAACTGTGGCTCTTTTATTCCAACCTTCTGCAAAATTAGGATCTTCTTCAATTAAATTATTAAAAAATCTAATTGCTAGTGGATAATTCCTTAAATTCATAGCTTGAATACCCTTCTCAAAATATTCAATTACTTTTGGATCATCAACTTCATACCATATATTCCAAATGTCAGATATTAAATCTCTTATCTCATCCTGATTTTCAGTCTCATTTAATTTTTTAAACAAATTATTTAGCCGTGGATCATTTTGATCTGCTAATGCTATCTTACTAGCAAACAAAAGACTTATACTGACAATTAATATTTTAGAGATAACTCTCATATTTAAATGATTTTTCCGATAGATTTCTTTTCTTTTCATGCTTTCTAGTTCTCCCTGTTACTCTAGTTCTCCATAACTTAAATGATCTAGGTTTCAGATTTGTTCTCATTATTTTTATAACCTCTGATTCGGTTACACCGTGAATTCTTTTTATTTTTTCAAAAGAGGTTTTATCGCACCAGGCTAATTTAATAATATTATCTATATTCTCCTGCATATTATGAATATAGTTCTTAATTAATTAAATTCTAAAAAAAATGATTGATTTGTATTCATCACCTACCCCTAATGGTCGAAAAATTAGCATTATGCTTGAAGAATTAGGTGTGGATTTTAATCCTATTTTAATAAATTTAGATAAAAAAGAGCAGTTTAGTGAACAGTTTTCAAAAATATCTCCTGCAAATAAAATTCCTGTAATTGTAGATAATGATAACAACCAAACAGTATTCGAATCCGGTGCTATCCTTCTTTATCTGGCAAAAAAATATGATAAATTTCTAAATAAAGATAAATATTGGGAAATAATACAATGGGTTTTTTTTCAAATGGCTTACGTTGGGCCAATGCTAGGCCAGGCTCATCAATATTTATTTTATCATCCTGGTAAAAGCAAATTTGCAGAGGATAAAACAAAAGGCTATGCACAGCATATATATTCAATTTTAGACAAAAGACTTTCTAAACAAGAATATTTTTCGGATACCTATTCAATAGCTGATATTTCAATTTGGCCTTGGACCGCTCGTTATGAAAGACATCAAATAAATTTGCATGATTATCCAAATGTGTTGAGATGGTATAAACAAATATCAATAAGACCAGCTGTTATTAAAGGATATAATTCTCTAGGTGAATTTTATGAAATTCCTAAGCCTTAAGCGTTGTAAAATAAAACTGAGCCTGCAGTTATAATTAAAAGGATTGCTAAAAACCATTCAACAATTATTTTTAATTTGTCATTATTAAGATATTGTCTGATAACACTTCCTCCATATGCCCATATACTAATAGAAGGAATATTTACTACTGTAGACATAATGACCATAAATAGTGTTCCAATTATTATATTTTCATCTTTTGGATAATATAATGTTACTGCAGTTGAACAGATTACCCAAGCTTTTGGATTTACAAATTGAAACAAAATTGCTTCATGATATTTTAATGGTCTTGATCTATCTTCAGTCTTTGAAATATTTAAAGACCCAAACATTTTATATGCTAAATAAAGAATGTAGCCTGCGCCAACATATCTTAAAATATCATAGAGTATAGGATAGGTAATAAACAAAGATCCAAGACCAAGACATACAAGTGCTAATTGCAAACCATGACCAGAAGGAATGCCAAAAATATTAGGTATAGATCTTATAAATCCAAATTTTATACCTGATGCAGTTAAAATACTATTATTTGGACCTGGAGTTACGTACATAATAAAATTATACACTGCTAAAGCAGCTATTAATTCCCATGTAATCATTTTTAATCTCTAAAATTTACAAATTGGACTGGTATACCTATCTTAGCATCCTCAATAAGCTTCATTACACTTTGTAAATCATCTTTTTTCTTTCCTTCAACACGAAGTTCATTCCCATTGATCTTTACTTGAACTTTTAATTTAGAACTTTTGATATCAGAAGTAATTTTTTTACACAGTGATTGCTCAATTCCTTCTACTAATTCATACGTCTGACGAATTTTATTCCCCCCAGCTTTTTCCATATCATTTTTTTTTAAACATAAAGGATCAACTTTTCGTCTAACAAAATGAGTAACCAGCATGTCATTTACTTGACCAGCTTTCATTTCATCGTCAGTAGTAACAACTATAGTATTTTCTTTTTTTTCAATTGAAGTATCTGATCCTTTAAAATCGTACCTAGTAGTAATTTCTCTTGTAGCATTTCCTAATGCGTTATCAATTTCTTGATGATCTAATCTGTTTACAATATCAAAACTAGGCATTTATTTAGTTTATTACATCGTCATTTATATCTGGCAACTGTTTTTTAGTGCTTAATCTTCCTAATTTTTTCATCTTTTCTACTTTTTTAGTCAAACTTCCTGAACCATCTTGCAATCTTTGTTTAGCTTCATCCATTTTTGATTTAGCTAAATCTATTGACTGATTAGCTTTTACAAACGACTCATATACACTGACTGTTTTATCATAAATATCTGATGCAGCTGATGCTATATCTTGTATTGTTTTAGATTGTTTATCAACCCGCCACATATTTTCTACAGCTTTAAGTAAAAAGGGTAAAGTTGATGGCCCAACAATAATTATTTTATTGTTCCATGAATCTTCTATAAGTTTATTTGCCTCATTATATAAAGTAAGTAGTGCTGGTTCTATTGGAACAAACATTAAAACATTATCAATTGTATTGATTCCATATATTTTTGAATAATTATCTTTACTCAAACTTCTAATCGAAGTTTTTGTTAAATCCAAAAATTTTTTCAAAAATATCTTCTTTTGTTGATTGTCATTTGTATTAGAATAATCATGCCAAGAATCTAAGGACACTTTTGAATCTATAATTATGTGTCTATTACCTGGCATATGAACAATTACATCAGGTTTTTGTAAATTGCCATCTTCATCTCTAAAAGTTTTTTGAGTTGAGTACTCTTCTCCTTCTCTTAAACCAACACTATCTAAAATATTTTTAAGTACAAATTCTCCCCAAGGACCTTGTTGAAGGGCACCACCTCTTATTAATGTATTTTCAATTCTATCTTGAGCTAAATTAAAATTTTGTAAAGATTGCTGAATTGATTGCATGTGATTTTTTAAGGAAGTAAGATCAGTATCATCTTTTATTTCAGAATTTTTTGGTTTGCGAAGAAAAAATAAAATTGCTAAAAAACCAACTCCAGATAAAAAACCAATAATGAAAACAAATATAAGATTTTCAAACATCACTATTTAGATAAGATATAAATATATTATCAAATATCTAGCAATTTTCCCAATAGATACAAATATTAAAAAAAAAGTAATATTATATCTTACTGTACCTGCTGCAAATGCGATTGGATCTCCAATAATAGGTACCCATGAAAATAATAATGACCATTTTCCATACTTTTTGAAAATATCTGTAGCTTTCTGTAATAAGTATTGATTTACTGGAAACCAAGGTTTCTTAATAAGAAAATTTACAAAGTAACCACATATCCAACTGATTAGAGATCCTAAAATATTACCTGCTGAAGCAAAAAATAATAATAAAAATGGATTATACTTATTAGATAATAATAGTGCTGATAAATATGTCTCTGAAGCAAAAGGAAAAAAAGTACCTAAAGACAAACAAAAAATAAATAATGATGAATAGATCAAAGTATTTCTTATTGTTAATTTATGTTATTGTTATGTTACTTATCAATTTATGAACGATTTTCCAAAAGAAGAATTTATTTCCAGAATTGAAACAATACAAATACATATTGAAAAAGAAAATATTGATGCTGTTATTATAACTTCACCGTCAAATTTTAGATATTTCACTGGACTTGATAGTAATTTTTGGGAAAGTCCTACAAGACCCTGGTATTTAATTATTTCAAAAAAAAATCCAATTAAAGCTATAATACCATCTATTGGTATTACAGCTATGCAAAACACATTAGTCAATGATATCGAAACTTGGGAGTCTCCAACTCCGAAAGATGAAGGAATATCTTTATTGAAAAAAAACATCAAAAGTTTTCCTAAAAATTCAAATATTGGTTTTGAATTAGGAAATGAAACTTTTTTGCGAATGAGTATTAACGATTATCAGGATATTCAAAAAAATTTATCAGAATATAATTTTGTTGATGCTAGTAAAATACTTTGGAATATAAGAAAAATAAAATCTGAAATAGAGATCAGTAATATTAAAGAAATTTGTTCTATTACAAGTAAGGTGTTTGATAATTTTCCTGAAAAAATTAATTTAGGAATGAGTGAAAAACAAATTACATCAATATTTAAAAAAGAATTAATTGAGGGTGGTGCAGATTATATTCAATATATGGCGTGTGCTTCGGGACTTAATGGTTATAATCAGATTATCTGTAACCCAACAGAAAGAGTAACTAAAGATGGTGATATTCTAATTATTGATACCGGTGCAACTTTAAATGGTTATTATTCAGATTTTGATAGAAATTTTGGCTTTGGAAGAATTAACAAACAAGTTCTAGATGCATATAATAAATTGTGGGAAGCAACTGAGAGAACTTTAGAAATTATAAAACCTGGAACTAGTTGTTCAGAAATATATTCTAAATTATCTTATAGTTTAACAGCTAACAACATATCAGTTGGAAGGATGGGTCATGGTTTAGGCTTACAACTGACTGAGCCGCCAAGTATTATGAAAAATGACAAAACATTACTTGAGGAAAATATGATTATAACTCTTGAGCCATCAATTGAAATGGACCAAAATAAAATATTAGTACAAGAAGAAAATTTATTGATAACTAAAGATTCCTATAAACTTTTAAGTACTAGAACTCCTGAAAATTTACCTATTATTAATTAGTTAAATAATTGATTCAATTTTAGGCATAAGTCTAATTAATTCCTTCGTATATTCATGCTCAGGATTATTAAACAATTCCTCTGTATCTTTTGTTTCACAAACAGCACCATTTTTTAGTACAATTATTCGGTTACACATTTGGCGAACTACAGGAAGATCATGGCTAATAAATAGCATAGTGAGATGAAGTTCATCTTGTATATCTTTTAATAAATTCAATATTTGAGCTTGTATGCTTACGTCTAATGCAGAAGTTGGTTCATCACATATTAATAATCTTGGTCTTGTTGCCAAGGCACGAGCAATAGATATTCTCTGCCTTTGCCCTCCTGAGAATTCGTGCGGGTATCGATCTAGAGATTGTCTGGTCATTCCCACAATATCTATTAGGTCATAAACATTTTGTAAAAGATCATTATTGCTAATATTTTTTTGAAAAAATTTAATTGGTTCTGCAATAATATCCTTAACTTTGAAACGAGGATTTAGAGATGAGTAAGGATCTTGAAAAATCATTTGAATTTGACCTCTACTATTATGAATTTGATATTTTTTATTTGAATTATATAGAGGTTCATTATTATAAATTAAATTACCTTTATTAGGACTAATTAATCCAGTAATAATTTTTGCAATAGTTGATTTACCTGAACCAGACTCTCCAACTAATCCAAGTGTCTCACCTTCGAATAATTCAAAAGATACATTGTCGACAGCTTTAACTATTTTATCATTCGAACTTTTATTAGAAATAAATGAAAAACCACTACCTAAAGAATTATCATCAAAAACTTTTGTCACTTCCTCAAGTTTTAATAATTTTTGATTTTTATTTTCCCTTATGCCCCATGTTTTAATAATATTTTTAGTCAAATCCTTGGAACTAGATGTTATTTCCTTACCATCGGGGCTAATCAATTTAAATCTATCAATTTTCTTATTTGTTGGTGGTACTGAAATTACTAAGCTTCTTGCTTCTGTTGATTTTGGATTTGTTAATAATTCTTTAGTCTCACCTTGTTCAACAATATGTCCGTATCTCATGACAATAACTTTATCAGTCGTCTCTGCTATGACTCCCATATCATGCGTAATAATTATAACACCAAGATTTCTTTTCTTTGTAAGATCTTTAAGAAGTTCTAATATTTGATATTGAATACTTACATCTAAAGCTGTTGTTGGTTCATCTGCAATTATTAAGTCAGGTTCACAACTTATAGCTAAAGCTATCACAACTCTTTGACGCATACCGCCACTAAATTGGTGTGGATAGTCTTCAATTCTTTTTTCAGCGTTCTCTATTCCAACCTCTTTAAGTAGTTGAATTGATTTTTTAAGTGAATCTTGATAACTTAAATTTAAATGAGCCTGAATAGTTTCAATTAATTGATCTTTTATTTTAAATAGAGGGTTTAATGAAGTTTGAGGGTCTTGAAAGACAAATCCTATTTTTTTTCCTCTAATATTTTGAATTATTTCTTCATTACTTCTTAATTCAATATTGTCTATTTTTATTGAGCCATCTGTGATTTCACCTGGAGGATCAATCAAGTTAATTATCGCATTTGCAATTGTAGATTTTCCAGATCCAGACTCACCGACAATTCCTAATATTTCGCCTCTTTCTAAAGAAAATTCTACATTTTTGCTTGCAACAATAGTTTCCTTTCGTGTTGGATAACTTATGTTTAAATTTTTTACTTCTAAAAAACTCATCTCTTTTTTAATTTTGGATTTAAAGCATCTCTCATCCAATCCCCTAATAAATTAATTGATAATGCTAAAACAATTAAGAAAATTGCTGGAAAAAAAGTAATCCACCACTCTCCTGAAAATAAAAAATTATTTCCAAACCTTATTAGAGTCCCAAGAGAAGGTGTTGTTGGTGGAACGCCAACACCTAAAAAACTTAAGGTGGACTCTGTAATAATTGCAAGTGCTAATCCGATTGTAGCAATTACTAATATAGGCCGAAGTATATTTGGTAAAATATGCTTAAACATAATCAATATATTTGATAATCCAATAATTCTTGAAGCTGAGACATACTCTTTATTTTTTTCAACTAAGGTTGATGCTCTCGATACTCTTGCAAACTGAGGCCATTCTGAAATACCAATGGCGAAAATCAAAACATAAATTGCCATTTCGTCATGCATTGATTGTGAGATAATTGCCCTTGCAATACCATCAACAAGTAAAGCCATTAAAATACTTGGAATAGTTAACTGCACATCTGTAAGGCGCATTACAATAATCTCATACCTACCACCAATATATCCAGCTGTTATTCCAAGAAAAACTCCAAGTATCATTGCAAAAATTATAGATGCAAAACCAACGATCAGTGAAATTCTTGAACCATAAATCATTGTTGAAAACATATCTCTTCCTTGCTGATCAGTTCCTAATATGAAGCTAAAACTTCCTCCCTCCGACCATACTGGTGGGGTAAAGGCATCCATTAGAGAAACTGATGCTGGATCAAAAGGATTATAAGGTGCAACTATCCCAGCAAATACAGAACAAAAAAGTATAATAAAAAATATTGTTGAAGAAATTACTGCTAATTTAGAATTAAAGAAACTGTATCCAATATCAGTATCGTATATTTTATTGTACGTTTTAAGTAGCATTTTAACTACCCTCTTCCTTCAGCCTAATTCTAGGATCAATAAAATAGTATGTGATATCTACAATAAAATTTATCATAACAAATATAAAAGCTACCATAATCATGTATGCTGACATAATTGGAATATCGACAAAGTATACTGCTTTGATAAATAATGACCCCATGCCTGGCCATTGAAAAACTGTTTCTGTAATAATTGAAAAAGCAATTAACGTTCCAATGTTAATACCTGTAATAGTAATAACTGGAATTAATCCATTTTTTAGCGCATGCTTATAATTAATAACACTCCTTTTTATACCTCTTGCTTTTGCAAATTTAATATAATCTGTTTGTAAAATTTCCATCATTTCAGCGCGGACTAATCTAATAACATAGGTCATT
>CACMET010000012.1 GCA_902612825.1 uncultured Alphaproteobacteria bacterium
TCAAAATCAAAATTAAGTTTAGCATCTTTTAATCTTGCCAATGCTCAAGCGGATAGAGAAGATATTAAAATAAAATTTGAATCTTCCTTAGCAAACCTTGAGGCTCAAATTTCAAATGTAAAATCAATTTTAAAGAACATAAAACTTGATATTGAAAAAACTACTATCAAGGCACCATTTGATGGAATTATTTCAGAAAAGATGGTTGAGGAAACTGAATTTATCTCAATTGGTACTCCCCTATTTACTATAATTGATTTAGACCCTATCAAGATTGAAGGTTATTTATCTGAATTTGATGTAAATAAGGTGAGTATTGGTACTAAAGCTTTAATTGAAGACAGTAATGGTATTAAAAAAAATGGAATAATATCTTTTATTTCTCCATCAGCCGAAACTAGTACTAGAACATTCGAAATTACGATTGAAGCTGATAACAAAGATCTCTCTTATAAAAGTGGTATAACAACTAAAATTATTATCAAAGGTTCAGAACTTAAAGCTCACAAAATACCGCCTTCTATACTAACTTTATTAGATGATGGGACCGTAGGTGTAAAAGCTGTAGATAATGATAATAAGGTTAAATTCTATCCAACCAAAACAATTAAGGATACAATAGACGGCATGTGGGTTTCTGGATTACCCGAGAAAGTAAATTTAATTGTAAGTGGTCAAGAATATATAAGTATTGGTGAAACAATAAACTAATCTAAATGAAAATAAATATTATAGACTATGCAATTAGCCATTCCCGAGTTTTCATGGGAATACTTATTTTTATAATTTTTTCAGGCGCATCTACTTACATCACAATGCCTAAAGAATCATCTCCTGATGTAAGCATACCAATAGTTTATATTTCACTAAGTCAAAATGGTATTTCTGCACAAGACTCTGAAAGGCTTTTAGTTAAACCAATTGAAGACGAAGTTAAAACTGTTGAAGGAGTAAGAGAAGTAAGATCAACAGCTTATTCAGGTGGGGGAAATGTTTTATTAGAATTTGATGCTGGATTTGATTCCGATCAAGCTATGGTTGATATCAGAGATAAAGTTGATAGAGCTAAAGGTGATCTACCTAGTGAAGCCGATGAACCAACAGTTAACGAAGTTAATATAAGTACATTTCCTATCCTATCCATATCTTTAAGTGGAGATGTGCCTAATAGAACTCTTCAAGATTTAGCTGATATTTTGCAAGATGATATAGAAACAATTCCTAGTGTCTTAGAAGCTAAAATAGGTGGTAAAAGAAATGAGCAAGTTGACATACTAATTAATCCAACTGCAGTTGATAGCTATGGCATTAATCTTGAGAGTCTAATTAATATTGTTAGAGAAAATAATAAAATGGTATCTGCTGGTGGTCAAGACACTGGCGACGGAAGTTTTGATATTAAAGTTCCAGGTTTATACGAAACTATTGAAGATGTATTAAATACTCCTGTTAAAACTAATGGAGATTCAGTTATTACTTTCAGGGATATTGCAGAAGTTAAAAGAACATTCGAAGATAGGCAATCTTATGCAAATGTAAATGGATCTAATTCAATAACTATTGATGTTTCTAAAAGAATTGGTGAAAATATCATTAATACTATTGAAGAAGTAAAAAGAATAACTGCAATTACCGCTAAAAGTTTTCCTGAAAATGTTGAAATTTCTTTTGGAAATGATCAATCAAAAGGCATTAAAACTATGTTAAATAGTCTGCAAAACAATGTCATAGCAGCTATAATCCTTGTTTTAATTATTATTTTAGGAGCATTAGGAGTTAGGTCTGGTTTATTAGTTGGTGTATCTATTCCAGGATCGTTTTTATCAGGTTTATTAGCTCTTTCTGTAATGGGTTTTACTATTAATATAGTTGTATTATTTGCTCTAATTTTATCTGTAGGACTATTAGTCGATGGAGCAATTGTTGTTGTTGAATATGCAGATAGAAAAATGAAAGAAGGACTTGGTGTAAAAGATGCTTTCGCAAATGCATCAAAAAAAATGTCGCTACCAATTATATCATCGACTGCAACTACCCTGGCAGCCTTTCTACCTTTAATATTCTGGCCTGGTATAGCTGGTGAATTTATGAAATATTTACCAATAACACTTATATGTGTTCTTATTTCTTCTTTGTTTATGGCACTTCTGTTTGTCCCAGTTTTAGGATCTATTTTAAATACTGTTTCAAGAATACTTCTCCAATTTATTGTACCATTACTAATATCATTAATTTTTTACAATCTATTATCTTATGGATTTGGATTATTAAATCTTGAAAGATTTAGTTTATTTATAACAATTGGAAAATATTTACTGAGCTTCGCTTTATTTATATTTGTATTTATAAGAATTATACCAAGAGTTTATAAAATTTCAGAAAATGTAAATTCTACAGATAAATTAGTTTCTAAAAATGCAAAAATCTTATCTTCAGAATCAAATGAACCTGTTTTAAACGTAACTGGTTTTGTTGGATTTTATGCAAAAGTATTAAACTTCTTATTATTTCATCCTTTAAAGGTGATGATTAGTGCTTTAGTAATATTAGTTGCTGTAAACTACACCTATACTAAAGTTGGAGAAGGTGTAGAATTTTTCCCAGATGTTGAGCCAGATCTTGCAAAAATCGTAGTCTTTGCAAGAGGTAATCTCTCAGTTGAAGAAAAAAAAGATTATGTATCAAGAGTTGAGAATATTATTTTAAAGCTTCAATCGGAAAGACAAGAATTTAAAAATATTTATTCACTAAGTGGAAATGTAAGTGAACAATCAGAGGCATCAGAAGACTTTATTGGATCAATAAGTTTGGAATATACAGATTGGGATAAAAGAAGAAAATCAAAAGTAATTCTTGCAGAAATTTTGGAAGCCACAAAAAGCATCAATGGGATTAAAGTAGAGTCAAGAGAACAACAAGGTGGTCCTGGTGAAGGTAAACCAATTAACATTAAATTAACCAGTGATAATAAGCAAATTTTAATAGCTGAAGGAATTAAGCTTAAAAAATTCATGGATAGTTATCCAAAGTTAATGAATGTAGAAGATAATTTACCAGCACCTGGGATAGAATGGGAAATTAATGTAGATAGAAAACAAGCTTCTAAGTTTGGAGCTAACATTACATCAATTGGTAATGTAATTAAACTTGCAACAAACGGTCTTAAACTTGGTGAATATAGACCTGATGATAGTAATGAAAGTATACCACTTTATCTTCGTTATCCAAACGAAGGAAGAACATTGGATAGAATTGATAACTTAAGAGTAACTACTTCAAATGGTTTAGTTCCAATATCCAATTTTGTAGAAATTGTTCCAAATAGCAGAACAGGAAATATAATTAGAGTAGATTCAAAAAATGCTATAAATATTCAGGCAGATGTAGAGCCTGGAACTTATCCAGATGGAAAAGTAAGAGAGCTCGAATATGTATTAGGAATTTCAGATACTGCTCCATCTTGGAGAGGAAGAACATTAGATTTACCACGCTATGAATTAGATAGCAAAGTAAGGGCTGAACTTATTGGAGAAAATGAAGATCAAAAAGAAGCTCAAGAATTTTTAACAGGAGCTTTTGGTGTAGCTTTATTTTTAATGCTAATGATACTTCTATTGCAGTTTAATAGCTTTTACAGTGCATTCTTAATTCTTTTTGCAGTAGTAATGTCCACAGCTGGTGTTTTTATAGGTCTAATGGTAACAGCACAGCCATTTGGTATTGTTATGTCAGGAGTTGGAGTAATTGCTCTTGCTGGAATAGTTGTAAATAATAATATTATATTGATTGATACATTTGATTTTTTAAAGACTAAAACATCTAGTATAAGAGAAGCCATTATCAAAACAGGGGCACAGAGACTGAGACCAGTTTTACTTACAACAACTACAACAGTACTAGGATTATTACCAATGGTTACAATGACAAATGTTGACTTCATATCTAGAGAAATAACTAGAGGTTCGCCAGATACCCAGTGGTGGGTTCAATTATCAACAGCTATAGTATTTGGACTACTTTTTGCAACATTTCTCACATTAGTTGTAACGCCATCAGCATTAATGTTTAGAGAAAACATTAAGAATTGGTATAAGAATAAAATTTCTAGTTAAATTTTTTCTAATAAACATTAAATTTATGACTATTAAATCTATTACTGTCTATTGCTCATCTTCAGATAAATTAAGTAATAAATATTATCAAGATGCAGAAGAAATTAGCAAATTAATATCATCATTTAAAATAAATATTGTCTACGGTGGGGCAAAAGTTGGTATTATGGGTGTGGTTGCTAAGACAGCAAAAAAATATAAAAATAGAGTTACGGGAGTTATTCCAAATTTTTTATCTGAGACAGAAATAATTTTTGAAAATATAGATGAATTAAAAATAGTGAATAATATGTCTGAAAGAAAAAAGTTACTATTTGAGTTAAGTGATGCGTATTTAGCATTACCAGGAGGAACAGGTACTTTAGAAGAAATAGTAGAGGTTGTATCTTGGAAAGTAATGGGGATTCATAATAAGCCAATAATATTTTTTAATAAAAATAATTTCTGGGATAATCTATTTCAGCAATTTAAATTTTTTGAAGATGAAAATTTTTCAAATAAAAATTTACAAAACAGTTTTCACATTATAGATACGGTTGATCAATTAAAAAATATATTAATTAAATGGCAAAAATAAAAGTTAAAAACCCTGTAGTTGAAATGGATGGAGATGAAATGACCAGAATCATCTGGGAGTACATCAAAGAAAAATTAATTTTGCCCTATCTTGATATAGATATCAAATATTTTGATCTTGGAGTGATTAAAAGAGATGAGACAAATGATCAAATCACAATAGAAGCTGCCGAGGCGGTGAAAAAATATGGTGTAGGAATAAAATGTGCAACAATTACTCCTGATGAAAATCGAGTAGAGGAATTCAAATTAAAACAAATGTGGCGTTCTCCCAATGGAACAATAAGAAATATACTGGGAGGAACAATATTTAGACAGCCAATTATATGCAAAAATGTTCCAAGAATAATTACAAACTGGAATCATCCAATTGTAGTTGCTAGACATGCCTTTGGTGATCAATATAGAGCGACTGACACATTAATTAATAAACCAGGAACTCTTAAAATGGTTTTTGAACCTAAAGATGGATCTGAAGGCTTTACAAAAGATGTATATGAATTTGAAAAACCTGGTGTAGCCCTATCAATGTATAATTTAGATAATTCAATTAAAGACTTTGCTAGAGCTTGTTTTAATTATGGACTTAATCTTGATTGGCCAGTTTACCTTTCTACTAAAAATACTATTTTAAAAGTCTACGATGGAAGATTTAAAGATTTATTTCAGGATGTATTTGATACTGAATTTAAAAATAAGTTTAAAGAAAAAGACATAGTTTATGAGCATAGATTAATCGATGATATGGTGGCCTCAGCTTTAAAATGGGAAGGTAACTTTATTTGGGCTTGTAAAAATTATGATGGAGATGTTCAATCAGATTCTGTTGCTCAAGGATTTGGATCACTAGGTTTAATGACAAGTGTGTTAATGACCCCAGATGGTAAAACAGTAGAAGCTGAAGCAGCACATGGAACTGTTACAAGACATTATAGAAATCATCAGAAAGGTATAGAAACTTCAACTAATCCTATTGCATCAATCTTTGCTTGGACAAGAGGTTTAAGTTTTAGAGGAGAATTTGATGGTAATAATGAATTAATAAATTTTGCTAAAAAATTAGAAGAAACGTGTATCAAAACTGTAGAAAGTGGTGAAATGACAAAAGATCTAGCAATATTAATTAACAAAGATCAGAAATGGTTAAACACTCAAGATTTTTTAAGCGCAATAAAAAACAATTTTCAAATTAACTAATAGAGTTTAATTTATCTTCTAAATATTTTATACTTTCATTAATTTGACTAACATCTGATCCTCCTCCTTGAGCAAGATCTTTTCTACCACCCCCACCCTTGCCACCTAGAATAATCGAAATTTCTCTTATTTCTTTTGAAGCATCAAAAAGGTCTGTAATATCTTCAGTAACTCCTAGCACTATAGATAGTTTGTTATTATTATTTGAAATTATTAACGAAACACTATTTTTGTTATATTGTTTTTTTTGCTCATCAATAAATGTTTTCAAAGATTTATTAGGGTAGTCTTCAGCAATCAAGTATATGAAATTTAATTCTTTGATTTTTTTTACAACAATATTATCAATATTTTTTGATATAGACATATTTTGTTTTAATTTTTCGTGTATCTGAATTAATTCTTTAATTAATAAACCTTTGTCTTGAGATTGATTTTTAAAATTATAATCAGCATTAATCTTTTTAATTTTATTCTTTAAATCTTCAATTTGATTATCTTGGTTTTTATTTTTTTCTAATAAATTTCTTTCTATTTCTTTAATATATTTATCCACTGCAACATTAGATACAGCCTCTATTCTTCTTATTCCAGACGCAACACTAGATTGATTAGTTATTTTAAATTTACTTATTTCCCCTAATTTTCCTACATGAGTTCCTCCGCATAATTCTTTTGAAAAGAATGATTCATTTTCTTGACCCATTGTTACTACTCTTACTTCATCGCTATATTTTTCTCCAAACAATGCCATTGCACCTTCTTCAATAGCTTTTTTTTGATCTACAATTTTAATTTCAACAATTCCATTTTTTTGAATTTGATCATTTACAATTTCTTCAATATTCATGAGTTGATCTTTTTCAATTGGATTATTGTGACTAAAATCAAATCTAAGTTTTTCTGAATTTACAAGTGAGCCCTTCTGCGTGACATGCTTGCCCAGTATTTTTCTTAGAGCAGCATGTAATAAATGAGTTGAAGAATGATTATATTTAATAAAATCTCTATTCAATTTATTAATGCTTGCTTTAATAGTATCTTCAATTTCGCATTCACCACTAATTACTTTACCTTTGTGAATAAAATAGTTTCCAAATATTTTTGTAGTATTTATAACTTCAAACTTAAAGCTATCATTTTCAAAAAAACCATGATCTCCCACCTGACCACCACTTTCTCCATAAAAAGGTGTTTGATTTAATATTATAATTGCTTCTTGATCTTTTTTAATTTTATCTACTGACTTACTTTCTGATATGATTGAAATTATTTTACAATCAGCTTCCATATCAGAATATCCTAAAAATTCTGTTGGATCTATTTTAGAAGTTATTTCAAACCAAATCCCTTCATCCTCGATGTCTCCTGTACCTTTCCAACTTTGTCTTGCTCTTTCCTTTTGATCTAACATTTTTTGTTCAAATGTTTTTATATCGACTTCAATATTTTTACTTTTCAAATAATCTTGTGTTAAATCTAAGGGAAATCCATAGGTGTCGTATAATTTAAATGCTACTTCTCCATTAAATATATTTGTTGAGTTAGAAATTTCCTCATCTAAAATTTTAATTCCTTTTTCAACAGTTTCCTTGAATTTAGTTTCTTCATTCATTAATGTATTAGTGATCAGATCTTTTGCTCTATCTAATTCAGGATATGAATTTTTAATTCCATCTAAAAAAATAGGGAATAGCTTATGAAAAACAGGCTCTTTATTACCTAAAGAATGAGCGTGTCGCATTCCCCTTCTCATTATTCTTCGTAAGACGTATCCTCTACCTTCATTTGAAGGCATAACTCCATCTGCAATTAAAAAAGAGGAGGATTTTAAGTGATCTGCAATTACTCTATGACTAGGACTTGTTATTGAACTTTCATCGCCACATAATTTCGTTGATTCATTTATAATCGGTTGAAATAAATCTGTTGAATAATTATCATTAGAACCATCTAGAAGAGCTGTCATTCTCTCTAATCCCATTCCAGTATCAATGGAGGGTTTTGGTAGATTTATTCTCTCAGATTTAGATATTTGCTCATATTGCATAAATACTAAATTCCATATTTCTATAAATCTATCACCATCTTCGTTTGGAGAACCTGGAGGGCCTCCTTCGTATTTATCACCATGATCATAAAATATTTCAGAACATGGACCACAAGGACCAGTTTCACCCATTGACCAAAAATTATCAGATGTACTAATTTTAATAATTTTATTTTCAGATAATCCAGCTATTTTTTTCCATAAATCGAAAGCTTCCTGATCATCAGAATAAACGGTTACTAATAGTCTATCTTTATTTATTGAATATTCTTTAGTAATTAGTTTCCAAGCTAGTTCTATGGCTAACTCTTTAAAATAATCTCCAAAAGAGAAATTACCTAACATTTCAAAAAAAGTATGGTGTCTTGTCGTGTATCCTACATTTTCTAAATCATTGTGCTTACCACCCGCTCTTACACATTTCTGAGCAGTAGTCGCTCTGTTGTAATCTCTTGTCTCTTTACCTGTAAAAATATTTTTAAATTGTACCATTCCAGAGTTAGCAAACATTAGAGTAGGATCATTATCTGGTACTAGAGAACTAGAATGAATAATCTCGTGTCCATTTTTTTTAAAATAATTAAGAAATGTTGACCTAATCTGATTTGAATTCATGAAAAGGTATTATAACTTGAAAACTCTATTGTCTAAATAAAAAAGCGCCTATTTTGAAATAGGCGCCAAACAAAAATAATATTTACTATTCTTTTACTTCTTCAGCTTCTTTAGCTTCTTTTTCTTTATTCTCTACTTTTCCTTCCATCATAGCTTTTTCAACTATTCCAGCATTTTGTAGAATTTGATTTTCTATTTCTTTAGCTATAGTAGGATTGTCGTTAAGAAAGTTTTTAACGTTTTCTCTACCTTGTCCTATTTTAGTATTTTTGTAAGCAAACCATGATCCAGATTTATCAATAATTTCTGCTTTGACACCTAAATCAACTAATTCACCTAATTTAGATATACCTTCTCCATACATTATATCAAATTCAACAACTTTGAATGGAGGCGCGACTTTGTTTTTAACTATCTTTACTCTAGTTTGATTTCCAATGATTTCATCTTTATCTTTTATTGCACCAATTCTTCTAATGTCCATTCTTACAGAAGAATAAAATTTTAAAGCATTGCCCCCTGTAGTTGTTTCAGGGCTACCAAACATAACACCAATTTTCATTCTAAGTTGATTTATGAATACAACTAGAGTGTTTGATTGAGCAATTGAACTTGTAAGTTTTCTTAAAGCCTGACTCATCAATCTAGCTTGCAAACCAGGTAAAGAATCTCCCATATCGCCTTCTAATTCAGCTCTTGGTACAAGTGCTGCAACTGAATCAATAATTAGCACATCAATACCTCCAGATTTAATTAAAGAATCAGCAATTTCTAAACCCTGCTCTCCTGTATCAGGCTGGGAAATTAATAATTCTTCTAAATTTACACCTAATTTCTTAGCATATGCTGGATCTAGAGCATGCTCTGCATCTATAAATGCGCAATTGCCGCCTTGTTTTTGTGACTCTGCAACAATATGAGTAGCTAAAGTAGTTTTACCAGAACTTTCAGGTCCATAAATTTCAATAATTCTCCCCTTTGGTACTCCTCCAATACCAAGAGCTATATCAAGCCCTAATGAACCGGTAGATATTGCTTCAATATCTACGTTTGTTTTAGAGCCCAATTTCATTATTGAGCCTTTTCCATAATTTTTCTCTATTAGGCTTACAGCGGCTTCTAGAGATTTACTTCTGTTTTCTTTATCCATTGAATTTTCGTTATTTACTACTTTTAATTTAGCTTGAGACATTTAATTTCTCCATTAATTTCCTATGTTTTTATTAAGATTCTTGCAAATCATGTTTACTTGTACACGTTTTGTTCTATTTTTAAAAGTTCTATTTTTGTTCTTTTACGAAAATTTGATTAAAATATTGAAAAATATGAATTTTTAATAATTAATAAAATTTCAATATTGCTTGAATAAATAAAATCATTTGATAAATCAGCAACTTTTTAAAATTATGACTAAATTACCTAAAAATTACAAACCTACTCAGAAAGAAAAATTCATGAATGCCAAAATGAAAGAATATTTTAGGCAAAAATTAGTGAGTTGGAAAAATGATTTACTTAAGGAATCATCTCAGACTTTAAGCAATCTTCAGAATGAGAATGAAGCAAAACCCGATATAACTGATAGAGCATCTGAAGAAATAGATAGATCCTTCGAACTCAGAACAAGAGACAGAGAAAGAAAACTGATCAATAAAATAGATGCCGCCCTACAAAGAATTGAAGATGGATCTTATGGTTATTGTGATGAAACAGGTGATCCAATTAGTATCAAAAGATTAGAAGCAAGACCAGTTGCAACATTGAGTTTAGAAGCTCAAGAAATGCATGAAAAAGCAGAAAAAAGAATTAGTTAATTTTTTTAAATGTCAGATTTTTATATAGGTGATCTTACACCAGGTACTTTTGTTGTAAATGTCAGTAAAGAAAAAGAATGGGGAATTGGCCAAGTACAATCATGTATTAATAATATAGTTACAATTAATTTTGAAAATGTTGGAAAAAAAACTATTAACCCTAGAGAAGTTGAATTAAAAATAATTAATATAAATGCAACTAATTGATCAGTATTTAAGAAAAGTAAATTATCTAAGAGTATCTGTTACAGATAGATGTGATCTGAGATGTGTTTATTGTATGAAAGAAAAAATGCAATTTCTCCCACGAAAAGACATACTCACTTTAGAAGAAATTGAAAGATTATGTGACAACTTTATAGAACTCGGAGTTGAAAAAATTAGATTAACTGGGGGTGAGCCTTTGGTAAGAAATGATATTATAAAATTAATTGAAAAACTTAATACCAAAAAAGAAAAAACAAATCTAAAGGAAATAACACTGACAACAAATGGTACATTATTAAAAAAATATGCCAAACTACTGAAGCTAAATGGTATTAATAGGATTAATGTTTCTCTAGATACAATTAATCCTGAAAAATATAATAAAATAACAAGATTTGGAAATATTGAAAAAGTTTTTGATGGAATTAATGAATCACTTGATAACAACATAAAAATTAAAATTAATACTGTAGTAATTAAAGATTTTAATGAAAATGAAATTGAAGAATTAATAAATTGGACTAGTAATAAAAAAATTGATCTTACATTTATCGAAGTAATGCCAATGGAAGAAACAGATATATCAAGAGAATATCAGTTTATCTCATTATCTGATACTTTTTCAAAACTAGACAAAATATATAAATTTTCTAAAATTGATTATAGTACTGGAGGTCCAGCAAGATTTTATACTAGTGATTTAGTTTCAAATAAAATTGGGTTTATAAGTCCTTTAACAAATAATTTTTGTGCCTCTTGCAATAGAGTAAGAATTTCGAGCACTGGTAAACTTTTCATGTGCCTTGGTCAGAATGACTTTGTTGATTTTAGAGAAATAATGAGAAAAGATTATAGTGATGATTATATAAAAGAAAAAATTAAGTTTGCTCTTAATATTAAACCAAAACAACATGATTTTATGATTGGAGAAAAAATTAATAAATATATGAAAAGACATATGAATGTAACAGGTGGATAATGAAATTTCATTTTTTATCATCAAACAATCCTGAGGCAAAAAATACAGAAAAAAAACTAACAGAATTATTTGGACAAAATTCTGTGGAAGATGCCGACTACATTATTCCAATTGGAGGCGACGGATTACTTTTAAAATCACTTCATAATTTTAATAAACTAAAAAAACCATTTTTTGGAATAAACTTTGGTTCAATTGGGTTTTTAATGAATAATCTTAGTAATGAAAATTTAAATGACATGATTATCAATGCTAAAAAATCTACTTTTAAACCATTAAAAATGACTGCACAAAGTGTTAATAATGAAATCTTTGAGGCATATGCATATAATGAAGTTTCTCTTATGAGGCAGACTCATTTGGCATCAAAAATTAAAATCAAAATAAATGAGAAAGTAAAAATGGAAGAATTGATATGTGATGGCGTTTTGTTATCTACATCAGCTGGAAGTACAGCTTATAATCTATCCGCACATGGTAGTATTCTACCTTTAGACTCAAATATACTTGCATTAACTCCAATCAGTGCCTTTAGACCAAGGAGATGGAGAGGTGCTCTGTTATCTGAAATTAGTAAAATTGATTTTGAAGTGTTAAATCATGATGAACGCTCATCTAGTGTAACTGCAGATAATGTTGAATTTAGAGATATTAGTAAAGTGAATATTGTTTCTTCAGATGACAATAAATGCACTGTATTGTTCGATAGTAAGCATTCTATTGAAGATAAAATTTTAAATGAGCAATTTAATTATTAAGATCAAATTTTTTTAAAAACACATATCTTGTTACCATCTAAATCTCTTAAATATGCATAATAATCTTTACCATGTCTGGGTCCAGGCATCCCCTCGTCTTTTGCTCCAAGACTTATTCCAATATTATAAAATTCATTAACATTTTTTTTAGAATTAGCTTTAAAAGTAATCATTGTACCATTTCCTATGGTTGCTTGTTTTTTGTTATGAGGTCTAATCAAGTATAATTCTATTTTTTTAGGTGTTTCTTTTTTAGCATAACCAAAATAACGATGATGAGATAATACTTTTTTAATTTTTAGAGGTTTTAAAATTTTACTATAAAATGCAGATGATTTTTTTAAATTATTTGTTCCAATAGTAATAAAAGCAAACATAATTTAATGATTGGTAGCCTCGGCCGGACTTGAACCGGCACTCCCAAAAGGGCATGGATTTTAAGTCCATTGTGTCTACCATTCCACCACGAGGCCTATTTCTGGACTAATATCAAACTATAGAACTTTTTCCACCATTTAATTCAATCATCTTAGTTATATCATCAACTATTGGTTGAATAGATTTCATCTCCCATGATGAAACAACTATGTTAACACCGCCTGTTTTAGCTGCAAGATTAAAATATGGGTAACTACCGATTGATGCATTTGTATAATTGTTTTGAATATTTTTTAAATTTTTTGCAATTTTACTTTCGTATAAATTAGTATTAATTGTTGTAACAAGTTTTGGTTCGCCTTTTTTAATTTTTTTCATTAATTCCTCAAACATAACTTGCATTATTTCTGGCACACCGGGTAAAACATAGATATTTTTTACAATAAATCCTGGTGCAGCGGTCATTGGATTTAAAATAAGCTCTGAACCAAATGGCATTTTGGCCATCCTTTGCCTGCTTTCATTAAATTCACCTTTTGGATAATAATTTTCAAGAATCTCAAAAGCCATTTTATTTGTTTCATATTGTAAATTAAAGGCTGCAGATATACTTTCTGAAGTGATATCATCATGAGTTGGTCCAATTCCCCCAGTAGTAAAAACATAAGAATATTTTGAGCTATATTTTAATACGTTTTCTATTATTGTTTTTTTATCATCCTGAATAACAATAACTTCTTCTAACTTAATACCAGCTTCTAATAATTTTTTTGCAATATAATTTGAGTTTGTATCTTGAGTTCTACCAGAAAGTATTTCATCACCAATAACAATAATACCTGCAGTAAAAGAACTCATATGATTAATTGATATTTTCTATATATTATTTATTAATCGTAAGTAATTATTTTTTAAATGAGAAACAACAATATCCCAATACATACAAAAAAAGATTTTGAAGGCATGAGGGAAGCTGGTTCTTTAGCTGCTGATGTTCTAGATTCTTTATATGAAAAGGTTGTTCCAGGTATCAGTACTCAAGAAATAAATGACATATGTCATAATCAAATTATTCAAAACAAAGCAATACCAGCTCCTTTAAATTATAAAGGTTTTCCAAAATCAGTTTGTACATCTGTTAATCATGTTGTTTGTCATGGAATTCCTTCTGAAAGAAAAATTCTTTCTGACGGCGATATAGTAAATGTAGATGTAACAGTTATTCTAAATGGTTGGCATGGTGATAGTTCCAGAATGTTTGTTGCAGGCAAGACAAATAAAAAAAATTATGATTTTTTAAAAATAACTTATGAATCTTTATTAATTGGTATTAGTGAAGCTAAACCTGGTAAGCATATTGGTGATATTGGAAATAAAATTCAGAAACTTGCTGAAGGAAAAGGTTATTCTGTAGTAAGAGATTTTTGTGGTCATGGAATTGGAAAAGAATTTCATACTCCACCTAGTGTTTTACATTTTGGAGAACCAGGTGAGGGACCAATGTTAGAGCCTGGAATGTTTTTAACAATTGAACCAATGATTAATTTAGGTGGGTGGCAAACAAAAATACTAAATGATGGATGGACAGCTGTAACAAAAGATAAATCTTTATCTGCTCAATTCGAGCATACAATTGGAATAACAGAAGAAGGAAATGAAATATTTACATTATCTAAAAATAATACATCTTTTCCAATAAAGGATGTATAAGTAAATTAAATGATACCTAGATATAATAGGCCTGAAATTGAAAAGATTTGGTCATTAAAAAATAAATTTACAATTTGGACAGAGATTGAGTGCTTGATTGCAGAAAAACAAGCAATGCTCGGCGTAATTCCTAAAAAAGCTTCAAAAGAAATAAGAAATAAAGCAAAATTTAATGTTAAAGAAATAGAAAAAATTGAACAAGAAACAAAACATGATGTTGTTGCTTACATTAATAATGTAAGCAAATATATTGGCGACTCATCAAAGTATTTTCACTTTGGTGTAACATCAAGTGATATTATTGATACTTCATTTTCTGTACAACTTAAGCAAACATCAGAAATAATAAGAAAAAGTTTAGTAGAATGTATTCAAAGTTTAAAAATCAAATCTCAAAAATATAAAGACACATTAATGATTGGAAGAAGTCATGGGATACATGCTGAACCTATTACTTTTGGATTAAAATTATCTTCCTTTTATTTTGAATTTAAAAGAAATTTAGAAAGACTTGATCAGGCAATCAACGAAATATCTGTTTGTGCTATTTCTGGACCGGTTGGAACCTTTAATTCTATAGACCCACGAGTTCAAGATTATGTTGCAAAAAAACTTAAACTTAATTCTGAAGATGTATCAACTCAAGTAATTCCAAGAGATAGGCATGCGTATTTTTTTTCAGTATTAGGAATTTTAGCATCTTCTATTGAGAGATTTGCTGTGGAAATTCGAAATTTACAAAAAACTGAGGTATTAGAAGTTGAAGAAAGTTTTTCTTCTAAGCAAAAAGGTTCTTCTGCAATGCCTCACAAACGTAATCCAGTATTGAGTGAGAACTTAACAGGTATTGCACGATATATTAGAAGTGGTGTGATACCTTCACTAGAAAATGTCGTACTTTGGCACGAGAGAGATATTAGTCATTCTAGTGTTGAAAGAATTATGACTCCAGATATTACAATTGCAACTGATTTTGCACTGAATCGTTTAAATGGCATTATAAAGAATTTAAAAGTCTATCCAAAAAATATGTTGAAAAATTTGAATATGCTTGGAGGCTTACATAGAACTCACAATATTATGTTAAAATTAATTGAAAAAGGACTGAAAAGACAACAAGCTTATAAAATTGTTCAAGAAAGTGCCATGGAAACATGGAATAATAATAAGAATTTTTCCCAAGTTTTTCAAAAAAATAAAGAATTAAATAAAATATTAAATTCAAAAGAAATCGTGAAAATCATTAAAGATGATAATGATCTAAAGAAAATAGATTGGATTTTTAAAAATAAAATTAAATAACCTTTATTTTTACTAATATCTGAACTATTTTATAGTTATGCCAATGACTGTTGAACAAATAGAGCGATTTATTAAAGAAGCTATACCAGATGCAAATGTTGAAATTGAAGATCTTAAAGGAGATGGTGATCATTACAGCGCTACAGTAACGTCAAAATCTTTTTCTGGAAAAACAAGAGTAGAACAACATAAGATGGTTTATGATGCTTTTAATGGTAAAATGGGTAGTGATTTGCACGCACTTAAGCTAAAAACTGTATCGGAGTAATAATGAATAATAACGACCATGTATCTCAAAATATAGAAAATGAAATCAAGTCTAATGATGTAATGCTTTTCATGAAAGGTACCCCTGTATTTCCAATGTGTGGATTTTCTGCAAGAGTAGTTGAAATATTAAATAAAGTGGGTGTTAAATTTGGAAGTGTCAATGTGTTAGAGAGTGATGAAATGAGAGAGGGTATTAAAAAATATTCTAATTGGCCAACCATACCACAACTTTATGTAAAGAAAGAATTTATAGGTGGTTGTGATATTATAACTGAAATGTTTGAAAGTGGTGAATTATTGGAATTATTAAATACAAATGGAATAGACGTAAGCCCATCATAGATTGTTAAATAATAGTTATTCAAAAGGTGTAATATTTTCTTGTATTGCAGCAATTTTTTGGGGGCTTCCGCAACCCCTTTTTTTTAATGAATTAAATCACATTGAAACAATTGAAGTAGTGGCTCATAGAGGTTTCTGGTCATTCATTTTTCTATTTTTATTATTAATTTTACTTTCAAACATAAGTGATTTTATTGAAATATTTGAATCTAGAAAAAAAATTTTTATTTTAACAATTACTGCCTTTCTTATTGCAGGTAACTGGGCAGGTTTTATTTATTCTGTAGGACAAGAAAGAGTTCAGGATGCATCAATGGGTTACTTTATTACTCCAATGATTAGTATTATTCTAGGTAATTTTTTCTTAAACGAGAAAATAACTATGCCTAAATTTGCATCTGTATGTCTTATGTTTTTAGGCATATTATTCTTATTTATTAATTTAAATCAATTTCCATTCCTAATAATTTGGATTGGAACCTCATGGGCACTATATGGATTACTGAGAAAACAAGTAAACGTTAATCCTTCAATTGGTTTACTTTATGAAACTTTCATAATTTCTTTAATATCTATCCCATATTTAATTTATTTATTTATGGTTAGTGAAAACAGTATTTTTAGTATTGATTTTAAAACGTCATTATTTTTAATTCTAACAGGGGCTGTAACGATTTTTCCATTATTATTTTTTAATTTGGGTTTAAAATTTATTCAATTAGGTCTTGCTGGGGTTTTATTTTATCTAGCACCATCGTTTCATTTTATTACTTCTGTTTTTATTCTTAATGAAGAAATCTTACAAATTAAGTTAGTATCATTTATAATTATTTGGATTGCAATAATATTATATATTTATGATAGTTATAAAAAAGAGATTATCTTGAATAATACTCAATAACTAAATTTGGTTCCATTGTTACGGGATAAGGAACATCATGAATTAGAGGAGCTCTTAAAAAACGCCCTTTCAATTCTTTTACATCCACTTCTAAATATTCTGGAATTTCTCTTTCTTGAGAGCTAACAGATTCTACAATTAAATTAATTTCTTTACTTTTATCTCTTATTGAAATTTCATCTCCATCACTTACACTGTATGATGGAATATTAACTCTTTTACCATTAACCTTTACATGACCATGATTAACTAATTGTCTTGCAGAAAAAATTGTAGGTACAAATTTCATTCTATAGACGGTAGCGTCTAATCTTCTTTCTAGAAGTTCTATTAAAATTTGACTGGTATCACCTTTAATATTAGAAGCTTTTTTAAATATATTTCTAAACTGTCTTTCAGTTAGATCACCGTAATAAAATTTAAGCTTTTGTTTAGCAAATAACTGATTACCATAATCGGAAAGTTTTTTTCGTTGACTTTGAGCTCCATGTTGACCAGGTTTAGAGTTTCTCCTATTAAAAGGACTTTTGGGCCTACCCCATAAGTTTACACCTAATCTTCTATCAATTTTGTATTTTGCGCTATGTCTTTTAGTCATTATTCAGAGGGGTATATAGTGATTTAAAGAACTATGTCAAATCTAATATAGTTAATTTTTGGCTTATTTATTTAGTTTTTTTGTAATTCCCCATAAAGTCTGCAATTCCTTCTTCGTGAGAGGAATTTTTGTGAAAATACTATAAATATTATTTTTCATACTTTCTTTTTTTTCACTTGGAGTAAAAAAATTCTTTTTTTCAAGATTTTCAAAAATATAATTTAAGAATTTAGATAATTGATATTTACTAATATTATGTTTTTCAATTGTAGTTGAATTATTACTTTTTAAATTATTCAATTCAAATAATTTATGACATAGAATGGTAACTGCATGAGAAAGATTTAATGAATTACTTTTACTACTTGTTTCAATAGTAAAAATTATATCAGATAATCTCAAATCCTCATTTGAAAGTCCTGAATTTTCAGGACCAAAAAGTATTGCTGTTTTTTTATTTACAGTAATTTTTCTTTTAATGAATTTAAAATCATTAGTAAAATTTTTTTCCAAATATCTTCTTCTATTTGTTGTGGCCACAACATAAGAAAAGTTTGAAAGTGCAATTTCTAAATCATCATAAACTTTAACATTCTTAATAATTTTAGTTGCTTTTTTTGCTGCATTTATTGATTTAATGTTAAAGCAATTATCTCTTGGCGAAACAACAATTAAATCTTTTAGACCAAAGTTGTACATCACACGAGCAACCATTCCAATATTTTCAGGAAGTTGAGGCCTAACTAAAATTATGCTTGGTTTTTTTGGAGTCAATTTTTATTCTTTAAATCATTAAATAACTTAAAAGTAATACTGTCAAAAATGGCACTATAAGATGCATCAATAATATTTGGAGATACGCCAATGGTTGTCCAATGAGTATTGGTAGAATCAGATGATTCAATTAAAACTCTTGTGATAGCACCAGTACCTTTTTCTGATGATAGAATCATAACTTTGTAATCAGTTAACTTTAAATCTTTAAGATCAGGATAATAATCAATAAGAGCTTTTCTTAATGCACTATCAATAGCATTAACTGGACCATTTCCAGTACCCACTGTCATCATATTAGAATCTTTAACTTTTAAAAATATTGTAGCCTCTGCTTCAGTAACAATTTCACCTTTAGCATTCCATCTTCTTTCATCTGTGACTCTAAATTTTTCTAAGTTATAAAAATCTTCAAAATGTCCAAGGTGACGTCTAACTAATAGTTCAAAACTAGCTAAAGCAGTATCAAATGAATATCCTCCTGATTCCTTTTCCTTGATAATCTCTAAGATATTGTTGATTTCATTTTTAGGTAGATCAATATTAATCTTATTTAATTGATTTAATATATTAGATCTTCCTGCTTGATTTGAAATTACTACATTTCTAGAATTACCAACTATTTCTGGTTCAATATGTTCATAAGTTGAAGAATTTTTTTCTATTGCGGATGCATGCAATCCACCTTTATGAGAAAAAGCATGATCTCCAACATATGGAGCATTTTTTCTTGAAGGCATGTTAAGAATATCATTCAAGGTTCTAGAAATGTGAATTAAATTTTTTAATTTATCTTTTGAAATGTTTGTTTTATATTTTGTTTTCAGAACCAAAGATGGAATTAAGGAAATTAAATTAGTATTTCCACATCTTTCTCCTAAACCGTTAATCGTTCCCTGTATCTGTCTTGCTCCAGCATTAATAGCTGCTAATGCATTTGCAACTGCATTATCAGTATCATTGTGAGCATGTATACCAACATTTTGACCTGGTATAACTTTTACTACTTCTGAAACAATATTGTAAATTTCATCTGGAAGAGTTCCTCCATTTGTGTCACAAAGAACAACCCATCTTGCGCCAGCATCATACGCTGCTTTGATACAACTCAATGCAAACTCTTTATTTTCTTTAAAGCCATCAAAAAAATGTTCTGCATCAAAAATTGGCTCTTTGTTTTTGTTTTTTATTGAGTGAATACTATCACTTATCATTTTTAAATTTTCATCTTCAGATATTTCTAAAGCATTTTTTACGTGAAATGATGATGATTTACCTACAATACAAACACAACTAGCGCTTGAATTAATAAGTGCATTTAATCCTGGATCGTTATCTGCACTTCTACCTGGTCTTCTTGTCATACCAAAGGCAGTCAATTTACTTTTTGAAAATTTTGTATTTCTTGAAAAAAAATCATTATCGGTGGGATTTGCTCCTGGCCATCCGCCTTCAATGTAGTCTATTCCTAAATCATCAAGATGTTGGGATATATTCATTTTATCACTAACAGAAAAATTAACTCCTGTAGTTTGCTGACCATCTCTAAGTGTGGTATCGAATAAATATACTTTTTCTTCCATAATTACTAGATCGCTAATAGAGTATAAATTAAAATTTACTAGATTTTTCCAAGTTTTTGCAAAATTTCGTCTCTATCAAATAATGGTAGTAGATATTTTAATTCGGGTCCATGAGATTTTCCTGTCAAAATTAACCTCAAAGGCATAAATAAATCTTTTCCTCTAAGCCCAGTTTTTTTATTAATTTTTAATGTCCATTGATCCCATGATTTTTCATCAAAAGGATCTTCGGGTAATTCATCAATTGCCGTACTAATAAAATTATCATCTATATTTAAATCTTTAGCATTATTTATTTTTGTAATTACTTCTTCCCATTCTTTTGCTTGTTTAATAAACGAAATATTATTTTTAATAAAACGCCAAAAACTCTCTTTTTGAAAATTAGATTTTATATTTATTAACTTATGATTAATCTCGTTATAACTAAATAATTTAATAGTATTTTCATTAAGGTTTCTTAAGGATTCAATTGAAAATTTTGCAGAAGATTTAGATAAATTTTGAATATCAAATTTATTTACTATTTCATTTAAATCTTTAATTGGATCGATATTACTGCTCGAACCAATAAAAAGAAAATAATTAAGTAACGTAATATTTTCATATCCTTCGTCTCTAAAATTTTCAATTGAAAGACTTCCTAGCCTTTTGCTAAAACCCTTGCCAGTTTCATCAACCAAGAATGGATGATGAGCAAATGATGGAATAGAAGATTCAAAAGCCTTAAAAATTTGAATATGATAAGCAGTATTAGCTATGTGGTCTTCCCCTCTAATAATATGCGTAATTTTTTCTTCAATATCATCAATTACTGAAGGTAAATGGTATAACAATGTTCCATCAGCTCTAATTAAAACAGGATCACTCAAATTTTTTGCATCAAATGAAACATCTCCTTTAATAATATCTTTCCAACCAATATTTTCATGATCTAATTTGAATCTCCAATGGGGTTGGATTCCAGATTCTATTTTTTTTTCTACTTCTTCATCACTGAGGTTTAATGATGATCTATCATAAATAGGTGGTTTCCCAGATGATAACAAAGATTTTTTCTTTAAAGCTAATTCCTCTTCTGTTTCAAAACATGGATAAAGTCTTTTCTTTTGTTTTAGAATTTGGATTTTCTCATTGTAAATATGTTGTCTAGAGGACTGATTAAAAGTGTAACTCCAATTTAATCCAAGCCATTTAAGATCATCTTTGATACTTGTCTCAAATTCTTTAGAACTCCTATTGGCATCAGTATCATCAATTCTTAATACAAACTCACCTTGATTTTTTTGACAAAAAATCCAATTCAAAATCGCTGATCTAGCATTACCGATATGTATTTTTCCTGTAGGGCTAGGAGCGAACCTACACTTCATATTATTCTTTAGGAATTTCGCAAACGGGAATAGGCTTCATCTTATGAAGATTTGGCTTTCTAATTTCTTCGTATCTACTGTAGTATTCACTAGACTTATTTTCCATTGCTTCTTCTAATTGCTTATATGAAAGACCAAGCTGGCTTTCATCATTTCTACTATCATCCCATAAACCATCTGTCGGTGCTGCGCTAATAATATCTTTTATAACCCCAATTTCTTCGGCTAATTCCCACACTTCAGTTTTAGTACAATCTGCTATTGGCGATATATCTACGCCTCCATCACCATATTTTGTATAAAATCCAACACCAAAATCTTCAACTTTATTTCCAGTACCAACAACTATACCATTATTACTTTGAGCTATTTGGTATAGGGTTACCATTCTTAGTCTAGATCTTGAATTTGCAAAAGCTAACTCACTATCAAAATTTTGCATCGTATTTTGAAATGTTTTAAAAACATTATCTAGCTCGATTATTTTTGTTTCTACGTTTGGGTAATTTTTCTCTAAAAATTCTAAATGCCTTAAACTTAAATCATGTTGTGATGAATTTTGCTTAATAGGCATTGAAACAGCTATAGTTTTTAAACCAGTTTGAGCACATAAGGTGCTAGTAAGAGCTGAGTCAACTCCTCCTGACACTCCTATTACTAGTGTAGTTGGATTATTATTTATAGATTTAGCGTAATCTTTAATCCAGTTAGAAATGTATACGATTTTATCTTTTGAATTCATATGTAATATATAAATATAAATTTATAAATTTGAAGATTGCTTTGAGAGTAATTTTTCTTCTTTTAAAAAATCTGATAATAAAAAAGCCAATTCTAGAGACTGCGAGGCATTTAGTCTCGGATCACAATATGTATGATATCTATTTTTTAGATCTTCATCTGTTATTTCTTGAAGACCTCCCATACATTCTGTAACATCTTGACCAGTCATTTCTAAATGGACGCCGCCTGGATATGTTCCTTCGCTTCTGTGAATTTGAAAAAATTGCTGAATTTCAGAAATTATATCTTTTAATGGCCTAGTTTTAAAACCAGTGTTAGATTTGATAGTATTTCCATGCATGGGGTCACAAGTCCAAACAACATTTTTACCAGCTGAATTAACTGATCTAATTATTTTTGGAAGTATTCCACTAACTTTTTCATGACCCATTCTACATATCAGCGTTATTTTTCCAGCTTCATTATTTGGATTCAACACATCTAATATCTTTAATAGTTCTTCTGTCTTTGTGCTTGGACCAACTTTAATACCTATAGGGTTCTCAATACCTCTTAAAAATTCAATATGTGCTCCATCAAGTTGTCGTGTTCTGTCACCTACCCATAACATGTGAGCTGAAACATCGTACCACTTACCTGAAGTACTATCTATTCTTGTTAATGCTTCCTCATATTGAAGAAGTAAAGCTTCATGACTTGTAAAGAAGTCTGTTTCATTTAATTGTCTTACACTGTTTCCATTTATTCCACATGCCTCCATAAAAGATAAGCATTCGTCAATTCTAGAAGATATCTCTCTAAATTTAGCAGCATTCTCACCTTTAACAAAATTTAGGTTCCATTGATGTATTTTATTTAAATTAGCAAAACCGCCCTGAGAAAAAGCTCTTAAAAGATTAAGTGTAGATGCAGACTGATTGTAGGCCTGAATTAATCTATCTGGATTAGGATCTCTGTCTTTTTGATTGAAGTCTATCCCATTAATTATATCGCCTTTATAAGACTCAAGTTCTAAATCATTAATAACTTCTGTGGCAGAAGATCTTGGCTTTGCAAACTGTCCAGCAATTCTTCCTACTTTAACAATTGGACAAGAAGCGCCAAACGTTAATACAACAGCCATTTGTAAAATAACTTTAAATGTATCTCTAATATTATCTGGATGAAAATCTGCAAAACTTTCTGCACAATCTCCACCTTGTAATAAAAAAGCATTTCCGTTTGAAACTTCTCCAAGTTTCTTTTTTAATAGTCTTGCTTCTCCAGCAAAAACTAAAGGTGGATATTTGGAAATTTCATTTAGAGTTTTATTTAGATGATCTTCATTCTGATAGTTAGGCATATGAAGAGCATTTTTATTTCTCCAACTATTAGGTGACCATTTATCGCTCATAATTTGAAAAGGCTCATAAACCCTAATATATCTTGAAACAAGGGTTATTATTTAGATCTTTTATTTCTTAGAATTTTTAAGGCTGATCTTTCAATAGCAAGTGAATTTTTGGGAATATTTTTAGTGATAACACTACCTGCGCCAATTCTAGATTTAGACTCAATTACAACTGGAGCAATGAGTGATGTGTTTGAACCTATAAATACATTATCTTTTATTATCGTTTTGTGTTTTTTCTTTCCATCAAAGTTACAAGTTATTGTGCCGGCACCTATATTCACATTATTTCCTATTTCTGAATCTCCAACATATGAAAGATGAGCAATAGAAACATTATTTCCAATTTTAGAATTTTTTATTTCAACAAAGTTACCAATCTTTGATTTTTTTCCGATTTTTGTTTTTGGTCTTAATCTAGCACTTGGACCAATATGTGAATTTTCATCTATTGTAACCTCTTCTAAGTATGAATTACTTTTAATTATTGAACCTTTTTTTATAATTGTTTTTTCCTTTATTGTAACATTGCTTTCAATTGTAACAGTAGGTTCAATTTTGGTGTCATAGCTTAAATAACAAGTATTGGGTTTTAAAAAATTGACTCCATTTTTTATAAAATTTTTTACGTATTTTTTTTGCAAGATATTTTGTACAACATTAAAATCATCCAATGTATTTATGCCCAACATTGTTTCTTTGTTGCACTCAATATAATTGATAGGAATATTTTTTTTTGAAAAAATTTTGCATATATCAGGAAGATATCTTTCTTTTTTAATTTTATTTTCTTTAATATTTTTTAAATTATCAAATAATAATTTAGTATTTGCTATCAAAATACCAGAATTACATAAATTAATTTTTTTTTGTTCAGGTTTTAAATTGATTTGCTCAATTATTTCTTCAACGTAGTTGTTATTCAATAATAACCTACCATAACCATGTGGCTCTGAAGTATTAAATGCAATTAATGAAGCTTTCGCTTTACTTTTTTTAAATTTACTAACTAGTTTTCTTATATCTTTAACTTCAACTAAAGGTGTATCACCAAATAAAATTAAAATATTTTTTGATTTAACAAATTTTTTAACTTGCTCAATTGCATCAGCGGTTCCTTTTTGTTTTTTTTGAACAACTAACTTTGAGGTACTTAATATTAACTTTAATTCTTCTTTATTTTTTTCATTAGATACAACTAATATATTTTTACCAGATATTTTTTTTGCAATATTAAAAATATGTGAAACAATTGGTAAACCGCATAATGGATAAACAAGCTTTGATTTACTTGCTTTAAATCTCGTACTATTGCCTGCAGCAAGTATAACAGTTGTGATATCAGACATTAAGTTAGAAATTTCTTAAAATTTCGTTTCCAACATTAATTATTTCTTTTGAAGCATCTGATGTAACACTTATATCTACTACACCCCTTCCAACTGAGAATGTTTCTGCAAATAATACTTTGCTAGACAGTCGGGAGCGAGCAATTTTAGCACCAGCGTATCTTAAACGCAAAATCATTGCGTCAGTTAATTTTGCTCTCGGCATCACTCTATTAAGAATAATTATTGGATTTTTTCTTTCTTGTTTTGCAATTTTTAAAAAAGGAAGTGTAGCCATTAAGTCTACTGGACTTGGTTGTACTGGAACAAATACTCTATCAGAAGCTTTTACAACCTGCATTGTTTCAAAAGTTATAGATGGAGGGCTATCAATTATTATAAAGTCGTACTTTCTTTTTATGGCTTTAATTTCATCTATTAAATTCCTTATATCAAAATTTAATTGAGTTATTCCAATATCATCTTCACCATAATAAGATTTTCTTGCTTCAAGCCAATATGATAGACTTTTTTGTGCATCAGCATCTATAACAGCTACTTTGTAACCACTATTGCTCCACAAAACTGATAAATTTGCTGAAAGAGTCGATTTACCTGAACCACCTTTTTGATTCGAAAATGCTATAACTTTTCCCATATACAAGTATTGATAATAACTATTTTAAAGATAGATGGAAACATTTTATAAAAAAATATGAAAAAAAATAAGTTAGATATTGCAAAAAATTTATTAAGCAGTGGAGAACTTGTAATATTTCCCACAGAAACAGTATTTGGTCTTGGAGCAGATGCAACAAATGATGAGGCTGTAAAATCTATTTTTAAAGTAAAAAAAAGACCAAGAAGTAATCCAATTATCTGTCACTTTAAAAGTATTAAACAAATAGAAAAATATTTTATTTTAAATAAATTTGAAAAAAAATTAGGTTCAAAATTCTGGCCTGGTCCTTTGACAATAATATTAAAAAAAAAGAAAAATTCTAAAATATCAAAATTAGTCTCTAATAACTCAACTTTAGTTGGCTGCAGAATTCCTGGTAATAAATTGGCTAAAAAATTAATTACTTTATTTGACCTACCTATTGCAGCCCCTAGTGCTAATCTGTCAGAAAGAACTTCCGCAACCAATATTATGGATATCGATCCTATTCTAGTAAAAAAAATATTTGTTTTAAAAGATAAACAGTCTTCTCATGGACTAGAGTCCACAGTTGTTAGAATTGATGCCAATAATGAAATTGAAGTATTAAGATATGGCAGCATAACTGTTGAAGAGCTAAATAAATATGCAAAAGTAAAAATTAAAAAGAAATCATCTATTTCTCCTGGTAATTTAAAAAAACATTATTCAACTTTAAAGCCAATAAGAATGAATGCTAAGAGAATACTAAAAAATGAAGGTTTATTAAATTTTGGCAATAATAAATTAAAGTCTGAAATAATTAATTTAAATTTGAGTAATAAAAAAAATTTAAATGAAGCAGCAAAAAATTTTTATCATTATCTTCATAAATTAGATCAAAGTAGATGCAAAAAAATTGCTGTAGTAGAAATACCTGATAAAGGGCTTGGCAAAACTATAAATGACAGATTAAGAAGAGCAATTAAGTAATTACAATCTATTTAAATAATCCATTAACCTATAATAAATAATGGCTGAAGAATACAATGGTCTTCTAAACATGTTGCCACCTGGAATTTTAAAATGATTAATTTGCTCAAACATATCAAAATTATTTGATTTATTTAAAATTTTTTCAGCTACCATTTTTCCTCCCATAATACTCATAGCTAAACCATGCCCAGAGTAAGCATGGGCATAATATAACTTTTGATTCATTATAGTTCCAAAAATAGGCAATCTATTAATCGATATTGCCAAGGTACCTCCCCAAGAAAATTCAATTTTAAATTTTTTTAATTCAGGAAAAACTTTATACATTCGTTTAGAAACAAAACTCTTTGCATCTTTTACAAAATGAGATGTAATTGTTTCAGGTCCTCCAAAAAGAAGTCTGTAGTCTTCTGAAAATCTATAATAATCAATCATAAATCTAGAATCTATTACCCCACAATTTCTTTTGATTAATTTAGTTGCCAGATCTTTTCCGAGAGGTTCAGTTGCAATAATATAATTGTTTATAGGCATAAAATAATTTCTTTTTGATCCTAAAAGATTATCAAGATAACCATTACAACCAATAATTACTTTCTTCGCTTTAATAATATTTTTTCCAGAATGAATTATAACTTCTTTTTGATTATCAATAATTTTATCAGCTGGAGAATTTTCATATATATTTATACCATTTGCTAAACACTGTTCTGCTAAGCCATATGTTAGTTTTAATGGGTTCAAATGATAAGAATCCTTTAAAAGCATCCCAGAAAAATATCTGTCACTATTAACTTCATCTCTTATTGAATTGTGATCAAAGTATTCATAGTTATTATAATTATAATTCTTCTGCATATGCTCAATTTCATCTTCAAAATATTTATAATCTTTTTTAGTGTTGCCAACATGAAGAACACCTTGTCTAAGAGCACAATCAATTTTGTATTTTTCAATTAAATTAACTACATTTGAAACAGCATCTAATCCAACTTTCCAAAAAAATTTTGCTTTTTCAATACCAAATTTTTTTTCTAGGTAGAATTGATCCTTTCTCATACCAATTCCTAGTTGACCACCATTCCTACCAGAGGCACCAGATCCTACTTTGTTTGCTTCCAAAATAGTTATTGATAAACCTTGATTAGATAAATTTAATGCAGAAGAAATACCTGTTAAACCACCTCCAATAATACATACATCAGTTGAAATATTCTCATTTAATTTAATTTGATTAGGAAAATTAGGTGCCGAAAATTTATAAAAACTCTCTTTTTCATTATCATGTTGATTAAAGGTCCTTTTTTTTGTAGTAAACATTAACTTATCTTTAATGGTTTAATAATAATTAGTAAACAAACAGTCTCAATATGATTGAAAAATTTCAAAATTGGTTTCATGAAAACTCTATTACAGAAGTTGAATGTTTAGTTCCAGATCTTGGAGGTATAGCAAGGGGAAAAATTTTACCAACTAATAAATTTTTAAAAGGACTGGAAGATGAAAGTCACAGATTACCACAGTCAACTTTTATTCAAACGATATCAGGAGATTATGCAACTGAGGACTCTGCCGGTGCTTTACCAAGAAGTGTTTACAATCCAACTGACATTGATGTAATTTTAAAACCAGACTTTGATACAATGAGAGTAGTGCCATGGTACGAAGACCCTACTGCACAAATTATCTGTGATGCAATAAATCTTAACGGAGATGATGTTATAAATTCTAGTAGGAATGCTCTAAAAAATATTTTAAAACTTTATAAAAAAGATAAATTAATTCCAATTGTTTCACCAGAGTTAGAATTTTATTTAGTAAAACCTAATGCTGACTCAGATTATCCTCTTGAAGTACCAGTGGGTCAATCAGGTAGACAAGAAACAGGTAAGCAAGCCTTGGGTATAGATGCTGTTAACGAATTTGATCATCTTTTTGAAGATGTATATAATTATTGTGAAGCACAAAATATTGAAATTGATACTATTAACCATGAATCTGGTTCAGCTCAGATGGAAATTAATTTTCAGCATGGTGATCCTTTAGATCTAGCAGATCAGGTATTTTTATTTAAACGAACTCTAAGACAGTCGGCTTTGAAACATAAACTTCATGCAACATTTATGGCAAAACCTATGGAGAACCAACCAGGTAGTGCAATGCACATACATCAATCAATATATAATGAAAAAAATAAAAATATTTTTTTTAATCAATCATCTAAAATTTCAAAAAAAATGAAAAATTATTTAGGTGGGTTGGAAAAATATACTCCATTATTAATGCCTATATACGCTCCAAATATAAATTCATTTAGAAGATTGTTTGCAACTTGGGGTGCTCCTAAAAATGTTAAATGGGGAATAGGTAATAGAAGTTGTGGTTTTAGAATTCCATCAATTGAGGAAAGGAATATACGTATTGAAAATAGAATTCCTGGATCTGATACAAATCCATATCTTGTTTTTGCAGCTAATTTAGCCTCAGGATATTTAGGAATGAAAAACAATTTAAAACCAAATCCAGAAACTAAAGATAGTGCATTTAAAGATAAAAATTCTAATTTACCTAAAAATATGGATGAATCGTTAACTCTCTTTGAAAATGATGAAGATATAAAATCTATATTTAACGAAAAATTTGTAAGGTCGATTGCTGCGATAAGAAGAGTTGAGTATCAAGCTTATTTATCAGTAATAAGTTCTTGGGAGCGAGAATATTTATTACTTAATGTTTAAATTTTTTATTAAAATAAAAATAAAATAAACCAATTATTATTAAAGCAAACATTAAAATTGCTGATAATGCGTTTACTTCAGGACTCAATCCTAATCTAACTTTAGAAAAAACTACAATTGGCAATGTGTTAGCTCCAGGCCCAGTAGTAAAACTCGCAACAACTAGATCATCTAAAGAAATTGTAAAAGCTAATAACCAACCAGCAATAATAGAAGGCAAAATTATTGGTAAAGTTATCTTATAGAGTACCTTTGTATAATTATAGCCTAGATCCATCGCAGCTTCCTCAATATTTTTGTTAAAGTCAGTTAATCTTGCTTGAATAATAATTGCGACAAATGCAATACAAAAAGTAACGTGCGATATAAAAATAGTTAATTGACCTCTAGATGATGGAAATCCAATTACATTATTTAAGCTTATAAAAAAAAGTAACATTGAAAGACCTAAAATTAATTCTGGTAAAACCAAAGGTGTTGAAGAAAGAAAAATATAGAATGATTTAAAAGGAATTTTTCTTATTCTTACAAGTGAATATCCAATCATAACTCCTAAAATTGTAGCAAAAGTTGCAGACAAAGCTGCAATTTTAATACTAATAATAAATGCCTCAATTATTTGTTCATTATTAAATAATTCATTGTACCACCTTAAAGAAAATCCCTTCCAAACCATTACTCTCTTATTTTCATTAAATGAGTAAAAAATTAAAACTAAAATTGGGAAATATAAAAAAAATAAACCTAAAAAAATAACTGTACTTTTGATTAAACTAGATTTCATTTTTTTGACTCCAACGAGAATAAAGTATTTGAAAAATAACAATTGGCAAAACCAAAATAATAATTCCACTAAAAGCTAAAGCACTAGCACCGGGCCAATTTCTATTAACAAAGAATTCCTCCCATAATATTTTTCCATAATACAATCTATCACTACCACCTAACATTTCAGGTATAATAAATTCTCCAACAACAGGTATAAAAACTAATAAAGATCCAGCAACAATTCCTGGAACAGACAAAGGAAGAATAACTTTAAAAAAGGTTTTAATACGATTTAATCCTAAATCTTTTGATGCTTCAATTAAATTTAAGTCAAATTTATTTAAGTATCCATAGAGTGGTAAAATCATCAAAGGTAAATAAGTGTATACAATTCCCATGATGACAGCATATTGATTGTATAATAATTGAAGCGGTTCTGATGTTATGCCTAGGTTTAGAAGTATTACATTTAAAATTCCATTATTCTGTAAAATTATTTTCCATGCATATACTCTTAATAAAAATGATGACCAAAATGGAATTACTACTAAAACTAATAGGATATTTCTTAATCTGATATTTGAAGTCGCAATATAAAAAGCTAATGGGAACCCAATAAGTAAACAAAAAAAAGTAGATATTAGAGCTAGTATCAAAGAGTTTACAAAAGATCCAATGTAGTAATAATCACTAAATATATAAACATAGTTTTCAAATGTAGTATTGATCTTAAATCCATTATCAAAAAGAAAAATATCTTGATAAGGAGGCATCCCCCATTCCGATACCGAAATTGATATTTTAAAAATTATAGCTAATGGTATAAAAAAAAATAGAACAAGCCAAAAATAAGGACTAAAAACAAAATATTTTTCAAATAATTTATTTTTCAATTAATCCTCTAAAACCTTGATTGATTCACTTTCCCAACTACAAATGACTTTCTCCCCTTTTGGGAAATTATAATTTGAGTTGGAGTTAAAATTCTGATCTAAAACTGAAATTATCATATTTTTAATTTTAATTTCATAACGTGTAAAACTTCCCAAATATGATTTTTCTAAAATTTCTCCACTAAAGGAATTAAATGAACTTGTATTCAAATTATTTATTGATTGTATTTTTATTTTCTCTGGTCTTAGTAAAATATTAGTTTTTGTATTTTTTAATTCTTTGTTTAATTTAAAATTTATACCTAAGTCATCAGAATAAAAATTTTCATCTTTCTTATAAATCTCAATTATATTTGCAATTCCAATAAAATTGGCAGTATAAAGACTTTTAGGATTTTCATAAATCTCTTCAGGGCTAGAACATTCCAAAATAAGACCATTCTTCATTATTGCCATTCTATCAGATAAGGACATTGCTTCTTCCTGATCATGGGTGACAAAAACAAATGTAATTTTTAGTTTCTTTTGGAGTGTTGTTAACTCTAATTGCGTTTTTGATCTTAGTTTTTTATCTAGTGCTGCAAGAGGCTCATCTAATAATAATAACTTAGGTTTTTTTATTAAGCACCTTCCAAGGGCAACTCGTTGCTGCTCTCCCCCTGATAATTGCTTAATTCTTCTATTTAATAAATGTTCAATAGATAAAAGTTTGGCAATATTTCTTACGTTTATTTCAATTTCTTTTTGGGTAAAATTTTCTTTTATTCCAAAAGCTAAATTATTAAATACGTTTAAGTGAGGAAATAGAGCATACGATTGAAACATATAATTTAATGGTCTTTTAAAAGGTTCAAGGTTTGTTATGTCCGTTCCGTCGAGTATTACACGTCCTGTATCTGGCTTCTCAAATCCACCTAGTATTCTTAGTAAGGTAGTTTTGCCTGAGCCCGATGATCCTAAGAGACCAAAAAATTCAGATTTTGAAATATTTAAATTAATATTTTCTAAAACTTTGTTATCTCCAAATGATTTAGAAATATTTTCAATTACAAGAAAATTATTATCCATCTTAAATCAGCACTAATATTAATATATTAGTGCTGAAATGAAGTATATTTTTTAATTTGATTTAAATTTATTAAAATATTTAGTTGATAATTGTGCTTTTTTAGGTGAGTCAGCAGTATCTGCAAATAGCATACTTAAAGTTGCTTCATCTGGATAAATAGCTGGATCTCCTAAAATTTCTGGATCAACTAGCTCATTAGCTGCTTTGTTTGGATTAGAATACCAAACATAGTTTGTAATATCTGCAGCAACTTCAGGGCGCAAAATATAATTTATAAACTTATGTGCATTTAAAACATTTTTTGCATCAGCTGGAATTGCCATCATATCAAACCAAATTACTGTTCCTTCTGAAGGTATAGAATACCAAACTGGTTCTATTTCTTCGTAAGCAGCAATAAAAACATCACCTGACCATCCCATAGCTAGACAAATTTCACCATTAGCGAGATCATCAATATATTGAGAGGAATCAAAATACCTAATGAAAGGTCTAATTTCCTGCAACATTGAAAGAGCAGCCTTATAATCATTTTCGTCTTCAGTATTAGGATCTTTACCTACATATTTTAAGGCAATTTCCATTACTTCAGATGGTGCATCTAACATTGCTATACCACAATCCTCATATTTAGAAGCTATAGCTGGGTCAAATAAAACACTCCAACTAGTAACTTCATCTTCATCCACCTTATCAGTATTGTAACCAATGCCAGTTGTGCCGTACATGTAGTTTACTGAATACTGACCGCCTGGATCATGAGCATCTATCTTTGATAAAACTTCTGGATCTAAATTTCCTAAGTTCGATAATTCAGATTTATCAAGTTTTTGAAAAACTCCGGCCTTGATTTGGTTTTCTAAAAAAGAACCAGAAGGCACGACAATATCATAGCCAGACCCACCAGCTAATAGTTTAGCTTCAAGAACCTCATTTGAATCAAAAACGTCATAGGTTACATCAATGCCAAATTCATTTTCGAAATTTTCAATTGTATCTTCGGCAATATAGTCAGACCAATTGTAAATAAATAATTCTTCTTTAGCCTGAGCTGAAAAAGAAATTAAAACTAATAGAGATATAAAATACTTAAGCATTATTCCCCTCCTAAATAAAAATTACATTAAATAAAATAAATTAAAAATCGAGAATTTTTTTATATAGATCGGGCCTTCTGTCTCTAAAGTTACCCCATAATTTTCTATATTCTCTTGAAATTAACAAATCTAAAGTCGCAGTTATTATTCCCTCATCCTTATCATTCATACGATTTATTACATTTCCAAGATGATCCAGTATAAAAGAATTACCATAAAAATTTAATTCAATACCTGCTTCAACCTCCTTCCCTATTCTATTCGAGGTTATTATAGGAATTTGATTTGCAGCAGCATGTCCTACCATTGTATTGATCCAATGATCTTTTGAATTTAATTCAGGTATGTGTGGCTCAGAACCAATTGCTGATGGGTATAAAATTAAATCTGCACCTTTCAAAGTTAATATTCTTGCACATTCAGGGAACCACTGATCCCAACAAATTGCACAGCCAACTTTTGCAAGAGGGGTGTCAAAAACCATAAAACCCGTGTTGCCTTTTTCAAAATAATACTTTTCATTATATCCAGGCCCTTCAGGGATGTGAGATTTATTATAAACTTCACTTATTTTACCGAAAGAATCAATCATAACTAGAGAGTTAAAAAACTTATTTTCCTTTTTTTGAAAAAAACTAATTGGTAATGAAATCTTTTTATCTTTACAAATATTAGATAATTTTTCGAACATTGGATGGGAAGGAAAATCAATTGCAAGATCAAAAAATTTATCATTTTTTGTTGAACAAAAATAATAATCTTGAAATAATTCTTGCAGAAGTAAAATATCAACATTTTCATTTGAAGCTTTTTCAACTAAACTAATTGCTTTATTTAAATTAGCTTCAAAGTCTCCTTTAAGAGCCTTAAATTGTGATGTTGCTACTTTTACCTTCATATTTTTGGTACATTCATTGTTATACAATGAATATTTCCTCCACCATAATTTATATTTTCTGTTTCCAACATTATAATCTCTCGATTTGGGAATAAATTTTCGAAAGTTAATTTTACCTCATTGTCTTCCTTAACATTGAATTTAGGTAAGATAATTTTATTTTTACTGAAATAGAAATTTATATATGAGCTAATAATATTCTTATTATTAATCTTTTTTCTTGTAGGTAAAGGAACTTCAATTAAATCAAATGTCTGATTAGTATCTTTAAAAAATTTAATAAGATCAGATTTGTTTTTTTCTAATATTTCATAATTAGGATCTAATTTGTGAGTTGTAGCAATTAAATATTTATTTTTTCCTATTGGGCATAATAAATTATCTACATGACCATCTGTGTCATCCTCCATTAGTCCATTTTCAAAGAAAAAAACATAATTTAAGTCAAACAATAGCTTTAATTCTTCAATTATATATTCACTATTATGTTTTTGTTTTCTATTTTTATTAAATATTACATTTTTAGTGCTAAATAAATTTTTTTTATCATCATAAGTTATTGCTCCTCCTTCAATAACTAAGTCAGAAGTTATTGTTGGGATATTTAAATAGTTTGAAATAAATTTTGATATTTTATTATCGTTTAAATAACCTGGATACTTTCCATAACCATTAAATTCAAAGCTAATTGACTTTAATTTTTCATCTTCGTTATAAAAAATTGGTGCAATATCTCGCATCCAAGAATCATCTAATTTACATTCTACAATATCTATATTTTTATGATCAGTTTTATTTTGAATTTCATTTATGTCTTCTTTATTTGACAAAACAATAACATGCTCAGTTTTTGCAATTTCATTAATTACATTTGCAACTTCATCTCTAGCCTTATTAATAATTTTACCATATAGATCTTTATTACATGGCCAAGCAATCAAACAATATTGGTGTTCATGCCATTCAGGAATTAGTTTCATAAAATTTAAAAATATGTATAATTATTTCATGTCTAAAGATGAAGTAAAATTCACTGAAATGAAACATGGTGATAAAGAGGATTATGAACTTCTTGCTAATTTTGAAGATCAATTTATTGAAGGTACAGCTGATAGAATAGTTAGAGTGCTAGAAAGTTTAGACAATTCTTTAGGTGGCTATAAGGTATCTAGATTAGAACACTCTCTTCAAACTGCATCAAGAGCGTTACGTGAACAAGCTTCTGAAGAAATGGTGGTGGCTTCCTTATTGCATGATATAGGTGATGAAATTGCACCTCTTAATCATTCTGAACTTGCCGCTGCAGTATTAAAACCTTTTGTTTCTGAAAAAACAAGATGGATTGTAGAACAACACGGTTTGTTTCAAGCCTACTACTATAATCATTATTATGGAAAAGATAGAAATCTAAGAGATAAATTCAAAGGTCATGAATTCTTTAAAGATACTATAGATTTTTGTGAAAGATGGGATCAAGCATCATTTGATCCAAATTATGATACAATTCCTTTAAAAGAATTTGTTCCGATGGTTCAAAGAATATTTAATAGAACACCTTATAGAAATTTATAACTATTTTTTTAACTTGTTGATTAGTGTAAGGTTACCTGGATCAAAGTTATTTTTATTTTCTTGAATAAATTTATCTATATCTTTTTGCTTTTCTAATTCTAATTCAGAAACTTTTCTAATATTTAAATCAACATACAAAGAACAAACCTCTGTTGTTGCTGCTCTGTAACCTTCAAGCTTATGTGTCATTTCTAATTTATAAATTAATCTTTTTTTATCCCTATCAAGAAATAACAAATTAATATCTACTTCATCACCCTCTTTCACTTCTTTGTCATAAGTTGTGTGTGACTCTACGGCAAAAGTAGTTTTCATCTCTGTTTTTGCAGAAGTTTCACCCATATTAAATTTTTGTAAAAGAACTTCCCATCCAGCATCAAAAAGATGAATATAAAATGCCAAATTCATATGACCATTGTAATCGGTCCATTCTTTTTTAACTCTTCCTGAATTTAAATATATCTTCATTGTTTTTCTTTATTAATTCAAAAAATATAGTAGTTTAAAATAATGAATAATGAAGTAATAATTTCGTGTGCTGTAACAGGATCTGGTGATACAGCAGGTAAACATCCTGAATTACCTATAACACCAAAACAAATTGCTGATGCTTCAATTGAAGCTGCCAAAGCGGGTGCAGCAATAGCCCATGTACATGTAAGAGAACCTGATGGCAAACCTTCTAGGAATTTAAGTTATTATAAAGAGGTGGCAGATAGAATTCGCTCCTCAGAAACTGATGTAGTTTTAAATTTTACAACAGGTATGGGTGGTGATTTTGAAGTGGGAACAGGTAAAGATCCTTTAAATCCAGTGGGAGCAAATACAGATATGATCGATGCATTAAGCAGATTAGAACATGTTGAAGAGTTATTGCCTGAAATTTGTACTTTAGACTGCGGCTCACTAAATTTTGGTGACTCAAACATGACTTTTATTCATACACCGATACAACTAAGAACTGCAGCAAAAAAAATGCAGGAGCTTGGAGTGAAACCAGAAATGGAAGCTTTTGAAATGGGTCATTTATGGTTTGCTAACCAACTTTATAAAGAAGGTTTAATTGATGGCCCTCCTTTTTATCAAATATGCCTTGGCATACCTTGGGGATCACCTGCAACAACGAGCGCAATGAAAGCTATGGCTGAAATGGTACCTTCTGAAGGTGTTTGGTCTGGATTTGGAATAGGAAGATCACAAATGCCTATGGCTGCACAGGCAGTTATTTTGGGAGGAAATGTTCGTGTGGGACTCGAAGACAATCTTTATTTAAAAAAAGGAGTTTTTGCATCAAATGCACAGTTGGTTGAAAAGGCAAGATGTATTGTTGAAGATATGGGGGCTTCTATTTTATCCCCTCAACAGACTAGAGAGAAATTAAAACTAAAAAAACATTTTTAATTTGAAAAATACTGCTGTCATTGGAACTGGTGTAATTGGTACAGGCTGGATACTTAGATTTCTCGCTAATGGTATTAAAGTCAAAGCATTTGATAAAAATTCTCAGCAATTACATTTTCTAAAAGAAGAAATAACAAGAACAAACTTAATTATAAAAAAATTATATAATACAAAAATCAATTTCAAAAATTTGGAAATCGTAGACAGTATTGAAGAAGCAGTAAAAAATGCAGATTTAATTCAGGAAAATGTCCCCGAACGATTAACTTTAAAAAAAGATGTTATAAAAAATATAAGTAAATATTCACCCTCAAATTCAATAATTGCTTCAAGTTCATCTGGTTTACTTCCATCAGATTTACAATCAAAATGTATTAATCCAGAAAGATTAATCATAGCTCATCCCTTTAACCCTGTATATATTCTCCCTTTGGTTGAAATTGTAAAAGGTAAAAAAACTACAAATTTATATCTAAATAAAGCAAAAAAATTTTATCAAAAAATTAAAATGAAGACATTATTAGTAGAAAAAGAATTACCAGGCTTTTTATCTGATAGATTGCAAGAAGCTTTGTGGAGAGAAGGATTACATATTGTAAATGATGGTTTTGCTTCAACAAAAGATTTAGATGAAGCGATTACCTATGGTCCTGGTATGAGGTGGGCTCTAATGGGAACTTTTCTAACATTTCATCTAGCTGGAGGAGAAATGGGCATGAAACACATGTTAGATCAATTTGGACCAGCATTAAAACTTCCATGGACTAAACTGAAATCTCCAGAACTGACAAAAAAACTTAAAGAAAAAATCATCAAAGGAACAAAAAAACAATCAAAGAATCATTCTATAAAAGATTTAAGCAACATAAGGGATAATTTCTTAATAGATTTGCTAGAATTAAAGAAAAAATATAAATTATAATTATGACAATAATCTCAAAATATGTAGCTTTAAAAAATTATATACCAACTGGATTACCCAAAGAAGAGGATTTTGAAATTAAATCTAAAACTTTAGAATTAGATGAAACAAATAATATTCATGTTCTTAATTCATGGATATCTGTTGATCCATATATGAGAGCAAGAATGACAGAACGTAAAAATTATAAACCGCCCTTTTTACTAGGGGAGGAAATGGAGGGTTATGCAATTGGTTCAGTCCAAAAATCCAAAGATTCAGAATTTAAAGAAGGAGATATTGTTTTCAGTAATTTTGGTATGAGAGATAACTTTATTTGTAAAAAAAAAGATTTAAAAATAATCAAAAATTCTGATCTTCCATTGCAAACTTATCTAGGACCTTTAGGAATGACAGGGCAGACTGCATATATTGGTCTTTTTAATCATGGAAAAATACAAAGTGGACAAAGTGTTCTTGTGTCTTCAGCAGGCGGAAGTGTTGGATCAACAGTTTGTCAAATTGCAAAAAATTTAGGATGTAAAGTTTATGCTAGTACAGGATCAGATGAAAAAGTTGATTGGTTAAAAAATGAATTAAATGTTGATGTAGCATTTAATTATAAAAAGATTGATAACCTTGTTCTTCACTTAAAAGAAATTTGTCCTGAAGGATTTGACTTATACTTTGATAATGTTGGAGGTGATTTTTTAGAGTCTGCAATTTTTCGAATGAAAAATTTTGGAAGAATTGTTATTTGCGGAAGGATTTCTCAAATGAATTCAACTTCTGCTCCTGCTGGACTAAAAAATATGGCGCACGTATTAGTCAAAAGATTAACAATTAAAGGATTTTTAATTTTTGATCATGAAAATGATAATGAGCCTTTTGAAACTGATATGCGAAATTGGATTTCAGAAGGAAAAATAAAATTTAAAGAAACAATTTATGAAAATATAGAAAATGCTCCTAAAGCATTTATAGATTTACTTAATGGTAAAAATTTAGGTAAAATGTTAGTCAAAATTTAACTAAATTGTAACGTAGGGCGACGTCCCTCGATAATTCCTGTTCAGAAAAACTGAGGTATTCTCTTGCAAAAACGACATGCAAAGTCGGAGATATCCGACTATATCCGACTGAAATCCGACTCATATAATAAATTTAAAATAATGTTTTTTTCTTTACTTCGCATTGATACTCTTCACCGTCCCAATTCATTAAGCCAGTGACTCTATCTATAGTAATTTTAATTTCTCTAGAGCTTTCTATATATTCAGATAGAATACAAACATCTAAGCAAGTAGCATCAATATATCCTGTTTTTGCATTTGATTGATTAGGATTATCTTTTTCACATTGATTGCAGGCAGCTTGTTCAGAAACTGTGTAATCATCCCAATTTTTAGAAGTTGAGTAGAAATATTTTTCATTTTTTGTAAATTGTATAATTTCTTTATTCCATACTTGAATTGATTGCTTGTAACTCACATATTCATCATCATTTGAAGATTTAACAAAAATATTTTTAAAACTAATTTTAAAATTTATTTCGTTTTCATAATTATCACAAATCAAGTATGTTGCTGATAATAAATTTGAACTAAAGCATAGTGTAATCAAAAAAATGATTATTTTCATTTAATGCTTAACAAATCCCATCTATCTTTATATTCATTAATCCAACCATCACTATATTTATCAATAAATTCAATATCTGATTTATTTAAATATTTTTCTTTATCTTGAATTTTTCTTAATCCAGATATCTTACTATAATCTCTCATTAAGTGTCTCATTGAAGTAGATTGATGTTTTTTACCATTTAAACCGGGAAGCTTTAGCCATATTTCATGTGATTGTTTGACTAAATTTGCTACTAGTTCTGAATTCAGTACATAGATTTCTGAATCTTTAGAATTTGTTTTCATAGCAACAAAAATAAATATTAAATTTTTAATTATTTTTTCGTGTTTATCTTTTAAAATCCAACCATCTGTCTTATCAATTGTTGTTTTAACTTGAATGGGAAATGAAGTGGTCCCGTCTTTATTAAGTACTATTAAATCATAATCTTTAGTATTTTCTGGTGCAGTACCAGCAATTAAATTTAGTCTCAACAAATGGGAAAGTACCAGATATTCTCCAGAAGCACCTATAACAGCTGGTTGAGGTTGCTCTTTTTTCATATAAGTTTTCCATCTTTAAGTAGTACATGTATCGATAAAAAAACCAAGTCGGATATTAGTCGGATATTAACAAATTTTTGTAGTACATGTATTTCGGGGGATAACCCCGAAATACATTAGAAAAGCGTCAAATTTTACAATTTTTATACTACTAAATTTTAAATAGTTACATAGGGAGAGGTCCCTCTATATTTAATATCTAATTTAAGTTCTTTATCAATTGGAGGAAAAGCTCTTTGCTGACATTCCACTCTAGGGCATATCCTACAAGAAACTCCAATTGGCATTTGTAATTTTTTATTATTTAGATCAATTCCTTCAGAATAAATTAGATCTTTAGCGTATTTCATATCACAACCTAGACCAATCGAAACAAAACTTTTAGGCATTCCATGTTTTTCAATTCCTTTCTCAAAAGCTCTTGCGATACAAAAATATACACGTCCATCAGGCATCTTAGATATTTGAGGATGAATTTTTCCAGGATTTAAAAATGCAGTATACACATTCCATCTAGGACAAGAACCTCCATGTCTTGGTATATGAATACCAGATAAAGAAAATCGCTTTGACACATTTCCAGCAATATCTGTTTTTAAAAAATGAAATGGTACTCCTTCGTTTCCAGGTCTTTGAAGATTTGTTAATCTATGTGTAACTTGTTCAAAACTACAAGCATAATGATGCATCAAAATTTCCACATCATATTTATGTAATTTAGCACTCTTTAAAAAATCGTTATAAGGCATCATAAAAGCAGCAGCGTAGTAATTTAATAAAGATAGTTTAAGCAAAGGCTCTACTTCTTCTGACTCAACATTATTATCTTTAATAACTTTATTGATTACATCATTAGCCTCTAAATAAGCAACTTGTGATGCTAAATGAAAGTTTCTTGATGTGTAAGTTAACATTTCAGAAAGATAAAAAATCTTTGAATTTTCATCAAATCTTTTAACTATTTTTTCATCTTCGTTTATGGTTACTATTTTAACTTCAATTCCATGTTTTTCTTTAAGATAAAGTGATAATTTAGATCCAGAACCAATGTTAGGTCCAGTTTCAAGACCTATTTCTTTTCTTAGATTTTCAGAACTTACTTCTAAATCATGAAAGTAATTTTTATTTTCTTGAAGAATATCTGAAACAATTTCAACAGGTAGTCTTGTTGGTTTTTCTATTTGATTTGCATTGACATCCATCGTTTCAAGTCGATTTTGCATATCTTCTTTAAAGCTTTTAAAAGAATCATTTATTGTCAGTAATGCTTTAGCTATGTTAGGATTTGAACCAATAAAGTCACTTGTGTCGTGATTGGTTATCTTTAAATCATCAAAAATTTCATTGCTTAAAACATCCATAACGTCTGAAAGAAGTCGTTTGCTAGATTCTGTTGAGAAGTCTTTAATTGATAAATCTAATTTATCAGCTGCTTTAATTAGTAAGGAAAGTGGTATTTTTCTTTTTCCACTTTCAATTAAATTTAAATAACTAGGAGATATTCCAATAGTTTTTGATAATTCAGCTTGTGAAAAACCTTTGCTTATCCTTTGTTTTTTTAACCTTGGACCAAAATTTATGTCAGATTCAATATTCATTTACAAAATTTACAAAAATTAAAAATTTAAAGTAATTTTCTTTACATTAAAAATAAGAAAAACTCTAGTTTTTTTTTATAATATTATGTATTTGTAAAATCTGTAAATATGAATAGTAAATTAACAGAAAACATTAATAATCAAAAAGAAAGCCTAGAGCAGAGTTCTATTGAGAAGAAGGTTCTTGAAGGATCTATAGACTCAAATTATGACCTTAATCTTGCTGATGGTATTGAAGCATACTACAGTGAAAGATACGGTTGGACTCTTAGAAGAAAAACGATCTAATTAAATTAGATTTTATCTCTCTAACTAACGGTACTATTTATTTGGTCACAAGCTTTTTCAGCAATCATAATAGTTGTTGCATTTAAATTAGCACTAACAATATCTGGCATTACAGAAGCATCAATAACTCTTAAATTTTGAATTCCATGAACTCTTAGGTCTTGGTCTACAACTGAAGTTTTGTCCTCACCCATTTTATTTGTGCATGACGGATGATACGCAGATTCAGAAGTATTTTTAATAATTTCATCTAATTCATTTTGATTAGATACATTCTTCCCAGGCCTAATTTCTGTGCCAACATATTCTTTAAGTGCTTTTTGAGACAAAATTTTTTTAGCAATTCCTACACCTTCTCTCATTTGTTTTAAATCGTCTTCATGCTTAAGATAATTAAATTGTATTTTAGGATCATCTTTATAGTTATTTGTTTTAATTTTAACAAACCCCCTACTTTTTGGTCTATTTGGACAAACATGAAATTGAAAAGCTTCAAAATTAGGATTTTCTAAACCATGATTAATAACTAAGTAGGGAAAAAAATGAAATTGTAGGTTTGGGTGATTATATGATTTGTCAGATTTAACAAAACCTCCTAACTCTAAGTGTGAGTTTGCTAACCTACCTTTTTTAAATAAAAACCATTTTGATCCTTCTATTGCTTGATAGAGAAAATTTGTTGCTAAAGAATGTAATGTTTCATTTTTTTTAGATTTATATTGAATATACATTTCTAAATGATCTTGTAAATTTTCTCCCACCCCAACTAAATTATTAATTACTTCTATTCCCAAGCTTTTAAGATACGTTTCATTACCTATTCCGGATAATTGAAGAATTTTAGGTGAATTAATTGAACCAGCACAAAGTATAACTTCTTTATTGGCTAAATAATTATTGGTTATATTTTTTTTAATCGTTTCAACACCAATTGCAGTTTTATTTTTAAAAAGAATTTTTTTAACATCAATATTATTTATTATTCTTAGATTTTTTCTATTTTGGATTGGTTCTAAATATGCCTTAGCAACACTTTGTCTTACACCTTTGTTTATTGTTACATCAAAAGTTCCAAAACCTTCCTTTTCAATACTGTTAGAGTCATTAAATATTTTATATCCAGCCTCTTGTGCAGCTTCTAAAACTTTTTTAAATAGAGGGTATTTTTTATCTATGTTTGATTTATTTACTTTTAATGGCCCCTCTTTACCTCTTACATTACTATCATGAGACCAAGTTTCTAATTTTTTAAAAAAAGGTAAAACTTTTTCATATGACCAATTAGTTAAACCATTTGAAGACCATCTATCAAAATCCTCTTTATGACCTCTAGCGAAAACCATTCCGTTATGCGAAGAGCATCCCCCGATCATTTTACCTCTTGGACAATATAAAGATCTATTATTTAGAAACGGCTCAGGCTCAGTATAATATTTCCAATTATATTTTGGGTCATGCATTGCATATAGAAGTGCACTTGGCATATCAACTTTCCAGGTTTTACTGGATGGACCAGCTTCTAATAAAATTACAGAATTCTTTGATTGTGAAGACAATCTGTTAGCTAAAACACAACCTGCTGACCCTGCTCCAACAATGATGTAGTCAGCGTTTTTATCCACTAATTCATTCTTTCAGTATTTCCATCAACAGTCATGATTTGACCAGATACATTTTCTGAAGCATCGCTCAATAAAAATAATGCCATTGATGCAATATCTTCTTTTTCTACAAATGTGTTTAATGAAACCATTGACTCTAATTCTTTTCTTACTTTTTTATTTGAAGAATTTATTAATTTAGCTTTTGCATTTATTACCCTATCCATTCTATCGCCATTAACAGAACCAGGACAAATTGCATTCACACGTATTTTAAATTTTCCTAATTCAACTGCTAATGTTTTAGTTAATCCAATTACTGCCCATTTACTTGATGCATATGGTGAACGTTGAGCAAAACCATATAATCCTGCAGTTGAAGATAAATTAATAATAGATCCTTTTTTAGCATTTTTTAAAAATGGAATAGCAAATTTTGTGAAATAAAAATGTGAACTTAAATTGGTTTTAATCGTGTTATCCCATTCATCTATTGAAATATTTTGAAGATACTTTGTAGGTCCTGCAATACCTATATTATTTATTAATCCATCTATTTTTTTTAAGTTAGATAGAGACTTAAAATATTCTTTTATGTCTTTTGGATTTGTGCAGTCTAAGTGTTTAGCAAATATTTTATTACGATATTTTTTGTTTAAATTTATTTTATCAATTTTTGATTTATTTATATCAGATAAATATACTTTTCCACCTGAACTGATTATTTTATTTGCTATAGCAAAACCTAAGCCATCTGCACCAGCAGAAATAATATAATTTTTTTTACCAAGATTAATTTTCATTTATTGAATATTATCTATCTCTTTTTTAGAAATATATCCAATAGTTTTACCTTTATTGTCAGTAACTACTATT
>CACMET010000013.1 GCA_902612825.1 uncultured Alphaproteobacteria bacterium
CTCCAAAAGGAAGACAAGTCGAAGATAAATATTTAGATGAAGTTTCTAAATTGTTTTCAGGGTTAATATTTAAGAGAGATGAATTAATAGAATATTTGCATATATTGCAGGATAAATTTGGTGTTTTGTACGATAAACATCTAGTAGCTTTATCAACTATTATTAACTTACCACTTTCTGAAATTTATGAAGTTGCAACTTTTTATGCTCACTTTAATATAGTTAAAGATAGTAAAGATTATAACCCAGTGAATGTTGTAAGGGTTTGTGAAAGTTTAACTTGTGAATTATTTGGCGCACACAAATTACTTCAAGATATAAAAAAATTAGAAAATAAAAATATAAAAGTCGTTCCTGGGCCATGCATGGGAAGATGCAATGTTGCTCCTACTGTTTGCGTAGGAAAAAATTATGTTGATGTAGCTAATTTTGATAAAGTTAAAAAAACAATAGATGAAAAAAATTTTGACCCCTTCATTCCAGATTATATAAATTTATCTTCTTATAAAAAAAAAGGCGGTTATGAAATTGCGAACAAAATAAAAAATGGTGTTATCTCAAAAAAACAAGTTTTGGATTCTTTAAATGAAAGCGGATTGAAAGGTAAGGGTGGCGCTGGATTTCCTACAGGAAAAAAATGGGAAATTGTTTCAAATTACAATGGTAAAAAATATGTTGCTGTTAATGGTGATGAAGGTGAGCCAGGAACATTTAAAGATAGGTCATATTTAGAAAGTGATCCACATAGATTTTTAGAAGGAGCTTTAATTGCATCCTACTTTATAAATGCTCAAAAAGTTTATATTTATATGAGAGATGAATATCCAACAGTTATAAAAATTTTACTTGATGAAATAAATAAAATGGAAGATGAAAAAATAATTCCAAAAGACTTTTTCATAGTGAGAAGAGGGGCAGGAGCTTATATTTGTGGAGAAGAGTCAGCAATGATAGAAAGTATTGAAGGCAAGAGAGGATTGCCAAGGCATAGACCGCCTTATGTGGCTGAAATTGGTTTATTTGGATTTCCTACTTTAACAAATAATTTAGAAACTCTTTTTTGGGTAAGAGATATAATTGAAAAAGGAGCAAAGTGGTTTGCTGAAAAGGGGTCCAATGGGAATAAGGGTTTTCATAGTTTTTCAGTATCTGGAAGAGTAAAGAACCCAGGAGTAAAAGTTGCCCCAGCCGGTATAACAATTCAACAATTAATTGATAAGTATTGTGATGGTATGGCAGATGGACATACTTTTAAAGGATATCTTCCAGGAGGTGCATCAGGCGGTATCCTACCCGCTACTATGAATAATATTCCTCTCGATTATGGATCAAAAGAATTAATGGATGCCGGTTGTTTTTTAGGTTCAGCGGCAGTAGTTGTATTGTCGGATCATGATAATATGAAAGATGTTGCACTTAATTTACTAAAATTTTTCGAAGAGGAAAGTTGTGGTCAATGTACACCATGCCGTTCGGGTACTGAGAAAACTGTAAAATTAATGCAAGAAAAAAATTGGAACAAGGAAAAATTAAAAGATTTAAGTGAAGTTATGGCTCAAGCATCTATATGTGGTTTAGGACAGGCTGCAACAAACCCTTTAAATTCTATTTTAAAATATTTTAGCAATGAAATAACTTATGACTAAAGAGAAAACAAAATTTTATTTAAACGATAAGTTAGTTGAAGCAAATGCTGATGAAACTATATGGCAAGTTGCAAATAGACTTGGAACAGAAATCCCACATTTATGTTATTCCGATAAACCTGGCTATAGAGCAGATGGAAATTGTAGAGCATGTATGGTTGAAATTGAAGGAGAACGTGTGTTGGCAGCATCTTGTATTAGAAAGCCAACTGATAGTATGAAAGTAAAAACTTCTTCAAAAAAGGCTAAAAAATCAAGAGAGTTAGTTTTTGAATTACTTCTAGCAGACCAGCCAAAAAAAGAAATTGCTCATGATAATAATTCTGACTTTTGGAAATGGATAGACAAAGTTGAAGTTAAAGAAAGTAGATTTCCAAAAAAAACTTCATGTCAGGCAGACGTTTCTCATCCAAGCATGGCTGTAAATCTAGATGCATGTATCCAATGTAATCTTTGTGTAAGAGCATGTAGAGAAGTCCAGGTAAATGATGTCATCGGAATGGCATATCGAGGAGAAAATTCTAAAATTGTATTCGATTTTGATGATCCAATGGGTGACAGTACATGTGTGGCATGTGGTGAATGTGTACAAGCTTGTCCAACTGGAGCATTAATGCCGGCATCCATCGTAGATAAGGATGGTGTTGGTCATAGTAAAGTAGATAAAAAAATTGATAGTGTTTGTCCTTATTGTGGTGTTGGTTGTCAGATAGAATACAATGTAAAAGATAATAAAATTAAATACGTTAATGGTGTTGACGGTCCAGCAAACAAGAATAGGTTATGTGTAAAGGGAAGATTTGGTTTTGATTATGTAAATAACCCAGAAAGACTTACAAAGCCACTGATTAGAATTAAAGACAAAGCAAAAGATTTGCATCCAAACATTAATTTTTCAAATATTCATGAATATTTTAGAGAAGCATCTTGGGATGAAGCTTTAGATTATGCTGCACAAGGATTCTTAAAACTTAAAAAACAACGAAATGGTACAAGTAATCTCGCGGGATTTGGATCAGCTAAATGTTCAAATGAAGAAGCATATTTATTTCAAAAATTAATACGAACTGGTTTTAATACTAACAATGTTGATCATTGTACAAGGCTTTGTCATGCGTCTTCAGTTGCGGCATTATTAGAAACTATTGGTTCAGGAGCTGTTACTGCTCCGTTCTATGAAGTTGAACATTCTGATGTGATAATAGTCATTGGTGCTAATCCAACTGAAAACCATCCAGTAGCAGCAACCTTTTTTAAAAATGCTGCAAAAAAAGGTTCCAAATTAATTGTGATGGATCCTAGAGGTCATTCTTTAAAAAAACATGCAACTCATATGTTACAATTTAAACCAGGATCTGATGTTGCTCTCTTAAATTCAATAATGAATGTCATTGTTGAAGAAAATTTATTTAATTCTCAATATATTAAAAAACAAACTGAGGGATTTGATAAATTAAGAAAGCATTTAATGAATTATTCACCTGATATAATGGAAAACGAAACAGGTATTGATCCAGAATTAATAAGAGAAGTAGCGCGCTTATATGCCAATACAAATAAAGGAATTATTTTCTGGGGAATGGGCATTTCTCAACATACACATGGTACCGACAATGCAAGGTGTTTAATTTCACTAGCTTTAATGACAGGAAATGTCGGAAAAAGAGGATCTGGCTTACATCCTTTAAGAGGACAAAATAATGTCCAAGGAGCGTCGGATGCTGGTCTTATACCAATGATGTATCCTGATTATCAATTAGTTGATAAAGATAATAATAAAGATTTTTTTGAAAAACTCTGGAACACTTCTTTAGATGATAAAAAAGGTCTAACTGTTGTTGAAATTATGGATGCTATTCATGAGAACACAATTAAAGGTATGTATATACTTGGTGAAAATCCAGCAATGTCTGATCCTGATCTTAATCATGCAAGAGAAGCTCTACAAATGTTAGAGCATTTAGTAGTTCAAGATATTTTTTTAACTGAAACAGCAACATATGCTGATGTTATTTTTCCAGCTTCAGCATGGCCTGAAAAAAATGGAACAGTTACTAATACTAATAGACAAGTACAAATGGGAAGAAAAGCTTTAGACTCACCAGGTGAAGCAAAAGAAGATTGGTGGATAACTAACGAACTTGGAAAAAGAATGGGTTTAAATTGGAAATATAAACATCCCAAGGAAATTTATGAGGAAATGTCACTAACAATGCCTTCATTAAATAATATATCTTGGGAAAGATTAGAAAATGAAAACTCTGTAACCTATCCAAGTAAATCTCCAACTACACCAGGAGATGAAATTGTTTTTGGTGATAAATTTCCAAATGAAAATGGTAAAGGTAAGTTTGTTCCAGCTAGTATTACTGCACCAGATGAAGTACCTGATAAAGAATTTGCGATGATACTAACGACAGGAAGGCAATTAGAGCATTGGCATACTGGAGCTATGACTAGAAAAGCATCTAATTTAGATGCCATTGAACCGGAACCTTCAGTTTCAATATCACCTAAAGATATAATTAAAAATAATATGAAAGCTGGTGATAAAATAAAAGTCACAACTAGAAGAGGCTCAATAGATATTAGAGTAAGGCAAGACAGGGCGATTCCTGATGGAGTTATATTTATTCCATTTTGTTATAATGAGTCTGCCGCTAATCTTTTAACTAATCCAGCTTTAGATCCATATGGAAAAATTCCTGAATTTAAATATTGTGCAGCAAAAATTGAGAAGTTATAAATATTTTATGATAAAAAAAACATTAATAATTTTATTTCTTGTATTTAGTCCAATCACAGCATGCTCTTCATTAAGTGAATTAAACGAAAGAGTAAAGGGTGATGGAGTTCCTTATATTCCTGGAATTTAGTTTATAAAATTCTTGTCGAATTTATATTTTAATATAAATGCAAAATTAATGCCGCGTTAGCTCATTTGGTAGAGCAGTTGATTTGTAATCATCAGGTAGTCAGTTCGATTCCGACACGCGGCACCACCTTTATAACATTTACGTTGAGTAAAACTGATATAACGCAATCGATGTTGCATTAGAAACATTCAAACTATCAATTTCATATTTTAAATTATTTTTTATGTTTATCTGCATTATTTCATCGCATTCTTTTTTTACTAATTCTCTAATACCTTTCCCTTCAGAGCCAAAAACTAATACTGATTTTTGAGAAAAATTTAATTTTGAATTATTAATTTTTGAACTGTCAAAGCCATAAATCCAATAATTATTTTTTTTCAGAAAAGAAATAGCTCTTCTTATATTTGTCACTCTAATATAATTTACAATCTCAGCAGCACCAGAAGCTGATTTATAAAGTGATGAAGTCAACTCTGGTGAATTATCTTTGCCAACTATAATTCCTGCACAATCAAATAATGCACATGATCTCATTATTGAACCAATATTTTGAGGATCAGTTACTTGATCTAAAATTAATATTACTGATTTTGCTTTCTTGCTTTCTACTTTTACAAATTCTTCTAAACCTGGCCTTGTAAAATCTTTTGTTTTTAGAACTACTCCTTGTGTTGTGTTCTCATTTCCAAATCTTCTTGTAAATTCATTTCGAGGAAGAATGGTAATTTTTGGTATTTTAGATTCATATTTTTTGGTAAAATTAGTCTGATTTTTACTAATAATTAGCTCAATATGCTCTCTTTTATCATTTTGTAGGGCTGCTTTAACAGAATGTTGACCAAAAATTGTATGAATTCCCTCATTTTTATTAGATTTATTATTTCTAAACTTAGTCATCATTTAATATCACAGATTTGTTTAATTAATACAATCTAGATATGTACAAAATAGCATTTTTTGTCTAAAAGGCCGTTGCTTTTACGAGTATACGTATTTTGCAAAGGTGAAGTTGCTGTTTTAGATTGACATATATACTAATTTATTAGTATTGGCCAATTTCTTCAAACGGAGGGGTGGTCGAGTGGTTAAAGGCAGCGGACTGTAAATCCGCCCGCGTGAGCGTACGTAGGTTCGAATCCTACCCCCTCCACCATTATGGAGGTAATGGGATGAAAGCATTAAAGTGAGTGTGTGAAGCAGTCAGTTTAGTTGCGGGTGTAGCTTAGTGGTAAAGCTCCAGCCTTCCAAGCTGGCTACGAGGGTTCGATTCCCTTCACCCGCTCCATAACAAAATATTATTGGGGTAAAAAATGGCTAAAGCAAAATTCGAAAGAAATAAACCGCATTGTAACATAGGTACAGTTGGTCACGTTGACCATGGTAAAACAACATTAACAGCTGCTATTACAAAAATACTAGCTGAGACAGGTGGAGCAGAATTTACAGATTATGCAAACATCGACAAAGCACCTGAAGAAAGGGAACGTGGTATTACAATATCTACCGCGCACGTTGAATATGAAACTGAAGCAAGACATTATGCTCATGTAGATTGTCCTGGACACGCAGATTATGTTAAGAACATGATTACTGGTGCAGCTCAAATGGATGGTGGCATCTTAGTTGTTAATGCTGCTGACGGACCAATGCCTCAAACAAGAGAGCACATACTTTTAGCTAGACAAGTAGGTGTACCTGCTCTTGTTGTATACATGAACAAAGTTGATCAAGTAGATGATAAAGAACTAATTGATCTTGTTGAAATGGAAATTAGAGAACTTCTTACTTCATATGAATTCCCTGGTGATACTATCCCAATCATTAAGGGTTCAGCTTTAGCAGCGCTTGAAGGTAGAGACGATGAAATTGGAAAAAATTCAATAATGGAATTAATGAAAGCAGTTGATGAACATATACCACAACCTAGCCGACCTGTTGATCAGCCTTTCTTAATGCCAGTTGAGGATGTATTTTCAATTTCTGGAAGAGGTACAGTTGTAACTGGAAGAATTGAACAAGGTCAAGTTAAAGTTGGAGAGGAAATTGAAATCTTAGGAATAAGAGAGCCCCAAAAAACTACATGTACTGGAGTTGAAATGTTTAGAAAACTTCTTGACTCTGGTGAGGCTGGAGATAACGTTGGTGTTCTTCTTCGTGGAACAAAAAGAGAAGAAGTTGAACGTGGTCAAGTATTAGCAAAACCTGGTTCGATTAAACCTCACACAAAATTCAAAGCAGAAGCATATGTCTTAAAAAAAGAAGAGGGTGGAAGACATACTCCATTCTTTTCTAACTATAGACCTCAATTCTACTTTAGAACAACTGATGTAACTGGTACTATTAAATTACCAGAAGGTACTGAAATGGTAATGCCTGGTGATAATATTGCTATGGAAGTTACTCTATTATCTCCAATTGCAATGGATAAAGGGTTAAAATTTGCAATTAGAGAAGGTGGTAGAACAGTTGGCGCTGGAGTTGTTGCTGAAATTATTGAATAGTTTTAGAGACCGTTCTATCAGTTAGCCAATACTTAATAGGAGTGTAGCTCAATTGGTAGAGCACCGGTCTCCAAAACCGGGGGCTGCGGGTTCAAGTCCTGCCACTCCTGCCAAGAAGAATGAAATTATGAATATTGAAAAAAAGAAAACATCACCAGCTCTTTTTGTAAGACAAGTTAGACAAGAATTGCAAAAGGTAACCTGGCCCCAAAGAAGAGATACCTTTATTTCTTCTGCAATAGTAATATTATTAATAATATTATTCTCATTATTTTTTCTTTTAACCGATCAAATATGGTCATTTTCAATAAGAAAAATCATAGAAATAGGTTCTGGTTTTTAATGAATAAAGCAAGATGGTACGTTCTACATGCCTATTCAGGTTATGAAAAAAAAGTTGCTGATAGTATTTTAGATCAAGCGACAAAACTTGGTATTAAAGATCATATCGAGGAAATATCTGTACCTGTGCAAAATGTTGTCGAGGTAAAACGTGGAGTGAGAGTTAATACAGAAAGAAAAATTTTTCCTGGATATATTCTTATTAAAATGGACTTGAATGACGATACCTGGCACATAATTAAAACAACACCAAAGTTAAGTGGTTTTCTTGGTAACAAAGGCCAACCTGTACCGATAAGTAATGCAGAGGCAAAAAGAATATCCGAGCAAGTTATTGATGGGGTAGAAAAATCTAGACCTGCAATAATGTATGATGTTGGAGAGCAAGTAAAAGTTATTGATGGACCTTTTGCTTCATTCAATGGAGAGATCGAGCAGATAGATGAGGATAAAGCAAGATTAAGGGTCGCAGTATCTATATTTGGTCGATCAACACCTGTTGACCTTGAATATTCACAGGTAGAAAAGGTATAAAATGGCTAAAGAAATTCTAGGTTTAATTAAATTACAAATCCCTGCAGGTGGAGCAAACCCGTCACCACCTGTTGGACCAGCACTTGGTCAAAGAGGTCTTAATATTATGGATTTTTGTAAGGCTTTTAATGATAAAACTAAAGAATTAGAAAAAGGTGCTCCAATTCCAGTTATTATCACAGCATACAAAGATAGAAGTTTCGATTTTACTACGAAATTACCTCCTGTTAGTTATTACCTTAAAAAAGCAGCAAAAATAAAAAAAGGCAACTCAACTCCAGGTAGATCATTAGTAGGTAAAGTCTCAATGCAAGATATTGAAAAAATTGCCAAAGAAAAAATGCAAGATTTAAATGCTATTGACCTTAATGGAGCAATGAATATGGTTAAAGGATCTGCTGTTTCAATGGGTATGGAGGTAGTGGGTTAATGAAAATAACAAAAAATAGAAAACAAATTTTAAATAACTTTGATACTACAAAGCTTTACGAGCCACTTGAGGCAATCAAAATATTAAAAGAAAAATCTTATGTAAAATTTAATGAAACAATTGATATTTCAATTAATCTTGGAATTGATAGTAACAAAACTGATCAAAATATTAAGGGTGTTGTAAATCTTCCTAATGGAACAGGTAAAACTGTAAAGGTTGCAGTAATTGCAAATGAAGAAAAACAAAATGATGCAAAAACTAATGGTGCAGACTTAGTAGGGAGTGATGATTTGATTGAAACAATTTCTAAATCTAAAATAGAATTCGATATTTTAATTGCTACTCCAGAAATGATGCCTAAATTAGGTAAGGTAGCAAAAATATTAGGTCCAAAAGGATTAATGCCAAACCCAAAACTTGGTACAGTAACAAATGAAATTTCTAAATCAGTAAAAGACGCTAAATCAGGTCAAGTTAAATTCAAAAATGATAAATCTGGTATCGTTCATGCTGGTATTGGCAAACTTGATTTTAGTGAAGAAAATTTGTTAGAAAATATTAAAACATTTTATTCTTCAGTTAGTAAAAGTAAACCCGATGCTGTTAAGGGTTCTTTTATAAAAAAGGTTACCATAGCTTCAACTATGGGAATTGGATTAAATATTAACCAAGCTAGCTTGCGTTGATTAATCCAAAAGATGATCTTTGATCATCACCTGTCAAAGACTGCAGGAGCCTTGAGCTTAATTTCCTGCATAGACTGAAGCGAGTCATTGATTTGCTTCTTGACAGGCTTTAAATTAGTTTGATGAGCAAACTAATTTTAGCTAATATTGGGTCTTTTGGATCCAATTAAAACCGAGGTTGACGTGAAACGTTCTGAAAAAAAAGATTTTGTAAGTAAACTCAAAAAAGACTTTTCAAATGCTACTTCTGTAATTGTGGCTGAATATTCCGGCCTGACAGTTAATGAAACAGAGCAACTCAGAAAAGAGATGAGAGAGAATGGTGCAAAATTTAAAGTAATTAAGAACAGACTCACTAAACTTGCTATATCTGAAACTCAATTCAATAATATTTCTGAGCTTTTCAAAGGTCCAACAGCAATTGCTTATTCTGATGATGCAGTAGCACCAGCAAAAGTAGCAGTTAGTTTTGAGAAAAAATTTGAAAAGTTTAAAATTATTGGAGGAGGTTATAGTGGCGAGAAGATTGATAGAGAAAAGATTGATTTTCTTGCAAAACTACCTTCTTTAGATGAGTTAAGAGGAAAAATAATAGGATTAATATCTGCACCTGCTCAAAAAATAGCTTCAATAACAATTGAACCTGGGGCACAAATTGCAAGATTAATTAGTTCTAATAGTAGCAATAAACAAGAGTCGAACTAGGTAATAAAGGAGAAATAAATGGCTGATTTAAATAAAATAGTGGAAGATCTCTCTTCTTTAACCGTGCTTGAGGCAGCTGAATTAAGTAAACTACTTGAAGAAAAATGGGGTGTATCTGCTGCTGCTCCAGTAGCAGTAGCCGCAGCTCCAGCTGCAGGTGGTGGAGAAGCTGCAGCAGAAGAGAAGACAGAATTTGATATTGAATTATCTGAATCTGGATCAAATAAAATTGCTGTTATCAAAGAGGTTCGCACCATTACAGGACTTGGCTTAAAAGAAGCTAAAGATCTAGTTGAGGGCGCGCCGAAACCACTTAAACAAGGAGTTAAAAAAGAAGAAGCTGAAGAAATGAAAAAAGCATTAGAGGCAGCTGGCGCAAAAGTTACGCTTAAGTAAATTGTAGGCCTAATTTAGGCCTACAAATAAATGGAAAAAAGGAGTAAAAGTGAGTCTAGACCATATCAATATTAAGAAGATAAGAAAATCTTTTGGTAAAATTCCACTAGTAACATCTCTTCCAAACTTAGTTGAGGTTCAAAAGAGGTCGTTTGATAATTTTCTTCAATTAAAAATTGATCCTGAGAAAAGAGATAACATTGGTCTGCATTCAATTTTTAAATCTGTATTTCCAATCCATGATTACGCAGAAAGAGCAACAGTGGATTATGTTAGTTATAATATTGGTATTCCAAAATATGATGTCGAAGAATGTTCGCAGAGAGGTATGACATATGGAGCTCCACTTTTAGTTAATTTTAGATTAATAATTTGGGATATAGATGAGATTGCAGGTACAAAATCAGTAAGAGATATTAAAGAACAAGAGGTTTACATGGGAGATATTCCTCTAATGACAAGAAATGCTACATTTGTTGTAAACGGAACTGAAAGAGTAGTAGTAAGTCAAATGCATAGGTCTCCAGGTGTTTTTTTTGATCATGATTTTGGTAAAACTCATACAAGTGGTAAATATCTTTTTAATGCTAGAATCATTCCATACAGAGGTTCCTGGTTAGATTTTGAGCATGATGCAAAAAATAATATTCACGCAAGAATTGATAGAAAAAGAAAATTCCCTGTCACAACTCTATTTAAATGTTTACTTAGCAACTTATCAGAAAATTATATTAAGGATTGTGAAGAAAATAAAGTAGAGCCTGATCCAAAAAGAATTCTTGGAATGACAGGTGAAGAAATTCTCTCATTGTTTTACGAAAATATACCTTATAAGAAAAATGATTATGGGTGGTCATTCAAACAGGACATATCTTTTTTCAAATCAAAAATATTGAATTTTGATCTTTTAGATTCAAAAAACGGTAAAATTATTTTAACTAAGGGCACTAAAGTCAACCAAAAAAATATAAATGAATTAAAAAAGAAAAATATATCTAATTTTTCTATTAGCGAAGAAGCACTTTTGGGCTTATATTTGTCTTCAGATATAATTGACGAAAAGACGGGAAAAATATTTTTTGAAGCAGGTTTCGAAATAGATGATACTTTTATTGATTTTCTAAATAACAATAATGTAAGTAAAATCGATATTTTAAAATCAGATAATATTGAAATTGGTTCATATATTCGCAATACTTTACAGTTAGATAAAGCTAGATCAAGAGAGGAAGCTTTATTTGAAATTTTTAAAATTTTGAGACCTGGTGAACCCCCAACAATTGAGACAGCGGAAAATTTGTTTAATAATCTTTTCTTTAACGCTGAGAGATATGATTTATCTTCTGTAGGTAGATTAAAAATTAGCGCGAAATTTAAAAAAGAAACATCTATAGAGCAAAGAATACTTGATAAAAGTGACATAATAGATGTTGTAAAACATATGCACAAATTAATTGATGGAAAAGGTGAAATAGATGACATTGATCATTTAGCAAATAGGAGGGTAAGATCGGTAGGTGAACTTCTTGAAAATCAATATCGCATTGGTTTATTAAAGATGGATAGAGCAATAAAAGAAAGATTAAGTTCATTAGAGGTTGATAATATTATGCCTCAAGATATTGTTAACGCTAAACCTGTTGTAGCATCAATAAAAGAATTTTTTGGTCTTAGCCAGCTTAGCCAGTTTATGGATCAGACAAATCCATTAAGTGAAATAACTCATAAAAGAAGAGTATCTGCATTAGGTCCGGGAGGACTAAACAGAGAAAGAGCTGGTTTTGAGGTTAGAGATGTTCACCAAACACACTATGGAAGAATTTGTCCAATTGAAACACCTGAAGGTGCTAATATAGGTTTAATTAATAGTCTAGCTTCATATTCTAGAATTAATAAGTATGGTTTTATAGAAACACCTTATAGAATTGTTAACTCAGGCAAAGTTTCAGATAAAGTTATTTATTTAAGCGCTATAGATGAAGAGGATTTTGTAATCGCACAAGCAAATGCCGAAGTAGATTTAAAAGGTAAATTTACTAATCAAATTGTAAGCTGTAGAAAAAATGGAGAATTCATAAATGTAGACATGGATTCTATTGATTTAATGGATGTTTCGCCTCAGCAATTAGTTTCCGTAGCATCATCTCTTATACCATTTTTAGAAAATGATGATGCAAATAGAGCTCTTATGGGATCAAATATGATGAGACAGGCAGTTCCTTTAATTAAACCTAAAGCACCTTTAGTTGGAACTGGTATGGAATATACTGTCGCAAATGATAGCGGCTCTACAATAGTTGCTAAAAGAGAAGGTGTGGTTGATCAACTTGATGCAAACAGAATTGTAATTAGAATTACAGATAAAAATGATAAATCCCTTAATAAAATTGACATTTATAATCTGGCTAAGTTTCAAAGATCCAATCAAAACACATGCATAACACAAAGACCTCTTGTAAATGTAGGTGATAAAATAAAAAAGAATCAAGTAATTGCTGACGGCCCAGCAACAGACTTAGGTGAGTTAGCGCTAGGAAGAAATGTTCTAGCTGCATTTATGCCTTGGAATGGATATAATTTTGAAGATTCTATTTTAATATCTGAAAAGGTTGTTCAGGATGATGTATTTACATCCATTCATGTAGAAGAATTTGAAGTAATGTCTCGAGATACTAAATTAGGCCCGGAAGAGATAACTCGAGATATTCCAAATGCCAGTGAAGAAATGCTCGTAAATCTTGATGAAACAGGAATTGTATATGTTGGTGCTGAAGTAAATTCAGGAGATATATTGGTAGGTAAGGTTACACCGAAAGGTGAGTCTCCGATGACGCCTGAAGAAAAGCTACTTAGAGCAATTTTTGGAGAAAAAGCCGCAGATGTAAAAGATACAAGCTTGAGAGTTCCTCCAGGTGTCAAAGGTACAATTGTTGAAATTAGAGTTTTCTCTAGAAGAGGTATTGAAAAAGATGAGCGTGCCATCAGTATTGAAAACCATCAAATAGAAGTAGTTGCTCGTGATAGAGATGATGAGTTAAAAATATTAGAAAAAAGTTTTGGAAATCATTTAAGAGAACTAATTACTAATCAAATATTTATTTCTGGAAATGAAAAATTGGTTAAAAATTCACCAATAAAATATGATCAAATTGAAAAACTTTCTTTAAATGAATTAATTAAAATCAATATTTCTGATGATAAAAAAACTGATCAAATTGAATTATTAACTAAAAACTATGAAAATCAACTAGGAAATATAAATCAAAAATTTGAAAATAAAATTGATAAAATTCAAAGTGGAGATGAATTACTTCCAGGAGTATTAAAACTAATTAAAGTATTCATCTCAGTTAAACGAAAACTACAGCCTGGTGATAAAATGGCCGGAAGACATGGAAATAAAGGTGTTATATCAAAAATATGCCCTGTTGAAGATATGCCTTATCTTGAAGATGGAACGCCTGTAGATATTGTTCTCAACCCATTAGGAGTTCCAAGTAGAATGAATATTGGTCAAATTTTGGAGACACATTTAGGATGGGCTTCAGCTTCTTTAGGTAGACAAGTTAATCAAATGTTAAATAAAATACAATCACAAGGTCAAACAGATGATCTAAAGAGCAAATTATTAGAAATATATGACTTCGAAAATCATCAAAAAATCATAAAAAATATGAATGATGATGAAATTTTAGAGTTAGGTAATAATTTAAAAGAAGGTATACCTTTTGCAACCCCAGTTTTTGATGGCGCTAAAGAAAAAGATATTACAAATTTACTTTCTCAATCAGGAGTTTCAAAAACAGGTCAAGAAATATTGTATGACGGTATTACCGGTCAAAAATTTGAAAGACCAGTTACAGTTGGATATATGTATATGTTAAAACTTCACCATCTAGTTGATGAAAAAATTCACGCTAGATCAATTGGACCTTACAGTTTAGTAACGCAACAACCTCTTGGAGGAAAAGCTCAGTTTGGTGGTCAAAGATTTGGAGAAATGGAAGTTTGGGCTTTAGAAGCTTATGGAGCTGCTTATACCCTGCAAGAGATATTAACAATTAAATCCGATGATGTTGCGGGTAGAACAAAAGTATATGAGTCAATTGTGAAAGGTGATAATAATTTTGAATCAGGAACGCCAGAGTCATTTAATGTTATGGTAAAGGAATTAAGATCTCTTGGTTTAAATTTAGATTTTAAAGAAAATCTTAAGGAAAATAATTTAACAAACTTGATAGGATCAAATGAATAAAGAACTTACAAACATATTTAATCAAAATTTAGGCGTTCAAAACTTTAATAGTTTAAAAATTTCAATTGCTAGTCCAGAAGATATTAGATCTTGGTCTTTTGGTGAAATAAAAAAGCCTGAAACAATCAATTACAGAACATTTAAACCAGAAAAAGATGGTTTATTTTGTTCAAGAATATTTGGTCCTGTTAAAGATTACGAATGCTTATGTGGCAAATACAAACGTATGAAGTTTAGAGGAATTATATGTGAAAAATGTGGTGTTGAAGTAACTCTTTCAAAAGTGAGAAGAGATAGGATGGGTCATATTGAATTAGCGGCTCCTGTATCGCACATTTGGTTCATGAAATCACTACCAAGTAGAATCGCAACTCTTTTAGATATGACAATTAAGAACCTTGAAAAAGTTTTATATTTTGAACAGTTTATCGTTGTAGAACCTGGGTTAACAGATCTAAAAAAAGGAGAAATAATTTCAGAAGAGCAATACATTGATTATCAGGATGAATATGGAGAAGACTCCTTTAGCGCTGCAATAGGAGCCGAAGCTATAGAACAAATGTTATTAGCCATAGATTTACAGAGTGAATACAATCAAATGAAATTTGATCTGACAGAGACTAAATCAGAGTTAAAAAAAACAAAAATTACTAAAAGATTGAAATTAATTGAGTCCTTTATTCTTTCAAAAAATAAACCTGAATGGATGATACTCAGAGTTTTACCTGTAATACCTCCTGAACTAAGACCACTGGTTCCTCTCGATGGTGGTAGGTTTGCAACAAGTGATTTAAATGATCTGTATAGAAGAGTCATAAATAGAAATAACCGTTTAAAAAGATTAATCGACCTTAGAGCTCCAGACATAATCATAAGAAATGAAAAAAGAATGTTACAGGAATCTGTAGATGCACTTTTTGATAATGGAAGAAGAGGCAGAGTTATTACTTCTACTAATAAAAGGCCGTTAAAATCTCTATCTGATATGTTAAAAGGTAAACAAGGTAGATTTAGACAAAACCTGCTTGGTAAAAGAGTAGATTATTCAGGTAGGTCAGTAATTGTCGTGGGTCCTAATTTGAAACTCCATCAATGTGGAATTCCAAAAAAAATGGCTCTCGAACTTTTTAAACCATTTATTTTTCATAAACTAGATATTTATGGTTGGGCAAACACCATAAAAGCAGCAAAAAAACTTGTTGAGAAAGAAGATCCTAGAGTATGGGACATTTTAGAAGAAGTAATCAGAGAACACCCCGTTCTTCTTAATAGAGCGCCTACTTTGCATAGACTAGGTATACAGGCTTTCGAACCAATTTTAATTGAAGGTAAATCAATTCAATTACACCCCCTAGTGTGTACAGCCTTTAATGCAGATTTTGATGGAGATCAAATGGCAGTTCATGTTCCCCTTAGTCTTGAAGCTCAACTTGAAGCTAGAGTTCTTATGATGAGTACAAATAATATTTTATCTCCTTCAAGCGGTAAACCTATAATCGTACCATCTCAAGATATTGTTTTAGGTATTTATTATCTATCTATAATAAGAGAGAGCCAAATCGGACAAGGTAGAAATTTTATAGATTTAAATGAAATTGAAAAAGCTCTAGAGAATGGTGATATTACTCTACATACAATAATTAATTCTAGGATTGAAAATAGTGAAGGAGAAATAATTAAAGTTAAAACTACTCCAGGCAGAATGATCCTTGCAAGTATTTTACCTAAAAACAAGAATATTAATTTTGAAATGATAAATAAAGTACTAACAAAAAAAGAGGTCAGTAATATTATTGATACTGTCTACAGGTTTTGTGGTCAAAAAGAGACAGTATTATTTGCAGATCAAATTATGAAAATTGGCTTTAAGTATGCAGCAGTTGCAGGTATTTCTTTTGGAAAAGATGACCTTATTATTCCTTCTGACAAAAATGATCTTCTGCAGCAAACACAGTTAAAAGTACAACAATATGAAAATCAGTATCAAGATGGACTAATTACTCAAGGTGAAAAATATAACAAAGTTGTTGATGCTTGGTCTGAATGCACAAACAAAGTTGCTGATAAAATGTTAGATGTAATTTCAAACCCTACTGATGATCAGCCAATCAATTCTGTATATATGATGGCTCATTCTGGTGCTAGAGGTTCTGCAGCACAGCTGAAGCAATTATCTGGAATGAGAGGATTGATGGCAAAGCCTTCTGGGGAAATTATAGAAAACCCAATTAAGTCGAACTTTAAAGAAGGTTTGTCAGTTCTTGAATATTTTACATCCACGCACGGGGCTAGAAAAGGTCTAGCTGATACCGCATTAAAAACTGCAAGTAGTGGTTATTTAACTAGAAGACTAGTTGATGTTGCGCAGGATGCAGTTATCCGTGAGGAGGATTGTAATACTAAAAATGGAGTAATAGTCGAAGAGATAGTTGAATCAGGAAATATTACTTCGCCTCTAACAGAAAGAATTTTGGGAAGAACTCCACTAGCTGATATTTTAGATGAAAATGGTAAATTAATTATAAGTAGTGGTGAAATTATTTCAGAAATGCATCTAGACCCAATTTCAAAATTAGGTATCAGATCTCTAAAAATAAGATCTGTTCTAACATGTGAAACTGAAGATGGAATATGTGCAAAGTGCTATGGTAGAGATTTAGCTAGAGGCACGGCTGTAAATATAGGTGAAGCTGTTGGTATAATTGCCGCTCAATCTATTGGTGAACCCGGGACACAACTTACAATGAGAACATTTCATATCGGAGGTGCAGCAAGTTCGTCCGTTGAGCAATCAAATGCTGTTTCACCAATAACTGGTCATGTTAAACTAGAAAATATTAAAATTATTGAAGATCGTTTTAAGAATAAAATTGTATTGAGTAGAAACGGTAAAATTAAAATTGTTGATGAAAATATTGAGAAATATTCTTCAGTCATACCTTTTGGTTCTAAGTTGCTAGTAAATGATGGAGAAAAAGTAAAAAACAATCAAAATCTTGCTGAATGGGATCCTTACACTCTTCCCATTATTGCCGAGAAAACAGGTTTTGCAAAATATATCGACTTAAAACAGGGTGTATCTTTTAGAGAGTCAATCGATGACACGACAGGCATATCAAGTAAAATAGTAATTGACTGGAGTCAAAATCAAAAAAGTAAAAACTTCAAACCAGCAATTAATATTGAAAACAATATTTCTGATAATGATGAAAATGTTAACATTTCAAATTATCCGATGTCGATAGACTCAATTCTTAGCGTTGAAGACGGTCAAGAAGTTTCAGCGGGACAAGTAATTGCTAGAATACCAAAAGAATCCTCAAAAACTAAAGATATAACTGGTGGTCTACCACGAGTTGCTGAGCTATTTGAAGCAAGAAAACCAAAAGATCCTGCAATAATGTGTGAAATTGATGGCAAAGTATCTTTTGGAAAAGACTATAAAAATAAAAGAAGGGTCATAATTACCGACATTGAAAATGATAGTAATTTTGAAATATTAATTCCAAGATCTAAATATTTGAATGTTCAAGAAGGAGATTTTGTTAAGAAAGGTGATATTCTTGTTGAAGGAACACCAGTTCCACATGATATATTAAGAATACTTGGCATTGAAGAATTGGCAAGATATCTTGTTAGAGAAGTTCAATCTGTTTATAAGCTTCAAGGCGTTTACATTAATGATAAGCATATAGAGACTATTGCAAGACAAATGCTACAAAAAGTTCTCATCAAAGATCCAGGCGATTCAAACTTAATAATAGGTGAGCAAATACAAAGACGAGATGCTCTAAAATTAAATAAAATTTTATTAGAAAGTGGAAAAAAAGAAGTTGTATTCGAGCCTATTTTGCTAGGTATAACCAAAGCAAGTTTGCAAACTAACTCATTTATATCTGCTGCTTCATTCCAAGAGACCACCAAAGTTCTAACCGATGCGGCTACTCTAGGAAAAGTTGATACATTAAATGGTCTCAAAGAGAATGTAATCGTTGGGAGATTAATACCGGCAGGAACTGGTAAAATGACATCAGATTATGAAAACATAGCTTTTGAAAGAGATAAAGAGATAATTAATAAAAATAACCCAGAAAATATAGAAAATTAGCAATTTTTTAATTATATCTGCTTGACTTTATCTAAATCAATTTATAAAGACCCCTACGATTTGTTAAAGGTCGTGGATTAATTTCCAAACACTTAACTTGAGGGAGAAATGCCAACTATTAACCAACTTGTTAGAAAAGGTAGATCAGCAGTAAAAAAAAGGAATAAAGTTCCAGCTCTTGATAAAAGTCCTCAAAAAAGAGGAGTATGTACTAGAGTATATACCACTACTCCTAAAAAACCAAATTCCGCTTTACGTAAAGTAGCTAGAGTTAAGCTTACAAATGGCCAAGAAGTATCTGCATACATTCCTGGGGAAGGCCACAACCTGCAAGAGCACTCAGTTGTTTTGATTAGAGGAGGTCGAGTTAAAGACCTGCCTGGTGTAAGATACCACATTTTAAGAGGAACACTAGATACTCAAGGTGTATCTGCAAGAAAACAAAGAAGATCTCTTTACGGGGCAAAGAGACCAAAGTAAATATGTCAAGAAGAAGAGCAGCAGAAAAAAGAACAATACTTCCAGATCACAAATATAAAGATTTAATTTTAGCAAAGTTTATGAATAGAATAATGTTGGATGGCAAAAAGTCTACTTCTGAAAAAATTGTTTATGGAGCATTTGATTTAGTTTCAAAGAAAACTGATAAAACACCAATTGATTTTTTTCACGAAGCTCTAAATAATGTCAAGCCGTCACTTGAAGTAAGATCAAGAAGAGTGGGTGGAGCTACATATCAAGTACCTATGGAAGTGAGACCAAAAAGAGCTCAAACATTGGCCATGAAGTGGATCGTTGATTCAGCAGTAAAAAGAAATGAAAAAACAATGAGGGAGAGAGTTGCAAACGAAATTATAGACGCATTTAACAACAAAGGTAATGCGGTAAAAAAAAGAGAAGAGACACATAAAATGGCAGATGCAAATAGAGCATTTTCTCACTTTAGATGGTAAAACTTTATGTCTAGATCTCACTCATTATCAAAATATAGAAATATAGGTATCATGGCTCACATTGATGCTGGAAAAACTACTACTACAGAACGAATATTATATTACACCGGAAAATCTCATAAAATTGGAGAAGTACATGATGGTGCAGCTACTATGGATTGGATGGAACAAGAGCAAGAAAGGGGAATTACTATAACCTCTGCTGCAACAACTTGTTTTTGGAAAGATCATCGAATTAATATTATCGATACTCCAGGACATGTCGATTTTACCATAGAAGTTGAAAGATCTTTAAAAGTTTTAGATGGTGCGGTAGCAGTTTTTGATGGTGTTGCTGGGGTAGAGCCTCAGTCAGAAACTGTTTGGAGGCAAGCAGATAAATATAAGGTTCCTCGTATGTGCTTTGTAAATAAACTTGACAGAACTGGTGCTAACTTCTTCATGTGTGTAGATATGATTTCTGAGCGTTTAGGCTCTTATCCTCTTGTAACACAACTTCCAATTGGAATTGAGAGCAATTTAAAAGGAGTAGTCGATTTAGTATCAAATAAAGCTATTATTTGGCAAGATGAAAGTTTAGGTGCAAAATTTGATGTTGTTGACATACCAGATGATTTAAAAGATCAATCTGCTGAATATAGAGAAAAATTAATTGAAAAAGCAATAGAAGAAGATGATTCAATTATGGAGAAGTATTTAGATGGTAATGAACCCTCAATAGAAGAAATTAAATCATGTATTAGAAAAGGAACCATACGTGGATCATTCGTACCAGTGCTAACAGGTTCTGCATTTAAAAATAAAGGAGTTCAACCTCTTCTTGACGCCGTAATAGACTATATGCCTTCTCCAACTGACGTAGCTAGCGTAAAGGGAGTTGATGTTGAGGACGATTCAAAAGAATTAACTAGAACATGTGAAGATAGTGAACCTTTTAGCGCTTTAGCATTTAAAATTATGACAGATCCATTTGTTGGCAGCTTAACTTTTGCAAGAATATATTCAGGTTCTATAAATACCAAAGATACAGTTTTAAATTCTAACTCAGGAAAGAAAGAAAATATAGGTAGGATGCTTTTAATGCATGCAAACAACAGAGAGGAAATTAAAACAGCTAATGCTGGAGATATTGTAGCTTTAGTTGGATTGAAGGATGTAACAACTGGAGAAACATTATGTTCTACTAATGAGCCAATAGTTTTAGAAAAAATGGACTTTCCTGATCCTGTAATAGAAGTAGCTGTAGAACCAAAAACTAAAGTTGATCATGAAAAAATGGGTCAGGCACTTGGTAGACTTGCACAGGAAGATCCTAGCTTCAGAGTAACCACAGATCATGAAAGTGGTCAAACAATTATTAAAGGTATGGGTGAGCTTCATTTAGAAATTTTAGTTGATAGAATGAAAAGAGAATTTAAGGTTGAAGCAAATGTTGGAGCGCCTCAAGTTGCATATAGAGAGACAATTTCAAATTCATACGATGTTGATTATACGCATAAAAAACAATCTGGTGGAGCAGGACAATTTGCTAGAGTAAAAATAAAATTTGAACCTGGTCAGCCTGGAAGTGGTTATGAATTTATTAATCAAATCAAAGGTGGTAATATTCCTACAGAACATATACCTGGGGTTGAAAAAGGTTTAATTGCTCAACAACAAACAGGTGTTATTGCAGGATTTCCATGTATAGATTTCAAAGCTACACTATATGATGGGGCATATCATGATGTCGATTCAAGTGTACTTGCTTTTGAGATTGCTGCTCGAGCAGCTTTCCGAGAAGGTATCTCAAAAGCTAGCCCAGTTTTACTCGAACCTATGATGAAAGTTGAAGTAGTTACTCCTGAAGAATATATGGGTGACGTTATTGGAGATCTAAATAGTAGGAGAGGTCAAGTACAAGAAATGTCTACAAGAGGAAATGCAAATGTTGTAGATGCAATGGTTCCTCTTGCAAATATGTTTGGTTATGTAAATAACCTTCGTTCATTATCACAAGGTAGAGCAAATTATACAATGCAGTTCGATCACTATGAAGAAGTTCCTTCAAATGTGGCAGATGAAGTAAAGGCAAAGCTAGCTTAATGGAAAATCAAAATATCAGAATAAGACTCAGGGGATATGACAATTCCCTTCTTGATACCAGCACTCAAGATATTATTAATACTGCAAAAAGAACTGGAGCAAAAGTAAAGGGCCCAATTCCACTACCAACTCGTTTTGAGAGATTTACAGTTAACAAATCTCCACATATTGATAAAAAAAGTAGGGATCAACTAGAAATTCGCACGCATAATCGTCTTCTAGATATAATTGATCCAACACCACAAACAGTCGATGCACTTATGAAACTTGATTTATCTGCGGGTGTTGAAGTGGATATAAAAATTTAAAATGTTAAGATCTGGTCTAATAGCAACTAAGCTTGGCAATTCTTCTTTTTTTAGAGAAGATGGTTCATCAACTCAAGTTACAGTGTTAAAAGTTGATGAATGTGTTGTATCAAACATAAAAACAGATGAAAGAGACGGATATAATGCAGTTCAACTTGCTTCAGTTAATACCAACAAAGACATTTCAAGTATAAATAAACCTCAAAGAAAAATATTCTCATCAATTAAAATTGAGCCAAAAAAAATATTAAAAGAATTTAGGGTTGACTCTGATAATATATTAGAAATTGGAACTAAGCTAAATGTAGATCACTTTAAAGTAGATCAATTTGTAGATATAAGTGGCATTTCTATTGGTAAAGGGTTTGCAGGAGTTATGAAAAGACATAACTTTGGAGGTCTAAGAGCTTCCCACGGAGTATCTATTTCTCATCGCTCTCATGGATCTACTGGTCAAAACCAGGACCCAGGAAGAGTATTTAAAGGAAAAAAAATGGCGGGAAGAATGGGAAATAAAATGGTTACTAAACAAAATCTTAAGATTATTGAAATTGATATTAACAAAAACTTATTAATTGTAAAAGGGTCTATACCTGGAAAAAAAAATTCAACAATTTTTGTAAAAGATGCAATTAAGAGGTCTTAAATGAAAAAAACAATCTTAAATTTAAAAAATAAAACAGTTGGAAACATAGATTTAGACTCCAAAATTTTTGGCATTAGAGAACTTCCGGATTTAATACACCAATACATAAGATATCAAAATGCAAAGTCCAGACAAGGAACGCATAAAACAAAATCAAGATCAGAAGTCTCAGGGAGAAGCAAAAAACCATTTTCGCAAAAAGGGACTGGAAATGCTAGACAAGGAAGCAACAAACCTCCAAATTTTAGGGGAGGCGCAGTTTCAATGGGTCCTGTAAATAGAGATTACTCTTTTAATTTAAATAAAAAAGAAAAAAAACTTGCCTTAAAATCCGCATTATCAATCAAATTGAATGAAGATAAAATGATAATAATAGATACTTTCGAAATAAATAGTCACAAAACTAAGGAATTACATATTGACCTAAAACAATTCACTTTTGACTCTGCCCTTTTCATACATTCTGAAAATGGAGTAAACGATAACTTTAAACTTGCATCATCAAATATTCCTAAAATATCAATATTGAATCAAAAAGGTATAAATGTAAAAGATCTCATTACCTATGATAAAATATTTATAGAAGAAAAATCAATTAGCGAAATTACTAAGAGGCTTTCATGAAAAATATGAGTAGTAAAATAACTTTAGAAAAAGCTTATGATATTATCAAAAAGCCTATAACTACCGAAAAATCTACTAATCTTCAGCAATATAATCAATATTCATTTATTGTATCAACAAAATCTAATACTCCTCAAATTAAACAAGCTGTTGAAATGATTTTTAAAGTTAAAGTTAATAAAGTAAATACTTCAATACTTCGTGGAAAAGGTAAGACTTTTAAAGGACAATTTGGTTTTAGAAAAGATATAAAAAGAGCCATAGTTACTTTGGAAGAAGGTAATACAATTGATTCATCTTTGGAGATTAAATAATGCTTAATAAATTTAAACCAACTACTCCAGGCTTAAGAGGCACTGTCTTAGTTTCAAAAAGAGAATTATCTAGTGAGAAGCCCCACAAGGCCCTAACAAAAAAATTTAAATCTACAGGTGGAAGAAATAACCAAGGTAGAATAACATCTAGAAGAATGGGCGGAGGTGTTAAAAGAAAATACAGATTGATAGATTTTAAACGATCAAAATTAGATATATCTGCAGAAATAATCAGAAACGAGTATGATCCAAATAGAACTGCTTTTATTTCTCTAATTAAATATGATGATGGCGAGCTTAATTATATAATTTCTCCAAAAAATATTCAAATTGGTGAGAAAATTATTTCAGGTGATAATGTTGCTATAAAAAATGGTAATTGTTTACCAATTAATAATATTCCTATTGGTACAAATATACATAACATTGAACTTAAACCTGGTGCTGGAGCACAATTAATCAGATCTGCTGGAGCTTCTGCTCAAATAGTATCTAAAGAGCAACCATTTGTTCAAATAAAATTAATTTCTGGTGAAATAAGACACATTAATAAGAATTGTAGAGCTACGATTGGAGAGGTTTCTAATGCGGATCAAAAAAATATCAAACTTGGTAAAGCTGGAAGAAAAAGATATCTTGGTTTTAGACCAAAAGTAAGAGGTGTTGTAATGAATCCCGTAGATCACCCACATGGTGGAGGAGAAGGTAGAACATCTGGTGGAAGAAATCCAGTTACTCCATGGGGTGTTGCTACTAAAGGTAAAAAAACTAGAAATAATAAAAAAACAGATATTTATATAATTAAAAGGAAAAAGAAATAATGACTAGATCAATTTGGAAAGGACCTTTTGTCGATATAACGCTTATGAAAAAAGCTGAGAAACTATCACAATCTGGAAGAAAAGAAGTTCTAAAAACTTGGTCAAGAAGATCTACTATCCTTCCTGAGTTTGTTGGTTTAACTTTTGGTGTATACAATGGTCAAAAATTTGTTCCAGTTACTGTTAATGAACAGATGGTAGGACATAAGCTCGGAGAATTTTCACCAACTAGAACATTTAAAGGGCATACTGCTGCAGATAAAAAAGCGGAGCAAAAATGAACCAAAACTTAACAGCATATGCAAAAGATAATATGGTTAGAATAAGTCCATTAAAATTATCTGTTTTAATAAAAAGTATTATAAATATGAAAGTTAGCTCTGCAATTAATCAACTACAATTTTCACAAAAAAGAATTTCTAATGTTGTTCTAAAAATATTAAAGGCAGCAATAGCAAATGCAGAAAATAATAAGCAATTAGATATAGATAAATTGTTTATTAAAGAAGCTTATGTTGGGAAAAGCTTGAGAATGAAAAGATGGAGACCACGAGCAAAAGGAAGAGCAGGTTCAATTATAAAACCATTTAGTAAACTAACAATTGTAGTTGAAGAGAGACAAGAACAGAAAAAGGAAAAAGTATAATGGGACAAAAAGTTAATCCATATGGAATAAGACTTGGAATTAATAAAACATGGTCATCAAGATGGTTTTCTAAAAATGAGTATACAAAGTTATTACATCAAGATTTAAAAATAAAAAGTTACGTTGAAAAAAAATTAAAAAATGCAAGTATTTCTAAGATCAATATAGAAAGAGCTGCTAAAAAACTAAGACTTTCAATATACAGTTCAAGACCAGGCATAATAATTGGAAAAAAAGGTGCCGATATTGAAACATTAAAAAACGACCTTGCTAAGATGTCTAACTTAGAAGTTTTTCTGGATATCAAAGAGGTTAGGAAACCCGAAGTAGAAGCAAAATTAGTTGCAGAAAACATTGCATCTCAACTTGAAAAAAGAATTTCATTTAGAAGGGCTATGAAAAAAGCTGTTCAATCAGCAATGAGATTGGGAGCAAAAGGTGTAAAGGTTGTATGCAGTGGAAGATTGGGTGGAGCTGAAATAGCAAGAACTGAAAAATATCATGAAGGAAGTGTACCTTTGCATACACTTAGAGGTGATATTGATTATTCTACTGCAGAGGCAGAAACAACTTATGGAATATGTGGGATAAAAGTTTGGATAAATAAAGGTGAAATTTTATCAAAGGATCCATATGCAAGTGAAAAAAAACAGATCGACCAAGGAAGTGTTAGATAATGAATATGTTATCCCCTAAAAAGACTAAGTTTAGAAAACAATTTAAAGGCAGAATTCACGGAACTTCTAAAGGGAATTATTCTTTAAATTATGGAAGTTTCGGTCTTAAAGCCATGGAACCTGAAAGAGTCACTTCTAGGCAAATTGAAGCTGCCAGAAAAGCAATTACAAGATATCTAAAAAGAGCAGGACGTATGTGGATTAGAATATTTCCAGATGTGCCAGTATCAAAAAAACCGGCAGAAGTCAGAATGGGAAAAGGCAAGGGTTCAATTGAATATTGGGCTTGTAGAGTAAAACCAGGTAGAATTATGTTTGAAGTTGATGGTGTTAATGTAAATGATGCAAAGAAAGCTATGACTTTAGCAGCTGCCAAACTCCCAATTAAGTGCAAATTTGTAGAGAGAAATATATAATGAGTAAAAAATCATCATCCAATAATTTAAAAATTCAAGAAGAAATACTATCTCTTAAAAAAAATCTTCTTAATCTGAATTTTCAAAAATACTCAGGTCAACTTGAAAAAACTTCTCAAATTAAAAATATTAAAAAACAAATTGCTAGGTTAAAGACTCAACAATTCGTACTAAAAGGAGATAAAAATGCCTAAAAGAATTTTATCAGGTGTTGTGATATCTACTAATTCAAATAAAACAGTTGTGGTAAATGTAACAAGAAGAATAAAACACAAACTTTATAAAAAAATTATTAGAAGATCAAAAAAGTATCATGCTCATGATGAAAACAATGAATTTAATATTGGTGATAATGTATCAATTATAGAAACCAAACCAATATCAAAGTTAAAAACATGGAGAGTAGTTTCAAATCTTGGAGAAAATATATGATACAAATGCAATCAAATCTTTTCGTCGCTGATAACTCTGGAGCTAGAAGAATACAATGTATTAAGGTTTTAGGAGGGTCAAAAAGAAGATCAGCTTCAATTGGAGATATAGTTGTTGTATCAATTAAAGATGCTATTCCAAGAGCGAAAGTAAAAAAGGGTGACGTCTATAAGGCTGTTATTGTTAGAACTTCAAAAGATTTTAAAAGAAATGATGGCAGTGCAATAAGATTTGATAAAAACGCTGCAGTGCTTCTTGACAAACAAGAAGAACCAATTGCGACTAGGATTTTTGGCCCAGTAACTAGAGAGCTTAGAAATAAAAAATTCATGAAAATTATCAGTCTTGCTCCAGAGGTATTATGACAAACAATAAATTCAAATTAAAAAAAGGCGATGAAGTCATTGTACTTGCTGGGAAAGATAAAGGTAAAACAGGAAAAATAATTAAGATGATTCCGAAAGAAATGAAAGCTATTGTTTCAGAAATCAATAAAGTAAAAAAAAATCAAAAACCTGACAATAACCAACCTGGCGGCATTATTGAAAAAGAAATGCCACTTCATATTTCTAATCTTTCTTTCTATGATACTGTCTCAAAAAAAGCAGCAAGAATTGGCTATAAGATTAATAACAATAAGAAAACTAGAGTTAATAAATTAACTGGCAAGGAAGTATAAATGAGTAGACTTTTAGAAGAGTATAATAGTGAAATCAAAAAAGATTTAATGTCAAAACTGAAATTGAAAAATATTTTTGAGGTACCAAAAATAAATAAAATTGTTCTAAATATGGGTGTTGGAGAAGGTAAAGAAGATTCAAAATTAATAGATAAGGCTGTTGAAGATTTATCTTTAATTTCTGGACAAAAGGCAATTAAAACAAAGTCAAAAAAAGCAATTTCTGGTTTTAAAATAAGAGAAGGTATGCCTCTCGGAGCAAAAGTAACACTAAGAAATAAAATAATGTACGAGTTCTTGGATAGATTAATTAACATTGCGATCCCTAGAATAAGAGATTTCAGAGGATTGAATTCTAAAAGTTTTGATGGAAAAGGAAATTTTTCTATGGGAATTAAAGAACATGTCATTTTCCCTGAAATTAATTTCGATAAAGTAGATAAGACAAGAGGTTTGGATATAACAATTTGCACATCTGCAAAAAACAATAATGGTGCAATAGAGCTTTTAAAAAGTTTTAATATGCCTTTTAAAGATAACCAGATTAATTAGGAGGAAAATGGCTAAATTAAGTTCAATTCAAAAAAATTTGTTTAGACAAAAATTAATTGAAAAATATAAATTTAAAAGAAATAATCTTAAATCTAAAATTAAAGATAAAAACATATCTTTAGAGGATAGAATAATTTTTCAAAACAAACTAAACGATCTTCCTAGAAATGGTTCTTCTATAAGACATCGAAATAGATGTGAATTAACTGGTAGACCAAGAGGGAACTACAGAAAATTTGGTTTATCTAGAATAAAACTTAGGGAGCTTTCAATGACTGGTAACCTACCGGGTGTTGTAAAGTCTAGCTGGTAGGGGGATAACATGGCTTTTAATGACTCACTTTCAGATATGCTAGCAAGAATTAAAAATGCTCATCAAGCAAATAAAGTTTCAACATTATGTTTAAACTCTAAGTTAAATGTTAACGTTTTAAGTGTGCTAAAAGACGAGGGTTATATTAGAGATTTTAAAAATATAGAAGAAAGAAAAGGCGTCAGTTCAATTAAAATAGATTTGAAATATTATAATGGAAATCCTGTAATAAAAAAAATTAAAAGAATATCTAAGCCAGGTATTAGAAAATATTCTAAAATATCTGAACTGAATAGACCCTATGGTGGATTAGGAATTTCAATTCTTTCGACACCAAAAGGAGTCATGTCTGATCAACAAGCAAAAAAAAATAATGTTGGTGGTGAAGTTTTGTGTGAGGTTTTTTAGTGTCTAGAATAGCTAAGAATCCAATTAAAATAACAAATGAAGTTCAATGTAACTTTGTCAACGGAAAGTTTTCCGCTAAAGGTAAATTAGGTGAAATGGAAATATCTGTAAATACAAATTTTAGAGTTGAAATTAATGATGGCGAAGTAAAAGTTTTACCCATTAAAGAAAATAATAATGATCCTAATTGGGGGACCACAAGAGCTCTTGTTGCAAATACAATAGATGGCGTTACTAAGGGTTTTACCAAAACACTTGAATTAAATGGGACTGGTTACAGGGCCAGTGTTTCAGGTTCTAAACTTAAACTTGAGTTAGGTTTTAGTCATGACATACAATTTGATATTCCAAAAGATATCAAAATTGAATGTCCAAAACAAAATATTATTAATATTACTAGTATAAATAAAGAAAAATTGGGCGCAGCCGCTGCAAAAATAAGATCGTATAGAAAGCCTGAACCATTTAAAGGTAAGGGAATTAAATATTCGGATGAATACATATTCAGAAAAGAAGGAAAAAAGAAATAAATTATGAAAAATAGAAAAGAAAGAATCAGATTTAAAGTTAAGAAAGTTTCTTCAAGAAATAGATTAACTGTTTTCAGGTCAAATAATCATATATACGCTCAGTTAATAGATGATAAAAAAGGATTAACCTTAGCTAGTTCTTCTTCTTTGCAAAAAACATTAAAAGATAAAACTCTTCCTAGAAAAGAAGTTGCAGAATTCATAGGCAAGGATATTGCTAAGAAAATTATTTCTAAAGGAATTGATAAAGTATCTTTTGATAGAGGAAAGTATAAATATCACGGTTTAATAAAAATACTTGCTGAGGCAGCAAGGAATGAAGGATTAAATTTTTAGAGGTATATATGTTTGATAATGAAAAAACTGATCTAGCTGAACATTTAGTTACTATAAATAGAGTTGCTAAAGTTGTAAAAGGTGGAAGAAGGTTTGGCTTTGCGGCAATTATGATCGTTGGTGATAATAAAGGTAGAGTAGGTATAGGTACAGGAAAAGCAAAAGAAGTTCCTGAAGCAGTAAGGAAAGCAACAGAAAATGCAAAAAGTAGAATGATAAGAGTGCATTTGAAAGAAAACAGAACAATATATCATGATACAGTTGGTAGATTTGGTGCTGGAAAAGTGATCTTAAGAAGTGCAGCGCCTGGAACCGGAATTATAGCAGGTGGGCCAATGAGGGCTTTATTTGAATCACTTGGAATAAAAGATGTTGTTGCAAAATCTACAGGTACTTCTAATCCTCACAATATGTTAAAAGCAACACTCAATGCTTTTAAAATGTCAGAATCACCTAAATCTGTTGCTTCTAAAAGATCAAAAAAAATAACTGAAATAAACTCTATAAAAAATAAATAAATATGAAAATTAATGAAATAAAATCATCTTTAACCTCAATAAAAAAAAATAAAAGAAGAGGTAGAGGATCTGGATCAGGTTTAGGAAAGACAGCTGGACGTGGAGTAAAAGGACAGAAATCACGATCTGGTGTTTCAATAAATGGTTTTGAAGGTGGTCAAATGCCAATTTATAGGAGACTTCCTAAAAGAGGATTCAAAAATCACTCTGCAATAAATATTCAGAATATTAATTTTAATACTATTAATAACTTGATAAAAAAATATAAGTTGAACCCTGATGAAATAAAAGAAGAAGATCTTTTTAAGAGAAAAATTTTTAAAAAATCAAAAGGATTATTGAAATTACTTAATGTGGGCAAATTAGAAGTTAAAACAAATATAGAAATATCCTATGCCTCTAAGAAAGCAATTAATGCTTTAGAAGAAATGGGTTGCAAAATAAATTTAATAAAAAAATAAATGGCTACAGCAGCAGATAGATTAGCAAATAACTTAAATTTCGGTGCTTTAGGAAAAGCAACGGAACTAAGACAAAGACTTCTATTCACTCTTGGTGCTTTGATTATTTTCCGTCTAGGAACTTTTCTGCCAATTCCTGGTATAAATCCCTTAGCCCTGCAACAGTTTTTTGAACAACAATCATCAGGAATTCTTGGTATTTTCGATACTTTTTCTGGTGGAGCATTAGGTAGAATGGGTATTTTTGCATTAGGTGTAATGCCTTATATATCTTCTTCAATTATTATGACCTTAATGCAATCTGCTATACCTTTTTTAAAATCATTAAAAGAACAGGGATCTAAAGGAAGAAGACAACTTCTTCAATATACAAGATATGCGACTGTTCTTATCGCAGCAATCCAAGGCTATGGTGTTTCAATTGGCTTGGAATCAATGCAAACAACGTACGGTAATATTGTATTTGAACCAGGTTTATTCTTTAGACTAACAACTGTGATTACGTTAGTTGGTGGAACAATATTTTTAATGTGGCTAGGTGAACAAATATCATCAAGAGGCGTTGGTAATGGTATTTCTTTAATTATTACAGCAGGCATTATAGCCAATCTACCAAGCGCATTTGTTAGCACACTACAATTGGGAAGAACTGGAGAATTAAGTATAGCTTTCATTTTAGGTATTTTAATCCTAATACTACTTTTAATAATTTTTATAGTTTTTGTTGAAAAAGCTCAAAGAAGACTACCTGTTCAATATCCTAAAAGACAAGTTGGAAATAAGATTTATGGAGGTCAAAGTTCTCACCTACCTTTAAAAATAAATACTGCAGGAGTTATACCTGTTATTTTTGCATCCTCTATTCTTCTTTTACCTAACACTATGTCTGGATTTGGAGCTGGATCTTCTAGCGATCTATTTATATTAATTTCAAGTTACTTAGGAAGAGGTCAACCGTTGTATCTAGCACTCTACGCAGCAATGATCATTTTTTTTGGTTTTTTTTATACATCAATAGTTTTTAATCCAGATGAGCAAGCTGAAAATTTAAGAAAATACGGAGGCTTTATACCTGGTATAAGACCTGGTGAAAATACTTCGAAATATATTGAGTTTGTTTTAGTAAGATTAACTACAATTGGGACAATTTATTTAACATTTGTTGCATTATTGCCTGAATTTCTCTTATCAAGAACATCAATACCCTTTTATCTTGGAGGTACTGCTCTACTAATTGTTGTAGTAGTAATGATAGATTTTATTACTCAAGTTCAATCACACCTATTTCAGCATCAATATGAAGGATTGCTAAAAAAAACTAAACTAAAGGGAAGAAGATAGATTGATTAATATTATATTCTTTGGTCCACCCGGAGCAGGGAAAGGAACTCAAGCTAAAATCATTTCTGAATATTTAAACTTATCACACCTCTCCACTGGAGAGATATTAAGAAAAAAAATTCTTGAAAAAGATAATTTAGCTATTGAATTAAAAAAGATAATGTCTTCTGGAAAATTAGTTTCAGATGATATTTTAAATTCTATAGTTTTTTCAAGATTAACTAATGAAAAGGATAAAGGCTTTATTCTTGATGGTTATCCAAGATCATTAGCACAAGCAAAATATTTAAATGATTGTTTGAAGAAAATTAATTACAAAATTGATTTTATTTTTAATATTCAAATAAATTTTAATATTCTTAAAGATAGAATTTTAAAACGTTCATCAGAAGAGAGCAGAGATGATGATAAGATAGATGTAATTGAAACAAGATATTCTGAATACTTAAACACTACTGAAAAGGTAAGCCAGTTTTATAAAGAACAAAATCCAAATATTTTTTTTGACATTGATGGAAAATTAAAAATTTCACAAATAACTAAAGAAATTAAGGAAATTTTAAAAAAATCATGAAAAACAGCCATAATTTTAAATATCTTTCCTTGACTAATTATATGATTTTCATGTATTCACCCTCATTCATTTTTTTTGGATCTCATTATGGCTAGAATTTCAGGTGTAAACATTCCTACAAACAAAAAAATAAATATAGCACTTACATATATATTTGGAATTGGAAACAAGATTGCATCAGATATTTGTAAACACGCTTCAATAGATACTACAAAACGAGTTAGTGAATTAAATGAAGAAGAAGTAAATAAAATTCGTGATTTAATTGATAAAAATTATTCTGTTGAAGGAGATTTGAGAAGGAAAATTTCATTAGATATCAAAAGATTAAATGATTTAGGCTGTTATCGAGGGCTTCGTCATCGAAAAAAATTACCTGTCAGGGGCCAAAGAACGCATACTAATGCGAGAACAAGAAAAGGTAAAGCTGTAGCAATAGCTGGAAAGAAAAAAGTTACTAAAGGTTAAAATGGTTGATAAAAAAAAATCAAAAGTAAAGAAAAAATTATCATCTGGAATTGCACATATTGTATCTTCATTCAATAACACAATAATTACTATAACTGATGATAAAGGTAACGCACTTGCCTGGTCATCATCTGGTCATAAAGGGTTTAAAGGTTCAAGGAAGTCTACTCCATACGCTGCTCAGATAGCTGCTGAAGATGTCGGTAACAAAGCTAAAGAATATGGTTTAAAAAATTTAAAAGTTGAAGTTTCTGGTCCAGGATCTGGAAGAGAGTCCGCTCTTAGATCTTTGCAATCAATTGGTTATGTTATAACCTCAATTAAAGATGTTACCCCAATACCTCATAATGGTTGCAGACCAAGAAAAAGAAGAAGAGTTTAAAAAGGAGCATTCAAGTGTTACAAAAAAATTGGAGTGAATTAATTAAACCGACAAAGATGGAAGTAAATGTAGAAGAAACAAATGGAAGAATTGGTAAACTTACTGCTGAACCACTAGAAAGAGGTTTTGGATTAACTTTAGGTAACTCAATTAGAAGAATATTATTATCTTCTTTACAAGGAGCCGCAATAACTTCTATAAAAATAAAAGGAGTTGTTCATGAGTTTTCTACAATTACAGGAGTTAAGGAAGATTTAACAGATATATTATTAAATTTAAAATCTATAGCAGTGAAAGTACACTCCCCAGGTTTAAAAAAAATGTATCTTAAATCTTCAGGTTCTGGTGAATTAAGAGCTGGCAATTTTGAAACTGATTCTGAGACAGAAATAATGAATCCTGACCAATTAATCATGACACTTGACTCCAATGCGGATATAGAAATTGAAGCTAATGTTGAGACTGGAAAGGGTTATGTTTCAGCTGAAGTTGCTGAAGATGAAAATAAAGTTATTGGGGAAATTAAATTAGATGCAATGTTTAGCCCTGTTGTAAAAGCTTCATATAAAGTAGAAAATAGTAGAGTTGGTCAAGTAACAGATTTTGATAAGTTAGTTTTTGAAGTTGAAACAAATGGAGCTATTTCTCCTGACGATGCTATTGCTCTTGCAGCAAGAATTTTACAAGACCAATTGCAGCCCTTTATTAACTTTGATGAACCAGAAGTACTACCAGATAAATCACAAGCAGAAACATTGTCGTTTAACTCTAATTTGTTAAAAAAAGTAGAAGAATTAGAATTGTCCGTAAGATCTGCAAATTGTCTTAAAAATGATAACATCATATATATAGGAGATTTAGTCCAGAAATCAGAATCAGAAATGCTTAGAACACCTAACTTTGGAAGAAAATCATTAAACGAAATAAAAGAGGTTCTTCAGCAAATGGAACTTAATCTTGGGATGTCTGTTCCTGATTGGCCTCCTGACAATATTGATGAACTTGCCAAAAAATATGAGGATCCTTTCAACAAGTAGATGTAAATGAAACATAATATTAAAAATAAAAAACTTAACAAAACATCTTCACACAGGAAAGCAATGTTCATGAATATGTCAAATGCACTTTTAAAACATGAACAAATAACAACTACTTTGGCAAAAGCAAAAGAACTTAGAAGATTTGTCGAAAAAATAATAACTCTTGGTAAAAAGGGTGATTTGTTATCAAGAAGAAAAGCTGTTTCTATTTTGCAAGATCAAAAGATGTCTAAAAAAGTTTTTGATATTTTAGCTGATAGATACAAAAACAGGAGTGGTGGATACTCTCGTATTATAAAACTTGGGAATAGATTTGGTGATAATTCTCCAACTGCAGTTATCGAGCTTGTTGACAGAGATGAAAATGCAAAAGGACTAGATAGCGGACCGGTTATTGAAAAAAAATCTACGGAAGAAGAAGTAGAGCAACAACCGCAAATATAGAAGCTTTTGTTTAATATAATCCTTGTAGCTACAGGTGGAGCAACTGGAGCTGTTTTAAGATTTATTTTAACTAATCTAAGTAAATCTTTGTTTGCAACTAATATTTATGGAACACTTTCAGTGAATATTTTAGGATCTTTTTTAATTGGATATTTTATTACTTCCAATATTTTTAAGAATTTTTCAGAAGACTTTATTAGATTTTTTTTAATTATTGGTTTACTCGGATCTTTTACAACTTTTTCTGCTTTTTCATATGAAACACTCAGTTTAGTAATGGAAAAAAAAATCTTTGTGTCAATTATTTATATTTTCTTTTCAATATCGGTTTGTATTTTATCTGCTTATTTAGGAATAGTAATAAATAAGTAACAAATTGATAAAAATTATAAAAATTAAAGAAAATTATGAAGTTAGATTGGATAAGTATTTGAAAAATTTATACTCCTCTCTTACTCAAAGTTTTATTGAAAAAAATATAAGAAAAAAAAATATATTAATTAATAATCGTCGCACTACTTCAAATTATCTTGTTAAATTTAATGATAATTTAAATATTTTAAACTTTCATGACCAATTATATAAAAATAGAATAATTTATAAGAAAAACATAAAAATTTCTAAAAAAGATTTATTAAAGTTTAATAAATCAATAATATTTCAAAATAGTGATTATCTTGTTTTAAACAAATGGGATGAGATTGCTACTCAAGGTGGTAGTAAAATTAATGTATCTATTGATCATATAATTAAAACTATTAACCCAAATTATAGACTTGTACATAGACTAGATAAAGAAACTACAGGCTTACTTCTAATTGCTAAAAATTTAAAATACGCAAAATATTTTTCAACACTCTTTAAACAGAAATATATTAAAAAGTTTTATATAGCTTTATGTGATGGAACGCCTAAAAATAAAACTTCGCAAGTAAACTTGAGTATAACAAATAAAAAACTTAAAACTGAAAATAGTGTAACTAATTATAAACTACTTAACACAAAAAATGGTATTTCTCAGTTATTGTATAATCCTAAAACTGGTAAAACACATCAATTAAGAATTGTTTCAAAAAATCTTGGGTGTCCAATTATAGGCGATAAAAAATATAATGCTTTATCCAACTTAAGAAAAGAAAAATTAATGCTACATGCTTTTAGTTTAAAATTTACAATTAATAATAAGTTAGTGGAGTACGTCGCAGATTTACCCGATCACTTTATTACTTTTATTAAAAAAAATAATTTAACATTAACTAAAAATTTCCAAAATCATTTAGATTCTTTTTAATTTATCTACAAATATATTTTTAAAACACTCATCAAACTCACTTTGATCCAATTTAATACCCAATTCTTCCATTGAAGTATTTTCATATTCTTTTAAACCACATGAGTGAATATAATCATAATATCTAAGATCAGGATTAATATTGAAACTCATACCATGATAAGTAATCCATTTTTTTACTCTAAGACCAATAGCACCAATTTTTTTCTCTTTGTCAAAAGCTATTTGATTATTTTTAATTACCCAAATACCCACTCTATCTTTAAATGCTCTAGCTTCAATATTGTAATTTTTTAAAAAGGTAATTAACGAATCTTCTATTATAGATATGAACTTTCGTATATCTTTTTTTTTATTATTTAAATTTAACATAAAATAAACAATTCTTTGACCTGGACCATGGTATGTTGTTTTGCCTCCACGATTCGTTTTAATTACATCTATAATACTGGAGTTTAATACTTCTTCATTTTTAGCACTAGTTCCTTGAGTAAAAATATGATTATGAGATAAAAACCACAATAATTCCTTAGAAAGATTTTTATTTATATTTTCTACTTTTGACTCCATAAACATGACTGCCTCATCATAATTTATTTCATTCTTAGATATTTTAACTTCAATCTCTTTCATCTTGTTTATTTTACTTTATTGATAGTTAATATTCTATCTGATATTTAATTATACTATATAAGCGGCTGTGGCGGAATTGGTATACGCGCAGCGTTGAGGTCGCTGTGGGATTTATCCTGTGGAAGTTCAAGTCTTCTCAGCCGCACCAATTTATATGGAAGAAATTATTAAAAAAGATCAGGATTCTTCAATTAAATCTGTTGAATTAGTAACTAATTATTTAGAAAATTATAAATATGATGACGTTCTATCTTATTTAAATGATATTCATAATGCAGATATTGCAGATATTCTTCAAAATTTAGACCCAGTTTTAAGATTAAGCCTTTTGAACATTATTGATAAGAATTTTGATCCTGAAATTTTAACTTATTTAAATGATAGTATTAGAGAGGAAATAATAGAAACCTTAGATATTAAACAATTAGCTAATAATGCAAAAAGCTTAGATATAGATGATGCTGTCGATTTAGCTGAAGATTTAGAAGAAAAAGATCAGACTATATTCTTAGAAAATTTAGATAAAGAAGAACGTACACTGGTTGAAGAAGGATTAAATTATCCTCAAGATTCTGCCGGAAGATTAATGCAAAGACAATTTGTTGCCGTTAATCAATCATGGAATGTTGGTCAAGCAATTGATTATTTAAGAAACAACAAAGGGAAACTACCTGAAGATTTTTATGATATTTACTTAATCAATAACAATAAAGAAGCAAAAGGTGTAGTCCCATTAGGAAGATTAATGGGTTCAAAAAGAGAAATAGAATTAAATTCAATAACAAATAAAGATTTAAGATTAATTGATGTAAATACAGATCAAGAAGATGTAGCATTATTATTTAACAAATATGGATTAGTTAGTGCTCCAGTTATTAATAATCAAAAAAAAATTATTGGATCAATTACAGTTGATGATGTTGTAGAAGTTATAGAAGAAGAAAGAGAGGAAGATATTTTAAAGCTTGGAGGTGTAGATCATACAGATTTATACGAGTCAGTTATTACTACAACAAAATCAAGAATTTCATGGTTAATTGTAAATTTAATGACAGCGGTAGTAGCTTCTATAGTCATAGGTCTATTTGAAGCTGCTATAGAAAAAGTAGTAGCCTTAGCTATTTTAATGCCAATTGTAGCTTCAATGGGCGCCAATGCTGGCACTCAAACTTTAACAGTTGCAGTGCGGGCTATTGCAGTGAAAAAATTAACAGCTAGCAATGCTCTAAAAATTATAAGTAAAGAGACTCTCATTGGTGGTATAAATGGTATAATATTCGCTATTATAATATCTTTAATTTCTATTTATTGGTTTGATAATTTGCTTTTGGGTTTAATAATAGGTCTTGCCATGATACTAAATTTACTTATTGCTGGATTTTCAGGTATTGTAATTCCACTAATTTTAGATAAGTTGAAAATTGATCCTGCTTTAGCATCTGCAGTAATTTTGACTACAATAACAGATGTTTTTGGTTTTTTATCTTTTCTTGGATTAGCAACTTTATTTTTAATATAAACTGACCTATTTAACTTGAAATAATGCTAAAAAAAAACGATCTAATAGATTACTTTTATAAAGGAATTAAGGAAAAGAATGATTTACGCATAGGAGTAGAACACGAGAAATTTGTTTTAAAGAAAGACAGTTTACACCAATTATCTTATGAAGAGTCAAACGGTATTAAAGATATTCTTTTAAAATTTGTAAATAAAGGATGGAAACCAAAGTATGATGATAAAAATACTACAATAATTGCTCTAGAAAGATTTGGTGAAAGTATAACTCTAGAACCAGGTGGGCAGATTGAATTATCTGGAGCTCAATTAAAAAATATTCATCAAACCTGCACAGAAACAAATAGGCATTTAAAAGAGTTAAAAGAAATTGGTGAAGAATTTAATTTTATATTATTGGGCTTAGGCGTGGAACCTAGCTTATCCCTAAATGAATTACCTTGGATGCCAAAACAAAGATACTCCATAATGAAAAAATATATGCCTAAAGTTGGTACTCTGGGACATCATATGATGAAACGTACTTGCACTAACCAAGTAAATTTGGATTATCATTCTGAAGAAGACATGATTGCTAAATTTAGATTAATGTTAAATCTTGAAGGTATTGCAACTGCAATATTTGCTAACTCACCTTTTGATCAAAAAGAAGTTTCTAAATATAAGAGTTTAAGATCTCATTTTTGGCATCACACAGACAAAGATAGAACAGGTTTATTACCATTTGTTTTTGATAAAGATTTTAATTTTGAAAAATATGCGGAGCATGCGCTTGATGTGCCAATGTATTTTGTAATTAGAAATCATAAATATATAGATATGACCAATTATACTTTTAGAGATTTTATGAAAAATAACATTTCTAAAGATTTACATATTGAACCTACTATTGAAGATTGGATAAATCACTTATCAACTTTATTTCCTCAAGTTAGATTAAAGCAATTCTTAGAAATACGTTCAATGGATGCATGTTCATGGGATTTAATATGTTCTCAACCTGCTTTTTGGATTGGCATTTTATATAATGATGATGGTATTGATAAAACTAATGAAATCGTTGAAAGCTGGACTCAAAATGATAGAAATTTAATAAATAGTTTAGTGCCAAAAGAAGGTCTACAAACCAAATTCAAAAATGGCATTTTGTTAGATATTGCACAAAAATTATTTGAAATTTCAAAATCAGGTTTAGAAAAAAGAAATATTCTAGTAAAAAATGAAAAATATAATGAAACACATTATCTTAAAGATTTAGAACAAAATCTATCAAATGGCCATTCACCGGCTGATTTATTAATCAGCAAATATAATGGTGAATGGAAAAAAAATATTAATAAAATATATGAGGAAGAAATTTTCTAATGAAAAAAAGTATAGCAATTCAAATGGATAATATTGAAAAAATTGATTATGAATTCGATACATCTTTTTTAATAGGTTATGAGGCGCAAGAAAGAGATTATGATATTTTTTATTACAATCCAAAAAATTTATTCATAAAAGAGAATACTATTCAAGCTTCTGGATATTATTTAGAGTTATTGCTAGATGAAAAAAATTATTTCAATTTTAAATCTAATAAAATAATTGCCAAATTAGAAGATTTTCAATTTGTCTTTTTAAGACAAGATCCTCCTTTTGATATGAATTATATCACATCGACTTATATTTTGGACTTACTTCCATCTTCAACAATTGTTGTGAATGATCCAACAGCAGTTAGAAATTCTACTGAAAAATTATTTACATTTAATTTTAAAGAATTTATGCCACCTACTTTAGTAACAAAAGATTTAAAAATTATTGAAGAATTTTTAGATAAAGAAGAAGATATCATAACCAAACCTCTTTACGGCAATGGAGGGGAGGGGATACATAGATTTGATAAAAGTAATTTCAATTCTAAAATATTAGAGGAATATTTACACTTGCCTATAATGGTCCAAAAATTTATCAATGAGATAGAGCATGGTGACAGGAGGATAGTTTTTTTTGATGGTGAATATTTTGGTTCAGTTGCTAGAATACCCCAAGAAGGTAATTTAAAGGCAAATTTTCATGCTGGCGGAAAGGCAAGTAAAACTGACTTAGTTTATAGAGACAAAGAAATCATCGAAAATTTGGGACCGAAGCTAAAAGATCACAATCTATTTTTTGTTGGAATTGATATAATTGGAAATTATCTAACAGAAATAAACGTAACTTCACCTACAGGATTGAAACAAATTAATGCATTAAACAACGTAAAATTAGAGAAAGATTTTTGGGATAAGCTTGAAGCAAAATATAAATTAGTTTAATTATAGTAATTAAAGGAAAACATATGCACGAAAATAGAATTTTAATACACAAACTAAAAAACTTTGAAAATATAAATTCAAATTTTCTTATAATAACTTTGATGTTATTTGGTTCAATTTTACTAGCGATTTCCGCTAAAGTTCAAGTACCATTTTGGCCAGTGCCAATGACAATGCAGACATTTGTTATATTCTTAATAGGAATGACATACAGTGTAAGATTATCTTTTGCCACAGTTGCATTTTACCTTTTTCAAGGAGCTATAGGGCTCCCTGTTTTTGCAGCCGGTGGTGGAGTTGCTTATTTGGTTGGGCCAACAGCAGGATATCTTTATGGCATGTTATTTGCATCTATCATTATAAGTTATTTAGCAAATTTAGGTTTTAGTAAAACATATTTTAAAGCTACAGTATCTCTCTTAATTGGTTCTGCTATTATTTTTTCGTTTGGCATCATCTATCTTGGTTATATTATTGGTTTCGAAAAAGCAGTAGCCGCTGGTCTTTTACCATTCATTCCAAGTGAATTGTTTAAAATTGCATTAGCAGTTGCTTTGATCCCAACTTTACACAAAATTATTACAAAATAATAATTAATGAAAATCGGTATTGATGTAGGCGGTACCAAAACTGAGGGTATTCTTCTAGATCCAAATGGAACTGAAATAGATAGAAAAAGAATTAATACTGAAAAAAGTTATGATGGAACAATTAAGGGAATACTATCCATTATAAATCATTTTGAAGATAAACACGGCAAAGCAGAATCTGTTGGTATGGGAATGCCAGGAGCCATATCAAATGATACTGCTCTAATCAAAAACGCAAATTCTATATGGTTAAATGGCAAACCTTTTAAGCAAGATTTAGATAAAATTTTAAGTAGAAATGTGAATTTGGAAAATGACGCTAATTGTTTTACTCTTTCTGAAGCGGTAGATGGAGCTGGTAATGGGTTTGAAATTGTTTTCGGAGTCATAATAGGAACTGGTGTAGGTGGTGGTATCAGTATCAATCAAAAAGTAATAAGAGGTCGTAATAGCATAAGCGGAGAGTGGGGGCATATAGTTTTGCCCAGTAGAACAGAAGATGAAAAAAAATATGTTAAAAAATGTTATTGTGGAAAAGATGGGTGCTTAGAGACCTATATATCTGGACCAGGTTTTTCATCTGTCTATAATTTACGTTGCAATAAAAATTATAATTCACATCAAATATTAGATGGTTTTAATAATAAAGAAAAAGATAGTATCTTTGCACTAAATCAATATGTTGATCATTTAGCAAGAGGCTTATCTTTAGTTTGTAATATTCTTGATCCAGATGTGATTGTTTTGGGTGGAGGTATGTCAAATATCGATTTTATTTATGAAAATATAAATGATGCTCTAAAAAAATATGTTTTTACAGATACGCTTCACACAAAAGTTGTAAAAAATATTCATGGTGATTCAAGTGGTGTAAGAGGGGCTGCTTGGCTTTCTTAAATACCACCCATTGAAATATATTTTATAGTTAAATAGTCATCAAGGCCATAACGAGAACCTTCTCTTCCCATTCCTGATTCTTTTACACCTCCAAAAGGAACTTCTGCAATTGTTGGTAGTCCATTATTGATAGATACAATCCCATATTCAAGTGCTTCAGCAACTCTCCAAATTCTTCCTATGTCTCTTGAATAGAAATATGAAGCTAATCCATATGGTGTATCATTAGCCATTTTAATCACCTCATCTTCACTAGAAAATTTATAAAGAGGTGCAACAGGTCCAAATGTTTCTTCAAAAGTTATTTTTGCCTTTGTAGATACATTTGAGAGAACAGTTGGTTGATAGAAATTCCCACCAAGCGAATGCACATCTCCACCAATTGCTATTTTAGCTCCTGTATTTACTGCATCTTGAACATGATCAATTACTTTTTCTAAAGAGGATTGATCAATTAAAGGACCAGATACAATTCCATCTTCAAGTCCATTACCCACTGTTATTTTACTGACTTCATTTGTAAATTTTTCTAGGAATTCATCATAAATATTTACATGGACAAAAATTCTATTTG
>CACMET010000014.1 GCA_902612825.1 uncultured Alphaproteobacteria bacterium
ATGCAAATATATATTTTTCAAAGTGAAGAATTTATTATGGAATTATTAAAAAGAGCAGAAAGTATTGGATACAAGGTTTTGATCCTCACTGTTGATGTTCCAATTCTTTCAAGAAGAGCTAGAGATGATAGAAATGGCTTTGGTTATCCATTTAAAATTGGCCCAAAACAATTTTTAGATTTTGCACTACATCCTCAATGGAGTTTAACAACTTTGTTTAAAGGCGCTCCACAACCAATGAATTATGTTACCTCTAAAAGTGGTGATCAAATTTTTAGACGAAAAGAAAGTAGAGGAGCAACTGATTGGAATACTCTAAAAAGAGTTCGAGACGCTTGGAAAGGAAAATTAATAATCAAAGGAGTAATGAATTCTGAAGATGCTTCAAAAATTAAAGAGGCTGGTGCTGATGCAATTCAAGTATCGAATCATGGTGGAAGGCAATTAGATAGTGCTACTGCTTCTATTAATGCTTTGCCATTAATACGAAAAGCTTTAGGAGACGATTTTCCAATACTTTTTGATAGTGGCATTAGAAGTGGTAGTGATATTTTACGCGCATTAGCTCTGGGAGCTAACTTTGTTATGTTTGGCAGACCTTTGATGTATGCTATTGGAGCAGATGGTGCAAGAGGTCTTAGAAGAATCATTAACCTAATTAAAGAAGAGTTAAGTACAAATCTTGGCTTAGTGGGATTAACCGATATAAATGAAGTTGATAAAAAAATTATAGCAGAGAAATTTTTTAAGGATATAAAGTATTAAGATGGGAGATAAAATGATTAGAGGTGGGGCATTAGTTGCAAGAGCTCTTAGAGACAAAGGCATTGATAATGTTTTTACACTTTCTGGAGGTTTTTGTAATCCAGCGCTTGAAGGATTTATGGAGTGTCAAATTAATGTAATTAATTGTCCTCATGAACAAATTGCTGGTCATTTAGCTGATGGTCATACTAGAATATCAAGAAAACCATCTGTTTGTATTGTTGGACCAGAAGGTTTCGCAAATGCAGTACCCTCAATGATGGAAGCTTGGGGTGAAAGATCCCCTGTTATTTTTATTACTGGATCTAGTAGCTTAAAAAGACAAGGAGCAGGCGGTTTTAAGGAAATAGATGATGTATCTATTGCTGCACCTTTAACAAAATACAGTGCCAGTATAACAGATGGCAATAGAATAAGGGAGTTTGTAGATAAAGCTTATAGAATTGCAACAAATGGATATCCAGGTGCTGTACATTTAAGTGTGCCAGTAGATATAATGTTTTCATCATTTGCAGATGATGCAGGTTTAGAAGAAAGGCCATTTACTCAACAAAAAAAACCTTTAGCAAAAGCTTGGCCGGATCCTGAGAGTTTAAATGAAATATTTGATCTTGCAATTAATGCTAAAAAACCAGTTTTTATTGGAGGGCATGGAGTTTGGTGGTCTAGTGCAGAAAAAAAATTAGAGCATGCTGGGTTTGAATTAAATATTCCAATATTTAATATACCATACCACCAAAAACTTTTAGGTGAAGAGGCAGATACATACATGGGTCTGGCAGATATTCATCAATATCCACCTTCAAAAATGGCTCTCCATGAATCAGATTTGGTTCTTATGATTGGTGCACGTCTTGATAATCAAATGAATTTTGGTAATCCTCCACTTTTTCCAAAAAGCACAAAGCTTGTTTGTATTAACGGATCACATGAAGAAATAGAATTAAATAGAGCTGCAGATATTAATTTACTTTGTGATCCTGGAGTCTTTTTGGATAAACTCGTAGAATTAAAGAAAAATAATAAATGGAAATTAAATAATGATTGGTTTGATAAGAATAAAAAAGAGAAAAAAAATTGGATTGATAAAACATTAGATGAATTAAATGAAGAAACTGAAGAGACGAAAAAAAATGGTGGAAAAATTCATCCTCTTCAATTAGCTTTAGATGTTCAAGAAGTATTAACTGAAAATGATTGGTTAGTTATTGATGGTGGTAACACACATTTCTGGTCCGAGATTGCAATTAATATTGCTGGATCAAAAGGTAAAAAACTTGGAGGAATATTGCATCCAGGTACTTTTAGTATGTTAGGTGTTGGAGTTCCTTTTGCAGTATCAGCGAAAAATCTTAATCCTAAATCTAATGTCGTTTTAATAAGTGGAGATGGGGCATTTTTATCTGGCGGATTATCAATTGAAGCTGCATTTCAAGAAAAAAAACCTATTGTTGTAGTTATCGATAACAATGGAGGTCTTGACTGTATTTCTCAACAACAAGAAAGGTTATTTGAAAGTGGGAAACATTTTGCAACTGATTTTAGAGATATTCCATTTCATTCAATTTTTGAAGGTTTTGGAGGGCATGGAGAATTAGTTACTAAAAGAAAAGATTTAGGACCCGCTTTAAAAAGAGCATTAGAAAGTGGTAAAACTGCATGTGTAAATGTTAAGGCTAAAGGCGTTATAAGTCCAATAGTTGCTGCAGTTAGTGATAAAAGAGATAAAGCGTCTATAGAGTAGGTAATGGCAATTTTTTCTACACATTTACTAAACTCAATAGATGGTACGCATGCAAGTGATGTAGAAATTGTTATTTATAAAGTAAATAATAATAACAAACTTGTATTCCTAGAGGATAAAACAGATAACTCTGGAAGAATGCTTAAAGAATTTGAATTAACGAAAGAAGATTGTGAAAGTGATTATGAAATGATAATTAATTCTGGTAAATTTTTTAAAAATACAAGCGAAATAATTAATTCAATAAGTGTTAAATTTAAAATGAAAGATCCTCTTAAAAAATACCACATACCTCTTATTATTTCTCCAAATGGATACTCAATATGGTGGTCTAAATAAAATGAGTAATTCAGGATTAAACATGTCTAGACGTATTAGGAGAACTCCCTATACCGAGAAAGTAGTCGAGGCTGGTGTAAGTGGTTTTACTGTAGTTAATCATATGCTTCTTCCAAAATCATATAAAGCAACAGTAGAAGAAGATTATTGGCACTTATCTAAAAATACTCAAATTTGGGATGTTTCATGTCAACGACAGGTTCAAATAATAGGAGAAGATGCTACAAAATTAATACAACTCATGTCTCCAAGATCAATAGAAGATATGCCTATTGGTAAATGTTACTATTATCCAATGATTGATGAAAATGCAGGGATGATAAATGATCCCGTACTTTTAAAATTAAGTGAAAATAAATATTGGCTATCAGTTGCAGACTCAGATGTTCTTCTTTGGGCAAAGGGATTGGCTGTAGGAAGAAATTTTAAAGTTGATATTCTAGAACCAGATATTTACCCCCTAGCAATTCAAGGTCCAAAATCTGAAGAATTAATGTCATCAATATTTGGAGAAAAAATTAAAAAATTAAAATTCTTTCATTTTTCTTTTTTTGAATTTGAAGGAACAAAGCAGATAATTGCAAGATCAGGATATAGCAAACAAGATGGTTTTGAGATTTATCTTAAAGGTTTTGGTTTAGGAAAAAAACTTTGGGAAACTATTTGGGAAGCAGGAAAAGATTTTAATATTTCACCTGGATGTCCAAATTTGATTGATAGAATAGAAGGTGGCTTATTATCCTATGGTAATGAATTTACTTTAGAAAATAATCCAATTGAATGTGGATTTGATAATTATTGTAAGAATTTATCTCATGATTTCATTGGAAAAAATGCACTAAAAAAAATATTAAAACATGGAATAGAAAAAAAAATAAAAGGAATTACATTTGATGGTTCCCCGACTCCTCCGTGCTCAATACCTTTTCCTGTATACTCAAAAAATAGATTTCAAATTGGTAATATCACCTCTGGTATTTATTCACCATTTTTAAAAACTAATATTGGGCTATCAATGGTTGATAGAGATTATTGGAATGATGGGCAGGATGTTATCGTATTAACACCAGACAATATTGAGAGAAAAGGTAAAGTGTGCTCACTACCTTTTAATTATTCTTAAAATGAGTCATTCAATTGAATTAAAGTGGGAGTTAGGAGATCAAAAACTCGAATTTGGAAAATACTTAACTGATCACACTGTAATACTTAACGAAAATGTATCTATTGATGCGGGATCATCTCCAGATTATGGAGGAAGCGAAAGTAATATTAATCCAGAGCAAAAACTAGCTGCAGCTGTAAGTAGTTGTTTTATGATGACATTTTTAGCTTTAGCTGCAAAAATGAAATGGCCAGTTATTAATTACAAAGATAAAGCAATTTCGTATTTAGGAAAAAATACAGAGGGAAGAATGTACGTCAATAAAATAGAGCTAAATCCAGCTATAGTATTTGAAGATAATTTTACTATTTCTGATGAAGAAATGAAAAAGATGAAAGAGAGATCACATAAGTATTGTTTCATCGCTAATTCATTATCTAAAGATGTTGAAATTCAAATCAATTAAATGAATTTTAATCTAATATTAAACGAAAAAAATAATAATATTTTTAATATTATTCTTAATGATCAAAAAAACCAAAATACTTTAAGCGAAAACATGATCAATGAATTAACATCAGCGCTAGATATTGCTGATAAAGATAATGAAGTAAAAGTAATTATTTTATCATCAAAAGGTAACATTTTTTGTGCAGGACATAATTTAAAAGATTTAAATTCACAAAGATTGCAAAATGACAAAGGTGAAAGCTATTTTAAAAAAATATTTCAAATGTGCTCTCAACTTATGCTGAAGATTAATAAAAATAATAAACCAGTTATAGCTATGGTTGATGGTATTGCTACTGCAGCAGGCTGTCAGTTAATTTCTAGCTGTGATTTAGCTTACTCAAGTAATAGAGCAAAATATGCAACTCCTGGTGTTAATATTGGATTATTTTGTTCTACACCAATGGTTCCATTATCAAGAACTGTAGGTAAAAAGCAAGCAATGGAAATGCTTCTCACAGGAGATCTTATAGATGCAAATAAAGCATTAAGGATTGGTTTAATAAATGATGTCTTTGAAGAAGATAGTTTAAAAGAAAATGTATTTCAAATTGCTAAAAAAATATCGTCTAAATCTTCTAATACTATTAAAATTGGTAAAGAAGCTTTTTACAAACAAAAAGATATGAATTTAGAAGACGCATATACTTTTACTTCAAATGTAATGAAGGAAAATATGTTACATGATGATTCCAAGGAAGGTATTGAAGCTTTTTTAGAAAAAAGAGAACCAAACTGGAAAGAATAATTACTTCTTAAAATGGGTTTGGTTGAGATGGATTGGTAGCTAGCCAAGTAGATTTAGTCTGCATGTAACTTTGCATTCCCTCCCATCCATTTTCACGACCGTATCCTGATTGCTTGAAACCTCCAACCGGAGATTGAGTAGAAGCATTAAAATAATTATTTATATAAACAGTTCCAGCCTCTATCTTATCCGCTAGACGTATTGCTTTATTAGTATCCTTAGTCCAAATACCTGCTGCAAGCCCATAAATAGTATCGTTTGCAATTTTAATCACTTCATCTTCATTATCCCAAGATTGTATTGAGGCAACAGGTCCAAATACTTCATTTTGAGCTAAATCATCATCATTTGGAACATTATCAAAAATAGTTGGTCCAATATAGTACCCTTCAGATTTTTGTTCTTTTCTTCCATCAATTAATAATTTTAAACCTCTTTTTTCAGCCGTTTCTATCTTAGATAAAATAAAATCATATTGTTCTTTATTTGCTATAGGTCCTATTTGTGTTTTAGTATCATTTGGGTGACCAACTTTAGCCTTTTTAACGACTTCTAATAAATTATGAGTAAATTTATCTTTTATATCTTTATGTACTAGTATTCTTGATCCTGAAATACAGCTATGACCTGAAACTGGAAAGATTCCTGATGCAACTCCATTAACTGATAAAGATAAATCAGCATCTTTAAATATAATTTGTGGTGATTTTCCACCTAGCTCCATAATAATAGGTTTAACATTTTTCGATGCACTTAAACTAGCTGCACTCCCCCCTTTTGTTCCACCTGTAAAACTTATCATCCTGACATCTTTATGTTCAATAAGAGTCGCTCCGGTTGTAGGGCCAAAACCAGTAACAACATTAATCAAACCTTCTGGAAGATCGGCTTCTTCTAAAATTTTCATTAACTCTAATGTAGAGCATGATGCTCTTTCTGAAGGTTTAATAACGACAGTATTGCCTGCCGCTATTGCCGGCGCTAATTTCCAGATTAATGTTCCAATTGGTGAGTTCCAAGGTAAAATAAGTGCAACAACACCAAACGGTTCCCATTTTAAATAATTATGCATATGAGGAACCTCTGAAGGTATCAGTCTACCTTCATACTTATCACACATACCTGCATAGTAATAAAAACTCTCAGTCTGCCAGCTGGTTAAAGAAGGAGTGATATTTTTTGGAAGTTTGCCGTTATCTTTAGTTTCTATTTGCCCAATACGTTCTGCATTTTTAGCAATAATATCTCCAATTCTAGTTAACGTTCTCCCTCTTTCTGCTGGATGCATTTTACCATAAGGACCTTCATAATAAGCCTGTTTAGCAGATGATACTGCAAGATTAATATCTTTTTCATTACAATCAGGGACCTTTGCCCATACTTTTCCTATAGATGGATCCTCACTTTCAAAATATTTTTCAGAAGAAGGTTCATGCCATCTATTTCCTGCATAAAATTTGTAGGTTTGAATTTCAGACATAATTTATTTAAACTTAAATATTTTCATAGGTCAACTTATTTGTGATTTATTAATTTTTTAATATCATATCTGATGCTTTTTCTGCTAACATAATTACAGATGCATTTATATTTCCACTAATCATGTCTGGAAAAGAGGAAGCATCTACTACTCTCAGATTGTCTATTCCTCTAACTTTAAGCTGATTATCAAGTACAGCCATTTTATTATTACTTGAACCCATTGCGCAAGTAGATGCAGGATGATGACCGGTTTGTACATGATTTCGAACTGACTCTTTTAGATCTTGATCGCTTTTGATTTTTTTTCCTGGAAGTAATTCTTCCGAAACAATTTTAGCTAAACTGGGTTTTGATAATACTTCTCTTGTATGTTTCATCCCCTCTATCATATCTTCCATATCAGATGGATCGATGAACCAATTTGGATTTATATTAAGCTCATCATTAGGATTGGAGGTTTTAAGTTTTACACTTCCTGTGCTCTTTGGTCTTAATAAATTAATTTGAAAGTGTAATCCCGGAAAAGCTTTTTTACCTCTAGAAAAAAATAATGAACCAAAATTTAATAAATTATCTAAACTCATAGACCAGTTATCTTTTTCTTCTTTAAAACACATGGGTGTCATGAATACTTGTATTTCAGGCATATCTTTTTCTCTTATTGTATGGAATAGATTTGTTGACCAAAAAGGAGCTGCGGCTAATCCCTGTTTAAATAAAATATATTTTAATCCCACAATTATAGCTCTATCGATCCTTTGATATTTAGAGAAACTTAAATTGTTGTTTTGAAAAGCCCAATTCATTGGCATAACAGGATGATCGTGAAGGTTTTCACCTACTCCAGGTAAATTAATTAATAATTCTATATTTTTTTCTTTTAAATGTTCTTCTGGTCCGATTCCTGATAACATTAAGCATTTAGGACTACCGAATGCTCCTAAAGATAATATTACCTCTGATGATGCATAAACTTCACCATTTGATAAAAGTAATCCTTTAGCTTTATTTTTCTCAATTAAAATTTTTATTACAGATGTATTTTTATAAATTGTTAAGTTGCTAGGTTTAAATTTCAAATAAGCTTCTGCGGATGATTGTCTTTTTCCATTCCATACCTTAACATCATATCGACCTACTCCATTTAGATTGCCATTGTAAAAATCATTATTAATTTCTGCCCCAGCTTCAACACATGCATCAATAAATGCTTTATCGATAGAATTGTAATTACCAGCTGGTGTAAGTTTTAAAGGACCTGAATGTGAGTGATATTCATTTTTTTCTCTATGAAAAGCTGAGGCAGATCTTTTGAAATATGGTAATACATCATTATATGACCAACCCTCTAAGCCCTTTTGTCTCCACCTATTAAAATCACCTGGAGCGCCTCTCATGTAAATCATACCATTTAAAAGAGAAGATCCTCCTAGTCCTTTACCTCTAGGGTATAAAATTTTTCTATTATTTAAAGAAGGTTGAGGTATTGACTCAAAACCCCAATCAAATTTTGGGTTTCCAAAAATATATCCGTTACCACCGGGCATTCGAGTGAATAAACTTTTTCCTGACCCACCTGCTTCTATTAGTAATACCTTTATATCTTTATTTTCAGATAATCTTGAGGCTAATGTACAGCCAGCGGAACCTCCTCCTGCTATTATATAGTCAAATGTTTTTTTCATTTTTTAAAAATATAAATTATACTAATAATTAATTTATAGGTAAACTCGAGTAAATTAAATATGAATAATTACAAAGATTGGATTGGAAAGAAAATTTCAAGATATGATATTATTACTCCTCGATTAGTTGATCATTTAAAAAAAACAATCGATCAAAACTGTTTAAGTGATCAAACTGTGCCTGAGGGAATCTTTTTATGTTTATGCCCAGATGTGGCTTCAATAAATGATCTAGATAAAGATGGAAATACAAAATTAGGAATTTTCTTACCTGAGTTACCTTATAAAATTAGAATGTGGGCTGGTGGTAAAATAAAAATATTTGATGAATTTAAAATTGGATCTGAAATTAAAAAAAATTCAACAATTTCAAGTATTGAATTTAAAGAAGGTAGATCAGGTAATCTATGTTTTGTTAATATTAATCATGAATATTTAAATAAAAATAAATTAATAATATCAGAAGATCAAACTGCTGTTTATAAAGAAAAAATAAATAAAAACTCCATTACTCCTAAAATAAAAGATGAATTAAAATTAATTGATAAAATAGAAATTTTTAGTTCATCAACTTTGCTATTTAGATATTCCGCTTTAACTTTTAATGGACATAAGATTCATTATGATAATGATTATACAAAAAATTATGAGGGTCATACGGGATTATTAGTCCATGCACCTCTTCAAGCAACTTATCTTTTAAATCTTGCAAGAAAAAACGAGATTGAGTTCAATTCTTTTGAATATAAAGCTACAGCGCCTCTTGTATATAACAATAATTTCTTTGTAGAAATTGGTGAAAATCAAGATGATGAAATTATTGGAAGAATTCTTAATGCAAAACAAGAAATTACAATGATTGCAAAATATAAAAAATGAGTTTTCATAAAAAATTTTGTAATTGGGCATCACAAAAAAAAATTAATATCAATAAGGTAACTTATAAAAGAGCAGAAAATGCATTCATAGATACCCTAGCTTGTATATTATCAGGTATTAAAGAAAAACAATCAAAGGTTGCTTTAAAATATTGTTTAGAAAATAATAATTCAGGAAAAATTATGGTTTTTGGAGGAGGAAAAAAATTATCTATTTCTGCAGCATGTTTTTTACATGGAGTCAGATCAGCGTCTATAGACTTTGATGATTACGAATATGTTGCAGGATCTCATCCTAGTGCGCCAATTTTTTCAGCTCTTATATCTATTGCTCAAATGAAAAACATCTCAATTGAGGAAACATATCAGGGGTGGTTAGTAGGATATGAATTAATAATAAAATTAGGACAAGCACTTAGCTATGATCATTATTATAAAGGATGGCATTCAGCAAATACAATAGGCGTGATTGGAACTGCTGCAGCAGTATCTAAAGTGTTAAAATTAAATGCAGATCAAATGGCAAATGCAATTTCTATTGCAACAAGTTTTTCATCTGGTTTAAAACAGCAATTCGGCACAGATATAAAAGCTTTTCATATAGGGTTTGCTTCTCAAGCAGGAGTACAGTCAGCCTTACTTGCAAAAAATGGAGGGACAGCCAATCAAGATATTTGGAATATTGAGAGAGGATTTATTGAATTGTATGGTAGTAAATTTTCTAAAAAATTAAATAATAATTTTAAAAAATCAGATTTAGGAAATGCAATAATTAAATTTCCAAATTTCATTAAGTTTTGGCCAGTTTGTAGTTATTCACAAAGAGTAATACAAGGAGGATTAATTTTAAATAAAAAAATTTTTATAAAAAAAAATATTAAATCTATTACAATTGAGTTTCCAGAACCTTGGTTCAGAGTATCAAAATTTCATATACCTAAAAATTCTACTGAAGCTAGATTTTCATTGAGTTATTGTTTAGCAACTGCTCTCATTAATGGTAAATTTGATTTAAGTAGTTTAAATATTTCTAAAAATAAAAAAAGTTTAAACATGACTAGAAAGATTAAACTAGTCACATACAAAGTGCCAAATAATTTTGAAGATTATGATCCTAACTATCCTGATATAATTAAAGTAATAATGAACGATGGAAGTATATTAATTGAAAAAATATCACATATTAAAGGAGGAAAAAATAATCCTTTAAAAGATGAAGATATTGATAATAAATTTTTAATGTGTGGAGGTAAAAAAAATATTTTAAATAAAATAAGAAATCAAAAATATAAGAAGAAAAATTTAAAAGAAATAATTTTTTAATTTAGCTATTTTTTCTTTCTCTGTAAGCTATAAATATTCCAGTACTAATAATTATTGTTCCTCCTAAATAAATACTTAAAGTTGGAACCTCAGAATAAATTAAATACCCCATAATTCCTACAAATATAAAAGATGAGTATTCAAAGGGTGAAGTAATTGCAACATCTGCATATTTAGCTGCTTGAGACATAAATAAATGTCCTAGTGATCCCATCACACCTAAACTCATAGCAAAAATTAATTGAATTCCATTTGGCATAATAAAATTGTCAGGGAAAAATATAATTGATGTAATTAATAATGCAAAAGAGTAATAAAAAACAATTGCAACACTAGAATCAGTGCTCATTACTGATCTAGTTGATAAATATACAGAAGCCATAAAAGCTGCAGATATTAGAGGGTAGAGTGTTTCTAATTTGAACAAGTCAGTACCGGGCTTAACAATAATTAACACACCAATAAAACCAATTAATATTGCAGTTGTTCTAAAAATACCAATTCTCTCACCAAGTATTGGTACAGCAAGAAAAGCAGCAATAATGGGAGCAGAATGTGCAATAGCAATGTTTTCAGATAACATCAAATGATTAATTCCGTAAATATAGAATACAACACAAGCAGAAGCAGAAAGGGCTCGGATAGAATGGCCAACTGGTTTTTTAGTTTTTAACTTATGAAATCCAAAATACATTGCTAAAAAAGTTGCAATGATACTTCCACTTAGTGCTCTGAAGAATATTGATTCCCATACAGGAAAATGAAAGCTTAAATATTTATACGTGATATCATTTATACTTAGACAAAACATGGACAATAACATGAAAGAAATTCCCAAGAGATTATTATTTTTCGATTTCATTAATTTGTTAAATATACTAAGATAATTTATTCAGATATAAATATTTCAAAATGAGTAGCAAATATCATGTAAAAAAATTAGAAAAAAAGAATGACCATTTAAGTATTGTATGGAAAGATAATTTTAAAAGTAAATTCCATTTTATGTGGCTAAGAGATAATTGTCCAACCGCAATACATCCTACTGCAAATATGAGGGTATTTAATATTTTAACTGTAAGTAAAAAAATATTTCCTAAGAAATATAAAATTGAAAAAAATAAACTCAATATTAATTGGAGTGAAGGTGATCATATTAGTAAATTTAACTTAAAATGGTTAAGAGATCATTGTTATACCGAAATTAATAAACAAAAATATAAATCACCCTATATTTTTTGGGATGGAAAGCTGAAAAAAAATTTTAATAAAATTATAGTTGATCATAATAGTGTAATAAAAAATGATAAATATTTAAGCAAATGGCTAAATTTACTTCATACATATGGCTTTGCTTTAATAAAAAATTCACCAACAAGAAAAAAATCAGCATTTAAAATACTAAATAGAATTAGTCATCATAGAGAAACATTTTTTGGCACTCCATTTGAAGTAATTAATATACCAAAACCTAATAATACTGCTTATACAGCAGATGCATTAAGAAATCATACTGACTTACCTTATTTTGAATATGCTCCAGGTTACCAATTTCTTCATTGCTTAGTAAATGAAGCTAATGGTGGATTATCATCTGTTGTGGATGGTTTTGCAGTCGCAAATTATTTAAAAAAAAATGAAAAAGATGTTTTTAATATTTTAACAAAAACTGATGTAAAATTTAAAGATACTGATTATACTCAAAAAGCTGTCAGAATCCTTCATTCACCAATAATTACACTCACAAAAGATAATGATTTCAATGATATTAGATTTAGTATGGCTGCAATGGGAGCAGTCGATGTTGATCCAAAAAAAATGAAAAAATTTTATGATGCGTATCAATATTTTGCATTTCTGCTTCAAAATAAAAAATTTAAAATTGATTTTAGATTAGAATCAGGTGATATATTTTGTTTTAACAATAGAAGAGTATTACATGGTAGAACTGAATTCGACCCAAACTCTGGGAATAGACATCTTCAAGGATATTACATTGAAAGAGATGAAATAATTGGGAGATTAAATTATTTTAAAAATATTAAGGTTTAAATTATTCCCATCCACAGATAGTTTTAATTTCTAAATATTCTTCTAAACCCCAATCACCACCTTCTCTTCCGTTACCAGATTGTCGATAGCCACCAAAAGGTGTTCCTGGATCGGCAGTATTTCCATTTATATATACACCTCCAGATCTAAATTTTCTTGCTACTCTTTTTGCCTTTTCTTTATCTTGTGTTTGAACATAATTTCCTAAACCGTAAGATGTATCGTTTACAATTGATACGGCCTCATCTTCATCCTCAAATGGAATTATAGAGAGTACTGGACCAAAAATTTCTTCTTTTGCAATTCTCATTTTATTATTAACATTTGTAAATATTGTAGGTTTAACGAAATATCCTTTTTCTAATCCATTTGGCTTTTCTGGTCCTCCAGCTACAAGTGTAGCTCCATCTTTTATTCCACTTTTTATAAGATCAATAATTTTATCATACTGACTTTGTGAAATAACTGGCCCAATATGATTTCCATTTTTTAAAGCTATATCAACTTTAATTTTTTTTGCTTCATCTGCGGCCTCTTGAATTGCTCTTTTATAAATCGATTTTTCAACTAGCATTCTTGTTGGTGCATCACAAGATTGACCAGAATTACTCATTATATTCCTAACACCCTCTCTAACTGCATCTGGGTGTGAATCACTAAAAACAATATTACCACCTTTACCGCCTAATTCTAGACAAACTCTTTTAACAGTATCTGAAGCATTTTTTGAAATAAGTTTTCCTGCTCTCGTTGACCCAGTAAAGGAAATCATATCAATATCACTATGAGAAGACAAATCTGTCCCTACACCAGCACCATCACCATTGATTAAATTGAAAACTCCTGGCGGAAATCCTGCTTCATGAATAATTTCAGCAAAAAGCATTCCTGACAAAGGTGCTACTTCAGATGGTTTTAATATCATTGTACAACCTGTAGCTAAGGCTGGAATTACTTTCAAAGTAATTTGATTAATAGGCCAATTCCATGGAGTAATTAGACCGCATACTCCAATAGGTTCGTAAATAATATAATTATTTGAGTTTTTATTAAATTTAGTTTCAAATTTAAAATTTTTTAATCTACAAATGAAATCTTTTATATGATCTGATCCTGAAGAAGTTTGTGCGGAAGAGGACCAAAATAACGGGGCCCCCATCTCTTCAGACATTATTTGTGTTATTTCATCCCATCTTCTCTCATAAATATTTAGCAAATTTTCTAATAAACTAATCTTTTCTTTTTTATCTATCTGGCTCCACGTTAGAAATGCCCTATTTGCGCTATTTACTGCTAGATCTACATCTTTTTTAGATCCTAAGGAAATATAAGCAAAGGGCTCTTCATTAGATGGATTAATAACCTCAAAATCATTCTTTATAATTGGATTAACCCAATCACCATTTATATAAAATTTTCGTTTATCAATCATAATAAAAAAATATTTAAATTATTTATTCATTTATTTTTTTTTATATTAGAATAAAAGAATATACGTTAAGGGGAAAAATTGACAACAGAAAATATTAAACTTGATATAGATTACGTAAGATCACAATTTCCAGCTTTTAAAGATCCTCTTTCAAAAGATTGGTCTTTTTTTGAAAATGCTGGAGGTAGCTATGTTCCAAAAAATGTAATAGATAAATTAACAGGGTTTATGACATCAACTAAAGTTCAACCTTACGCTGAATATCCTATGTCAAAAATTGCTGGTGAAAATATGGACTTAGCTACAGATTTATTTGCAAAAATGATAAATGCTAAAAAAAATGAAATTATTATTGGAGGGTCTACTTCAATTAATCTATATGTTTTATCAAATGCTTTAAAAAAATATATAAATTTAGGAGATGAAGTCATAGTAACTAATCAAGATCATGAAGCAAATATAAGTCCCTGGAGAAGGTTAAGAGAGCATGGAGCTAATATAATCGAATGGAAATTTAATTTAAATACTCATGAATTAGAAATATCTGAATTAGAAAAATTAATTACACCTAAAACTAAAATCCTAGCAGTTACTCACTGTTCAAATATTGTCGGTTCTATAAATAATTTAAAAAAAATATGTAAACTAGCACATAAAAATAACATTATTGTAATTGGAGATGGAGTATCATATGCACCACATGGTTTTCCTAATGTTAAAGAACTTGATGTAGATTTTTATACTTTTAGTCTTTACAAAACTTATGGTCCTCATTTAGCTTTACTATACGGAAAAGAAGAAATTCTAAGAGAGTTACCAAATCAAAATCATGAATTTTTAAATGGAATTTATCCATATACAATTAATCCAGGTGGACCAAATCATGAGGAGTTAGTAAGTTTAATAGGAATATACGAATATTTTGAAAATTTATACAATCATCATTTTGAAAATAAAGAATTGTCTTTATTAGAAAGAATAAATAAAATTAACAAAATAATATCAGATTACGAAGAAATAATTGCTAATCCAATTTTAGATTACTTAACAAGTAGAAAAGATTTAAAATTAATTGGTAAGAAAAAAATAAATAAAAAAGATAGAGCGCCAACAATTTCATTTTTTTCAAAAGAGAGAACTTCAAAAACTATATCTGAAATATTAGTTTCAAACAAAATAGCCACAAGAAACGATAATTTTTATGCATGGAGATGTCTTAAATCACTTGGAATAAATTTAGATGATGGCGTAGTAAGATTAAGTTTAACTCATTATAATTCAGAAGATGATGTAAATAAATTAATTTCAATATTAAAAAAAATATGATTTTAATATTTTTTATGAAGAATTATTCTTAAAATTATTGAGAATAAAATAAATGAAGTAAAAATAATTAAATTTAAAATACTATGTAAATAAATATCTATAAATATTCCAAACAAAGAAAATAAAAATGCTAAAAATATCATAAGGACTAAGACATGGTTATTTGTATAACCATTATTTAAGAGTAAATGATGAAAATGATAATTATCTCCAACCATTGGGTTTTTTTTATTATAAATCCTAATTGCAATAACTGAAAAGAAGTCAAAAACAGGTATGGCTACAAACCAATAAACAACTGTGGGAGAAATTACATCTAATATGTTTGAAAAATATATTAAATAAATTGATATTAAAAAACCTAAGAACATACTACCTGAGTCACCAAGAAATATTTGATTAAAATTAAAAAATTTTTTATTGATAATTAAAAAACATAAAAGCAATAGGATCAATATATCTAATTGATCATAAAAATAATAACCTTCTTTAATAATTACAAATATTTTTATAAAAAAAATAGCTATTAAAAAAAGACTCGATGATAATCCATCAATACCATCTATAAAGTTAAAAGCGTTAATTAAACCAACTATTGCAAATGTAGTAAATATTATAGAAAAAAATATAAATCTATGATCAATATTAAAAAAACCAAAATTTATAATATATAATTTAAAGAATACCACAAAAATCAAAACAAAGGCAATTTGAAATAAAAATCTTGATCTAAAACTTATATTTTTTAAATCATCGATTAAACCCATCAAAAAAATACCAAAAGAAGATAATGTTATAAAATATAATTTATCATATGGTAAAATAAAAGTACTAACTAAAATCAAGGAAAAAAAAATATATATTCCACCTGTTAAAGATATATAATTATTTCTATTCTTTTTAAACTCATTCTTATCGTATAATCCTAGTTTGATTGCATAATTATTAATAAAAAAATAAAGTATAAAAAAAATTATTGGGGCTATAATCAACATATGTAACTTATCTAGCAATATTTATATTTATATTTTAACATCATATAAGGCAAAAAGAACATTAATGGAATTATATTTTGTTTATATCTCAATGATGAACCAAGATTAAATATACCTAATGGATAATGAATTAATAATGCTAAACAAAAGCAGAATAGAAATCCAAAAAGATATAAAAAGTAGAAATTTGAAATTATATTTTTTAAATTTAATAAAGAAAAAAATAAATAAAGCATTATTAAATTCAGAATTAAAGATTCAATAAAAAAAACTCCAAATATCGGTCTATTTATAACTTCACTTAAAGTTGGTCCTGAAAATGCTGTAATTGATCCAAAAAGTATATTTTTATAAAAGTCATTGTAATCATTCCATTCCATATATTCATTACGCATGCTTGATGACATATGTTCAAATACATAAAACATACTATAAGACTTATACACTATGAAATTTATAATATTGGTTAAGTAATCATGAAAATAAATAATATTGAAGAGAATTAATAAAATGAATATAGTAAAAGCAATAAAATATATCCCAAAGCTAAATTTAATATAATATTTATTAGTAAATTTATCTAAAATAAATATTTTAATGAAAACAACTAATATAAAGAAAAAATATGGAATAAAATAATTTGGTCTAACATATGCAACTATTAAAGCTGAGATAACAAATAATAAAATATTAATTCTCTCATTAAATATTATTTTCACCGCACAACTAATTAAATAAATAAATAAAGTTATTGTAATTATCTCTTTTGATGGAACGCTTGTCCACAATGCAAAACTAGGAGAGAAAAAAATTAATAAGAAAAAAAAAATATTTTTGATATTTGTTGTAACAAAGTAAAATTTACAAACATTCCAAATAATTAGTATTGAAATAGTAGAAAAAATATAAGGAGTTAAGTAATTAGAGAAAAATGTATTTGAAATTGCGTAAATAGTTTCAACAAAATACTGCCTATTTGTAAAAATTAACGGATAATACGCGTTAAAGTCAAAGACCAGGTACCTTTTAAGATACCCTCTTGCATCCCCTATGGTAGAAAAATTTTCATAAATATTTAAGTAAAAAAAAGTTAATAAAATTTTTACAAAAATTAAAAATAAAAGATAATTATTTGAAAAATCAAATTTTTTATCTTCCAGCATAATTAATGTTCAAAGTTTTTATAAAAATTTTATTAATTTTATCTTGATCAAATCTCTCTTCTGCCATTAATCTACTTTTTATACCCATATCTATGATTAATTTTTTATTTTTTAAAAAAATTTTCATCTTTTCAGTTAAGTCTAAAGAATCTTGTATTTTTACTAAAAATCCATTAACTCCATTTTCAACTGTTTCTCTACAACCAATTGAATCGCAAGTAATTATTGGTCTACCTATGGCCATTGCTTCTTGAATACTTCTTGAAAGTCCTTCTCTGTAAGAAGGTAATACAAATACGGAAGATTGATGTAAATATGGCCTCACATCTTCAGCAAATTTAACCCAATGAATAGTACCTTCTTTTTCCCATTTCTGTATTTCCTTAAGTGGTATGGATCCAGGATTTTTATCAGTATTACCAACTATAGTAAAAGTTACATTATTATCTATTTTTTTAATATTTTTAGCTGCTTTGATAAATTCATAAACTCCTTTTTCTCTTAATAGCCTTCCCATAAATAAGAAGTTTACATTTTTATTTTCAGTAATTGGGTTATTAAATGAGAAATATTTTAGATCTAATCCAATACCATCCAAAAATTGAGTTTGTTTATTTGTTACTAATTTTTTATTTATAAATTCTTCAATATCACTTTTATTTAAAAAAAATACTGCATTGTTAAAAGGCAATGAAAACTTATACATTTTTATTACAATAAACTTTAAAATTTTTCTAAAATAATTATAACTTAATTTTTTTTCTCTAATATTAAAAGTGAAAATATAACCTAAACCTTCAATTAAAGAAAAAGACTTTGGTGTTTTAGTTAGATAAGAAATAATAGAACCATAAATCACCGGCTTTATAGAATATGATAAAATAATATCTGGTTTATTTTTTTTTATAAGAGAAAACAAGCTCAAAAAATTAATTATATTTATAAACGGATTTATTGATGATCTATTTAATTTATAATTAAGAAAATTTATATTATTTGTTTTTAATTTTTGAAAATGAGCTTCATTATAATCTGGAGCCAAAGCATAAACATCAAGATCATAATTATACAAAAGTTTCATCAAGGAAATTCTAAAATTAATCAACGAGAAAGACTGATTTGAAATAATGAAAATTTTTGGTTTTTTTAATTTATTACCCATTTTTAAAGTTTGATATATTTCATCATTGATATTATTTACATTAAATCTTTTTTCGGCAATTTTTCTGCTTTCAAAACCCATTTCTTTAATAAGTTTAGGATTAGATATAAATGATTTCATTTTTTCAACTAAGTCTTTCACATCTCTAATATTCACTAAAAATCCATTTTTTCCATTTTCTACAGTTTCTCTACAACCAACTGAATCGCATGTAATTATAGGTCTTCCTATTGCCATAGCTTCCTGTATAACTCTAGGAAGTCCTTCACGATAGTAAGATGGTAAAACAAAAACAGAGCATTGCTCAATATATGGTCGAACATCTCTTGTAAATTTAATCCATTCAATTATACCATCGTTCTTCCATTTTTCAATTTCATTAGATGGAATTGTTCCAGGATTTTTATCAGTATTCCCAACAATCATAAATTTAATATTATTATTAATTTTTTTTATTTTTTTGGCTGCTTCTATAAATTCATAAACACCTTTTTCTTTTAATAATCTGCCAACAAAAAGAAAAATAAAATTTTTTTGTATTATTGGTTCTTTATATTTAAAATAACTTAAGTCTAAACCAATACCGTCTAAAAATTTAGTTTGATCTATATTTACTAATTTCTTTGTTTGAAATTCATAAATATCACTTTTATTCAAAAAAAATATTTTTTTATTATGTTTTAAAGAAAATTTATATAATTGAATTACAATTAATTTTACAAAGTAATTTATTAAAATATTATTTTTATTGTATTTTGTAAAAATATAACCTAATCCTTCAATTAAAGAAAATGTTTGGGGTATTTTTAGAAAATAAGAAATTAATGAACCATAAATAACAGGTTTAATCGAATAAGAGAAAATAAATTCAGGTTTAATTTTTTTTATTAAAAAATATAAATTAATGCAATTAATTAATTCAATGAAGGGATTTACGGAACTTCTGTTCAGTTTATAGTCTACGGGAATACAGCCTATATCAGATATTTCTTTTTTTAAATTTTCATCATAATCTGGAGCAAAGCAATATATTTTAAAATTCTTAGATGAAAGAAGTTTTAATAAATCACCTCTAAAATTTATTAAGGAATATGCTTGATTAGAAATCATAATAAATTTTTTCATTTTATATATAATTAGCTATTTTTAGATGAGATAATCCTCGCAGATATTTACTGTTTCTCTTTGCTCTAAAAGGAAAATGTTTAAAGAATTCTTTTGCTTCATTAAGATAAATTTTATCAAATTTGATTTCTAAAATATTAGAGTTATCAAAACATAAAGAATTATTATTTTTCTTTAAATCTTTGTATTTAATGTTGTTATCTAATGTGATTCTAATATTATTTCTAATATAGTACTTCCTTATATAACTAATTTGAATAACTGGGTCTAATTCAAGATTATTTAAATATTTATAAAAATAATCTTTATTGTTTTGAAAATTTTTAACACTTATTTTTTTGTTAACAAAATCATAATCATCTAATTTACATATCACTTTTGTTCCTAAGGTAGATTTTTTAATTTTAACTTCAAAAAAAGGTTTTTTGTCATTGTTATACCATCGAGATCTAAATTTTAATCTTCTTGAAATACCCGCAATATTATCATTTGCTGTCTTATAAAAAGGTGTATCATAATAACATGAATTTATTTCTCTATCTGGATAATGTTTTTTTATAAAAATCTGATTGTTAATCCATATATCAACTAAGTGAATTTTATCTTTTCTAATTGGAAATTTCAATTCATATCTATATTGCATTTTTTTTCATTCTCTCTAATTGATAAAGTTCTTTGGCATCAATATTTTGAGTTGGCAATAATTCATCATTCAGATAAATTTCATTTTTTGATCCTATAATAGATCTTTTATCTTTCATAATTTTAGAAGTAAAAATCCTAGCTATTGACTTGCCAAAAAAATCTTTTTTATTAACAGATAAAATATCTGCAATGAAAGAATTTAAACTACTAAAATTTTTTAATTCTAAATTTGATGAATCTTTTATAGCCACGCCAACACCACTATCTATAACTTCTATATTTTTACCCTTGACTATACTTCCTTCCCCAATGGAAAGGCCTTTATCAAAGACATTTTTAATTTTTATATTTTCTAATTCAACAATTGAACCAGAAGTATCTATTGCATCACCTTGAATATTATTAAATTTAGAATTCTTAATGGTACCTTTTGAAAAATCACTATCTATTGAATCTGAAATAGAATTGGAAAAAATTGAATTATTAATATTAAAATTTGTATTTATAAAATTAATTTGATCTTCAGAATATGAGTTATTGATCTCTAAATTATTAATTTCGATATTAGATTTATAAAAATTTATACCTCCCATTAAGTTATATAATTTATATTTAAAATTTTTAGTATCCTTAATAATGGCATTTTTTATTACAGATTTTTGAGTCATTTCATTATTATTCTCAACATAAATACCTAACCAATAATTATTAATCGCTTTTAATTGTGTAGTACTCCTGTCATTTATTTTATATAGATTTTGATTAATTTTTAAATTTCCATTCTTAATATGTATAAAACTTTCGGATGAAAAGTTTAATATTGTTTTATCTTCAATAATTAAATCTTTATTTTCAATAAAGATAGGTTCTACAATATTCCAATTTCCAGATTTAACTTTTATGTATTTATCTTTTATTTCAAATATATTTAAATCAAGTTTTGATAAATTTGGTTCAATTGTAATATTAACTGAATTTTTCATTAATTTATCTTTATAAATTTTTTCAGTATTTTTAATTTTTGAAAAAATTTCATACTCATTAAATTCTGCAAGGTATTCATTTAAATTAAATTGAAGTCTATTTGGTATGTCAAAATCTGAGGGATTTAAAAACAAGTTTTCAAATTCCTTTATAAAAGTACAATCGTCAAAACAATTTTTTTTTGTAAATTTAATTTTTTCAATCTTTAATTTAAATGGTGTAATATTGTATATTACTGTTTTTCCATTCTTGTAGATAGCACTATACAAATAATTATCTAAAAATTTTTCATATTTTAGTTTTGAATCATTTTTATTACTTAATTTAAATTTGTTAGTTAATTCTTTTTTTCTGATTAAAAATTCTTGAAATTCATAAATTTGTTGTTTTTTTTTCTTTAAAATAATATTCAAATTATTTTGAATAATATCAGGATTATATTCAGATCGACATGAACTATTAAAATATTTGCAATTATAATTAATATTGGATTCAAATTTTTCTGAGTAATCTATAAATAGATTAAGATTTTTAACATAAGTTTCTATAAACTTTTCAGAAAATATAATTTGTTCTAAATATGGTATTCGTATTCTATTACTATCTAAATTATTTGGTAATGAGTCTTGAAAACTTAAACTTTTAATTTCACCATAATCAGTAGGAATAACTGTTATTTTTTGATTATATGGATTTAAATAATATCGACTATTAGGTAAATCCAGTGAGTGAATTTCTCCCAAAATAAAACTATTTATCAAAGCTATTGAAAAAGAATTAAAATCAAAAAAATTTTCTAAATCTTTAGTTTTAATATTCCTTGTTAAAACTCTGTCATATAAATTAAAAATATAATTATTTCTTTCCTGTCCCATTTCATTAGCAAAATCCTTTTTATTAAATAAATTAATTGGAAGTCTGTCTTGCCAATGAAATACTGAATAAAGATCTTTAGGATATTCATTATTAAGTTCATCACTTAATAATTTCATATTTTTCCAATAATTTTCTGAGCCTAATTTAAAAAAATTACTATAACTGTGATTTTTAGTTTCAATATAGGCATTGGATGGTAATTCTTCAAAATGCATTAAACCCCAACTGTTCCCATTTATATTGATATTTATATTTCCATATCTAGGGGTTAGTAAACCATATTCATTTAAAATTTTTGATACTACAATATTTAATGGATACGATCTTGCGTTATGTCTAGTAATTGCAAAACTTTTCATTCCTAATATTGATTTATTATCAAGCAAATCAATTTTTAGACTCCATTGTTTAGGTAAATACCAGTGCTGACTTGTATCTCCTTTTAATCTTATTTTTGCAGAATATTCATTATTTTTGTAATTAATACTAGCAGGTATAAATTTTTGTCTTACTAAGTAGTAATTTTCTAATGACTTAGATCGATATGTTTTCAATTGCTCAAAATCTTCAAATTTTATATTTATTTGTAAATTATTAAATTTATTATAATTTTTAGTTTTGTTTAATGTTGATTCAAATAAATTATCTAGAATTTTTTTTTTAGTTGTTTTTTGATGTATAAATAAAGGTTCTTTCAACGCTATCTCTAAATTTTGACCAAGATTAAGAAATAATTTTTCAAAAGAAAAATAATATAAAATTAAAAATTTAAAAAAAATAAGTGATAATAATAATAGTTTTAAATTTAAATTAATTTTTTTATAATTTAACACTATTTATATTAGTATAATTGCTTTGATTCATAAAATGAAACTCTTGCATCAGGGTAGGTTTCTACAAGATATTTCCTAATTAAATCTAAACTTTCAAAATTTACTAAATTTAGTTTTAACATTATTAACAATTGTTCATCTCTATTTTCATATTTTATTAAATCAAAGTTATCAATTTTTTTTCTCAAAATTTCTAACATCACATCTATTTTAAATTCTTTAGATTTAGGAATTTCAATTATTAAATTAAAATCATTATTTTTTAAACTATTGAAATTTCTATAAAAAACCAAAATAATAATTAATATTAATATAAAAATTGTTACAGTAATTGTAATTTGTCCTGAGCCAAAACCTAACCCAATTGCAATTGAAATAAAAAGGTAAACTAACTCTTCTGGTTCCTTTATTGGAGTTCTAAATCTAACTATTGATAGTGCTCCGACTAGTCCTAAAGAAAGTGCCAATGATGATTTAACTACTAGTATTACAAGAAATGTACTTGCAGATAATAACGGGATAATGTGAGAAATTTGTGATTTATCAGTAAGTGAAGTAGAGGAAATTTCATAAGTTTTTTTTAAAATAAAAGCACATATAATACATATAATGAAAGAGAATATTGTAAATAAATAATCAGTTTCTTGAATTTGGTTAAGATCAATTAATTCGTTCATAAATTAGATATTTTAAAAATATAATATTTTATATAATAATAAACTATATATCTATTGATTCTATAATTTTAAGATATTGTGAATTATTATTATATGTAAATTTAGACTCATTTTTACTTAAATTAAACTTAATTTTAGCATATTCATCATTATTAGATATTATAAATTTTATAGCATTAACCAAGTTTTTTTTATTTTTTTGATTAAAGATTATACCGTAATCAACTATTTCGAATTCTTTTATGTCTTTTTTATCAAAAGTTATATTATCAGTTAATTCAAAAGCGGCAGGAATATCTGATGTTATTATTGGTAAATTGTAGGACTGAGACTCGACAAAAACATTAGGAATACCCTCTAAAAGAGATGCAGATATTAAAAAGTATGAATTTTTGTAAACATCCCCTAAGTCATCATAATTTTTTTTTATTTTTACATATTTATTTAAATTATTATTTTTAATATAATTTGATAAGTATTTATATTGTTTACCCTCACCAATTATTTCGAGATTTATATTATATTTTTGTAAATATTTGATTTTATTTAATTCATTGAACACTTTTAAAATATAAATATGATTTTTTAATCGTTTTAAAGATCCTATGCATATGAAATTTTTACTTTTTATATTATAATTAATTTTGCTAAAATTTTTTTTTGTTTTTATTATTGGATTATATATTAAAGTTGAATTTCTCTTTAAATCCAAAGTAACGTATTTTTTTAAATCGTTAGAGATAACAATTACCTCGTTTGCAAATTTATAAAGAAATTTTTGTAAATATTTATGGAATATAAATTTTAATAAACCTGTAAATGATTTTTGATTGTAAAAATAAAATTTTGGATAAGTATGAATAACAATTATAGATTTATGATTTTTAAAAAAATATGAAATGATTAAATTTAAATAATTTGAAAAATCATGATGACTTATAATAATATTATATGAATAAAAAATATTTAAAATTTTCTTGAAATTAAGTATAACATTTAAAAAGGTAAGTTTTTTTTTGTTATCAATAATAAAATCAATTTTATATTTTTTTAAATCTAAGTTAACAAATTGTATATTATTTTTTATTAGCAAAATATCTGTTTTGTACTTATAAGTATTAAAATAAATTAAAGAATTTATTATAACTTTCTCAATCCCTCCTTTTTTAAGATCATTACTAAATATTAATAATTTTGATTTTTTATCCATTCTTTTTCAAATGAGTTGATTGTATTTGTAATATCATAATTTTGAAATACAATTTTTTGAATTTCATTTTCTTTTTTATTTATCCACTTATTGTCAAAATATTTTTCATAAACATTTATTATTGTTGATTTAATATCATTTATTTCTGGAGAATTTATAATTAGCTCTTTATCTCTTAAAATATTATAATTTTCACCAACATTTGTAGCTATAACAATTTTTTTTCTAATCATTGATTCTAGAAGACTTATTGGAAATGCCTCACCTATACTAGGCAGAATGTTTAAATGAATTGAATTATAAAAGTTATCAAGATTATCAATATATCCAAGTAATTTTATATAATTTTCTAATTTCAAATTTTTAATAAAATCAAATAAATATTTATTGTTATTATCAATATTTGGACCAGCTAATATTAACTTAAAATTTTTATAATTTTGGTTTTTAATAATTTCATTAAAGGCTAAAATTAAATTTTTATGATTTTTTTGGAGGTCCCATCTTCCTATGCAACCAATTACAAAATCTTCATTACGATTAAACTTTTTTTTGTAAATTATCATTTGTTTATCTATTGATATTCCTAAATCTGTATTAAAAAAAATATTTTTTTTATAGCCTAGTTTTATATGTGAGTTTGAGGCATTTTTAGAACATGAAATAATCTTTTTAGGAATAAAATGTGATATTATTGCACATAATTTAGATGTAATTCTAGTATTTAATTTCGTAGTTTTGGGATCCAAGCTAAAATTAACTAAGCACCAATAAATTGGTATTTTTAAGATAACTGATGCTATTGATCCTAATAAATCTGAGTGATACATCCATGATTGAATTAAGTTAGGCTTTTCAATTTTTAAAATTTTTATAAGTTTTAAAAATTTTATAAATATATTTAATTTATTTGAATTAATATTTAATTCATAACATTTAATATTTTTTTGCTTTAAAATTTTGCCATAATGAGAAAGATCTTTTAATGAAAGAACAATATGTGTTATATTAGATGAATTCTGGTTTAATACTATTTTAGATAGAATTTCTTGTGCTCCACCATATGATAAGCTTGTAATAATATGAAAGATTTTCATTTTATCTTACAATGTTTTTTAAACCTTTATTTAAATTTATCTTTGGTTTCCATTTAAAAGTTTTTGATATTTTGGTTATATTTGCTTCAGTATAAAGAATTTGATTTTTATCTATATCATTTATAGGTTTTATGGAGGATGAGGATTTAATATATTTTTTCAATAAACATGCTATTTTATATAAATTGAAAGCACGACCATAACCAACGTTATATATTTTAAAGCCAATTATTTTTTTATAACTGTTAATTATAGTTGAAACTAATTCATTTAAATCATCTATATATAAATAATCTCTATAAATACTTTTGTTAATCATAATTTCTTGATTTCTTTTTAATTTAGATATTACTGATGGAATATAAAATTTAGCTTTTTGTTTTTTTCCATAAATATTGAATAATCTAAGAACACAAATATCTAAATTATAATTCTTAGAATAAAAATTGCACCAGTCTTCTGAATTCTTTTTTGTTAGAGCATATGGATTAAATGTGTATGTTTTATCCGTTTCTTTTGATTTTATAGTATTTTTACCTTTATACAAATAAGAGCTAAATAAAATTAATTTTGCTTTATGCAGTTTACAATATTCTAAAACATTTATGGTACCAATTAAATTACTACTGATATAATCAGTTGGATTGATCCAACTATCTCCTACATTTGCTCTTGATGCCAAATGAATTACTAAATCTACTTTTGGCATATTAGCCCAATAAATTTTAGTGGTTACGTCTTTTTTTTTTGTAATTATTATAAGTTCTTTTTTTTTATATTTTTTATTAAAAAAACTTATAAGATTTTTTCCAATAAAACCAGAAGATCCTGTAACTAGAATTTTCATTTTAATTTCTTTTTAAATTTATTAAATTCTTTATTTGCTCTCTCGTAATCGTCAGGGCGACCAATATCTAACCAATAACCTTTATGTATCTCTACATTAATTTTTTGTTTTTCCTTTAACAAATCAAAAACTAAATTATCAAAACCATAGAATTTATTTTTAGAAATATATTTTAGAATTTTTTTATTTATAATATAAATACCCATACTTACTAAATAATTGTTCTTTGGTTTTTCAAGAAAATTTCTTACAATTTTATTTTTATTTATTTCTATTACTCCAAAATCTACATGCTCTGATCTTTCAAAAGAATTAATTGTAAATTTATTTTTATTACTTATGTGTTTTTTAAAAATCCTACTAAAATTTAAATCTGTAAGTATATCACCATTCATAAGTAAAAAATCTTCTGGCAAATCATCTATCAATTTTAAGGGGCCAATGGTTCCCAACGGTTTTTTTTCAAAAGTAAAATCTATTTTAATTTTAAATTTTTTCTTATCAAAATATTCTTTTATTATATGTGACTGATGGCCTAAACAAATAGTTATATGTTGAAATTGATGTTTTATTAATTGATCTATAAGTATTTCAATTATAGGTTTATTTTGAATGGGCACCATTGGTTTTGGTACTTTAAAAGTGTAAGGCAGTAATCTTCTTCCTAAACCACCAGCTAAGATGATTGCTCTATTTTTTGATTTCATGTTAATAACAAATTATTTATTTAGTATAAATTTCTTTCGAATTATTTATATTTTTATTTTCTTCAAACCATTTAATTGTTTTAATTAGGCCTCTCTGAAAACCTTTAGAGCCAGTAAATTTTGGTTTCCATTTAAGTATTTTTAATGCTTTTTTATTATTTGATAAAAGCTTATTTACTTCACTCTTTAAGGGTCTTTTCCTAATTTTTTCTGGTCTTAACTTTAATTCATAATTCATTAATTTTGAAATTAATTTTATTGTTTCTAATATGCTAAAATCTTTGGATATTCCTAAATTAAATTGTTCTCCATATATATTTTTATTATTTAAAGCACAAATAAACGCCTCTACTGTGTCTTCAACAAATGTAAAATCCCTCGTAGGAAAAACTGATCCAATTTTTAATTGTTTATTTTTATTTAAAATTTGATTAATTATCGTAGGAATAACAGCTCTATTTGATTGTCTTGGTCCATATGTATTAAATGGTCTTAATATAATAATAGGTACATTATAAGAGTGGAAGTAAGACATACAAGCTTGATCAGCAGCTATTTTTGATGCTGCATATGGTGATTGTGCTTGTAGTGGATGCTTTTCATCCATTGGTGTGTATACGGCACTACCAAATACTTCACTAGTTGAAGTATGAATTAAAACTTTTTTTCTATCTGATTTAACAATCTCAAGTAAATTTAGTACTCCGTTAAAATTAGTATAAAAATTACTAACAGGTGCATCATAAGAATATGGTATAGAAATTAAAGCTGCTAAGTTAATAATATGACTACAATCTTTTGAAATATTCTCAATTAATTTGTAATCATTTATATCGCCAGAGATTATTTCAAGATATTTATTTTTAACCAGCTTCATATCATCAAGCCAACCCCAATCATTCTTAAAGTTGTATCTGATAAGGGCTTTTACAAATATTTTTTTTTCAATGAGTCTTTCTACTAAATGAGAGCCAATAAATCCTTCTGCACCAGTAACCAAAATTTTCACGTTATTTCTTAGCTATTTAACAATTCAATATACATATTTGATATATTATCAACTGAAAAAAAATTTGATCTATTTTTTAAATCTTTTTTATTGTATTCTTTATCTAAAGCCTTTTTTATTGCATTTGAAATTGAATCAATATCACCAACTTTAGCTAGTTCACCATATTTATTACTAGAAATAATTTCTGAAGGACCACAGTAACAATCTGTTGCTACTATTGGAATTCCCAGCATTAATGATTCAACTATAACTACACCAAAAGCCTCATATTTAGATGTTATTAAAAATAAATCTGATTTTAAAATATACTTATATGGATTAGGTTTAAAACCTAGAAAAAAAACATTATTTTGTAAATTTAGTTTATTTACAAGTTTTTTTAGATTTTTCTCTAATGAACCCTTCCCTAATATAAAATATTTAATTTTGTAATTTTGATCAATTAAATTTTTAATTGATAAAATAGCACTATAATAATCTTTTTGATCCTCAAGTCTAGCAGCTGATACTATTATTTTATAGTTATTTTTTAAATTAATAAAATTAGTTTCTTCAATTTTTTCTTTTGATAAATCAATATATTCATCACTAACTACAGGGCAGTAAAATGTTTTAATTTTATCTTTGGAAATTAATAAATATTTTTCTAAATCTTGATTAAGTTGTTTGCATGAAGAAATAACATAATCACTAAATTTATAAGCAAAAATTGCTAAAATATATACAATTAAATTAAACCATTTCTGCTTTATGTGAGAGATAACAGGAATATGCTCTAAAACTACAACTTTATGTTTCATAAATACAGATGATAAGCAAAGTAAAACATTTATATGTGTTAAAGCAGAAATTACTACATCTGGATTTGTATTTAATAAAAATTTTCTTAATTTAAAGAAAGAAAAAAAAACTCTATTCGTATTTAAATTTTTTATTTTTACCTTAGGTTTAATTAAAAAAGTATAATCTGATTTTGAATTTAAAACAATTATTGTGCACTCAAAACCTTTAGAACTTAAGTTGTTAGCTAAATTAATAATAACTTTTTCACTTCCACCTTTTTGAAGAAATGGAATTAAGAAAAAAATTTTTTTTTTTTTCATTATCTTTATAATTTATATGATTTTACAAGATTTTTTAAATCATTTTCAATAAATCTTTTCTGAGACCACCCTAATTTATTAATTTTAGAATAATTAATAGAATATCTTAAATCATTATATGGCCTATCATTTACGTACTGAATGCTTGTTTTAATATTTAAATTTAAGATATTACATATTTTTTTTACTATATCAAAATTCGTATATCCATTGGAGGACCCAACATTATAAGTTTCTTGAATTTTACCTTTTTTTATTATTAAAAATAATGCAGAAATAAAATCTTGTATTGCCAGAAAGTGTCTTATATTTTTTCCATTTCCATGTAATGGAACTTTTTTATTATTACTTAATAAAAATATAGATTTTGGAATTAATTTTTCAGGATACTGTCTTGTGCCATATATATTATTTGGACGTATAATAATAACTGGTAAATTAAATGACTTTATATAACTTTTAATAATCATCTCTGCTGCAGCTTTTGATGCTGAATATGGATTAGTTGGATTTAAAGAATGATTTTCAGAAAAACTTCCTTTTAAAATATCTCCATATACCTCATCTGTACTTATATGAATTATTTTTTTTACAGAATAATATCTAGATAACTCAATAATGTTATGAGTACCTATAATGTTCGTTTTTGAAAAAATCTTTGAATTGCCAAAAGAATTATCTACATGACTTTCTGCTGCTGCATGAATTAATAGATCAGTATTAGAAAATATAGATTTTGAATTTTTTAATGTACAGATATCAGATTTAATTATTTTAACACGTTTATCTTTTGCGATATTTTTAAGATTAGATATAAATCCAGCGTATGTAAATTTATCTATTATTATTATTTTTGCGTTTTTAAATTTTCTAAAACAATTCTCAGCTATATGAGAACCGATAAAACCAGCCCCTCCTGTAATAATGATTTTATTTATTGGCATTTTCAATTTTTATAATTTTTGTTTTCGGAAAAGGAATTATAATTTTAAAATTTTTATTTAAAAGTTTTAATTTATTTATTATTGATTCTTTAAAGTTCCAAGCAAATATAATAATAACATCAAAATCAGTCTTATAGAGAATTTCAAAATTTTTAATTTGTATATTATGACATGGTAAATACATGTTTTTTTTAATTTTTGAATCATCAATTATAAATTTAATACTTTCTTCAGGAAAATTATAATAAGATAAAAAAGTTGTTACTTTTGCTGGTGCACCATAACCAATTATATTTTTTTTAAAAAAATTATATTTATGAGCTATATCAAAGAAATTTTTCTTATTTTTTTTAATTTTATTTGCAAATTCATAATAAGTGCTGATATTATTAAGCTTCATATCTTTTTCAATTTTTCTTATTAATAAAATATTTTTTTTGTTAAAGATTTTTAAATCATTATTAATTCTAGTACAATGCACTCTTAAAGAACCTCCTTGAGTTTTAGTTTGTTCAACATGAATTATTTTATAATTATTTCTTTTACATAAAATTTCTAATGGATGAAAATGATGATAATCAACATGCTCATGATAAATAGTATCAAAGTATATGTTTTTTATAACTGAATACAAATACCCAACTTCAAAAATAAATACACCATCTCTAGCAAGCATAAAATTAACAGATTTAAAAAAATCATTAAGATTTTCAACATGTGCAAAAACGTGATTTGCTGTAATGATTTTAAATTTATTTTTAAATTTTTTATACTTTCTTATAGAGTCAAATTTTAAAAAAATATTTGCTGTATTGATATTTTTGTTTTTTGATATTTTACTTAAATTTTTTGCAGGCTCAATTCCTTGAACTAAAAATTTTTTTTGTTTGAAAAAATATAAAAAGGAACCATCATTAGAAGCAACATCACATACTATATCTTTTTTTGGAATTAAATTGTACATTTTTATAATCCTATTTGCATAATCAGACAAATATTTTAGGTAAACTTGTGATGCTGAACTTGTATATAAGTAATTTGAAAATAGTATCTTTGAATTTACCAAATGTGCAAGTTGTAAATGTTTACATTTTTTACAAAAATTTATTTCAAGAGGATAGAGGTTAAATTTATCAAAACTAGTTTTTCTTAATGCATTTGCAGGCGCAGTGGGATTAAGGCTAAAAACAAATTTAAGATCTGAAGATAAACAAATTCTACAAACCTTATTTTTTTTTAAATTAGTTTTCATCTAAAATGAATTGAAATTTTAGCATTATATTAGTTATTTTTTTTGATGTTCTACATTGATATATTTTTTTAGCAAATATATTTTTTATAATATTATTTATTGATATTTGTAATGGTGAGTTATTAAATGAGTTTATTGAATTACTTTTTATTTTATTATTAATAAAATATTGATCATTGTATTTAAAAGTATTTTTTTTATCTTTATATTTTACCTCTATTCTTTTTTTGTTAAAGCTATTTCCAAAACTTAAATACAAAGTAGTTTGGTTATAAATTAATTTCATATAATAGTTACCTTGTCTTTTATTTTTGAATTCTCTTTTTATTTTTATTAATTTTAATTCATTAATATTAAATAATGTTGACAATATAGAAAATACATGAACACCCCAATCCCAATAACTGTCTAATTGTTTTTTTCTATATAAATTATTACCCATTGAAATTTTAATTTCTGATTTTGAATTTTTAGATAATTTAAATTTAACTAATTTTTTAAAATTAATAAAATTTTTATTATATAAATGGATATAATCTACATGAAGTATACATTTATTTTTTTTTGCTGTTTCTAACAAACTATAAACTTCATATTTAGTTATTGACAATGGTTTTTCTATAAATACATTTATTTTTTTTTTGAGATAAAACTTACATATATCATAATTTAATGCAGAATTTGCAGCTATAAAAACTAATTTTATTGAATGATAATTATAATTTTTATAATTATTAGATAAAATTATATCCTTATTTATATTTTTGCTATCTATTGATTTGTTATAAAATATTATTTTTAAATTTAAGTTTTTGTTTAAAATAATATTTTTATATATAACTTTACCCCATCTTCCATAACCAACTAAAGCGCAATTAATCAAAACGTTAAATTAAATTAACTCTAACTAAATCATTTTCATAACTTTGTTTAGTTCTACTAGCTTTTCCTAACGTTATAAAATTAGTTCTTTTTGTAAATAGCAGTGCATGTTCATACATAGGCGGAGTAAAAAAAAGGTCATCAGTAAAGAATTTTTTCATTAAAGGTTTTTTGTTTGAGCCTACCTTTCTATAATAATATTTTAATTCCCCTTCTAAAATATAAATAAAATGCCAATGTTTTTTATGATAATGATTGGCACGAATAGAATTTTTATTAGAATTGATTAGCACACAGCTTCCAAAATTAAAATTAATTAAATTCTTTATTATTCCTCTTTTATCTTTGAACTCTTTTGGAAGCTTTATTTTAGAGTTATATTTAATACTTTTATAGATCATAAATATTATATAAATTATTTTAAATTATTTTGTATAAAATTTTTAAATGTTACAATTTAATCCATCTACTAGGAATTTGATCCTTGAACCCCCAAGTAGTTACTTTATATTTAAAATCGATTATATTTTTTGGACAAATAACTATTTTATCCTTATTACTGGAAAGCCATGCGCCCCACCAACTAAATGTACTATTTGCAATAATAAAATTTCTACATTCCTTCATCAATAATAGGTCCTTATAATTATCAGAACTTTGAATATTATTATCTATAATTTTATAATTTATATTATTTAATTTAATTTTAAATTTAATATTTTCAGGTTGATCTGAAAAAATATAAAATTTTGGATTATTTATTCTTTTTTTAATTAAATTTATAGCATTTTCATAATAGGATGAATTCATATTATGATATTCAGAACTATTAATGTTATCAAAAAATCTAACATGTATAGCTATAGAGTTTGAATTTCTTATATCATTTAATAAAGTTTGATTTAAGTCATCAAGAGGATTTTTTGGAGTTATTTCAGATTGTAATAAACTTTTTATATTATGAAAATATTTTTCACTTTGCCACATTCCATCCAAAAATCTTAATGGCAATGGTTTTAACTTATCAAATTTTTTATTAAATCCAAAAGAGAAATTTTCAATATATATTTTTTCGTCAAAAATTTGAAAAAAAGAATAAATTTTTAGAAAATTTCTTTTTATTTTTTCAAATGGGTAAAGTAAATATTTATTATTTGCATATATAAAATTTGTATTAAATTTATTTAATTCAAAGCTTCTTTTATAATTCTTTTTATCATATTCAAATGCATTATAAGTATCAAGAATCAAGTCGTAACCATTTTCAATAGATAAATTTTTCCCAAAGGCATAACCAAATAATTGATTACCTAAACCACCTCTTATTCTAATAACAATTTTATTTTTCAAATTACAATCCATTCCTTTGGAATTAAACCTTTGAAACCCCATGCACTAGTTTTATTCATTTTTGTCTGGATTACATTTGGAGAAATAACGATTTTATCTTTATTTTTTGAAAGCCATGCTGCCCACCAACTAAAAGTACTAGCTGCAATTATAAAATATTTACAGTTTGATAATAGAAAAAAATCAATAATAGGGTCTTTATAAGAATCTTTGTTTTTTACTAATGTGTAACTAATATCAAATAAATTAATAAATTCCTTTATATTAGTTCTATCATCTGAGAAAATATAGAAATGAGGATCTTGGATACGTTGCTTTAAATATTTTATTGATTTACTGTAATACTCTTTATCAGCATTAAATTGTGAATCGATAACTGGATTTTTATACCCATGACTCCTCAGATGAATACCAACAGAATTATGAAATTTAATTCCTTTAAAATATTTATTTTTTTTTAATATTTCATAATTTCTAAATAAAAGATTTTTACGAATTTCATCTTCTATATCTTTAAAATAATCTTCAGATTGCCAATTTCCATCTAAAATTATATTTTTTTTAATTAATAAATTTAAAAATCTTTTATCGAATTCTAAAAATTCTGAATTATAAATCAATTTATTTTCAAAACTTTTAAATTTAGAATAATAAGTTAATATATTTCTTCTAATTTTTTCAAATGGTTCTAATCGTTCACTTTTATCGGCTAATTTATCGTTAATTAAAAAATTATCTAAGCTGTATTTTCTATTATAAATATAATCATATTTTTTAAAACTAGTAATATTATCAATTACTAATTTGCAATTATTGTATATTGATAATCTTTTAGCAAATGCATAATGAAATAATTGATTTCCCAAACCTCCCTTCACTCTTACAATTATTTTAATCAATTTGATATAATGTTATTTCTAAATTCTAAATTAAAATTTGGATTATTTTTATATAATAACTCCCATGAGTATATACTTTTAAAAGAATCAAATTTCATCAAATTATTTTTTACATTTTTATAATAAATATTATTATTCAAGAAAACATCAATAAACTCAGTGCCGGTAAAATCTAGAATTGTTTCTTCATTTTTTTTTCCATCTTGCGAAAATAGATCACCATTTATTTGAATATTATGAATATAATAGAATTTATAAATCTCTTGTAAATTTTTATTAAGTTCTAAATCATTTAAATTATCAATTATTTTTGAATATTCATTTATAGAAGAACAATTTACATTAAAATTAAAACTTATATGAGGATTATAGCCAGCATTAATTACATTAAAGCCAAGCATAGGTAGCTCATGCCCTACTGATCCATAACATGTTAGTACATTAATTATGCCCTCTTTTTTTAATTGATGAAATGATGTTTCTGGATTTATAATTTTCATATTTTTAAATTTAGAAATAAATAAATTTAAGGCTTCAATCGTTCCTGGTAAAAAATCTCTGTGTGGTTTTATATACCAATCATAGTCTGTTGAATGAGATTTTTCTGCCAGAAAACTTAACCATTCGTAGAAATCTGTAAATAACATGCCTCCATAGCAATGCGGATTATCAAAAAAACAATGGGACGTAATTAAAATTTTTGTTTTATTATTTTTCATAATCTGACTAGATATGAATTTATTTTCAAAAGCACTTTTTTCTTGATAATCCATATCTATTTTTAAATGACCTGAAATACGCTTGTTTAATTTTTTTTTAGCTGTTTGAATAGCATGCTCTTTAATATCATCACTCAAACACTCGAAATAGTGATTATATTTATTAAACCTAAAATAAAGTTGATGAGGTTTTTCAACTTGTATAATTTCTCTTGGGTTCGCAAATAAAACAGGAATTTTGTAATGAAAAGCAAGTTTCATTGGAATGCCAGTTGCAATATAAGTATCATGACTTATTAATAGTGCAGCTATTTTTTTTTCTTCAAAAAGTCTTTTGAAATAGATAAAATATTTTAATGATTTATAAATATTTTTTTTTGTGTTTATACTTTCAATAATTACAGTAGGTGATAATCCTCTAAGAATATTTTCATAAACATCAATTCCAATCCATATATTATCAATATTTAAATTATATAAATCATTTTTATTTTTTAATTTATCAATAGTTTTTAAAAATAATTTTATTCTTTGTATTTTTTCTTTAAATTTTAATTTAATACTTAAGTGCTTGTTACAACTAAAAGACTTAAAAATACTATTTAATATAGGGTTTCTTCTATACCCACCAGGTTGACTATTATAACTAGCAATTTGAAGATCATATTTTTTAGCATATTCAGAGGCAATAATACTATTAGCTATAATCCATGGATAATCAAAAAAAATATCAATTAAAATAAATTTA
>CACMET010000015.1 GCA_902612825.1 uncultured Alphaproteobacteria bacterium
CTCTGGTATTGATGATATAATATCAAGAAATAATAACATATGAAATTACATAATTACATTCTATTGCTATTTATAAAAAGTATTTCTTTAATTTTTTTATTAGTAAGTGGTGCTTTTGCTAATGAAGTAAAGAACTCAGCAACTGTATTTATGTATCATAAATTTGGAGTTTCTAAATATCCATCAACAAGTGTAACTATTGACCAACTTAATAGTCATATTGAAGAATTAACTAAAGAAAAATATACTATTAAATCATTAGATTTTATTATTGATACAATTATCAATGATGGTAATCTTCCAGCAAATACTATTGGCATAAGTGTAGATGATGCTGATAAGTCTTTTTTAGAGATTGGGTGGCCTTTATTTAAAGAAAATAATATTCCTGTTACCTTATTTGTAACTACCGGGACAATTTCAAATAATAAAAAATATATTAACTGGAATCAAATAAGAAAGCTTAAAGAAGAAGGTGTAGTAATTGGTGCACACTCTCATACACATGCTCACATGCCAGATATTAGTATTGAAGAAGTAAGAAATGAGATAGAAACATCTAATAAAATTTTCTTAAAAGAACTAGGAGAAATTCCAACTTTATTTGCATTTCCTTATGGTGAAACAACAGATGAAATAATTGATTTAGTAAAAGAATTTAAGTTTAAAGTTGCTTTTGGACAGCATTCCGGAATAATTAATGAAACTTCTAACATGTATTATCTACCCAGATTTTCATTAAATGAAAGGTATGGTGAAATAGATAGAGTAAAATTTGCTGCTTCTTCTAAAGGGTTAGGAGTTTATGACTTTATACCTCAAAACCCAACTATTAAACAAAACCCACCATTCATAGGTTTTTCTCTTCTTGATGATAAGAAAGTTGAATCTCTCGATTGTTTTATATTTGATAGCAAAGGTCAGGTTGATAGAGAAATTTATAAATTTAACGAAAGAATTGAAATAAGACTTTCGCGAGAATTGTCAGCTGGTAGATCTAGAATGAATTGTACTGTTAAAGATAGTGAAGGAAATTGGAGATGGTTTGGACACCAATTTTATTTTTAACTAATAAGTGATAGTTTTTTGATCAAAGATACTAAAGTTATTTGTTTTAATAACTTGTCTAATTGTATTAATATAATTTTCATCTTCTGCATAAGTACTTAGTTTATTAACAAGTAAGTTAACATTGGAAAAATTATTTCGTTCTCTCATTATATTTCGGATATCACGAAAATCTTCATAGGCATTATGAGAGTTAATATTATCGAAATATGATTCGACACTGTTACTATATGAGCTGAATGCTTTAATTAAATGAGTATCACCATTTTCTCTTTCAAGTGGAATAACACCCTTCGAATTATCATAAGTATATTCACCAAAAAGTGCGTTGTATTCTTTTGCAAATCTAGATTTACCCCATCCACTTTCGATCGCCGCTTGAGCTAATGCAATTGAATTTGGTATTATATCAACATTTGAAAGTATTTCGTCAACTAAGTCTAATTTGTGCTTGTTATGATATTTAATGTTATACTTTTTAGCAATATCATTAAGTTTTCTTATTTCATTATTATTAAGAGTTCTAAAGGTTTCTAACTTACCCTTAAGTTCACTAACGAAGCTTCTAATCATCAAAATATTTTGATTTTCGTTAATAATTATTGGCAAGACTGTTTTTACAAATTCTTTTTTATTTGAATCAAGGTAATCAAAATCTTTATCTGATAATGTTAACTCAATACTGGGATTAGTCTGTTTTTTAATCTTTGATGTGATTATTGGACTAATAGGCTTTATTCTTATTTTAACAATTAATTTTTCATTTACTATTTCTGTAATAGGAGGACCTTTGAGTGTAATTTCTTTTTCAGATGGTGTAATTTCTTTTTCAGAATATAATTTGTTTATTTGATTTGCAGTTTTAGAGTTATTGTTAATATCAATAGTATTGTTTTCTACAAAGCCAACAAAGCCATTACTTATGAAAATTAATCCAAGAAGTAATAAAGGGAAGCAAAAAAAATTATACAGTCTATCCATCAATAGGCCTTACTTCTTGTACCTCTGGAACATAGTGCTTTAACATATTTTCAATACCCATTTTTAAAGTAGCAGTTGAACTTGGACAGCCTGAACAAGCACCTTGCATGTGAAGATATACAACACCATCTTTAAAACTATCATAGATAATATCACCACCATCCATAGCAACAGCTGGTCTTACTCGTGTATCCAGTAATTCTTTAATTTGTTTTACAATATCGGTATCGTTTTCATCAATCTCTAAAGATTTATCATCACCTTTTTTACTATTATTAATTGTTGTATCGCCAGAGTTATAATGATCCATTATTGAACCTAAGATCAATGGTTTCATAACTTGCCAATCTAAAGATTGATTTTTAGTAATAGTAATAAAATCACTTCCAAAAAAAACTCCTTCAACTCCCTCGACATCAAATAAACGTTTTGCAAATGGTGAGTCAGCTGCTTCACCAATATTTTGGAAAAAGGCCGTTCCATCATCCATGACAACCTTTCCAGGTAGAAATTTTAATGTTTGTGGATTTGGAGTTTGTTCAGTTTGTATAAACATATGCACTATATATAGTTATTAATATGTCTTTAGTATGAATTTTCTAAAAAAAAATTTAAAATTTGGGGAATTTTTTAGGATAAAAAACCAATAATTTCTTTAGTTTTTTGCAAAACAGGTTCTGCTACTGCTATAGCATTCTCTTTACCCTGATTTAAAATAGAATCGATGTAAGAAACATCACTCATAAGTTTATTCATTTCACTCGTAATTGGCTCTAATTTAGATACGGATAAATCTGCTAAATCTTTTTTAAAGGTGGAGAATTCTTTACCCGCATAATCTTTAATAACACTTTCAATTGATGTATCTTGTAAAGAGGCAAATATAGAGATTAAGTTTTCAGCTTCTGGTCTTTTTCCTAAACCAGTTTTATCTTGTGGTAATGGTTCAGGGTCTGTTTTTGCCTTTTTAATTTTTTGTGTAATATTTTCTGCAGTATCGGTTAACATTATTCTCGAATAATCAGAAGGATCTGATTTACTCATTTTTTTTGAGCCATCACGAAGACTCATCACCCTTGTAGCCTCTCCTAAAATTAATGGTTCAGGAATAGGAAAAAAATCTGTCTTAAAATCATTATTAAATTTTTGTGCAATATCTCTTGTTAATTCCAAATGTTGTTTTTGATCATCGCCTACAGGAACGTGCGTTGCTAAATATATAAGTATATCTGCAGCCATCAGTGTTGGATAAGAAAATAAACCAACAGATACATTCTCACTATTTTTACCAGCCTTATCTTTAAATTGCGTCATACGGTTTAACCATCCCATTCTCGCAACACAATTGAACAACCATCCAAGCTGTGCATGTTGAGGAACTTGTGATTGAACAAAAATATTATTTTTCTTTGGGTCAATACCAGAAGCAATAAAGGCAGCGGTTACTTCTCGTGTTTTATTTGCTAAAACTTTTGGATCCTGCCAAACGGTAATGGCATGTAAATCAACAACACAAAAAAAACATTCGTATTCTTTTTGAAGAGAAACAAAATTTTTTATGGCGCCAAGATAATTTCCTAAATGAAGATCACCAGATGGTTGCACACCAGATAGTATTCTTTTTGTTGGTTTTTCCATTTTATTTTTTTAAATATTCTCTTAACTGATTTACCGATAGGACTTTTAACATAATTACTAATCCAAAATAAATAATTATAGCTAAAAAGATCATCAGAAGTAAAAGAGTTGAATTTATTAACACTGAATTACCAGTAATATTCGTAAAGAATTGTCCATTTAATAAGTATATTCCTACAAATAATAGGGACGAACTTAGTAAAATTTTAATGGAATTCCTTACTAACAGATCATCAAATTGCATATGATTCCTAATAGCTAAAAAGACGTACAATAATAATGCATTTACCCATGCACTAATTGCTGTTGCAACAGCAATTCCCATTTCTCTCATTGATCCAATTAAAAGTAGCGATAACACAACATTACTAATCACACTGACAATAGATATATAGAGTGGTGTTTTAGTATCTTCCCTTGCAAAGAAACAAGAAACTAAAACTTTAATTATAATGTAAGCAGGTAGACCTAAAGCAAAGTAGCTTAATACTTTAGCAGTATAAAAAGTATCTTCTGCTACAAATGCACCTCGTTCAAATAAAATTTGTATAATGGGTTCAGCTAAAATAAATAATCCTATAGCTGATGGTAAAGAAATTAATAATGAAAATTCAATAGATCTATTTTGAATATTATTTGCTGTTTCTTGATCTGATTGTTTAATAGCTTTTGATAAACTTGGTAAAAGAACAATACCAAGTGCTATTCCAAAGATGGCAAGTGGCAATTGGTTAAGACGATCTGCGTAATAAATATGACTGATTGCACCAACAGGTAAAAAAGAAGCAATGATTGTTCCAATGACAATATTTAATTGAATTACTCCTGAACCAACAACGCCGGGTAAAAATAATTTGAAAAATTTTTTTAATTTTTCATTTAAAACTGGGATACGAATACGTGGTCGGTAAAAATTTAAAACTGCTCTATATAAATATAGAAATTGTAATATGCCACCAATCAATACACCATACGATAATGCGTGACCTGCAGTAGTTACAAAAGGTGTTAAAAAGAATAATGATAGAATAAAACTTATATTCAAAATCGCAGGAGCAAATGCACCAGCCGCGAAACGTTCATGAACATTATTAATTGAAGCAAAGTGAGCAGCTAAAGAAATAAAAATGATATAGGGGAAAATTATTTTTCCAAAGTGCACGGCAAGTTCATAGGCCTCTTTATTTTCAATGAATCCAGGTGCTAAAACTTGAATGATATAAGGCATCCCAAAGAAAAAAAGGATTGTTAAAACTAGCGTAGCAAAAAGTAACATTGAGGTTGTGTTTTCAACAAAATCAGAAGCTTCTCGTTCATCTTTTGGATTAAGCACAACACCAGAGAAAACAGGGATTAATGCAGCGCTGTATGCTCCTTCTGCTAGGACACGACGAAAAAAATTAGGAATACGAAATGCTACGAAGAATGCGTCAGCAATGACTGTCGATCCAAGATATCTTGCTATTAATATATCACGAATAAAACCTAATACTCGACTTAAAAATGTATAGAAGCTGACAGTAAAGAATGATCTAAAAAGACTCTTCATATGGTGGTTTTATAGTTTGGTAAGTGATTTGTATAAGTGAAATTTATGGCTTAATTACGAGCCAAAACAATATCCTGCTGATCTCACGGTTCTTATAAAATCTTCTTTTACGTCATTATTAATAGCCTTTCGCAGTCTTCTTATATGAACATCAACTGTTCGAGGTTCTACATAGGCATCATTTTTCCAAACATGATTTAGTAATTGTTCACGGCTAAAGACACGACCAATATTTTCCATGAAGAAAGCTAATAAATTAAATTCTGTTGGACCAAGATGAAGAGTTTCTCCATCTCGTGATGCTGAGTGAGATACAAGATCAATTACTATTCCTTTATAAGTTAAAACTTCATCTACAAACATTGGTCTAATTCGTCGAAGAACAGCTTTTACTCTTGCCACTAATTCGTTAACCGAAAAAGGTTTTGTTATGTAATCATCTGCTCCAGTTTCTAAGCCGCGAAGTTTATCTTCTTCTTCACCTTTTGCAGTTAACATTATGATAGGAATATTCTTATGTTCTTTATTTTTTCTAATTCTTCTACAAAGTTCAATTCCTGATAGTTTAGGTAACATCCAATCAAGAATAATTATGTCAGGTGGTTTATATAATATTTTTTCTAAAGCAGTTTCACCGTCCGTTGCAGTATCTATTTTATATCCTTCTTTATTAAAATTAAATTTAAGAAGATCTAGTAATGCTTCTTCATCTTCGACGATAAGCATTTTTAGTTTCATGAATCTCTACTATTAAATTTTTGTTACAATTATATTACAATTTATTTTTTCTTTGGAAGAATTGCTTCCCAGGTTGGGTCTGGATTACCATCAAATAGGGGCTCACCAGAAACTGCATAATAAATATCTTCAGCTATATTTTGTACATAATCACCAATTCGCTCTAGGTCTTTAACCATATATAAAAGACTTGTACATGCTGTGATTCTTTTTGGTTCTTCCATCATGTAGGTTAATAGTTGTCTTAATATTCCAAGATATTCTTCATCAATTTGTCTATCCATTAACCAAACTTTTTTTGCGGCTTGATCTGAAAATTCTAAAAAAGCTTTTATTACTTCACTAATCATTATATTTACTTGTGCACCCATATTAATAATATCTCTCGAAGGTTTTTCTGGCAAAACTATTTCTGCTACTGCTACTCTTTTGGCAATATTTGTTGCATGATCTCCTATTCTTTCTAGATCTTTATTGATTTTAATTGCTGAAAAAATTGTTCGTAAGTCTGCAGCCATCGGTTGTCTTTTGCCAAGTATTTCAACTAAGCTTTGATCAAGAGTATTATATGCTTTATCAATTACATTATCGTTTTCTATAATTTTTTCGGCAAATTCTGTATCTTTATCCTTTAAACATTGAAGTGAGTCTTTTAGTTGATTTTCAACTAAACTGCCCATATCAACAATATTATTTTTAATGTCTCTAATTTCTTCATCATATGATTTTACAATGTGTCCTTCTTGTTTCATTATCCAAATCTCCCTGTAATGTAATCCTGTGTTTTTGTATTATCAGGATTTGTAAAAATTTTGTTTGTCTCACCCGTTTCTATTAATTCTCCTAAATGGAAGAAACATGTTTTCTGCGAAACCCTGGCTGCCTGTTGCATAGAATGAGTTACTATAATAATTGTATAGTTTAGTCTTAACTCATCAATTAATTCTTCTATAATAGCAGTTGCTATTGGATCTAAAGCAGAGCAAGGTTCATCCATTAGGATTATTTCAGGATTAACAGCAATTGCTCTTGCAATACATAATCGTTGTTGTTGACCGCCTGATAAACTTGTTCCAGGTTCATTTAATCGATCTTTTACTTCATCAAATAGACCTGCCTTTTTTAATGATGAATGTACAATTTCTTCTAATTCATTTTTTGAGTCAACTAAACCATGTATAGTTGGGCCATAAGCAACATTATCAAAAATAGATTTAGGAAAAGGATTTGGTTTTTGAAATACCATTCCAATTTTAGATCTTAGACTTACAACATCGGTTTTTTCACTAATAATTTCTTCGTTATCTACTTTTATTGATCCCGATACTTTACATATTTCAATTAAATCATTCATTCTGTTTATACATCTTAAGAAAGTTGATTTACCACATCCTGAAGGACCGATTAATGCCGTAACTTCTTTCTCCTTGATATCCATTGAGATTCCAAAAAGGGCTTGTTTGGATCCATAATATACATCTACACCATTTGCCAATATTTTAGAGTTACTCATGTTTTACCACTTCCTTTCAAATCTATTTCTTAAGAACACTGCAATGGCATTCATCATAAACAAAAATATTAAAATTACCATTATGGCTGCAGCTGATTTTTCTTGAAAACCTCTTTCTGCACTTTCCACCCAAAGATATATTTGAACAGGTAGTGCTGCTGAAGGTTCTGTTAAACCAGTTGGAATATTAGGAATAAATGCAATCATGCCAATCATTATTAGTGGTGCTGTTTCTCCTAATGCTTGTGCTAATCCAATAATAGTCCCTGTTAAAGTCCCTGGTAGTGCAAGGGGTACGACATGATGAAATACCGCTTGTGTTTTTGTTGCTCCAACTGCAAGTGCTCCTTCTTTAATTGAAGGAGGAACAGCTTTCAATGAAGCTCGGCAGGCAATGATAATGGTTGGTAACGTCATTAAGGCTAATACGGACCCTCCAACTAACGGTGTACTCCTTGGAAGACCAAAAACATTAAGCAATACCCCCAACCCAAGTAGTCCAAAAACTATTGATGGGACTGCTGCTAGATTTGAAATATTTACTTCTATTAATTCAGTTATTCTATTTTTTGGAGCAAATTCCTCAAGATAAACAGACGCTCCTATAGCAATTGGAAAAGATAAAATAAAAACAGTAAAAAGAGTAAATAATGATCCCATAAATGAACCAGCTACACCAGCAATTTCAGGATGTCTTGAATCTGCTTTAGTAAAAAAGAAATTATTAAAAACTTGTTTAACTCTATTTTCTTCAACTAATTGATCAACATAACTTAATTGAATATCATTTAATTTTCTTCTATCTTCTGGCACATCCCTTCTTGAATTACCTTTTAATAGTTGATCCACATCACTATGGGCAGTTACCCAAATTTGTTGCTTAGTATTAATAACTTCAGGATTATCTAAGAAGTAGTCTTTAATTTCCTTATCTACATTTATAGAAAATAATTTTTTTACTAATTTAATATCTGATTTTGAGAGATCAGGGAAAAAATTTTCAATAGCCTGTTTTTTAACTCTAAAAAATTTTCCTTTTTCCATATCTTCATCTGAAGAGTCAGGTGTTAGTTTTAAAACCTCTTGATTATAATCAACTTCTAGGAGAACAATTGTTTTTTGAAAAGCAGTGTATCCTTTAGAAAATATTGTATACAAAAGAAAAACTAAAACTGCTAAAGATAAACACATAGCTGTGAAGCCGTAATACTTAAATCGCATATCTTCTAAACTTCTCTTTTTTCTCAAAGAAATAATTTTTTCTTTAGCAATAGAGTTATTCATAACGCTCCCTGTATCTCTTTACTATTTGTAGAGCTATAATGTTAAGAAATAATGTAATAACAAATAAAACTAATCCTAAAGCAAATGCTGATAATGTTCTTGGGTTATCAAATTCTTGATCACCTATTAAGGCCACAACAATTTGAACTGTAACTGTTGTTACATTTTCAAAAGGATTGCCCGTAAGATTGGGGGCTGTGCCTGCTGCAACTACAACAATCATAGTCTCCCCTATCGCTCTGGATATTGCTAATAAAAATGCTCCAACAATTCCAGGTAAAGCTGCTGGTAAAATTACTTTTTTAATAGTTTCTGCTTTATTAGCGCCAATACCAAGAGATGCTTCCCTTAGACTTTGTGGGACAGAGTTTATTACATCATCAGATAAAGAAGAAATAAAAGGAATAATCATAACCCCCATTACCATGCCGGCTGCAAGGGCGCTTGTTGGTGAAGCATCAATTCCAATTGATTGTCCAAATGCTTTAACGAAAGGTGCAACACTAACAAAAGCAAAGAAACCGTAGACTATTGTTGGTATTCCTGCCAAAATTTCGAGAAGAGGTTTAACTATTTTTCTAACTCTTTGACTTGCGTATTCTGCTAAATAAATTGCTGTTAATAATCCAAGAGGTACCGCAACACACATGGCTACTACCATTACTAAAAATGTTCCAGCAAATATTGGTACTGCACCAAAGGATCCCTCTGCAGCTGTTTGACCTTCTCTAATTGGAATAAAAGGATACCACTCAGTACTAAATAAAAATTCAAATATTGATACTTCTGCAAAAAAGCGAAGGCTTTCAAATATTAGTGAAAAAACTATTCCTATTGTAGTGAAAATAGCAACAGATGAACAAAATATAAGTATATATTGAATATATTTTTCAATTGTATGTTGAGCATGAAATTCTGGTTTTAATTTTTGTGAAGCGTATAAGGCTCCAAGTAACATTATAATGATTATTGAGGTATAAAAAGATATTTGACTTATTTGTCTTAAGGAAGAATAATGAGATGCAGCATTAATTATTTCTATAGATTTACCATCAGCAAAAGAAGGGTTATTAGAAACATTTCTAATCTCTGCTAACAATAATCCTTCGTTGTAAACTGCGCCCTCAATAAATTCAAAGTTACTAATAACTATGTTTTGAATAATCTGTTCTTGAAAAATAGCCCATGAAAAATAAACAATTAGTGCAGGAAACAAACACCACATTAAAACGTATTGTGCGTAATAATTGGGAAGAGATTTGCTTTTCGTGCCTTGTTTTTTAGAATTTAATTTAATTCTTGATCTTCCGTATATAAAGGATGAGAAAATTCCGACTGCAATTAAAACTAAAGACCAAAAAAACATTTATAACTTAGTATTAAAAAAAAGGGGGCTTGTATGCCCCCATTTTATAAAAATTTAAGATTTTTATTTATAATTTGTTTGATTAGAAATAGCATCAAGAACAGTTGCTCTATCCTCAGGACTTAGTTGAACAAGTCCAGCATCTAGTAAGTAACCTTCTGTTGCTTCTTCACTTACAAACTCATTAACATAATCCATTAAACCAGGAATAACACCAATGTGTGCTTTTTTAATGTAGAAGAATAAAGGTCTTGCTATTGGATATGAATAATCTTGGATACCTTCCATAGAGATTTCAACACCGTTAATCATTGACGCTTTAACTTTATCAGAATTATTAGATACAAAACTATAACCAAAGATACCGAATGCACCTTGTTCTTTAGTTATATGCTCAACATACAGTTCATCATTTTCACCACCTTCAATAACATGGCCATCTTCACGATACGCTTGACAATCACCGTCAGCAACTAACATATCTTTAACACAACCCTTTTTCATTACAAGTGAGTCAAATGCATCTCTTGTTCCAGAAGTTGGAGGAGGTGCCATGATAGAAATTTCAACTTTTGGTAATCTTTTATCTATTTCATACCAAGTTGTTGGAGCATTTGCATTATCTCTAGCCATTGCCTGCCAGATTTCTTCTTTAGTTAAATCAATGCCACCTTTCATTGTAGCACCGTTAGTATATTTCCATTCATAATCTGCAGCGTATGCAAAAGCTATACCATCATTACCAACTCTAACTTCGATGATATCAGTTACACCGCCATCTTGGCAAAGTTTGAATTCTTTATCTTTTTGTGCTCTTGAAGAGTTAGTGATATCTGGATGTTCAACTCCAACACCTGCACAAAATAATTTGTGTCCTCCACCAGAACCAGTTGATTCAATTACGGGTGCTTTCATTCCTTCTGATGCCATTTTTTCAGCAACTAAAGTAGCGAAAGGATAAACTGTAGAAGATCCTACAATTGAAATATAGTCTCTTGCTGAAACTGAAGTAGTTCCAAATAAAGCAAGGACAGCAATTAATTTGATTACATTTTTCATATTAAGCCTCATTTAAAATAAGGTTGTCCTTACAGAATATATATTAAGTATTTATTACAGTTTGCTGAAATACTGGTAAAGAAATAGTAAATGTTGAACCCTTATCTACCTTGCTTTTTATCGATAATTTACCATTATGCCTATTAGTTATATGTTTAACAATAGATAAACCCAAACCCGTACCACCTTGATTTCGAGATCTATTTTTATCTACTCTATAAAATCTTTCAGTAAGTCTAGTTAAATGCTCTTTCGATATGCCTTCTCCCTTATCTATAAAACTTATTTGGCAAAAGGTGGTATTGTCATCAATTACACTCTCAAGCTCAATTTCAATAGTAGAATTTTCTCTGCTATATTTAATTGCATTATCAGTTAGATTTAAAAAAACTTGGATCAAAGCATCTTTGTTTGCTGATATTGTAGACTTATCAAAATCATCCTTGATTTGAACTTCAATTTTTTTGGCCATTAACTTGTTTTGTAAATTATCTACTACGCCTTCAATTAATTGCCTTATATTCGCTTCTTGAAATTCTATAGGTTTATCTTCAGTCTCATATTTACTTAGTAATAATAAATCTTCGACTAGTCTAGTCATACGCCAAGCCTGATCTTCCATTGTGTCTAAAAATTTACCAACCGTTTTGTCATTGGTCTTATCTTCATTGAGTGAATTTTTAATTGTTTCAACATAGCCTAGAATTGAGGAAAGAGGAGTTCTCAATTCATGGCTTACATTAGCCACAAAATCTGTTCGCATTTGTTCGTAGTTTTTAAGAAGACTTTGATCATTTAGTGATATTAATAATTCTTCATAATTTTTTTCAACAAATATTAAGTCAGCAATAAAATACATATCACTAAAATTAGATGGGGTGAATTCAAACTTAAAATCTTCTTTCTCCCTAAAGGCTTTATCAATAAAAGTATTTAACTCTGTTGATCTAATAATATTATTGAGATCTCTTCCTTCATCGATAAATAAAAATTTTTGTTTAGCTGCATTATTGTAAAAAATTATTTCCTTATTTGTATCAATTGCAATAATAATCGAAGGTATCTTACTTAGACTTAGTCTTAGTTTTTTTTTCATATTTTTTTAGTTTAGGCCAATCATTATCACTTAAAATATAACCAACACAATTTCTAGAACCACACTTACAAATGTGATCCATAAAATCTGTATCAAAAGGATAACCATAGTTATAAAAAAGTTCGGCACCTTTTTTTATTCGTTTAATGGAAGAAATCCAAATTTCATTATCTATGATGTCTACTTCACAATTAGGATTACATGAGTGATTAATAAATTTTGCAAAATTATAATCAACATCACCGTCAATGTCGTATCGCTTGTTTAGTTCAAAAACATAGACCATGCCATTATTTTTATCTTTTTTTGCTTTACGGATTTGTTTATCTGCTCTTTTGTCACCCTCTCTTTTAGTAACTTTATCACCAATATATTGGATTACTTTCTGGCCTTTTTTAATATTAGTTTTTGCAAATAATCCAGAACCGTGAAGGGGTGATTTTTTTTTAAACCAAATTTTCTGCGTCATACTGTTATTTTTATACAATACACACATATAATAATAAATTGTATTATAAAATGATACTTTTATGTATAAGAACAAATCTTTAATTAATGAAATTTGAAAGTAATAAAAAATTTTACCGCACAATTTGGATTTCGGATACCCATCTAGGAACCAGTGGTTGTAAAAGCAAAATGCTTTTAGAATTCTTAGAAGAAACAGATTCAGAATATTTATTTTTAGTAGGCGACATTGTTGATGGATGGCGCATGCGTAAGAAAATGTATTGGCCTCAAGAACATAACGACGTAGTTCAAAAAGTTTTAAAAAAAGCGAAAAATGGAACTAAGGTAGTGCTTATCCCAGGAAATCATGATGAAGTATTAAAAGATTTTACAAATTTTTCCTTTGGAGAAATTTCAATCAAAAATGAAGATACGCATCAATTAGCTGATGGAAGGAAAGTACTGATTACACACGGAGATGAGTTTGATGCTGTGATCATTAATGCAAGATGGTTAGCCAAAGTGGGATCAGCACTTTATGAATATTTACTAAAGTTAAATAATGTATTTAATTTTATTCGAAGAAAGATGGGCTTATCTTACTGGTCACTGTCTCAATATTTAAAAAAGAAAACAAAGCATGCAACGAACTTTATTAGTAATTTTGAGTTTGCTGTATCTGATAGGGCAAGAAGAGAAAAAGCCGATGTTGTTGTATGCGGGCATATACATAGACCTGAAATAAAAGAATTAAATGGTGTTCTCTATTGTAATGATGGTGACTGGATTGAAAGTTGCACAGCACTCGTTGAAGATGAAATTGGAAATTTATCTATTCTTAATTGGCCCGAAGAAAGAGAAAAATTAAAATTAATTTCTTTTGAAGAAAGACGAAAAATAAAAGAGGATGCAGCCTAAAAAAATCGCGTTAATTAGTGATGCGTGGGTTCCTCAGGTAAATGGCGTAGTTACGACATTTCAAAGCGTTATACCTATTCTAGAAAAAAAAGGTTTTGAAATTAAAATATTACATCCTGAGATGTTTAATAATTTTAGTTATCCTTGGTACAAAGAAATAAAAATTTCTTACAATACTAAAAAAATTACTGAAAAATTTTTTAAAGAATTTAATCCAGATATTGTTCATATAATGACTGAAGGTCCGGTAGGTTTTGCTGGTCGTAAGTACTGTCTTAAAAATAAACTACAATACACTTCTTCCTTTCACACCCGTTTTCCTGACTACATTAAGCAAAGAGCTTTTATCCCAAAGAGATTTACATACTCCATATTAAGAAGACTACATAGTGATTCAGAAAGAGTTCTTGTTCCATCAGTTTCAATGCTAAATGAGTTAAAAAAATATAATTTTAAAAATTTAGTAGTTTGGAATAGAGGTGTTGATACAGAATTATTTAATCCAAATAAAAGAGACACAAACAGTAAAGATAGACAACTGACTTATGTTGGTAGAGTAGCAATTGAAAAAAATATTGAAGAATTTTTAAAACTTAAAGGAAATTATAATAAAACTGTTGTGGGTGATGGTCCCGAATTACAAAAATATATTAATAAATATCCTGAAATAAATTTTGTCGGTGTAAAAACTGGAGATGAACTAGCGAAATATTATGCAAACGCAGATGTATTTGTCTTTCCTTCTAAAACAGACACTTTAGGAAATGTAATACTTGAAGCATTGGCTAGTGGAACACCAATTGCTGCATATCCAGTAACCGGGCCCATAGATGTATTAACAGATGAAAAGATTAACACTTTAGATAATGACTTGTTACAATCAGTTAAGAAGGCACTTAAAGTAAAAAGAGTTGATTGTAGAAATTTTACTCTTAAATTAACTTGGGACAAATGTGTGAATGAATTTTTAGAATTCATGGTAAAAGTTTAGTTATTTAAGGTAATTTTATAGTGACATTTTCTTTAAGACAAAAAATACTAGCAGAATTTATTGGGACATATTTTCTTGTACTAACAGTTGTAGGTAGTGGAATTATGGGAGAGTTAATGTCAAATGACCTTGGTATAATATTACTAGGAAACACTATCGCAACAGGTGCCATTTTATATGTAATTATTTCTATGTTTATTAATATCTCAGGAGCGTACTTTAATCCTGCTGTTGTATTAAGTGATATTATCCAAAAAAATATTCCTATTAATTACGGAATAATTTTTATTTTTACTCAGATTATTGCTGGTATATTTGGTTGTTTAACTGCAAATTGGTATTTTGAATATCCTATAATTGAATGGTCACTCAATGAAAGAGTTGGTGTATTTAAATTCTTTTCAGAAATAATTGCAACTGTTGGATTATTATTAACTATTTTTATATTAAAAGAGGTAAACAAGGAAAGAATTGCTATTGGTGTAGCTCTATTTATTACCGCAGGATATTGGTTTACTTCATCAACAAGTTTTGCAAATCCAGCAGTAACCATAGGAAGAATGTTTACAGATAGTTTTAGTGGAATAAGTCCATCAAGTGTTCTAGGTTTTATTTTAGCTCAGATTATTGGTGCTCTTATTGCTACATTTATTGTTAGATTGTTTTTTAAAAATTAGTTCAACATATCGTACAAGTAGCCTTCACGGATTCCATATCTTACAAAAATAATATTTTTAATGTTATAAAATGAAGCAAGGCTAAATAAAATATATGTAGATAATTTTAATTTATCTAATCGATTGGGTTGGACAACATTCAATTTTTGAATTTGTTTTTTTTCCATAGAGTATAATTTGTGATAAAATATTTCTAACTCTGAAAATGGTATCATGTACCCATGTAATTTATTTTTCTTGATTCCATTTAGGTGCAAATGAAGTTTTGCAAGGTTGCGCCACATGCCTCCAATAACATAAATATTTCCTACGTTTTTAGAAAATTTAAGAGATTGGTTTTTAAATTTAGAAAATAAAAAATTACCAAATTTAATTTTAGTAGTTTTGTACATCTCAGATTCACTTCTTAAGATGCCAATTTTTAAACTTTTAGTTTCAAGTATGTTTTCATTTTTTATAGTACTAAGTTCTAAACTTCCACCTCCCAAGTCAGCAACTAAACCGATTGGATTTTTTATTGAACTAATTACACCTAGAGATCCGCATTTAGCTTCATTTTTTGGTGAGAGCACTTCTACTCTAACTGACTTTTTTTTCTTGAAAGGTTCAATAATTTCTTTTCCATTTATTGTTTCACGAATTGCGGCCGTTGCAATTATATGAATATCTAAGGACTCATAATCTTTTGCAATCTTAATATATTCTTCTAAGCATTTTATAGCTTCTTTTATTTTTATCGATGGGAGTTTACCTATTTTAATACTTTCACCTAATTTTAAGAATTCTCTTTTTTGATAAAGTATTGGAAAAGGATGAATAGCTTGCGCATATATAACTAGTCTAAATGTGTTAGAGCCTAGATCAATCACTGTTATGGGATTTTTATTTTTCTTTTTAGCCATGGAAATGTATACATCTAAAGTATTAAACTCGAATGCTACAAGTCTATTTATTACGTCACGCCAAATCTAGTTGGGATAATTTAGAACTTGATGACATTGATAGGCCACTGAATAAAAGAGGTGTGAGAAACGCAAAACAATTTTCTAAAATATTAGATAAAAGAAAATTTCAAATTGGTCAGATAATATGTTCTCCTTCTAAAAGAACAACTAGCACATATGATATAATTTCTAATTCATTTGATCGCTCAGTAAAATTTACAATTGATAACGATATTTATGAATGCCCACCAAATATACTTGTAAGCAAAATTAAAAAATTAAAAAAAAATACTCTTATCATTGGACACAACCCTAGTTTGATAGATTCAATTAATATTTTATGTAATTCAAATATTGAACATTTTCCAACCTGTGCTTTTGCTATAATATCCTTTAAAAAAAACTGGATTATTGATAAAATTTTAAAACCAAAAAATAAAAATTATTAAAGAAATATGAATTTTTTATGAACATGTTTTTTTTATACCTAAAAAATATAAAAAAAAATTATGTTAAAAAAAAATACTGCTTATAACTATGCAAACAGGGAATTGTCTTGGCTAAAATTCAATGAAAGAGTCTTAAGTCAGACATCTGATAGTAAAATTCCACTTTTAGAAAGGGTTAGATTTTTATCAATAGCATTCTCTAATTTAGATGAATTTTTTATGGTTAGAGTAGCAGGATTGAATGTTCAAAAATTTTCACGAAATAAAAGTTTTGATGGATTAACACCACAACAACAACTCAAGCTGATAGATAAAGAAACATCGAAGATGATTTCAAATATAAAATCAATATGGATAGATTTACTAAGAGAGCTTTCAGAAAACAAAATCCATATAGATGTAGAAAAAACACTGAAAACAAAAGATAAAACATTTATTAAAAATTATTTAGAAGAAAATAATTGGGGGGTTTTAACGCCAATTATTATTGATCCATCTCACCCATTTCCTTTTATACCAAATAAAGAAACAACCTTAGTATGTCGTTTAATAAATAATAAAAAAACTTTTTATGGAATACTGAGAGTGCCAGAGGGATTAGAAAAATTTATTAAATTACCTGGTAAAAAAACACGTTTTGTATCTATGGAGACAGCCCTACTTATTTCTTTAAAAGAAATTTTCCAGTGTGATAGGGTTTTGGATAAAGGTGTTTTTAGACCAATTAGGAATAGTGAATTAGAATTAGGAGGTGAAGGAGAAGATTTATTTTTAGTATTTCAAAAAGCTATTTTTGAGAGAAGAAGACAAGAGGTAATAAGAATTGATTTTGATGAAAGTATATCTAGTCACTTAATTAAATTCATAAATAAAAAACTTAACTATAAGGATGTAAATACATATAAACTGCCAATACCCGTTAATCTTTCGAGTATAGAGTCAATTTTCTTGAAAGATTTTAAAAAATTATTTTTTCCAAAATTTAAGGTACGGTTTCCTGAAAGAATTAAAGATTTTAAAAATGATTATTTTAAAGCTATAGCAAATAAAGATATTGTTATTCATCACCCTTTTGAATCTTTTGAAGTAGTGACTCAGTTTATTGATCAAGCTGCAGATGATCCAAAAGTCTTATCAATAAAACATACTTTATATCGAACTACTGATGACTCACCAATAGAAGCAAGTTTAGTTAGAGCAGCACAAAAAGGAAAATTAGTAACTGTCATTATAGAGTTGCAAGCACGTTTTGATGAAGAGCGTAACTTAAAATGGGCAAAAGAATTAGAATTAGCTGGAGCGCAAGTTGTTTTTGGCAATATTGATATGAAAACTCATGCAAAAATTACACTTGTAACAAGGAAGCAAATGAATTCTGTTGTAAATTACGCACATTATGGAACAGGTAATTATCACCCGAGAAATGCAAGAGTTTATATGGATTTATCTTACTTCACCTGTGACAAAACATTAACAAATGATGCTGCAAAAATGTTTAATTATTTAACTAGTTATTCAGAACCAACCACAATAAAAAAAATAGTATATTCTCCAATAACTGCAAGAAACAAATTAAATGAACTAATTAGAAATGAAATTACAAATGCTGGAAAAAATAAACCATCTGGAATAGTTTGTAAGTGTAATTCTCTTGTTGATAAACAAATTATTGATGAATTTTATAAAGCATCTCAAAAAAATGTAAAAATTGAATTGTTAATAAGAGGAATTTGCTCTCTAATACCTGGTAAAGAAAATCTATCGGAAAATATAGTTGTTAAAAGTATAATTGGTCGTTTTTTAGAACATACGAGAATATATTGTTTTTATAACGGTCATAAATTCCCTCATAGAAAAAATATCTTGTTTATTTCTTCTGCCGATTTAATGCAAAGAAATCTAGATAGGCGGGTTGAAACATTTATTCCTATTGAAAATGAAACTGTACATGAACAAATATTAAATCAGATCTTAATTGCCAGTATGACAGATAATACAAATTCTTGGCAAATGTTAAGTAATGGCAATTATCAGAAAAAAGAAATATCAAGCAAAGAGAAAAAATTTTCCTCTCACAATTTTTTTATCAAAAATCCAAGCTTGTCTGGGAGGGGTTCAGCAAAACTTAAATCTAGAGCTAAGTCTAATTTAAAAATTGGAAAATAGAATTTAATCCCACTCACAATAATTGGACATAAGCAGGAAGAAATAATACTGTGAGTGGTAAAAAGTATTTAAATTTTATTTTTTACAGACGTATTAATAGAATATTAAATTTTTATAAATTAAACTAATATTTAAATTTATTAGTTTTCAAATAAATTTTTTAGTTCTTTCAATTTAATAAAAATTGAGTCTCTTACTTCTCTAAATTTATCTAATTGGTTTGAACTAAAATGATCTGATGCTGGATCATCAAATGGTATTGAAAATATCTGAGCTTTGGAATTTAAAACTGGACATACCTCTTCTTTACAAAGCGTAAAAACGGTATTTAATTCATCTCTAAATTTTTTGTCTAAACTTTCAAAATCTTTTGAATAATGTTTTGATATATCAATATCGATTTCACCCATAACCTCGATAGCATTGGGATTAACTTCTTTGGGCACTGATCCTGCACTTTGAATAATACAATTAGGATATAATTTTTTTGCAATTCCTTCAGCCATTTGACTTCTTGCTGAATTAGCAACACACATAAAAAGAATATTTTTATTTTTCATGTCAGCAAATAAATATATCCAAAAATAAATAGTGGGAGTTGTAAACCAAAGTTTGTGAGCAGAGCTCTATCTTTTGTCATATAACCAACAATTGACCAACCAACAGCACCTGTACCGTGAATAATTATGTTAATTGGATACGCATTTAAATTGGTTAATAATATTCCTGATAAAATTAACGCGGTGCTAAACCACTTAATTCTATTAATTGATAAATCTGTCATATCTTCTCCTAAATTCTATAGATTGCGAATATTACACTTTACTTAAAGATAAAGATATTAATCAAATTGTAACAAAAATTTAACATTTCTTTCTTTTTTTTTGAAAAGTTCTATAAGCACGCCATGTTTGGATTAAAAAGTGCATCATTATTTGGTGATACCAAAAAGCTTGAAAGAGAAATTGATGAGTTTGTTGATATTGTCTCTGAAGTGGGCTTAGTATTTAAATCGATAGTTCCAACTTATCTCAATCATTCCGCCAATGGTAAATTTGAGGAAATGGTTGAAAAAGTTAAAGAAATGGAAAGTAAGGCCGACAAAATTACAAAAGATGTTGAGCATACTCTTTATGAAGAAACACTAATCCCAGATGCAAGAAGTGATGTGTTACGACTTCTAGAACACATCGACGAATTAATTGGAATGTACCAAGGAAATTGTTATCACTTCTCTATTCAAAAACCTAATTTTCCAAAAGAATTTCATCAAGATTTAATTGAGTTAACAGAGACTGTTGTAAATTGTGTTGAATCACTTTGTTTGACTGTCCGATCATTTTTTAGAGATATTAAATCTGTTAGAGATAATGCTCATAAAGTAACTTTTTATGAAAAAGAATCTGATATAAAATTTAGTTCTCTTGCAAGAAGAATTTTTGATTCTGAATTACCTCTAGATCAAAAAATGCATCTTCGATATTTTGTAGAGAAAATTGATCGTATTTGTGATCAAGCAGAAGACATAGCTGACGAGGTTCAAATTTACGCTATTAAACGTTCCGTTTAATTTTCAATGGAAATTACAATCCTAATTTTTTTATTTGGTGGTCTTTTTTTAGGTTGGTCACTTGGCGCCAATGATGCAGCAAATGTTTTTGGAACTGCAGTTGGAACACGTATGGTTAGTTTCACAAGTGCAGCAATAATTTGTAGTGTCTTTGTTATTCTAGGTGCAATTATTAGCGGAGCAGGCACAACAGAAACTTTAGGTAAGTTAGGTGCTATTAATGCATTGCCTGGTGCTTTTGCAGCATGTGTGGCTGCGGGAATATCTGTATATTTAATGACCAAAGTTGGCTTGCCTGTTTCAACAACGCAAGCGATTGTTGGAGCAATTGTTGGTTGGAATTTATACACGGGATCTTCAACTAATCTTCAAGTTTTAATTACTATTTTAGGAACATGGATACTCTGTCCTATCATTGCAGGAGTTATTGCAATGGGTTTATTTACTTTTACAAAAAGAGTTATACTCAATAGAAAGTTACATATTCTCAGACTTGATGCGTATACAAGAACAGCTTTACTTTTAGCGGGTGCTTTTGGTGCTTATAGTTTAGGTGCAAACAATATTGCTAATGTAATGGGTGTCTTCGTACCTATATCACCGTTTACTGATGTTACTATTGGAAATTTATTTGTCTTTTCCTCAAAAGAACAACTATTTCTGCTAGGTGGTTTAGCCATAGCTGTTGGTGTTTTTACTTACTCGAAAAGAGTTATGTTTACCGTGGGTAATGATCTCTTAAAAATGACACCAGTGGCTGCATTTATTGTTGTTATATCGCATTCTATTGTTTTATTTTTATTTGCATCCCAGGGTATAAGTGCTTTTTTACAATCTATAAATCTTCCCTCTATACCTTTGGTACCAGTATCAAGTTCCCAAGCTGTTGTCGGCGGCGTAATTGGAATTGGTCTTTTAAAAGGAGGAAAAGAAGTTCAATGGTCAATTGCGGGTAGAATTTCTTTGGGTTGGATGACGCTACCTATAATTGCAGCTTTAATTTCTTTAATTGTTTTATTTATTCTAGAAAATATTTTTAATTTAACGGTCTCTTTTTAATTAACTGCTCGATAAGAAAAAATAAAATCTTCTTGGATTTTTGACTCAATAGCTCCTTTTCTTCTTGATCGTACTAGATCAATAGCTTCTTGTTTTTCATAATTAAATTCAACAAGTAAAATCGCAGCTATAGTTCCAGCTCTTCCTTTTCCTCCACGACAATGTAAAACTATATTTTTACCATCTATCAATTCGTTCTTTAATAAAACTTTTGTTGTTTCCCATTTATATTTAAAATCTTTATCTGGTGCTCCCATGTCATAAATGGGTAAATGGTACCAATGTAATTTATGTTCATAAATATTTTTGACAAACAAAGTTTTATCACACAATTTTTCAAACTCGCTATCTTCAACAAAAGAAGTAATAGAACTACAATTATTATTTTTAAATATTTCTAATTCGTTTGCTAAAATTGTTTCTTCAAATAAACCATTAGAGTTAAGGCCTGGGAAAGAAGTTAATATAATTTTGCCTGCAAATGACTTAGAGTCAATAAAATCATAATTGCTAAATTGCATTTACGCTTGTTTAGCTAAAAAAGACTGTCTTGCTTCTTCTAAATAGGAACGGAAATGTTCAACATCGGGAGTTTTTTTATCTAGAACTTTTGCTAAATCATCAAATCTTCTAAGCTCTACTGCTTCATCCATAAAAGGTTTGCTTATAAACGCATCTGCTTCTTCTTTTGTGAAAGGACCACCTTGAACTTTTAACGAAAGTTTCGATGCTTCTGATAGACTATCATAATAACCTTCTTCTACACTTGATAAATATCTTTTTGAGTCAACATGTGCTCTAATTGGTAGAATAACATCCTCACCAAAATATTTTTTTAAAAAATCAGCACCTAAATTTTCATGATGACCATCTTTCCCTTCATGAATGGGATCACCATCCTCATAGATAAGGTGGCCAACATCATGCAGTAATGCTGCAGCAATTGTTGGTCCTGGTAATTTATGTTTTTCAGCAAGTTCAGCACATTGGAGTGCGTGCTCAAGTTGGGTCACATCCTCATTACCATATTGAATATCAGCACCTTTTGTTTTCAAAAGATCTAAGAGATAATCTACAATATTTTCTTCCATTCTCATTTATAATTAACTTATTAGAAAATAAATTCAATTCCAACTTTAATAAGATTGATCAAATTTATAATAATATTTATTAAGTAAATATTTAATGGATAAAAAATTATTAACCCCTGGGCCTCTCACGACATCGATGTCAACAAAAGAGGCTATGCTTCATGATTGGGGTTCGAGAGATACAAAATTTATTGATCTCAATGCATCAATTAGAGATTCCCTTGTTAAATTAATAGACGGTGAAGATAAATATCAATGTGTTCCAATGCAGGGAAGTGGAACTTTTGCTGTAGAGTCGATGGTGAGCTCTCTTACTCAAAAAGATTCTAAAATTCTAATTCTGATCAATGGTGCTTACGGACAAAGAATGAAAAAAATGTGCACTTATTTAGGTAGAGATTTTATTGAATATGAAGTTGCTGAACATGAAGTACATGACATCAATAAAATTGAAGAGTTAATTGATAGCAACAACTTAACACACGTCTTTGCTGTATATTGTGAAACAACATCGGGTATTTTAAATCCTATTGAAGACATTGCAAAATTAGTTGAGATGAAAAATTTATCGTTATTCATCGATGCTATGAGTGCCTTTGGTGCATTACCCTTAAGTTCTAAAACAATTACTTTTGATGCTGTAGCCGCTTCATCAAATAAATGCTTAGAAGGTGTGCCAGGTGTTGGTTTCATTCTTGTTAAAAATGAAGTTATTCAAAATGCAAAAGGCAATAGTCACTCACTAAGTCTAGACTTATATGATCAATGGCAAGCAATGGAAAAAAATAAACAATGGCGATTTACACCTCCAACACATGTATTGGCTGCATTCAATCAAGCTATTGAGGAACATAAACAACAAGGTGGTGTAGAGGGAAGAGGTAAAAGATATAAAAAAAATTGTGAAATTATTTGTAATGGAATGAAAGAGTTGGGATTTGAGCAACTACTTCCTGATAATTTACAAGCACCAATTATTATTACTTTTAAACAACCTAATGATCCTAAATTTAACTTTGAGCAATTTTATAATGCTCTTAGTGAAAAAGATTTTTTAATTTATCCAGGAAAACTAACAGTGGCAGAAACTTTTAGAATTGGGTGTATTGGTAATTTAAATGAACAAGACATGATGGATACAATAAAAGCTGTAAAAGAAGTTGTTACTGAGTTGGGACTAACATTAAACTAACAAAACAATGACAAAAGAAATTGAAATACCTTTAGTTAAAGCAACAAATGAAAATCTTAAAGGATATGGGTATTTAATCGATAGTTTTGAAAATAGTGATATTGAAATTGTTACTTGGCCAAAACAAGGATGGCGTGACATAGAAGAGGGAACTGGTAATGAAGGTGGAACTACCGAAGGTTCTTTTGATACCTGGTGGCAAGGTGACGTGCTTTATGGGCAAAATAATGCTGTTCAACATAAGAGCGATTATGAAGTAGATGGAAAATATATACTGGGTTATGCCAATAATCCTGATCAAGAATTACAAAAAGATAAATATTCAGATCCAACAAAAATTTTTTTATGGCATGCAAATTATCATCCTGATGGAGGTCAGCTTTTCTTTCCTGAAGAAAATAAACCATTTATTTGTCCTTTAGCCTTACCTACAGACGACATTGAACCAGAACATTTTAAAGCATTTTATTGTGACGGATCAAAAGGTTTGTATATTCATCCAAATATTTGGCATGAAGGGGTGTTTCCAGTTACAGAAAAACAATCGTTTCAAGGAAAACAAGGTAAAGTACATGCAAGAGTTAGCATCGACTTAAAAGAGGAATTTAATAAGTATATTTATTTTAAAACTGCGATCTAATTATAAATTTATATTTAATAATGAAAATTATTCACCTTTCAGACCCTCATATTTATATAGATAAGATTCATGGCATAGATCCTGTCAGTAAATTTAAAAAAGCATTAACTCATATAAAAAATAATCATGGTGATGCAGATTTATTTGCCATCACTGGTGATATTACAGACTTAGGTGATAAAGATTCTTATCAGTTATTTTTAAAAATAATTGATGAAGCAGGTCTGCCGAAGAATTTAAATCCTCAACTAATTATAGGTAATCATGATAACAGAGATGAATTTAAAATAAACTTTCCTAATATTGAAACCGATCCAAATGGATTTATTCAATACTTTAAGGATATAGATAATAAACGTTTAATTTTTATAGATACTAATCTGATTAACACTCACCAAGGACATTATTGTGAAGAGAGGCAAGAATGGTTAAATAATATTTTAAGTAAGACTAATACGGATACGTACATCTTTATGCATCATAATCCACTGGCATTAGTAAAAGAGGAAAGTGATGGAATAGGATTACAACAAAAAAAAGAGTTTCAACAAATTTTAACTAAAAATAATAATATAATAAAACATATTTTTTTTGGTCATCAACACATTACAAGTTCTGGCTCTTATTGTGGTATTACTTTTTCCTCCCCAAGAAGTACTTGGTCTCCTCTAATACCTAACTTCTCAAATGAATATCGTTTAGGAACGGCTAATACAGATACAAATTATAATGTTGCAATAATTCGATCTGACGCCTTAATTATTCATACAGAGGATTTTTTAAAAACAGAAGTTAATTGGTTTAAATAAAAAATTATTTTTTTTCGATTACAAATATTTCATTGTTAAAATAAAGGCCTTTATTTTTAGCAACAATATTTTGAACTACTTTTTCGTAATTTTTTGTTTTTTCTACCTTCATTACTTTATCATCATCCATTTGATTGACATATATGGAAGCATTCCAAGCAGAAAAAACTAATGATGTAGCTATGCCTCCACTGATTTCTGTTGGTAGAGCTCTCAATTTACATTTAATAATTCTTTTTTCTCCAAAAGATAAGCTGCTTAATAAATCTTTATCTAAATTTTTCTTAAGATAAGAAATGATACTATTTCCAAGAGAAGGAAATGGGTCCTCTTTTGGCCAAATTTTACGAATTATTTCATTAGCAGGATCTTTTCCTGAAGCATGAATAGTTAACAATTTCCCTTTTGATTTTAACGCTCGAATCATTGGTTCGATGACATATTTTGATTTCTTTTCTGCTGAAATTCTTGAACGATAAGGCTGTGAAGCAATAATAAGATCAAATTTATTATCTGATTTTTTTTTGGTAGGGATTAATTCATTTACATTAAATTCTTGATCTTCGCGGTAGATAACCATGACTGAAGGCTCTTTATAAGTATGGTTACCTGACTTTTTATTAATTTCTATATTCCATTTTTTTTCTAAAAATTCATTTTGTTTTCTTAATTGTTGGGCAAATTCAAGAGAGGTGTCACCTTTTAATTTAATAATATTCCAATTAATTTTTTTCTGTTTAACTTCATTTTTTGATTTTAGGTTTGCTGCTTCCGCGTAGTGTAGATTTGAAATGACAAAAACAGTATTCTTGTGTTCAACAAACCTATCGGGTAACTTTTCTAAACCTAATCTTACATCTTCTATGCTTATTTCTTTTGTGCAAACTAATAGAGGTACGTTAGGCCTAGCCTCGTGGCACTGACGCATAACATTCATAAGTAAAGAGCCATCTCCCATACCAGCATCAAATATTTTTATACCAGGTTTTTGCGGTTTAATTTTATTTACGTGAGGGCGTATCGCATCAGCAATTTGATTTTTTTCATTTGTTGTTGTGACAAATAATAAGTATTTTTGTCTGTTATCATAAAACCTGAAATTTTTTTTCATTACTAATAAAGTCCCATTGATTTAGCAGAAGATATGAAGGCTTCTTTATTGCCAATAAAGTTTTTACCTCGTTCCCCTAAAAACGCATCATCTACTATATTATTCCATTCATGAACAGGAACTTTTATTTCATTTAAGTTTAGAGGAACCTCTAAAGAACGCATAAATTCACTCAGATGATTTGCAGCATTTTCTAGATTATCGTTAAAAATTAATTTTAGTCTTTCCTCAGCGACACTGTCAATTCCAACCATACTTTTAGTAATCATGGGTAATGTAAATGAGCAAGCAATACCATGTTGAATGCCATAATTGAGCGTCACAGGGTAAGATAGATTGTGCGCAATAGCAGTTTTTGTATTGGAAAACGCTAAGCCAGCATGAACGCATGCCAGTGCAATGTTTGAACGTAATTCAACGTTTCTTAAATCTTTAGCGAGAAGTGGTAAATTTTCTAATACTAATTTTGATGCTTGTATTGCATGAGAAGCAGAAATTGGGTTTGCATTAATATTCCAAATACTTTCCATTGAATGAGAGAGAGCATCTAAACCTGTTGAAATGGTCAAGCCTAAAGGCTTATCAACCATAATTGATGGATCGATAATTGCTTTTTCTGCATAAAGAGATTTATGCGCCAAAGATAATTTATTGTTTTTTTCTTTATCCCAAATTGTGGCCCAACACGTAAGCTCACTTGATGTTCCTGAAGTTGTAGGTATTGCAATAATCTTGATTGGATTTTCGACTCTTGGACTTTTCTTATTGCGAACGAAATCTGTTAGATATTCTTGTTTATCTTTAAAAGCAGCAATTGCTTTAGCCGTGTCTGTAACAGAGCCACCACCTATAGCTAAAATATAATCTACCGATTCATTGATTGAAGAAAATTTTTTTTGTAGCTCTAAAATATCCTTATAATCTGGATTAGGCTGAACATCCGTCATAATGGATAGTGGTGGATTTGAAGAAGATTTTAATTCATCGCTATATTTTTTAAAAATTTCTTCTGGATGAGTGATTATGATGTAGTTCTTATTTTTAATAGCATCATGTACTTCTGTAAATCTATTTTCTCCAAAGATAATTTCAACAGGATTAAAATAATTCCACATTACATTAAATTGATTTTGCCGCTTTAGTTAAAATTGACATTTTCTCAATTGCTTGTTCTCGAGTAAAGAAACCTAAACCACAATCTGGTGCAGCTATTAAGCGGTGTTCATCAATATGTTCAAGTGAATCTTTGATACGAACTCTTACTTCTTCAACAGATTCCATTCTGCTTTTTGCAATATCAATAAATCCAAAAATTACTTTTGTTTTAGTAAATTTTTCTAAAAGATTTAAATCATTATGCCTATGTGAATCTTCTAAAGATACTTCATCAATAGTTGAATCATCTACAAGTGATGCAATTCTATCATAAGCATCTAAATCAGCCTTTTTATAACCTTCTGAATCTAATGAATTAGGATAACCACAACAAATATGGCAAACACGTTGCACTTCTTTAGGTATACCATGCATCATTCTTTCTAAATTTTCCATACCATATGAATGAGCTTCATCGGGCTTTCTAGCAAATACTGGTTCATCAATTTGAATATACTGACAACCTGCATCCACAAGTGCCTTAATTTCTTTATTGAGAGCTAATGCTAAATCAAAACCAAGTTTTTTCATGTCATCATAGTAATTGTTGGCAATTGAATCTGTAATTGTCATTGGTCCAGGTAGCGTAATTTTAACTGGGTTTTTTGTAAATTGTTGTGCACTCTTCCAGTCTAAATGCATACGTATTTCTTTACTTGAAATCGGTGCAACAATAGTTGGAAGGTCAGCTTCGAACGCACCTTGTCTTACTGACTTATGTGTAACTTCCTTAAAACTTACTCCATTTAAAAATCGGCATTGATATAATACATAACTCTCGCGTCTGACTTCTCCATCTGTTGGAACATCAATACCCGCATTTACTTGATCAGTTATAACTTCTTTAATTGCTGCTAAAAATAATTTTTCAGCATCTGCACCTGCAGACTCTAATGCTTTTTCATATGCGCCAGGTGACCAATTTGATAATAATCCTTTTGACGCTTTTCTCTCTTCTTCTGATTTTGTCCCTAAAAACCAATCTTGAATAGGTGTTTGTTTCGGTTTTGGATAAGCACCTATTGTAGTTGTTTTAAGAGGCATCTATTTTTACTCCCATTTAAATTTAAAATAAAACAGCGGCTTTTATAAAGCCGCTGTAATAAAAAGTTAATAATAAATAATCTCAAATTACATAAGATCGTTTATTTCTTCCATCATTTCTTCTTGAAGATCTGCCATATCATCAGCGTCGCCTGTAGCAATTTCTTCTGTGTAATCATAGATTACCTGTGTAACAGCTAATCCATTTTCTCCAGGATACGCAAACCAATCTGCAAGAAGTGGAAGTTGTTCAACAGCAGTAAGTTTATTAGGGTTTTGACTATAGAAATCACCTAATAATTCATTCGCTGCTTTGTTTGGTGGAACATATCCAGTTGTTTCAGCAACTAATGCAGCACCGATACCTGATGTAATGAACTTTAAGAAAGTCCATGCAGCATCAACTCTTGCTGGATCATCAGATGTAGACACTAACATTGCAGCGTTTCCACCTGCTGGTAATCTTGCTGGTGTTCCATTGTTAACTCCAGCCATTCCAGGGAATGGTGCAGTTTTTAAAACAAAGTCTGCCTTTGCAGCATTAACTGAACCCAAGCTTGAAGTAGACCAGAACATCATACCAATAGTACCTGCGTTAAACGCAGCTTGACCATCAGCAATTGAATAGTTTGGCATATTACATCCGCTCATGATTGCTTTCATTTGCTCTAACGTTGCAAGTCCTGCATCACCACCCATATTTACAGCTCCATCTTTAACCATTGGAACATTCTGAGTGTGCATTAATGCTTGGTGGAACCAGTTACCTGTGATGTTCCAACCAAAGTATAGAGTTCCTTTACCTGCTGCTTCCAATTTATTACATGCTGCAATAACTTCGTCCCAGTTAGTTGGAAT
>CACMET010000016.1 GCA_902612825.1 uncultured Alphaproteobacteria bacterium
TTTAAAAATAATTATCACAGATGATGGTCTGGGATTTGCAAAAGATATCATTGATAAATTAGGTGAACCTTATATCTCAAAAAATAACCACGGTATGGGACTAGGTATATTTATATCAAAAAATTTAATAGAAAATATGGGAGGTAAATTACATTTTTATAACTCTAAGGATGAAAATGCAGTTGTTGAAATTACTTTTGATAACTCTATCTTAAATATATGAGTATGAAGCTTTTAATTGTGGATGATGATTTACCTTTTAGAGAAAGGCTTACAAGATCTATGGAAAAAAAGGGGTTTGAAGTTACTTCTTCTCCTGGTTTTAAAGATTCAATAGCTAAAGTTACAGTAAATAATTTTGATTATGCAGTTGTTGATATGAGATTAGAGGATGGATCTGGACTAGAATTAGTTAAGGAATTGCAAAAAATTAGTCCACAAACTAAATCATTATTGTTAACTGGTTATGGTAATATTGCAACAGCCGTTGCGGCAATTAAATCTGGTGCAATAGACTATTTACCTAAACCAGCGGAAATCGATCAAATTTATGATGCGCTTACTAATTCTAAGGAAATTTTACCACCTCCACCTGAAAATCCTATGACTGCTGATAGAATTAGATGGGAACATATTCAAAGAGTGTTTATACAGTGTAATAGAAATGTATCTGAAACAGCAAGGCGATTAAGAATGCACAGACGTACATTGCAAAGAATACTGAATAAACATGCCCCAAGAGAATAGCAAAATCTTATCAATAGTAATACCAGTATTTAATGAGATTAACTTTATTAACAAGCTATTTGATCAGATAGTAACATACTTCAATAAGAAAAATGTTGAAATCGTAGTAGTTGATGATGGATCAACTGATGGTTCATCAAATTTATTGAATGAGTTAAAGAAAAAAAATGATTATAAATTTCTATTTAAACTGATTAAATTAGATACAAATTCTGGTAAAGGGAAAGCAATTCAAACAGGAATAAAAAATTCTCAAGGAGAATATATTTTACTTCAAGATGCAGATTTAGAGTTAGATACTAGAGATGCAAAAGAAATGTTTGATATGGTAATAAAAAATAAAGATATTAAATGTATTTTTGGAAGTAGATATCTTTCAGGAAAGTTAAAAAAAAATAATTATTTTTTTAACAATCTTGTAGGTAAAATTAATTCTTTAATTTTCAATATTTTTTTTTCACAGTCATTAAGTGATGTTCATTGTGGTCTAAAAATTCTCCATAGGAGTGTAATTGAAAAAATCAAACTAAGCGTAAACGATTTTGGAATAGAGATTGATTTAGCTTCTCAAATTGTAAGGAATAATTTTTTTATTTATGAATTTGGTGTATCATATTTTTTTAGATCTAAAGCTCAGGGAAAAAAAATTACTTGGGTTGATGGTTTAAAATCTTTTTATTATCTTATAAAAGTAAGATTTTTTGATAACTCTTCTTCTACTAATATATCTATTTTATATTCTACTATCTATATGGCTTATGTAGGTTCACATTTTGGGATGGGATTAGGTACCACATTATTCACAATTATTTTTGCTATTATAGGAGCAATCTTAGGTATTCATTTTAAAGTATTATCATCATCAATAATTTTTCTTTTTATATATATTGGATCTTTATTTGGGCAAGGTAATGGAACAACTTTATCAGTAATACTTTTCTTTTTTGCAGGTTTATTTTTTGCGAAAAAATTAAAGAAATATTTTTTTGAATCTAATTTTAAAAATTATTTCTAAATCTACTTAGACAAATACATAATCCAACAATAAAAAAAGTACTTACTCCAAACCAATTTTTTATTAAACTTCCTGTAGACATAATTGGCCAAAACATAATAATAATTATTGCGATTGAGATTATCTTAAATTTTTTTTCACCATTATTATTTAATATAAAAAACATTAAAAAAATTAAATATAGAATAAATAAAGTAAAAACGATTAATCCACCTTCTGTTAACCATTGAATATGTATATTGTGTGGATGTGATGCACATTCGTAATGCACCATCATATTTTTATAAATATAATTACTATTGCACAAAAATTTAAAGTTATTTATCCCAATACCTGTAAGTGGATTATCTATAAACATCTTAAATGATAATAAATATATTTCACCATACGCTGATGTTTTAAAATTTTTAATTATTTCATAAAAACTTGGTTGAATATTTATAATTTTAGCACAAATTTTTTCTCTATCATCATTACAATTAAAAAATTTTTCTATTTTTTGCCCTTGATGATATTGTGTCGATTCAACTACTCTAAAATCATTGTAAGAAGGATGTAAATTAGTTGCTAAAAATATAAAAAAAATACCAATAATTATTGATAAAAAAATAGATTTTCTAAATCCACTTAGAAATATGAATAAAAATACTAAACCTAGACCAAATGTTGCAAATGCCATTCTTTCTCCAGAAATAAAACTAATAAAAAGTATTGAAGATAAATATATTGAATGAAAAATAATTTTATTTTCAAATTTTTTAATAGAAATAAGGAATGCAAAACCTAATAAACCAAATTTTGATATATAAGAGCCAGGTATTAATTCATCGCCAAATGGCCCTGTTAATCTTCCATACCAATCTGATTTAAAACCTAGTAAATCTTTCCCAAAACCATTTTCTGGGGTGTAATTTAAAAATTGATAAAATGAATCTATACAAACAAATATAACAAGTACAAAAATAACTAATAAGGTTTGTTTAAAAAATTCACTTTTTTTAAAAAAAATAAAGTAACATAAAATTGGTATAAATAAAAATCTAATGAAAATTAAAGCATCTTGAAATGAATTTGTTTTATTATACGAAAAAAAACTTATAATTATAAGGCTCAACCAAAAAATAAATGATATCCTAATAAAATTAATTTTAATTAATTCTGAATATTCTTTATGATAAACAAAATAAATAATTCCAAATATTAAGCCAAGAGTGATTACAATATCAGGTAATGCTGGACCAGTAATAAGAAATAAAGGAATAAATAAAAATAAAAAACTAAAAAATTTTTCTGATAATTGCATCATTTTTTATTAACAACTTTTAAGAATACATCTTCTAAATCACCCTCAAACGTATTAATTTCTTTAAAATCAATTTTATTTATATTTAAAATATCAATTATTTTTTTTATATTTGTTTTATTTTTATCATAACTCAGTTTTAATACTCCATTGTCTATAACTGGGTTAAAATCTTTTAAATCTTTAGGGATATCTATATTTTTATTTAAAATAAAGGTAACGGATTTTGTTGAAATAATATTTAAAAGATCGTTTTTTGATCCTTCAATGATTTTCTTACCATGATTAATTATAGTTATATTGTCACAAAGGTTTTCTGCTTCTTCAAGATAATGTGTAGTTAAGCATACAGTTTTCCCTTGTCCACTTATTCTTTTTATATAATTCCAAACTGATGTTCTTATATCAATATCTACACCTGCAGTTGGTTCATCTAAAATAATAATTTCAGGATCATGAACTAGAGCTTTACCAATTAATAATCTTCTTCTCATGCCTCCTGACAAAGTTCTAGCATACGCATTTCTTTGATCAGTTAACTTTAAGTTTTCTAAAATTTCGTCAGTCTTCCTTTTCTTTTTTGGAACTCCATATAAACCTGCTTGAAGTTCTAATAATTCTGCTGGAGAAAAGAAAGGATCGATATTAAGTTCTTGTGGAACTATCCCAATTTTAAATTTACTTAATTTTATGTATTTATCTATATTTATCCCACAAACATTAACTTCACCTGAATTTTTTTTAACTAAACCGCCCAGTATATTTATGAAAGTTGATTTTCCTGCACCATTTGGCCCTAATAAACCATGAATAGTTCCTTTTTTTATTGTGATACTAAAATCAACAAGAGCTTTAACTTCTTGAGTCTTTTTTAAGAAGGTTTTATTTACATTTTTTGCTTCAATTGAATATTTATAATCTGACATTTAATATAAATCTTATATATTTAAATTTACAATGAATAAAAAGAGTAGATTAGTATTAGTTGATGGCTCTGCTTATATATTTAGAGCTTATTATGGGCTACCCCCTATGAATCGTGCAGATGGAACTCCAATTAACGCTGTTTTTGGTTTTACAAATATGCTTGTTAAACTGATAGAAGATTATAGCGACGATAAAATGATAGTTATTTTTGATGCCGCAAGGGAAAATTTTAGAAATCAAATATATCCAGAATATAAGGCTAATAGAGGAGAGGCCCCTGATGACTTGATACCACAATTTCCTTTAATTAGAGAGTGTGTAAAGAGTTTTAATATACCACAATTAGAAATAGAGGGATTTGAGGCCGATGATTTAATTGCTACTTATGTAAGATTAGCTGAAAAAGATAAAATTGAAACTATCATTGTTTCATCAGATAAAGATTTAATGCAGCTTGTTAGTGATAATGTGACAATGCTTGATCCAATGAAAAATAAAAAAATAGAAACTAAAGATGTAGAAGAAAAATTTGGAGTGCACCCAGATAAAGTTATTTTTATTCAAGCTCTAACAGGAGACAAAGTTGATAACATACCAGGCGCTCCTGGTATAGGCCCTAAAACAGCGTCTCAGTTAATAAATGAATTTAACGACATCGATGGTTTAATTAAAAATCTTGATAAAATTAAGCAAGAAAAAAGAAGAAACATTTTAAAAGAATCAGAAAATGATATTAGATTAAGTTTAGAACTTGTAACACTTAAAAATGATGTAGAAATACCTGAAGGTATCAACAAAATAAAAACTTATAATGAATTAAAAAATGAAATTAATAATATCTATGAGTTTCTTAAAGAGCAAGGCTTTAGATCAATATCTGAAAGATTAAAATCCAATTCTTTTATATCTAGTAATAATGATAACATTATTCAAAAAAAAGAAATAGAGCCAAAGTATCAATTAATTAATTCAAAGAAAAATTTTGAAAAGATTTTAAGCGAAATTGAAAAAAAAGGTATATGCGCTATTGATACTGAAACTAACTCACTCAATATAGAAAAAGCTAAATTAGTTGGTATATCAATATGTTATAGTGAAAACATTTCTTACTATATTCCTATAAACCATAATACTTCTGATGGGTCAAAAAAAATTGATAACCAGTTAGAGGAAAAATATGTAATTAAAAATATTAATAAAATTTGTGAAAATGAGTCAATCTTAAAAATTGGTCAAAACATAAAATATGACATTAGAATTTTAAAAAAGTATGGAGTAACGTTTAATTCAATTGCAGACACAATGTTACTCTCTTACTCAATTGATAATGGAATTTATAAGCACAATTTAGATGATTTATCTTTTAATCACTTAAATCATACAACTATTAAATATAAGGAAGTTGTAGGCACAGGAAAAAATGAAATTACTTTTGATAAAGTAACTATCGATAACGCAATTAATTATGCTGCTGAAGATTCTCTTTTAACATTCAGGCTTTTTCAAAATCTTTATCCTCGTTTAATAAAAGAAAAGGCTAATTTTGTTTATCAAAACATCGACTTGCCTCTTGTAGAAGTATTATCTTCAATTGAAGCTAATGGCATAGAGGTAAATAAAAAGTTTTTAACAAGTTTAAGCAATGAATTTGAAAATGAAAGTAAAAAACTTGAAAAGAACATTTATAAACTTTCAAAAGAAGAATTCAATATTGGCTCACCTAAACAATTAGGAGAGATACTATTTGTTAATCTTAAAATACCTGGTGGTAAAAAAACAAAATCAGGAACATATTCAACTGATTCTTCAACTTTAAATAATTTAGCCTTAGATGGATTTGAAATTGCACAACTCGTTCTTGATTGGAGGGAATTAACAAAACTTAAATCAACCTATACAGATGCTTTATTTAGATTAACAGATGGTAAAAGTAGAGTTCATACATCATTTGGTTTAGCTAATACTTTAACTGGTCGATTAAGTTCTACAGATCCAAATCTTCAAAATATCCCAATTAGAACAGAAAATGGGAAAAAAATAAGAACAGCCTTTGTTAGTGGAAAAGGAAAAAAATTAGTCAGCTTTGATTATTCTCAAATAGAGCTGAGATTAGCTGCAGAAATTTCTAGTGATAAAAATTTTATTAAAGCTTTTAAAAACAATGAAGATATTCATGCATCAACTGCTAAAGAAATATTTAATCTAAACGATAGTCAAATAAACAACGATTATAGAAGAAAAGCAAAAGCAATTAATTTTGGCATTCTATATGGAATTAGTCCATATGGTTTAGCTAAACAACTTGATATTTCCAACACAGAAGCAAAAGATTACATAAATGAGTATTTTATTAAATATCCAAAAATTAAAAAATATATGGAACATCAAATTGATTTCGCAAAAACAAATCAATACGTTGAAACAATTTTTAAAAGAAAAATTAATATTAAGGGAATTTCTGATAAGAATTTTGCTGTTAGAGGTTTTGCAGAAAGACAAGCCATTAATGCACCAATTCAAGGTAGTGCAGCAGATATTATTAAGTTAGCAATGATTGAAATTCATAAGGAAATAAAACTTAAAAATATTGAAGCTCAAATGCTTTTACAAGTACATGATGAACTGATTTTTGAAGTCGAAAGTAAAAAATATGATAATTTAGTAAGTAATGTAAAAAAGATTATGGAGTCAGTACATTTAAAATATAAAGATTTTTCAGTTCCACTCACCGTTGATTTTGGTGCTGGTGATCATTGGGGACAAGCACATTAGAATACATTTTATGGAAATTAAAAAAAAAATTAAGAAAAGAAATCCCTTTGCTCAAGATCTAAAACTACCTAAGTATAAACAAAGAATTGTTAGAAATAAAAAAACTTACACAAGAAAAGGAAAAAAAAAGGTTATTTAGAATTCTTCATCAAAGGTATTCATTTCAAACCATTTTTCAAGCTCATGATACCCTCCAATTTTTTCACCATTTAAAATTATTTGAGGAAAGGTTCTAGCGTTCGGAAACTTTTCAAAAAAATCTTCTCTCGTATAATCTGTATCAAGCATATAAATCTTTGGATTAAATTTAGCTAACCGTAGTTTAGCTCTATCACAGTATCCACAATTAGTTTTAGAATATATCTCTGCTTCCATTAAAATGCTTCATCAAAACTTAAAGCCCTATCTGTTGGTCTTTGATACTCAGATACTCTTTTTTCAAAAAAGTTTGTAACGTTTTGAACATCCAAAGCTCTCATAAAATCAAAAGGATTCTCTGTTTTAAAGACTCTGTCAAATTCAAATAGATCAGCAATTCTGTCTGCAACAGCTTCGATATATTGACACATTAAATCAGCATTCATACCAATTAAATCTACTGGTAGTGCATCTTTTACAAATTCTTTTTCAAAAGCTACTGCTTCTCTAACAATTTCTTCAAACTGTGATTGAGGTACGTCTGAAGGAATCAAAGATAAATCACTAATATCTGCATCGGTTAATGTTTTATTATTAAACTTGTCTCTTAAAGTCCTAAACATTAATGATGAGAAGCTAAAGTGCATTCCTTCGTCTCTTGCAATCCAATCATTGGATAAAGCTAAACCAGGTAATAACCCTCTTTTTCTAAAATAATATATGGCACAGAAAGAGCCTGCAAAAAACAAACCTTCAACTAATCCAAAACCTATTAATCTGGTTAGTAGATTTTGACTGCCATTAAGCCATTTTGATACCCATTGTGCTTTATGGTTAATACATGGTACATTTTGAATTGCATCAAAAAGCATATCTTTTTCTTTTGCATCTTTTACATAAGCTTCTATTTGAAGACCGTACATTTCTGCATGAATTGATTCATTTAACATCTGCATTGAGATAAAGCATCTTGCTTCAGGTATTAGTATTTCTTTGTAGAATCTACTTGCTAAGTTTTCATTAATCATTGCCTCAGAGTTAGCAAAATAAGCCAGTACATGTTTTATAAAGTGCTTTTCACCATCATTTAACGTTTCAAGATCTCTTAAGTCATCTTGTAATGATACTTCCTCTGTTGTCCAAAAGGCTTGAATATGTTGTTTATATCTATCCCAAATTTCTTGGTTTTTTATTGGAAATATTGATTTAACGCCTTTTGATATCATTCTATTACTCCTTCTTTATGCACTGCAAGTTTCGCAATCTTCTGGTTCATTGTTTTGATTGATAGTAGTATTTATATAAGCATCTTTAGCTGCTTTTTCTGATGAAACTGTAACTTTTACAGCATCAACTGCTGATCTACTTCTTAGATAATACATTCCTGTTTTAAGGCCTTTTTTCCACGCATACATATGCATTGAATTAACTTTCCCAAATGTAGGCGTTGAAAGCCACAGATTCATTGATTGAGTTTGATCAATAAAAGGTGCTCTATCTGCTGACATATCAATTACTGTTTTTTGTGATACTTCCCAAACTGTTTTGTAAACTTCTTTTAGCTCGGCTGGAATTTCATTTATGTTTTCAACTGATCCATTTTCTAAGATTATTTTGTCTCTCATTTCTTTATTCCACAATCCTCTTTGAGAAAGTTCATTAACTAAATATCTATTTACGAGTAGGAACTCACCTGAGAGTGTTTGTCTTTTATATATATTAGAGGTTTGTATTTGGAATGTTTCAGTATTACCTAATATAATACCTGTTGACGCAGTTGGCATGCAAGCTGTGGTTAAAGAGTTTCTTACACCGTGCTCTTTAATTTTAGCTCTAAGTGAATCCCAATCCCACTTTGAAGAAGGATTAACGTTCCACAGATCAAATTGAAACTTACCTTCCGAAATTGGTGAATTTTTAAAAGTTTCGTATGCACCCTTTTCTTTTGCTAGCTCGCATGAAGCTTCTAAAGCTCCAAAGTAAATTGTCTCAAAAATTAATTTATTTATTTCTTTGGCTTCCTCAGATTCATAGGCTATTCCTAACTTAAAGTAGACATCTGCAAGTCCCTGTATCCCTAAACCTATGGGCCTATGCTTATTATTAGATCTTTCAGTTTTATCAGTTGGATAAAAATTAATATCAATTACTTCATCTAAGTTTTTTGTAGCTAATCTTGCAGTTTCGTAAAGGGCATCATAGTCATATATTAATTTTTTATCTGATTTTTTTACAAATTTTGGCAGAGCTATAGAAGCCAAGTTACATACAGATGTCTCGTTCTTATCAGAGTATTCAACTATTTCTGCACATAGGTTTGAAGATTTAATGACACCAATATTTTTTTGGTTAGACTTATTATTGATAGAGTCTTTATAAAGCATATAGGGTTGTCCTGTTTCTATCTGCGCTTCTATGATTTTAGACATTAAATCTCTTGCTTTAATTTTTTCTAAATGCTTCATTTCATTTTCATACTTTGTGTAAAGTTTTTCAAACTCGTCACCATATACATCTGAAAGGCCTGGACATTCATGTTCACTCATAAGTGTCCATTCTTCATCGTTTTCTACTCTCTTCATGAATAAATCTGGTATCCATAAAGCGTAGAACAAATCTCTAGCTCTAAATTCTTCAGCACCTGTATTTTTTCTAAGTTCTAGAAATTTCTCAATATCTGCATGCCAAGGTTCTAAGTATACTGCAAAAGAACCTTTTCTTTTACCCCCACCTTGATCAACTGATTTAGCGGTTTCATTAAAAATTTTCAAAAATGGTATGAGGCCATTAGATTTGCCATTTGTTGATTTTATTCTACTTCCACTACCTCTAATATTGTGAGCGTGCATGCCAATACCACCTGCAGTTTTGGATATTAGTGCGCAATCTTTAATAGTATTAAAAATACCTTCGATAGAATCATCCTCCATACCTATTAAAAAGCACGAAGAAAGTTGCTGCATTTTTAATCCACTATTAAACAATGTTGGTGTAGCATGTGTATACATACCAGTTGATAAACTTTTATAAGTTTCTTTTATTTTATCTAAGTTAAACTCACTGCCGGTAACTGTTAAAGTTACTCTCATCCAAAGGTCTTGAGGTCTTTCAATTGTTTTATTATCAAACTTTAATAAATATGCTCTTATTAGTGTTGTGAGAGCAAAATAATCAAAAGTATAATCTTTGTCATAGTCAATTACTGACTCTATTAAATCTGCATTCTCCATCACCTTTTTGTAATATTCTTCTCTTAGCAATCCATCATCGTATAAATTTTTTGTTGCTATGATGAAACCTGGTGTTTCTTTATGAAGAGAGTTTACTTTTATTCTTGCTGCAAGATAAGAATAATCAGGATGTTCAACTGTTAAAGCAGCAGCAGTTTCAGCAAGATAAGTATCAATTTCAACGGAACTAATATCACTATATAGGCCTGGAACAGCTTTTTGAACAACGACAATTGGATCAATATTTAAGCCAGTCGATAGAACAGATACTCTATTGGTTATTTTATCAAGTGAAATTGGCTCTTTACTTCCATCTCTTTTGGTTACCATCATTGAAGAAGCTTTTTCTCCAACTTGTTCTTTTAGTTTTTTAGTGTGATATCTTGAAGCTGCTCTTTGTTCTCTATACAAAACATAAGCTCTAGCAACTTTATGATGCTCATCCCTCATAAGTGCTAACTCCACTTGATCTTGTATATCCTCAATGTGAATCATGTCACCGTCAGCAATCCTTCTTGTTAGAGCCGAGACAACTTTATGTGTTAAAGCTTCAACAGTTTTATGAATTCCATCTTGTTGTTCTTTTTCCTTATTTTTATCATTTCTAATTTTTGTTTGTGCCAAGAATGCTTTTTTTATAGCGTTTGAAATTTTATCAGATTTGAAAGGTGTAATAGCTCCGTCACGACGCACAACACTTAATGTTAAAATATTTACACTTTTTTCTTCTGAGATTTTTGCTGATACCTGTAGATTGTCTGCCATTTAAATTCTATCCATTTTTAAAAAATTATTGTCGAAAAACACAATATGTAGTGCCGCCGAAAAGGGACAATACAACATTTGCTCAATATCGCAATAAGAACAAAATAAGAACATAAATATTTTTTTTATCATGTCAATCCCTTACTTAATTCATATTTTTATGAGGCAAACAAGTTATTGAAATATTTACATTTACTTATCAACTTAAGTCACATTTTGTTAACTGTGTCATTTTTTCTTTGAACTTAAATCTGCCATAAATTATTAATAAAAAGCAGTATGCCGAAGATAGCATTAGTTGACGACGAGCAGTCGATTCTCACATCAGTATCTCTTTCTCTGCAAAGTGAAGGATTTACAGTAGATACATTTCTCAATGGAGTTGAAGCCTTAGAGGCTCTTGAAAGCAAATCTTATGATTTGGGACTGTTTGATATTAAGATGCCAAAAATGGATGGAAATGAACTTCTTTCAAAAGTACGTTCAAGCAAGATTGAAAATCTAAAAGATCTTCCGATTATCTTTTTAACATCAAAAGATCATGAACAAGATGAGATAATTGGATTAAGAATGGGCGCTTCAGATTATATAAAAAAACCTTTTTCACAAAAATTATTAAATGAGCGCATAAGAACAGTGCTAAGAATTCATAACAATAGAAATGAAGAACAAAAAGATAATAATATTAAAAAACAAAATTTTACAAAAGGTGATTTGATACTAGATGAAGATAAACAATTATGTTTTTGGAAAGGTATAGAAATTGAACTTACAGTTGCAGAGTTTAATTTAATTAAATCTCTTGCTCAGTATCCTGGGGTAGTAAAAGATAGAAATCAATTAATGGACGCAATGTATGGTGATTCAATATATGTTGATGACAGGACTATTGATAGCCATATAAAGAGATTAAGAAAAAAATTCAGATCTTATGATAATTCTTTTGATCAAATAAGAACAAGATATGGCTCTGGATATTCTTGGCGTGATTAAGAGATTATTTACCTTATCAAGTTATAATCTAACATTTCAACTCATTATAATTAACTTAATTATTGTATTTTTAGGTTTAGTATTTTTGTCTTATTTCAATTTCAACTTAATTCAAAATAATAAATTCATAGATAATAGAGATCAATCAATAAGATTAAATTTATCAAATATAACAAAATATTTAGAAAATACTTCAATATTAAGAGTGCCAATTTTTCAGTATGATTATCGTTGCAGATATCTTCAAGATATAGAAGCATACAAGGAAAGTTGTGGCTTGGCAGATAATATTAATCCTATCGAATTGTCAGAGCCTGAGTTAGAAAAGTTTACAACTGAACAATTTATATTTCAAAACTTTGGTGATAAAGATTTTAACACTATTATTTATAATGAAAATTGGATTAAAATTGCAGATTCATCAAATTTATTTCTGAGCACAGATGTTGAGGAAATAGATTTATCTGAAACGCGTGAAAATATAGCTGATTTCTCAAATTTATTTGAAAAAATTTATATTAAAAATTTTAATTATATTAATAATTACATTCTTAAAAATAAATTTACTAAAAATTTAGACAAAAATGTACATGAAATTATTTTGATTATTGACACTATTAAAGAAAAGCAAAAACTAGTTAAAACTTTCGAAGATGAAAATAATGATATAACTAGAATTTTAACATCACCTATAATCCAAGATAATAACGTCTATGGAGTTGTTCTAATAAAGTATAAATTATTATTAAATAATAATGAACTAGCTAGACAATCTTTGAATTTCTTTAATTTTTTTCTATTATTTATTTTAGTTACAATTTTATTATCATTTATTTTTTTGAGAGGTTTGATAACACCATTAAGGCAAATAACTAAAATCACTGTCCTTGAGAGAGATAAAACAAATAAGAAAAAATTAATATACCCTCTAAGATCTGATGAAATTGGTATTTTATCAAACCAAATACAACTTATGTCAAACGAATTGAAATCACAAATCAATCAATTAGAAAAATTTAGCTCTGATGTTGCCCATGAACTAAAAAATCCACTTACTGCAATAAAATCTTCGATTGAGTTACTAACTAGCAAAAACATAACTAATGAAAATAGAACCAAAGTAATGAATAATTTTAATAAAGATATCGACAGAATGAATAGATTGATCTCCGACATTTCTCATTTTTCAAAAACTATTGCAGAAATTGAAATAGAAAATTTTGAACTAACTAATGTGAACAAATTTCTAAAAGAAAATTTTAGTCAAAAATCAACTAATAAGAAAAATATTAAAATTTTACTTCAAACTGATAATAATAAAAATTTAGTACTTCTTAACAAAGATAAATTTTTGCAGGTAATACTAAATTTAATAGACAATAGTATTTCAATTGCCAAAAATAATTCAAATATTTTAATTACATCAAATAAAAGAAATGAAAATTGTGTTGAAATAAAAATTTATGATCAAGGAAAAGGCATAGATTTCAAAGAAAAAAATAAAATTTTTGATAGATTTTACACTGATAGAATAGATGATCGGGACAAGCACTCAGGTCTTGGGCTATCCATATCCTACGAGATAATCAATTCATTCAATGGTTCAATTGAATTAACAGAAAGTGACAAATTAGACTTTAGAGGCGCTTGTTTTCTGATTAAATTACCATTAAAAAGTTAAAATAATCATAAAAGGATACAATCATGAGTGAAGATTTTAAGGTTAAAGACATAAGTTTAGCTGATTTCGGCGATAAAGAAATTGCAATAGCTGAAACGGAAATGCCTGGTTTAATGGCATTAAGAGAAGAGTATGGTGACTCTAAACCCCTAGATGGGGCAAGAATTGTAGGTTGTTTACATATGACAATACAAACTGCTGTTTTGATTGAGACTCTGGTATTCTTAGGTGCTACTGTTAGATGGAGCTCATGTAATATTTTTTCTACTCAAGATCACGCTGCTGCAGCAATAGCTGCCAAAGGCATTCCAGTATTTGCTTGGAAAGGAATGACAGAGGAAGAATTTTGGTGGTGTATTGAGAAAACATTAGAAGGCCCAGATGGTTGGAAGCCAAATATGATTTTAGATGATGGTGGAGATGCTACAAAAATAATTCATGAAAAGTATCCAAAAATGTTGGAAGAAATCTTAGGTTTATCTGAAGAAACAACTACAGGTGTTCACCGTTTAAAAGAAATGGAAAAAAATGGAACATTAAAGGTGCCAGCAATAAATGTTAATGACTCAGTTACTAAGTCTAAATTTGACAACTTATATGGTTGTAAGGAAAGTTTAGTAGATGGAATAAGAAGAGGTACTGATGTAATGATGGCTGGTAAAATAGCCGTTGTAGCTGGGTATGGAGATGTTGGTAAAGGTTCAGCTGCTAGCTTAAGAGGTGCAGGCGCACGTGTTTGTGTGACTGAAATAGATCCAATTAATGCACTTCAAGCGGCAATGGAAGGTTACGAAGTTGTCACAATGGACGATGCTTGTAAATATGGCGATATATTTGTTACCGCCACTGGTAATCTTGATGTTATTACGCAAGATCATATGAGACAAATGAGAGATCGTGCTATCGTTTGTAATATTGGACATTTTGATAACGAAATACAAACAGAAGCTCTTCAAAATTACAAGTCTGATGAGATTAAACCACAAGTAAGAGAAGTAGAATTTCCAGATGGGAAGAAAATATTATTACTATCAGAGGGAAGACTTGTTAACCTAGGAAATGCTACTGGTCATCCAAGTTTTGTTATGAGCGCATCATTTACTAATCAGGTCTTAGCGCAACTTGAACTTTGGAAAAATTCTAAAAATTATGAAAATAAAGTTTATGTTTTACCAAAACATTTAGATGAAAAAGTTGCATCATTACACTTAAAGAAGGTAGGAGCTAAACTTACAGAATTAACTGATAAACAGGCTGAATATATTGGTGTTAGTAAGCAGGGCCCATTTAAAGATAATACATATAGATATTAGGAGTTAATATGAAAAGATCTTATTTATTTACTAGTGAATCAGTTTCTGAAGGCCATCCAGATAAAGTTTGTGATAGAATTTCAGATATGGTTGTTGATACTTATCTATCATCTGGTGACCTACAAACACGTGTAGCTTGTGAGACTTTGACTACTACTAATAAAGTAGTTCTAGCAGGAGAAGTAAGGGGCCCATCAGTTTCTAAAGATCAGATTATATCTCAAGTGAGAGATTGTATTAAAGATATTGGTTATGAACAAGATGGCTTTCATTGGCAGAATTGTGATATTGAAAGTTTTCTTCATGAGCAATCGGCAGATATTGCTATGGGTGTTGATTCTGGAAGCAATAAAGATGAGGGCGCAGGTGATCAAGGCATCATGTTTGGTTTTGCTTGTAAGGACACTGAATCATTAATGCCAGCCCCGATACATTATTCTCACCAAATTTTATATAAAATGGCCCAAGCTCGTAAAGATGGATCTGCATCTGGTCTAGAACCTGATTCAAAAAGCCAAGTTACAATGCTTTATGAAAACGGGAAACCAAGCAAAGTTACATCCCTAGTAATTTCTTCACAACATAAGGAAGGTTTATCTCCCGAGGACGTAAAAGAAATTGTTAAACCCTATGTATATGAGTGTATACCTAATAACTTGTTAGAAGGTCTTAAAGATGAAGAATTCTATGTCAATCCTACAGGAAACTTTGTAATTGGAGGTCCTGATGGTGACTCTGGTCTAACAGGTAGAAAAATAATTGTTGATACATATGGTGGAGCAGCACCCCATGGTGGAGGGGCATTCTCTGGTAAGGATCCATCTAAAGTTGATAGATCTGCAGCATATGCAGCTAGGTACTTAGCAAAAAATGTTGTTGCAGCTGATCTTGCTGATGAGTGTACTATACAGTTATCTTATGCAATAGGTGTATCAAAACCTTTATCAGTATATGTTAATACTAATGGAACAAACAAAGTCGATGAACAGAAAATTGAAAAATCTGTGCAAGATTTATTTGATCTAAGTCCAAGAGGAATAAGAGAGCATTTAAAACTAACAAATGCAATTTATGTTCCAACTTCTGCTTATGGTCATTTTGGTAGAGAGCCAAGTGACAAGGGGCATTTTACTTGGGAAAAAACAGATTTAGTTGAAGCTTTAAAAGGTATTGCATAACAAAATTTGCAAAAATTAAGTAATCAAATTTTAGATCTTCGTGAACTTGAAAAACTCTCAACTAATTTGTGTAAAGACATATCTGTTGGAGATATTTACTTATTTCAAGGAGAGCTAGGTGCAGGTAAAACAACATTTGTAAGATTATTAATTAATAATCTATATTTATTAAATAATTTACCCAAACCAGCTTCAATTGCTAGCCCAACATTTCCTATTTTAATAACGTACGATTTGTATCCATTACAAATATATCATTATGACCTTTATAGAATTCAAAATTTAAAGGAGTTAGAGGAATTAGATTTTTTCGAAAATCTAAATAATAATATTACATTTATAGAATGGCCTGAAATGCTAATTAGTTTACCATTAAATAAAAAACATTATTTAATAAATTTAGAAATGATTTCTGAAACTAAAAGAAAAATTAATATTAGTTTTAATAAATAGTTTAATGAATTCTGATCATAACGATTTAGAAAAAATTGAGTCCGGATTATCCAAAAAAATTATTTATAGAAAAACTGAAAAAAATAATACCAAAATAATAATTGATTTTTCTAGAGATAACCAAGAGTTTAAGAATTTCCTTAATGTCTATGAAATATTACTAAAGGCTAATGTATCAATTCCTAAGATATATGAAGTTAGTAAACAACAATATAAAATATATATGCAAGATTTTGGAAATGATAGATTTAATAAAATATATAATAAAAATAATCTTTATAAACTTTTAAAACTAGCTGTAGATAACCTAATTGTTATCCAAAATGAATTACAATTAAAAAATATAAATAATTTAAAAGAGTATACATTTGAAGATTTAAAATTTGAACTCAAAGAGTTTGTTTCTTATTATATTCCTATCAACAAAAATTCAAATTTTCCAACTTCAAAATTTTATAAATTATGGGAAAGTTTATTTCATTCTCAAAATTATAATATGAAAAATTTTGTTCACAAAGACTTTGAATTTGTTAATTTATTTTTTTTAGAAAATTATAAATCACATTTACAATGTGGAATTATTGATTTTCAAAGTGCTTTTATTGGGTTTATAGGATGGGATCTTCTATCATTATTAGAAAATCCAAGAATTAATTTTACAAGAGATTATAATGATAAATTAATTGAATATTTTTATAATAACACACCAATTATTGAAAGTCTCAATACTTTTCGTGAACAATATTATGTCTTAAGTTTGGCTCGACAGACCCGATTACTTGGTAGATGGAGAAAATTACTTAGTATAAATAATGATAATCAATACTTAGATTATTTAAAAATAACTAAATCTAGAACAATAGCAACTTTAAATAATATTAAAAATTATGAACTAAGATCAATTTATGAAAAGTATTTATAATCTATGAAGAATTTTACGTTAATGATTTTATGTGCAGGTTTTGGATCAAGAATGCTGAATTTGACACGCAGTACTCCTAAACCTCTGTTAAAATATAAAAATAAAGTATTATTAAAGAACACAATTGATTTTTTTACTAATATTGGATGTGATGAAATCTTAATAAATACACACTTTTTACATAGAAAAATTAAAAAGTATTTGGACAAAAATTTTAAAAAATATCCCATTCAGATTATCTATGAAAAAAAATTACTTGGTACAGGTGGAGGAGTAAAAAATATTTTCAATTATACAAATAGAAAAAAAATATGTGTTGTTAACTCTGATATATTTTGGACTAAAAAAAATAAATCACATATCAAATATTTTCTTGGTAACTATCGAGATGTTTCTCACTGTAAAATGCTGTTATCTAAAGATATTAATTTTTTAGGTTTAAAAAAAGAAAATGGAGATTTTTATTTAAAAAGAAATGTAGTCATAAATTGGAAAAGTAAAAAAGAGAAATTATATTATTCTGGTCTTCAAATTGTATCTAAAAATATATTTAATAATAGAAAAAAAATATTCCCTATGAATGAAATTTGGACAAAACTTATGAAAAAAAATCAAATCAAGGGGTATGTAATCCCTTCCAAAATTAGACATATTGGGGATAAAAAATCAATTTTAGAAAATTAGATTTAATTTAGCTTGATTATAGATAAATATTTCTTACATAACCATTATGTCTACTAAAGCCACAAACGACCAAACCTTTGAAACTGATATATCTTCAAATGAATTACCTGTGGTAGTCGATTTTGGAGCAGAATGGTGCGGTCCATGTAAAGTACTTGACCCAATTTTAGAAGAAATTGCTGTTGAGCATAAAGATAAAGTTAAAATATATAAAATGAACATTGATGAGAACCCTATGACACCACAAAAATATGGTATTAGGGGAATTCCTACAATAATGATTTTTAAAAATGGTGAGTTAATCGATACTAAAGTTGGCAGCCTTCCTAAAACAGCATTAGAAACCTGGATACAATCCAACTTATAATAGTTTCTTTCTAATTTTTCCTATCAAATACAAAGAACCTGTAACTAAATATATTTTTTGCCGATTAGATCTAAAATAATTTAGAGCATCATTTATATTATTTATTTGCTCACATTTAATAGAATGAAAATCACAAATTTCACTTATTTGTTTTGTTTTAAATGAATTTTTTTCTTCTGGAATTTTTATAGCTAAAACTTTAGATACTCTTTTTTTTATTTTGTTCAAAAATAAACTTGCTTTCTTATTATTCAACATTCCAAACAAGACTATAGGTTTGATTCTTTTAGTTTTTAAAAATTCATTTAGTTTATCAGCTCCATCAATATTATGCGATCCATCAAGAATTATTTTTTTATTTTTATAATTAATAATTTCCAATCTTCCTGGCCATACTGTTTTTTTTATTGCTGCATTAATTTCTTTTGTATTTAATTTATAACCCATCTTTTTCATTATTTTTGCAAAATATATAGATATTGATGCGTTTTCTTCCTGATGTTTTCCATTCAAAGAAGGTTGAGTATAGAGAAATTTTTTTCCATCTACTTTCATTTCAAATTTATTTTTTAATGATTTTGTTACTTGAAATTCTTTCCCATAAAAATATTTATTTTCAAACTTATTTAATTTTTTTTGAATGTGATCTTTTAACTCTTTTTTTTGTTTACCAACTAAAACAAAATCACAATTCTTTACTATACCCAATTTTTCATTAGCAATTTTTTTAAGTGTTTTTCCTAGAAATTCTTCATGATCAAAACTAATAGGTGTTAAAATACTACATATCTTTTTTGGTATTATATTAGTAGCATCTAATCTGCCTCCTAATCCTGTCTCTAAAATAAGAAAGTCAGATTTTGATTTTTTGAACAATATGAACGCTGCAGCTGTTGTTATTTCAAAGAAAGTTATTGGTTTATTTTTATTTATTTTTTTTACAAATATAAGAGTTTCGTATAATTTCTTTGTACTTACTTCTCTATTATTTAGAATTATTCTTTCATTAAATCTAGACAAATGAGGTGAGATATATGCATCACATTTATACCCATTCTTCAACAAAATATTTTTAATAAAACTTTGTACTGAGCCTTTTCCATTTGTTCCTGCGATGTGTATAGTTTTTGGAAGATGATCTTGAGGATTACCTAATTTTTTTAATAATAATTTTAATCTGTCTAATGAAAGATCAATATATTTGGGGTGAAGTTTTACGAGTTCATCTAACAACTTTTCTGTTTTAGATTTCACTTATTAACTTATATGGTCTAATACTTTGTATAAAGTTTCTTTGAGGTCTTTCCTATGTGAAACAATATCTACCATTCCATGATCCTTTAGATATTCAGCTTTTTGAAAATCTATTGGCAATTCTTCCCTGATAGTATCTTGAATAACTCTTTTACCTGCAAAACCTATTGTAGCACCTTGTTCTGCTATTGTTATATCACCTAACATTGCAAAAGAAGCTGTCACTCCTCCAGTAGTAGGTTCAGTAAGAATTACTATATAAGGTATATTATTTTCATTTAATAAATCAACGGCAGCAATTGTCCTAGGCATTTGCATTAAACTTACAATGCCTTCCTGCATTCTTGCTCCACCAGATGAAGTTACAATTACATAAGGTAATTTGTTTTCTATTGCAATTTTAGCTCCTTTAACTATTGCTCCCCCAACTGCTCTGCCCATAGAGCCACCCATGAATTCAAAATTCATAAGCCCGGAGATAATTTCTTTATCTTTAATTTTTCCTTTAATAAGAATGAAAGCATCATCTCTATTTGTTTTTTTTCTGTATTCTTTTAATCTATCTTTATATTTTTTTTTATCTGTAAATTTTAGTGGATCATCTGAAATTTTATCAGGGCTAATTTCACTATAATTTCCATGCTCAAAAAACAATTTTATTCTATCTTCTGCAGACATTCTAAAATGATAATTACAATTTACACAAACATATAAATTTTCTTTTAAATCCTTATGATGAATCATATTTCCACATGATACACAATTATTCCATAATTTTTCTGGAACACTTCTTCTTTTTACTAGCGAGGATAGTTTAGGTTTTACAAAATTGGTTAACCAATTCATACTTTTGTTCCATCTTTTAAATCTTTTGAAAATTTATTAATTTCTGACAACATCTTATCTTTGTTATTTAAATTCTCTTCAATAATTTTAATTATACTAGAGCCGACAACTGCACCATCAGCTATTTTGCATATATTGTTTACATCAGTTGAGTTTTTAATACCAAATCCAGGGACAACTGGTAAGTTTGTGTGTTTTTTGATAAAAGCTACTGATTTTTCAAGATCATTAAGATCTGCGGATTTTTGTCCAGTAATGCCCATAACACTAACATAATATAAAAAACCACTTGCATTTTTTAATATTAACTTAAGCCTTTCTTCATTAGTTGTAGGAGTAATTAATCTTATTAAATCAATCTCATTATTTTTAAGTTCATTAATCAAATCTTCATCCTCCTCAGGCTGTAGATCAACAATAATTAAACCATCAACTCCATTTTTTTTGCATTTTTTTACAAATTTCTCAATTCCAAAATAGAGTATCAAGTTATAGTAACCCATTAAAATAATAGGGAGATCATTTTTTATTTTCTTTGCCTCGAAGGCTAAAGAGAAAATATTTTCTAGATCAATTCCTTTACTTATTGCTCTATTACTTGATAGCTGAATCGTTGGACCATCAGCCATTGGATCAGAAAAAGGCATTCCAATTTCCATAATATCGGCTCCATTATTAATTATTGTCTTAATAATTTGTAAACTTGTTGCGTAATCAGGGTCGCCTCCAGTAACAAATGTTACTAGTTTTTTTTCATTATTTTTAAATGTCTGACTAATTAAATTAGTCATTTAAATCTTTATATTTAATTCATCAGCTATTGTAAAAATATCTTTATCACCTCGGCCACACATGTTCATGACAATAATTTTATCTTTACTATAGTTTTTTGCTATTTTCTTTAATACAGCTAATGCATGCGCTGGTTCTAAAGCAGGAATTATGCCTTCTAATTTACAACAATATTGAAAAGCTTCCAACGCTTCTTTGTCTGTTGCCGACATGTATGTAACTCTTCTTTCTTCAAATAAAAATGAATGTTCTGGTCCAATACCTGGATAATCTAAGCCTGCGGAAATGGAATGTGCTTCCTGAATTTGCCCTGATTTTGATTGTAGTAAATATGTTTTATTTCCATGTAATACACCAGGCTTACCACCTGTCAAACTTGCTGCATGCTTATCAGTTTTTATGCCATGGCCTGCAGCTTCAACGGCAATCATTTCGACATTTGAGTCATCTAAAAATTCATGAAATAATCCTAAAGCGTTTGAACCACCGCCAATACATGCCATTAATAAATCTGGGGACTTTCCTTCTAGTTCTTCAAGTTGTTTTCGAACTTCCATACCAATTACAGATTGAAAATCTCTAACCATTGCAGGGTATGGATGTGGTCCTGCAGCTGTCCCAATTATATAAAAAGTATCTTTAACATTCGTTACCCAATCTCTTAATGCTTCATTCATAGCATCTTTAAGTGATTTTGATCCAGTTGAAACTGATCGTATTTCTGCACCGAGTAATTTCATTCTGAAAACATTTGGAGATTGTCTTTCAATGTCTTTTTCTCCCATATAAACTATACATGGCAAACCAAATAAAGCACATACTGTAGCTGTAGCGACACCATGCTGTCCTGCTCCTGTTTCAGCTATTATTCTAGATTTACCCATTTTTTTTGCTAATAAAATTTGTCCCATACAATTATTTATTTTATGAGCACCTGTGTGATTTAACTCATCTCTTTTGAAAAAAATTTTTGGACCCCCAAGATCATTACTAATCCTTTCGGCAAAAAATAAAGGACTTGGTCTACCTACATATGTTTTTAAATAATGATTAAACTCATTAATAAAGTTCTTATCGTTTTTTATTTTTTCATATTCTTTCTCTACCTCAAGGATTAAAGGCATTAAGGTTTCTGAAACATATCTTCCTCCAAATTGACCAAAATAACCTTTTTCATTTGGATAGCTTTTATAGGTATTTTTAAGCATTTTTTATTTTATCGATAAAATTATTTATAATGCCATTATCTTTAATGCCAAGCTCTTTTTCTACTCCAGAGGATAAATCTACACCAAACGGATTGATATCATTAAGAATTTCCTGAATATTATCAATATTTATTCCTCCCGATAAAAACCATGGTTTGTTTGTATTCAAACTTTTCAATATATCCCAATCAAAACTCTTTGAATTACCACCAGGTAATTCATCTTTTAAAGGTTTATAATCAAACAAAAAATAATCGACACTTTGATATTTGTTAATTTTGTTTAAATCTTTTCTATTACTTATAGAAATTGATTTAATTATTTTTACACCATTTTTTTTAACACTTCTAATATACTCTTCATTTTCTGACCCATGTAGTTGTACAAATCTTAATTTTAATTTTATTATTATATCCTGTAGGTCCCTAATATTTTTATCAACAAAAACACCAACTCCATTAATATTTAAATCTTCAGATACTTTTTGAAGAATAAATGCATTTTCAAGAGAGATATTTCGTGGACTTTTTGGATAAAAAATCATTCCAAAAAAATTTATTTTATTTTTTTCACAACATAATAATGTATCTTCATTTTTTATTCCGCAAATTTTGATTATCATTACTAAGATAAGTTCTTATTAATTTCTTTCAAAACTCCAAGTGGATTTTTCGACTCAGTAATAGGTCTACCAATTACTAAAAAATTTGCTCCTAAATCAATTGCTTTTTTTGGAGTTTCCACTCTTTTTTGATCATCTTTCGTAATTTTATTATTGGTTCTTATTCCTGGTGTAATAATTATAAGATTTTTACCAACTTCTTTTCTAATAAATTTTATTTCTTTCGGACTACATACAACTCCATCAAGTTTATTTTTTTTAGCAGATTTTGCAAATTTTTTCACCAATATTGAAACACTATTTTTATTATAATATTTCTTGGTCTGTTTTTTATCCAAACTAGTCAAAATTGAAACCCCTAACAGTTTTGTATTTTTTTTAATTAAATTAGAAGCTTGCATCATATTATCTCCTCCAGATATATGAATTGTAGTATAAAGGGGCTTCATTTTTACTAAGGCTTCCAATCCTTTCCTTACAGTGTTAGGTATATCGTGTAACTTCAAATCAAGAAAAATTTTGGGACAAACTTTATAAATCTCTTTATAACCTTCTAAGCCAAAATTAAAAAAAAATTGATAACCAATTTTAAAAGCATGAACATCATTTTTTAAGGCTTTAACCAATTTTATAGTATTTTTAAAATCTTTACTATCCAAAGCAACAATTACTTTTTTGGATGACATTTTTAATTTGATTCAATTAAAGGATTGATTTTTTTATGTAAAATTTTACCTATCTTGAAGTGTAATTTGTAACTTTTATTTTTGAAAAGTTTTTCATTAGTTTTAGGATTTCTTACAAATTTTTCTTTATTAGTTTTTCTGCTTATTGTTCCAAAACCTCTCATTTCAATATTTTGACCATTCTTAAGTGACTTGGACATTTTTTTTATAAATATATCAAACAAAAGTTCAATGTCTTCTAAATTAAGGTTTTTGTGTTTCTTTTGTAATTTATCAAGGATCTGTGATTTTAACATTAATCCTATTTTTTTAATACCGAACCTAAAATATCACCTAAAGAAGCTCCAGATGCACTTGAGCCATATTTGTTAAGAGCTTCTTTTTCATCCCTTATTTCTAATTCCTTAATGGATAGATTAAGTGCTCTAGTTTTTGAGTCTATGGAAATTATTATAGAGTCTAGATATTCATCAAGTGCAAAGCGTTCAGTTTTATTTTCATTTTTATCATTAGAAAGGTTTGATTTTTTAATAAAACCAAATATCTTTTTTTCTTTATCTAACTCAACTTTTAATCCTTTTTCATCTATATTTACTATTTTACCAGTTACTTTTGAGTCAATAGGATTTGTTTCCAAATATTCTTGAACAGGATCATTATTTAGATGTTTAATCCCAAGACTTATTCTTTCTTTATCAGCATTGATGTCAAGAATCTTCACTTTTACTTTATCACCTTTTTTAAAGTTTTTAATTATATTCTCACATTCTTTTTCATCCCAGCTTAGATCAGAAATATGAACCATTCCATCAATTTCATCAAGCACTTTTACAAATATTCCAAAATCAACGATATTAACTATTTCTGTTTCAAATGTATCGTTGATATTAAATGTTTCTTTTAGTTTATTCCACGGATTGTCTTTCATTTGTTTTAAACTACAAATTATTCTTTTTTTATCATCATCTTTTTCTAAAACCAGTACTTCAATCTCATCTTTGATGTTAACTATTTTAGATGGATGAGGAGGTTTTTTTAACCAGCTAAGTTCATTTAAAGTTATTACACCGTCATATTTATCATTAATAATAATATGAACGTTGTTATCGTTCATACTGTTTACTCTTACCAAAATCTTTTGATTAGTTGATATATTTTCATTAACGGTATCCCATGGATTATCTGTTAACTGTTTTATACCTAGACTTAACCTAGCTAGGTCTTCATCAAATTTAAGTACCTTAACTTTAATAGTAGAATTAAGTTCAAGTATATCATTAGGATTATTTATTTTAGTCCACGCAATATCTGTAACATGAACCAGACCATCTATTCCCCCCAAATCAATAAAAGCTCCATACTCTGTAATATTTTTAACCTTACCTTCGATTATCGAACCTTCTTTTATATTTTTTAAAAGTTCATTTCTTTGTTCTTTTAATTCATTTTCAGTTATTGCTTTTCTAGAAACAACTATATTCCCTCTATATTTATCCATTTTTAAAATAACTAAGTCTAATGGTTTGTTTAAGAGCTCTTTTGTATCTTTGATGATTTGTCTTGTGTCTATTTGACTACCTGGAAGAAAGGCAACAACGCCATCTAGGTCAACGCTCATTCCACCTTTAACTCTGTTAAAAGGAATACCTGTTACAACTCTGTTTTCATTAAAACTAGATTGTAAATTTTGCCATGCTTTTTGTTTTACAGCTTTCTCCCTGGATAGAAGTGTTTCACCATTAGCATTATCAACATTTTCTATAAATACTTCAGCTTTATCTCCAACTTGAATTTCTGATTTTTGACCAGGTCTTGAAAATTCACTTAAAGGTACACGTCCTTCACTTTTTAGTCCAACATCAATAGTTACTATCTCATTTTCTATTGATATAATCTTCCCAGTTGCAATACTTTTTTCTTTAGCAGAAGAATTCTTTAAAGAATTAGCTATTAAGGTATCATATTCTGAATTAGTTATTTTATTTGATGGATCTTGGTTCATTCTAAATTTTAGCTATTATTTTATTAATTTGTTTGATTGTAAAATTAAATTTACCATTATTATCAACTATGTAGGCATCCTTAGGAATAACTAATGGTGAATGTTTTCTAAGTTTGTCTTTTTTATCTCTCAATTTTATTTCCTTCAAAATTTGTGGGTATATAGACTTTTCACCACTATCAATCAACTGTTTATATCTCCTTTTTGCCCTTATTTCAGCTTTTACCTTTACATATAATTTTATATCTGCTGATTTAAAAACAACCGATCCAATATCCCGCCCATCTATTACAAAGCCTTGAAAATATTTATTTTTTGTTACAAAATCATGCTGTAATTTATTAATGTAAAGCCTTACAAAATTATATACTGCAATTTTTGAAGCCAAATTACTTATTTCTTGCGTTCTAATTTTTTTACTTTTTTGAAAAGAAAATGATTTTATTTTATTAATATTTTCTTTGATATGATTAAGATTATTTATATCAACTTTATTATTTAAAAATATAAAAGCCAGCCTTCTGTAAAGAATACCTGAATCTAAATGCTTAAATTTCAATTTTTTACTAATATACTTAGAAATTTTTTCCTTACCAGAAGCTGCTGGACCATCAATAGTTATTATTTTCTTTTTCAAGAAATATTTCCACCTAGATTATTTATTTCTTTTCTAAAATTTGGGAAGCTTGTATTAATAGATTTTGAGTCTTTTATTTCAAGAGGTCCTAATTTTGTCCCCATTATTGCAAAAGCCATAGCAATTCTATGATCAAATTCAGTTTTTATAACATTATTTTTAGTTTCATATTTATCTGTTGGATAAATAAAAAGATCATCATTTTCTGCTCTACAATTAACGCCACAATTTTGTAAGTTTAAAACTATTAATTTTAATCTATCACTTTCTTTAACTCTTAATTCTTTTAAACCTCGAAATATACTTGGAGATTTTGCAAATGAAGCTGCAATTGAGAGAATTGGGTACTCATCTATCATTAAATCAGCATATTCTGGACCAAACTCACATCCATGCAGCATAGAAGTTTCTACTGTAATATCGCATATATTTTCGTTATTATTTATTTTCTGATTGAAGATATTAATTTTAGCACCCATTTTTTTTAAAGCTAAAATTATTCCATTTCTTGTAGGATTGTTGTTAATATTTTTAAGAGTTATATGAGAGTTATTGTTAATTAAAGCACAAACTATAAAGAACGCACTACTTGAAAGATCATTGGGGACATCAATATTTTTAGAGACCAATTCTTTTTGACCAATAATTTTTATATATTTTTTTTTGTCTAATTTTTTTATTTCTATATTTGCACCAAATGAATCTAACATTTTCTCAGTGTGATCTCTTGTAATTTTATTTTCTGTAATATTTGTTTCACCTTTTGTATTGAGACTAGCCAGTAGAATACCAGATTTTATTTGGGCTGATGGAATTTTTATATTAATGCTTGTAGCTGCTAGATTTGTACCTTGTATAAAAAGAGGCAAAGAACTAGTTGTAGTCTTTATTCTAGCCCCCATTTCAGTCAGTGGATTTGAAATTCTATTCATTGGTCTGCTAGATAAAGATTTATCTCCTGTTAATGTAGAGTCAAAACTTTGAGAAGATAATAGACCGGTTAATAACCTTGCACTAGTTCCAGAGTTTCCAAGATAAATATTATTCTTTGGTTTCTTTAGAGAATTTAAACCTTTTCCATAAATTACTAATTTTTGATCTATTTCATCAATCCTAACGCCCATACTTTTGAATGCTTTGAGTGTATGCATCACATCATCAGATTTCAAAATATTATTTATTTCACAAATACCATTTGATATTGAGGGAATTATTATTGATCTATGTGATATGGATTTGTCTCCGGGAATATTTACTACCCCTTTTATACCATTGCTAATTACACTACTAATCATCTTAAAGTTTGAAACTTGATCCTAAATAAAATTTCTTAATTTTTTCATCATTTACTGCTGTTGTTGGATCTCCTTCATAAAATATAGCACCTTCATTAACTATATAAACTTTATCAACAATTTTTAGTGTCTCTCTAACATTATGATCAGTAATTAAAATTCCTATGTTTCTTTCTTTTAATTTTTTAATAATCATTTTTATTTCTTCAATAGATACAGGATCAATTCCAGTTAGTGGCTCATCTAATAATAAATATTTAGGATTTGTTGCTAATGTTCTCGCAATTTCTAATCTTCGTCTTTCTCCGCCAGATAGAACAATAGATTTAGATTTTCTTACATGATTAATATCAAACTCATTTAGGAGATTTTGTAATAATATATTTTGTTTATTTTTATCTTTTTCTTTTATTTCAATAATAGATAAAAGATTATCTTCAACACTCATACCTCTAAAAATTGAGGCTTCTTGTGGAAGATAACTAATTCCAAATTTTCCCCTTAAATATATAGGTAAATTAGATACATCAAGTTTGTCTAAAATTATATTGCCACTATCAGGTTTAACCAGGCCAACAATTATATAGAAAGTTGTAGTTTTTCCCGCACCATTTGGTCCCAATAAACCAACTATCTCCCTTCTCTTAATAGATATGCTGATATCTCTAACTATTTGTTTATTTCCATATGTTTTTGAGATTTTGTTTATTATTAATCCATTATCTAATACTTTAAATTTATTATTCATTGTTTTGAATTATCACTTTAACTTTAGTTTTATTATTTGATTTAATTTTATATGAATTATTTCTTGTATCAAGCGTTCCATAATCACCAGATATTTTTTCTCCATCACGAATTACTGTAACACTATCTATTAATTCTATGATTGAAGTTTTATCACTATAGTTTATTTTTTTTGCAAACATTTCAGTATCATTATTTTTTATATAAGAAATTTTATTATCAATTACGTTTAATTTACTAATTGCCCTAACATCATCAGTACTATTGAAAACACCGTCAATTGTATCAGCCATTATTAATATACTTTCATTAACTAATTTTGAATTTAATCCCTTTAATGAAAACTCACCAGTGAGATTATTCACTTCAATAAAACCATCTGAAAACATTTCAACATCTTGAGTCGTCAATTGTGAATTATTTCCTTCTATTTTTAATTTTTCAATTTTTAC
>CACMET010000017.1 GCA_902612825.1 uncultured Alphaproteobacteria bacterium
AGAAAATTTCAAAAAAATAAAACATGAATCTCAGATGTACTCACTTGCTAACGCTTTTGATAGAGATGATATTCAAGAATTTACAAAACGTTCGGTAAAATTCTTAAAATTAAACAACGATGATACATTTCAATATATATGTGAGCCGAAGGTTGATGGATTATCATTAAATCTTATTTATAAAAATGGTAATTTGATTTCTGCTGGAACTAGAGGAGATGGATTTATAGGTGAAGATGTAACTAAAAATATTTTAAATATCAAAAATATTCCATCAAAATTAAAAGTGGATTTTCCTGATTTTATTGAAATAAGAGGAGAGGTTTTTTTAAATAAGAGTGATTTTGAAAAACTTAATTCAAAGCTAGACAAAAAATCTAAATTTGCGAACCCGAGAAATGCTGCAGCAGGAAGCCTTAGACAACTAGACATATCAGTAAGTCATAGCAGACCTTTAAAATTTATACCTCATGGCATTGGTAAATGCTCAGATAATTTTGTTAAAATCGAAGACTATTATAATAAACTAAAAAAATGGCATATTATTCCAAATAATCTTAGCAAAAAAGTTAACACAATAGATGAAGTATTTGATTTTTATAATGAAATTAATCAAAAGAGATCAAGTATTGATTACGATATTGATGGATTGGTTGTAAAAATAAACAGCTTTAATTTACAAAATAGATTGGGATATGTTGGAAAAAATCCGAGATGGGCAATTGCTATAAAGTTTTCTGCTGAAAAAGCCAATACTATAATTGAAAATATAGATTTTCAAGTAGGTAGAACAGGGGCAATTACACCTGTTGCTAGATTAAAACCAGTTAATTTAGGTGGAGTAATTATATCAAATGCTTCTTTGCATAACTTTGATGAAATAAATAAAAAAAATATAAATGTTTTAGATCTTGTTGAAATTGAAAGAGCAGGAGATGTAATTCCATATGTTACAAGATTAATTAAAAAAAATAGTAAATTAAATAGTAAAATTAAACCTCCTAGGAATTGCCCAATCTGTAAGAGTGATGTTTTGAATGAAAAAGGTGAAATAATCCTAAGATGCTCAAATACTTATGGTTGTAGTTCTCAAAAAATAGGTAGAATAATTCATTTCATCAGTAAGAAAAGTTTAAATATTGATGGTTTTGGTGAGAAACAAGTTAAACAATTTTTTGATTTAAAGTTAATTAATAATGTAGAAGATATATTTAATCTAGAAAAATTTAGAAAAGAAATTATCAAATTAGATGGTTGGGCAGAATTATCTTTTACTAACTTAATTAATTCTATCAATAATTCAAAAAAAATATCACTTGATAAATTTATTTATTCACTTGGCATTAGATTTATTGGAGAAGTTAATGCCGAAATTTTAGCAAACGAGTTTAAAAATATAGATACATTTATTTCATCTGCAAATAATATAAGCATGCTAGAAAATATTGACGGTTTAGGACCAAAAGCGATTTCTTCAATTATAGATTTTTTTTCAAAAGATATAAATAAAGAAACTATTAATAAATTAAAGAATCATTTATCTGTTACATTTATAAAGAATGAAGCTTTAGATCATTTTTTTTCAAATAAACATTTAGTTTTTACTGGTATATTATCTGAATTATCAAGAGATGAAGCTAAGTATTTAGCAAAAACTAAAGGGGCAAAAATATTATCTAGTGTTAGTAAAAAAACTGATTTTTTAATTGCTGGCGAAAAAGCAGGTTCAAAAATAAATAAGGCAACACAATTAGGAATTAAGATTTTAAATGAAAAAGAATTCCTTAAAAAAATTAATCTATAATTTTCAAAAATTTTAAATATACCTTTTTTGAAGTAAAATTATCAAAATTAATTAAAGCTTTATCGCCATCTAGTTTTATAATTTTTCCATTTCCAAATTTTTGATGATAGACTTTTTTTCCTTTAGAAATATCTACTTCATAATCAAAATCCTGATTAAAATCCCAATCAATATTATTTTTTTTTGAATTTTCTAATAATCTTTTTCTTCCTGGCGTAATAATTTCATCACTAAATGACTCAGTTTCTAAAAAATTATCTAAAAAGTTATTATCTTGAATGTATTTGGAGTCATTTATCTCTATTTTATCTTCTGGTAGCTCGCTGATAAATCTTGATGGTAAATTATAATCATGTGAAGCAAAAGAATATCTATTTTGATTTACATAAGTAATAAAAATTTTTTTTCTTGCTCTTGTTAATGCTACATAAGCCAGCCTTCTTTCTTCTTCTAAACCATGATTACCTGACTCCTCTATTGATCTTTGACTTGGAAAAACTCCCTCCTCCCACCCAGCAAGAAATACATAATCAAACTCTAATCCTTTAGCGGCATGCATTGTCATAAGAGTTAGTGTTTCTTCTGAAGTATTTGTTATGTTTTCCATAACCAAAGATACATGTTCTAAAAAACCTTCTATGTTTTCAAATTCTTTTAAACTTTCAATAAATTCATTTAAATTGTCTATTCTCGATAGACTATCAGGTTTATTTGAATTTTCTTCCTCTTTTTTTAAATAATCTAAATAACCAGAGTCCTGTATTATTACTTTAGCTAATTCAATATGGTCAAATTTATTTTTAACTTTTTGCCATTTCAAAATATTATCAGTAAAATTATACAATTCTGCCTTAGCTTTAGAATTACTTTTAAATGTCAGTTGTTGTGCAGATTCAAATAAAGAAATATTATTCATTCTTGCATAACTACTAATTTTACTAATTGTAGATTTTCCTATTCCTCTTTTAGGTACATTAATTATTCTTTCAAAAGCTAAGTCATCTGATAAATTATTTGTTAATCTTAAATAAGCAATAATATCTTTGATTTCTTTTCTTTCATAAAATCGTAGTCCTCCAATTATTTTATAAGGAAGTCCAAGATTGATTAATCTTTCTTCAAACGATCTCGTATGTGCAGCAACTCGAAATAAGATTGAGATCTCGCTCAAATTTATTTTATCTTTTATTATGTTTTCTATTTTGTCTGTTACAAAAACAGACTCTTCTTTTGTTTCCCAAAATCCATTAATTGTGATTTTTTCACCAATCTGATTTTTACTCCATAATTCTTTTCCATATCTTCCTTTATTTTTAGAAATAAGAGTTGATGCACAACTTAAAATATTTCTTGTTGATCGATAATTTTGTTCAAGTCTTACAATTGTTACATTATCAAAATTTTTTTCAAAATTTAATAAATTAGTAACATCAGCTCCCCTCCAAGAGTATATTGATTGATCATCATCACCTACACAACATATATTTTTATTTCCTTTATACAAAAAATGAATCCATTGTTGTTGAATTGGGTTAATATCTTGATATTCATCTACATGAATATATTTAAAAATGTTTTGGTATTTTGATAATATACTATTATTTTTTTGAAAAATTTTTATACAAAATAAAATTAAGTCACCGAAATCAACACTATTTAATCGAAGAAGTTCAGATTGATAAATTGTATAGATTTTTCGAATTTCTTTATCGTTTTTCCGATATTTATTTTCATTCAAATCGTTGGGACTAATTCCTTTGTTTTTTAAATTATCTATTGCTGATAAATAATATTTAGGTGAAGTTTCTTTTGTGTCTATTTTTTCTACCTCACAAATATTTTTAATTAATTTTAATTGATCATCTACATCAATAATTAAAAAATTTTTTCTTAATCCTACTTCCTCATAATGTTGTCTTAGTATTCTTAGTGATAATGAGTGAAATGTCCCAACCCACATATTGTCTATTGGAAAATTTAAAGCATCTCCGATTCGTGACTTCATTTCGCTTGCAGCTTTATTAGTAAAAGTTACTGCTAAAATTTGCCTAGGAGTGGCAAGTTTTTTAATTAATATATTCAAGATTCTGAAGGTTAATACCCTGGTTTTTCCACTACCAGCACCAGCTAAAACAAGTAATGAACCATTAGTTTGTTGTACGGCACTTCTTTGTTCTATATTTAGTAAATCAAGATAATTTTGCGAATTTTCTGTCATTTTTTTGCTATAATACAGGTATATATATAATGTAATTTATAAACTATATTAAATAATAGTTTAGATATTAGTGATTAGTATATGAGTAAAAAAATTATAATTCTATTTTTTCTATTTTTCAGCTTACTATCCTATAATGTAATTGCTAGTGATGCTGATCAAGTAAATACTGACTCAGAGGACTTTGATACAACAACAATAGAGGACGAAATATATGATCCTTTGGAACCTGTAAATAGAGCCATATTTAGTTTTAATAATGTAGCTGATAGAATTGTTTTAGAGCCAATTGCCAAAGGCTACAAAAAATTACCTTCTCCCTTACAAAGTGGAATAAATAATTTTTTGAGCAATTTAAGAGCTCCATTAGTTATTGTTAACCAGTTATTACAAGGTCAAGGTGAAAACGCTATTCAGTCATCAGGAAGATTTATTGTAAACAGTACTGTAGGTGTATTTGGATTGTTTGATGTAGCAGAAAAAATTGGGCTAGAAGAAAAAGAAGAGGATTTTGGACAAACCTTAGCAACTTGGGGAGTGGGTGAAGGATTTTATATTGTACTTCCTCTTTTTGGCCCATCTAATACTAGAGATGCAACAGGAATGGCACTTACAATGATAACAGATCCTATAAATGCTTATGCCGTAACTGAAGGAGAAGCATGGCTAGTTCCTACTAGAACAGCAATTAATGCTATAGATCAAAGATCGCAAATAATTGACGAAGTTAACGCATTAAGAGATAATTCAGTAGATTATTATGCTGCAGTAAGAAGTTCTTACTATCAAAATCGAAAAGCAGCGATCAACAATGTAGACGACTCAGAATTAACCCCTATTCCACTTATTAGCATTGAATTTGAATAATGAAATTTTATTTATTTATTTTTATTTTTATAATCTCTATTTCTAAAAATTTATATTCTGATGAAACTTCAGATTGGCTGAAAAGAGAAATAGATATTATTCTTGAAGCTTATAAAAATCAAAGTCTCTCAAATGAAAATAGATTCCTTATAATTGAAAATACAATAAATAATAATTTTGCAGGGACTGGTATAGCTAAATTTGTAGCAGGAGCAGCTTGGAAATCATCAGATAAAAATACAAAAAAAATCTATATTGATAATTTTAAAAGACATTTAGCTCTAAATATAGCATCATTGATGCAGGGTTATTCAGACCAAAAATATGAATTAAGAAAATCAAAATATGATAATAAAAATCAAGTTACCTTAGTTGATATGGAGATTTTTTCAGAGACTGGATCAGTTGTAATAACATGGAGAGTAAAAGAATCAAAGGATCGATTTTTTGTTATAGATTTAATTGTCGCTGATATTTCATTAGTTGTAACTAAAAGATCAGAATTTAATTCCATGCTAAAAAAAGTTGATAATGATCTTTCAAAATTTAACGAAGTTTTAACTGAACAAAATCAGATAAGCTACAACAAAATTACTAAGTAATTACTGAACTTTCTATAAGATTTTTATAAAAGAAAAATGAATCTTTTGGAATTCTTTTTTGATTTTCATAGTCTATATAAACCATGCCAAATCTCATGTCATATCCCCTATGCCATTCAAAATTATCTGTAAACGACCATGCATAAAAACCTCGAACATCAGCCCCATCATTCATTGCTTTATTTAAGCTGGTTAAATATCGTTTATAAAAACTAATTCTCTCTTCATCTGATATCGTATTTTTTTTTGATAATACATCTTCAGTTGCTACACCATTTTCAGTTATGTAAATTACCGGACTTCCATATTTTTCTTTTACTTGCATAATTTGATCATAAAAAGAAGATGGAGCAATTTCCCAACCCATCGGATTTACTTCAGCATTATCCGGAGGAGGAAGTAAAGTAAAACCTGCATCATTATTTGTTTTGGCTCCCATAAATAATTTGTCACTTGGATCTGCTTGAACATGAAAATGTGAATAAAAATTAAGTCCAAAATAATCTAATTTTTGTTTAATTATTTTCATATCTCCATCCTTAATTATATCTTTCATTTGCTGAGCTATATATAAATCATATTTTCCTAAATATTGAGGATCTGTAAATAAAGTATTGAAAAAAACATTTGCAATTCTTGAGGCCTCAATATCTTTTTCTTTATTGGAATTTGATTTAATTGGAGCCATAACATTAACACAACCACATTTAAGATCGGATGAAATTGATCTCATTTCTTTAATAGAATATCCGTGTGATAAATTCACATGATGAATAGCCTGTAATGTTTTTGTAAAGTCACTTATACCAGGAGCCATTATTCCTTGTCCGTATCCAGCAAGAGTAAAAACTACAGGTTCATTAAAAGTTGAGAATTTTTTAACCCTATCACAAGTATTTGATACAACAATATTTGTAAATTCTGTAAACCAATCTGAAGATTCTCTATTTGACCAACCACCTTTATCTTGTAAAATTTGAGGTAAATCCCAATGATAAAGACATATAAAAGGCTCAATATTTTTTTCTAAAAGTGTGTCAATAACACGATTGTAAAAATCTAAACCTTTTTGATTTACTTTACCAATACCATCAGGGAGAATTCTAGACCATGCAGTAGAAAGGCGGAAACTTTTTAATCCGGCTTCTTTCATTAAGGAAATATCTTCTTTATAATTATTGTAAAAATCACAAGTTATATTTGCATTTTCATCATTATGAACATTACCTTTAGTTTGAGTAAAAGTATCCCAAATACTGGGAGATTTTCCATCAATATTCCAAGCACCTTCTATTTGATAGGCTGCAGATGATGCACCCCAAATAAAATCAGATGGAAATTTAATTTCTGACATATTTAAATTTTAAGTTTACTTATTTCTTCTTCAGTTAGTAAATCTGGTTGTTCAGGATTTGTAGTTAAAATATACGATCTTTTTTCTTCTGCAGATTTTATTATACCATCCATTATTTCTAAAACATGAAGAGATAATTCAAGTGAACATCTTGCTTTACGATTTTTAGCAATTGAATCAATCATTTCTGAAAGCCCAATTCCTCTATAATTTGCTTTTTTATTTCCATCATTATCACTCTTGTTAGGTATACCTAATAACATTTTATCATTATTGATTACTTCCCAATCTTTATCTTTTTGAGAAATTAATAAATCGCCACTAAAAAAATTGGGGTCTGGCACAATCATACTTCCATCTAATCCATAAAGCTCGATCGTGGAGTGATTATTTTTCCAAACATCCCAAGTACAAAAAAACTGGATTTTAGCATTATTTGTAAATTCTAACGATCCCATTAATGTTGTTGGTGTTTCAACTTTAATTTTATCACCATATCTAGGTTGGCTTGTTATTGTTCTCTCATTTGTAGCAGTTCCACTAATTGCATTTATTTGTTTAACTGATCCAATTAGGTTTACTAATTGAGTAATGTAATAAACACCAACATCAAAAACTGGTCCAGCTCCAGGTTTAAAGAAAAAATCAGGATTAGGATGCCAATGCTCCATCCCGTGAGACATTAAATTAAATGTACCGAGAACAATTTTACCTATCTTATTGTCTTCAATTAATTTTCTAGCTTTTTGGCCTGCAGCTCCTAGAAAAGTATCTGGTGCACATCCAACATATAAACCCTTTTCATCTGCTAATTTTTGTATCTCTAAACCTTCTTCAAAATTCATTGCTAAAGGCTTTTCACTAAAACAGTGTTTTCCATTATGTAGTGATTTTGTAATAATTTCTTTATGGGCTGCAGGAATTGTTAAATTAATGATTAAATCAATTTCATTACTTTCTACAATTTCCTCAACTGATAGAGATTTAACATTATATTTAGATGCAGCATTAGAAGCAGCTTCCTTATTAATATCAGCGCAAGCAACTATTTTGAAATTATTGAATATATTTTGACATTCAAAATAAGTCTCAGAAATATTCCCACAACCAATAATTCCAATATTCATTAAATTGTCTCTAGATATTCTAAAGACTTTGTTGTGTATTCTTTATAATCTTTTGGATCATCGTGTTCTAGTACAAAAACTTCACATGGTGTTTTTTTAACTTCTGCAAGAAGCTTTGGCCAATTTATGAAACCTTCTCCTACAGCAGATTGTTCACTATGATCTAATAGATTTTTTCTTTCATCAAAAAAATCTTTCAGGTGACAGCCAATAATTTTATTTTTATATTTTTCTATCCAATCAAGTGGATCTGCTTTTCCAGCAACTGCCCATCCAAGATCAAGTTCCATTTTTAGATTTTCATTGTGATCCATCATGCATTCTATTGGAAGCTTACCACTAGGAAGAGGTCTAAATTCAAATGAATGATTATGATAACCAAGAGTTAGACCATTATCTTCATACGTTTGTACATATGATGAGAGATCTTTACCAAAGTTATTCCAAGTGTCTTCATCAAGATCAAAATTTGAAGCAAAATCTTTAGTAAATTTTTCAGGCACAGAAGGTACTATCGCATGCTTAATATTTAGATATTTCATCCTACTAATTGTTTCTTCTGTATTTGTAATTGCTTGAAAACTTATGTGAGAAGATTTTATAGAAATACTATTTTCTTCCATCATTGATTTAAAATTATCTAAATCAACTTTATCTAAATCAAATAATTCAATATTTTTAATTCCAGACTCAGATAGGAATTTAAATATTGGCTCGTAAGGTTGAAATTTTCTTGTTGTGTACAACTGCATTGTTATTTCGTTTCTATTCATTAAATTCTCTCCTCAGATTTACTGTCGAATATTGAAGATTTATTTATATCAAATGAAATATTTATTTCATCATTTAAATTAAAATTTGAACTTCCTTCTAGCCTAATAGATATTGGGTTACCTTCAACACTAGTCCACACAAGAGTATCTGCCCCCATAGGTTCCACTAATTCAACTTTACATTGAATAGAATTTTCATTTTTTTCTATGTTTATATTTTCAGGTCTTATTCCAAAGACAACCTCTTGATCATTAATCACATTATTTATGTTTTCATATTTAGAAATATCAATTTGTTTATTACCAACAATTATATTTTGATTTGATTTTTCAAATTTGGCATTTAAAAAATTCATGCTCGGAGATCCAATAAACCCAGCCACAAATAAATTAGCTGGTTTGTTATAAATTTGCTTAGGAGTATCTAATTGTTGTATTAATCCATCTTTCATAACAGATATACGGTCTGCAAGCGTCATAGCTTCTATTTGATCATGAGTGACGTAAATCATAGTATTTGATAAATCTCTATGAAGTTTTTTAATTTCATAGCGTAGTTCAGCTCTTAGTTTTGCATCAAGGTTACTTAAAGGCTCATCAAATAAAAAAACTTTTGCATCCCTTACCAAAGCTCTACCAATAGCTACGCGCTGTCTTTGGCCCCCAGAGAGTTGAGAGGGTTTTCTTTTAAGTAATTCATTTATTTGTAGAAGATTTGCTGCTTTTTTAATTTTTTCTTTAATTAAATCTTTTGTAGTACCCATCATTCTTAAACCAAATGATAAATTTTTCTCAACAGTCATACTTGGGTACAATGCGTAAGATTGGAATACCATTCCTATATGTCTATCTTTTGGTTCTTTCCATGTAACGTTATCATCTTCAATCCAAATCTGTCCATCCGTTAAATCTAAAAGACCGGCAATACAGTTTAATAAAGTAGTCTTTCCACAACCTGAAGGACCAAGCAAAACCATGAATTCTCCTTCTTTAATATCAAGACTTAAATCATTTAATATTTCAGTTTTTCCATAACTGAAGGATATATTTTTTACTTCAACACTATTTTTCATACTCACCCTTTTATTGCCCCAGCTGCTATTCCACGCACAAACCATCTTCCAGAAATAAAGTATACAAAAAGAGGTACTAGAGAAGTTAAAATTGTTGCTGACATATCTACGTTGTATTCGGCAACACCATAATCTACTTGCACAATATTATTTAATTGAACTGTCATTGGTTGGTTGTCTCTTCCTGCAAAAACTAATCCTAGAAGAAAATCATTCCAAATTCCTGTAACTTGAAGAATGACAGCTACTATAGTTATAGGAGTAGACATTGGAATAATTACGTAGAAAAATATTTTTATAAAATTACCACCATCTATTCTGGCAGCTTTAAATAGGTCTATTGGTAGGCTCGCGTAAAAATTTCTGAAGATAAGTGTTAGAATTGGCATACCAAAAATAGTGTGCACAAGAATAATACCTGGTAATGAAGAATAAATACCTAAGAAATCTTCAATTTTTAAAAGTGGGTACACCATTACTTGATAAGGAATAAATGCACCAAACATGCATAGCCCAAAAAAGAAATATGCTCCCCTAAATCGCCAAAAAGCTAATGCATATCCATTAAGTGCACTTAAAGCTACGGATACAATTACACTAGGTACAGTTATCTTCACAGAGTTAACAAAACCCGGCTTCAATCCCTCACATACAAATCCTGTACACGCTTGAGACCAAGCTTTTGGCCACGCATAAAAACTAAGTTCTTTCGGGAGGTTTAAAATATTAGCAGCTCTTATTTCATCCATATCTTTAAGAGAAGTTATAATCATTACGTATAAGGGCATTAAAAAAAATAATGCGCACATAATTATAAAACAATACAAACCTATTCTTCCAACTGTAAGGTGTTTTGGTCGAGATCCTTTAGGAATAGTAGACATTAGTTATTTGCGTATTTGTTTCTTAAATAAAATTCATAAAAAGCCCAGGGAGCAAGAATACATACAACTGAAATAAACATTATTATAGAAGCTGCAAAAGCTTGTCCTAAATTTGCTCTACTAAAAAAATTCTCCATTACATACATTGCAGGTGTTGTAGTAGCATATCCTGGTCCACCAGATGTAAGAGCTAAAATTAAATCATAGACTTTTACTACACCTGCTGCAATCAAGACAATTGCGGTTACTACCATTGGTCTTAACATCGGCAAAATTACAAAAATATAAGATTTCCATTTAGCTACACCTTCAATACTAAGTGATTTCCAAATATCTTCATCAATTCCTCTGAGTCCTGCTAACATTAATACCATTACAAAACCTGCGCCTTGCCAAACAGCAGCTATACATACAGCATAGATTGCAAGATCTCTATTTACCAACCAGTCTAATTCAAACCATGTCATACCCCACATATGCATTGAATTCTCCAGACCAAATGTTGGATTTAAGACCCATTTCCAGACTAAACCAGTAACAACAAAAGACATGGCATAGGGGTATAAAAAAATTGTTCTAAATAAACTCTCACCTCTTATTTTTTGATCAATCAAAACTGCTAATAAAAAACCAATTATCAGACACCCAATTGTAAATACAAAACCATAAATAAAAATATTTTCTACAGCTACATCCCATTTTCGTTGTTTAAATAATCTTTCGTATTGATCAAAACCAACATAGTTCATTACTGGAACTAATTTCGAATTTGTTAGAGAATAAACAAAAGAATAAATAATGCATCCGACAAAGACAGTTAAAGATATAACTATCATCGGTAGAAGTGCTATTTTTGCAGCTATGTTTCTATAAAAAGGCATAAAATGTTAAATGGCAGGATAAATTAATCCTGCCATTTAGTATATATTTAAAGTCCGCTTGTTAAAACGCCTTCTAAGTCGTCCATTACTTGAGCAACAGTGTAATTAGGATCATTTCTAAATTCAGAAATAATATCACCCCACGCTGCAGTGAATGCAGGAGTATTCCAATCATCACTTTCTCTCATAATTGCATCTGGATTTTGAATTAAATCTAAACCCATTTGCATACAAGCGTCTGCTGCAGAAGTATCTACGTCAAGTCTCATAGGTAGAGAACCTTTAGCATTGTTAAATTTAGCTTGTACAGTTGGATTAACCATCATACTTGCCATTGCTAGCTGAGCATCTTTTACTTTTGGATCATCGTTTTTAGGAAAAACAAATACATCACCACCAAGAGCAACATATTTTTCTTTACCAGGAATTACACAAGAATAATCAACCATTGCTTCTTGTCCAGCAACAGCAAATTCACCTCTTGCCCAGTCTCCCATAACTTGCATTGCAGCTTTTCCTTCGATAACCATAGCTGTAGTATCATTCCATAATCTTCCTGGAGAACCTTCATCTGTGAATTGATTTAATTCTCTGTAAGTATTTAGAACTGACTCAAATCTTCCATCTCTAAATGCATCTAGATCTTTATCTCTATAAATTGATTGCATTAGAGGAAAGCCCATTATTGAAGACGCAACAACATCAAACATACCAGACTCTTGCCATCCCTGACCACCTAGTGCCAATGGAATGATTCCAGCTTCTTGAATTTTTGGAGCTCCAGCTAAAAATTCCTCAAAAGTTTGAGGCACTGGTAAACCAACTTGTTTGTAAACGTCATTGTTGATCCACATCCATTGCCAGCTGTGAATATTTACAGGTACGCAATAAAATTCACCCTCAAATTCACAAGTTTCAATTAATTCAGGTGGGTAAATAAAATCTCTCCAACCTTCTGCAGAAGCAACTTCTTCAAGTGATTGAAGTAAACCTTGCTCAACTAAATCTACAAATTGTTTTGATACGTTAAACTGTGCTGCAGTTGGTGGATTTCCACCAATAATTCTGTTTACAGTCGTTCCTCTTGCATTATCACCACCAGTAATTGCAGTGTCAATCCAAGTATTACCCATTTCTTCCCAAGCTTTAGCAAATTCTGAAATTGCAGCTTGCTCTCCACCAGAAGTCCACCAGTGAATAACTTCAGCTTCCATGTGGCCAGCAGCCTTGGAAGCGTTAGTAAAAGATAGGGGTACGAATATAGTTAATAATATTGAAAAAAATTTTTTCATTATTTTCCTCCCTTTTTTAAAATAAATTGACAATTTAGTAAAACGTTTTACTTGTCAAGCCAAATAGTATTATTTAATTTAATTAATAGATTTTAATTATTATGAAGAAAAATAAGAAAATAAATATTGTTGGTTTATCTCAAAAATTAGGTTTATCAGTGAGTTCAGTATCAAGAGCACTGAATGGATATGACAATATATCACAGAAAACAAAAGATAAAATTTTTAAAACAGCTAAGAAATATAACTACTTTCCAGATTTAAATGCCAAAAGATTAGCTTCCAAAAAAACGGATACAATTGCTTTTATATCATCCATAGATCCTGACGCACCAGATCACGTTGTTTTGCAGTTTCTTGCAGGAATTACTCTTGGGATAAAAAATACAAACACTGAATTAATAACAAAATTTTGCTTAAATGAAGATGAAGAAATGAATTATTTCAAAAAACTCATTAGCACTGGTCAAGCAGATAAATTTATTTTTTATAAAATAAAAAAAAATGATGAAAGAGTTCATTTTTTAAACCAAAGAGGAATCAAATTTGTGACTTGGGGCAGAACTAACAAACAAACAGAGCACGCTTGGATTGATCTGGATAATAAGAAAAGTATTGAGCTTCTAATGAATAAACTTTCAAATAATGGTCATAAAAGAATTGCTTTTATCAATGTTCATCGCAGTTTTAATTATGGCGCACAACGAAAAGCTGCTTATGAAAGTTCAATAAAAAATTTACAACTACAATATTCAAATGAATATTATCAAGATAGTTTAATCGAAACTGTTGAGTCAGGATCAGCCATAACAAAATATTTATTAAGTTTAAAAAAACCTCCGACTGCTATAATTTGTTCTCATCTTCGTTTTTTTACAGGATGTTTGTTGAAATGTCAGGATATGAAATTAGAAATTGGAAAAGATATTTCTGTGGTAGGATTTAATGACCAGGATAGTTATTTAAGCTCTCAAAATCTTACATATATTTCACACCCATTAATGGAAATGGGAAAACAATCTGTAAAAATTTTACAGAACCTAGAACAAGATATATCAATAAAAAAAGTATCTACTTTGATTGAGCCAATATTAAATGAAGGAACAAGTCACAAAATTAAAAAAGCTAAATTAAGATAAATTTAACCAATTAATTTCTTCTTTTGTTAATTCTATATCTAAGCAAGGTAGTGTCGTGTCAAGCTCATCAATTGTTCGTGGTCCAATTAATGCAAATGATGGAAAAGATTGATTGATGGTCCAGCTTGCTGCAATATTATGTGCAGTACATCCTTTTTTTTCAGCTAGTTCCATTGCTCTTTTTTTTCTTTCTCTATTATCTTCACTATCATAACAGCTAATAGGGCCACTTGAGTTCTCACCTGGTGCTCTATAAGTTTCTGCTTTAGTAATTTTGTCTTCAATTTCTTTTGTAATAGCATCTGGTAAAAAATAACCTCTTGCCTGACTAGACCAAGACATATGAGATTTTTGAGTAGAATGTAGATATTCTAATGTTTCATTTATATTGGATGACAAGCAACCGTTCCAAAGTGGATTAATCATTTTGGCAAGAGCTAAATTATTATTAAGAATAGACATTTCTTGTTTATTATTTTTTTGTGCCCAATCATTTGCTTTTTTAAATCTTTCAATAGTCCAGTTAGAACCACCAAATATTTTTATTCTACCTTTTTCTTTCTCTTGATTTAAAACATCCATAAATTCTTCAACAGGATAATCAATATTATCTCGGTGCATAATATAAATATCAACATAATCAGTATTCATTCTCTCAAGAGAGATTGTTAATTGATTTGAAATAGCTTCAGGATTGCAATCAGGCGTGTGAGCACCTTTTCCAAGTATTAAAACATCTTTTCTGTTATTGTTGTTTTTTAACCATTGTCCTAAAACTTTTTCGTGATTACCACCACCATAGATGAATGCTGTATCAAACATATTACCACCGACTTCAATCCAATGATCCCATAACTTTGAAGCTTCGTTAATATCATCTTGGTTATCACATCCCATAACAAGTTTGGAAATGTCTTTATCTATTCCTTCTATTCTATCATATTTCATATTTCATCCTGTGGTAGTTTATAATTTACTTTCTCTCTCCATCTATCAAGAGCTTGAAGATTTCCTAATGTATCTTCCCAAGTCATTGCTGGATGAGGTGGCTGTGTTTTTTCTTTTGCAATACATTGACTTGCAAGTTCTCCTTCGAAGAAAAACAAATGCTCTGGTCCTTTAACATCTATAATTTCTTCATTACCATTTTTTGTAATAATTATTTTAGCATGATAAGGCCCACCTTCTCTTCCAGGCATCCATGGATCTGGCAACTGAATTGTACCTTCCGACCCAGTAATAACTGCATTATTTTTCATACTTTCCATAACAGCTGTTGAGACTTTTGCTTTGATACCATTTTTGAATTCTAAATTTGCATGTGCAACTTCATCAACTCCTGTTTCTCCTATTTTCGCTTCAGCATCTATAAATTTAGGTTCCAAAAATTTTTCACCAGTTGCTACACCAGCAATTAATCTAGAAAAAGAAATAGGATAAAGACCAACATCAAGAATACCTCCACCTGCTAAATTTTTATTAAATAATCTATGGTCTGGTATTGTTTTACCCATATCAAAACCAAAAGAAGCTTCAATTGATGTGATATCCCCTATCGTTTTATTTCTTATTACCTCTAAAAGTTTTGGAATTTGAGGATGACAACGATACATAAAGCCTTCCATATAAAAAACTCCAGCCTCTTTTACTGCCTCTATAATTTTTTTACCTTCAATTAAATTTACAGCGCCTGGTTTTTCACAAAGAACATGCTTGCCTTTACCTGCAGCTTTTATTGTCCATTCAGCGTGTAAAGTATGTGGTGTGGAAATATAAATAGCATCGATATGTTCTGAATTTATAATATCATCATAATTATCAAATCTAAAATCAGGATGAATATCGTATTTATCGCCAAAGTTTTTTCGGCGATCATCATTTTTACTAGCTATACTTACGAGTTGGCCGGAGTAAGAGCCTTTAAGTCCATCTGCAAAATTATTTGCTATACTTCCTGGCCCAATAATTCCCCATTTAATTTTTTCCATATTAACCTTTAACAGCTCCAGCTGATAAGCCAGCAATATAATATTTTTGAACAAAAGAAAAAATAACTATAATTGGAATTGTCGTTAAGGTTGCAAAGGCCATAGCTTGTCCATACTGTGGCTCCTGACCAACACTTAGTGCAAATACTTCCGTCATGCCGAGAGGGATAGTGTAATTAAGATCATCTCTTAAAATAATAAGAGGCCATAAGAAACTATTCCATGAATTAACAAATGTAATTATTGCTAGAGTAGCAATACCAGGCCAAACAAGTGGGACAACTATTTGCCAAAATATTCTGAACTCACCAGCGCCATCTGATCTTGCTGCTTGAATTAATTCATCGGGAACAGACGTTATGAATTGTCTCATCATAAAAATTCCTATAGCAGGAGCAACAAAAGGAATGATTAGTCCTGATAAAGTATCATTCATTCCCATTCTACCCACTAAAACATAAAGAGGGATCATTATAATTGGAAAAGGTATCATTGCAGTTGCTACCATAAATATGAAAAGCCTATTTTTTCCCTTAAAATTATATTTTGCAAATGCATACCCAGCTAAAGTACATAAAAAGATTGTTAGAATTGTAACAGCAATAGCAACAAAGAAGGAATTGAATATCCATAAACTTGCTGGAAACTCAGTAAACAATTTTGTTACATTTTCCCAATTAGGACTTTTAGACCACATTATTGGAGGCCAAGCCATTATTTCTGCTGTTGATTTTACTGAAGACGTAAGCATGAAAGCGTAAGGTATAAGTGTTATCAAACCAATAATTGTTATTATGAAATTTAATGAATATTTACCAATTTTTGGAGATAAAGATTTTTTACTAGAACTAGAAGACTCTATTGGAAAAATATTAGCAATAAAATCTATGATAGGAGATAAAATTCTCTCAATAAAACTTTTTTTAGCATCCTGATCTAAATTTGATGCAAATGATCTAAATTGAAATAATGATATGGCTAAAATACAGATGAACATAAATACACCAATAGAGGAACCAAAACCTAATTTGAGTTGATTAAAACCTCTTTCCATCATGTAAACAACCATTGATTTAGCGTGAGTTGGAACATCATTTCCACTATACATAACAAATACATCTTCAAATATTTGGAATGAGCCAATAGAAACAATTATACAAACAAATAGTGTTACTGGTGCTAATTGAGGAAGAGTAACATACCAAAATTGATGCCAAGCTGTTGCACCATCAATTTTTGCAGCTTCATACAAAGTTCTATCTATAAATTGCAAACCAGCTAAAAAATAAATACAGGTTAAACCAGTCCATCTCCATATTACTAACATCATGACAGACCACTTTGAGGTTGCTGAAGACTCAACCCAATTGATTGGCTCAATTCCAATAAAACCAATTACATAATTAAGTAATCCAAATTCACTATTTAATATCATTTTGAAAGTTAATGCAGCCGCAACAACTGAAGTAACAATCGGTGAGAAAAATACTAAACGCCAAAAAGGTTTTAGTTTTAAGCTATGACTATTTAGAGCAAGAGCTAATAAAAGAGCTAGAGGAATAGTAATAAATACACTGCCAGCAGAATAAAATACTGTATTTTGGAAAGTTTCCCAAAAGTTTTGGTCTTTAAAAAATAAATATTCAAAATTTCCCCACCCCCTAGGTTTAGGAGCTTTTACGCCTTTCCATTTGTAAAAAGCTAAAATAAAAGAAGCTATGGTAGGTAATAGAAAAAAAATTGTAAAAATAATATAAAATGGAGATATAAAAAAATACGGCGCAACCTTTTCGGGTCTTAATCTTCGACTATTACTCACAACTGACATATTATTATTTTGATTTTATTTTTAAAAAGCAGGGTAAAAACCCTGCTTTAAAAATTATCGTCTATAAAAAGTCAAGTTCATCTTGAACTTGTGAAATGAACCTTTCATGCGCTTCTTCAGCCGTGATTTCTCCATTAGCTAGTAATGTTGTTAAATCACGAGAAACACTATCAATAATAGCTCGACCAACATGCTGATAGTCATCAGCACTTGAACCAGCTACAGAAATGAATGGTTCAGCAAATTTTTGACCTCCATAAAAATCAAACTTTTTGTCAGCAATTCTAGGATCCTCTAGCGCTGATAGTAAAGTAGGCATTCCTCCAAAGAAATCATATTTAGCTATTTGACCTTCATAAGAAAAATATGCAAGTTCAAGAAGTTTTTTTGCTACATCTACAGCTTCTGAAGATTTATGAATTGCAAATCCAGTTCCACCCCAGTGAAAAGTCTTATACCCTTCATCTCCCCAAGTAGGAAGAGGGGCAACTCTCCATTCACCAGATTGTGTATCTTTTACTGTAGGTTGTAAACAACAGTTATTGTACCAGTCAGGCGCCATAGTTCCTACAGTTTGCTTTGAATTGTAAAGAACACCAGGTGTTTGACCCCAATAGTCAGTCGTATAATTAATAACTCCAGATGCAAAAGCTTCTTCTTGATATTTTAAAACTTCCATGAAAAGATCTTCGTCCATTTCAAATTCACCATCTTCATTAAAGAATTTACCACCAGCTTGCTGGTACATACCAATAAATCTCAATTCAGAAAGCATCATTGAAATACCATCTTTAGCTAAAATTTTTCCTGTTTCCATAAACTCATCCCAAGTTTTAGGAACTGATTTACCATAACTTTCAAGAATGCTTGGATTATAGTAATAAACCATATAACAACCTTCACTCTCGATACCGTAGATTTCACCATTTGTGTGAGTCCAGGCTGCTACTTTTCCTGGATTCCATTGAGACATATCACCGTACATATCAGTCAATGGTACGAAGTTATCTGAAATGATATCATCAACCATAAATAAACCAAATCCACTAATCTCTATTCCTAAAAGATCAGTATGTTCAGATCCTGAAGCAATCGCCGTTAAACTGTTAGTAGCCATATCAGGCGTGACTTGGAAATCAAAAGTAATATTATCATCTGGAAATGCTGCTTGTACTTCCTCAAGATAAGTATTGAAATAATCAACATAGAGCTGGTTATGCGTCCACATTGAAAGTGTAACATCCCTAGCATTAGAAGCTGATGAAAAACCAACTAAAACTGCGAGAGATAAAATTAAGGATTTAATTAATTTCATCTTTTCCTCCCTTTAATATATCTTTTAAAAGTTATATTGATCAAAAAATCAAGATAAAAAAAAGGTATTTAACTATTAAATAATCTTGTTTTTTTTAGTTATTTGGTGATAGAACTTTTTCGTGAGGCATTACTATTTTTTTTTGAAATTCAGTGAGATTTGAAAGTAGTTTTTTTGAAGGTCTATAAGGGTGTCTGAAAAAACCCCAAGAAGGTCCATATCTGTAAACAACAATTCTTCTTTCTCCCTTATTTGTTCTTTTTGCAGAACCATGACAAAGTGAATCAACAAATAATAGTCCGTCACCAGCTTTTAAATAAATTTCTTTTGAAGCTGTCATATTCTCAGCAGATGTAACTTTTCCTTTTTTCATAGAATGTTTTTCAAATTCTGGATGACGTATATTTGATTTATGAGAAGAAGGTATAATAACTGTACCACCATCACCAGGACCGATATCTTTTAGTGCTAATAAAATATTTACTTGAGCACAATGAAACTTTCCTTCTTGAAATCTATAATGATTTCTTTGAAGAGCTTCGTGATGGCCAGAATGAATGCCAATTGCTTCACCTGGCCCTCTTATATTAGCAAAATTTTCATCAATAAATAAAGGGCCGTGATGTTGATCGAAAGTATCTTTGCCTCCAACAAAATGAAGCATATGCTTAATCCAAGATGGATGATCAATTAATTTTTCGAATGGTTTGCCTGCTTCATAAATTTGTTGAAGATTAAGACCTTCTTTTCCACCATAATTATGACCATGAACATGTCCTGCCCATTCATCATTTTTTGTATTTTTTAATTTATCTAAAATATTGTTAAGATCTTTCAATTCTTTTTTATTTAAAGCATTTTCAATTATTAAATACCCATTTAGATCGAATAAATATTCATCAAGCTTAGAAACTTTTTTCATGAATATATTTTGAAGTAAAATTTTAATTTTTTCAAGATTAAAAAATTAATTTATAATAGCCTTAAACTCTCCAGCTTTATATCTGGTAGCCATTTCTCCCAATGAAAGTGAGTTAATTGAAGTTGCGTTACCAGCAGTGCCAAATTCTTGAAGTCTGCTCTTAACAACTTTTTTCATAGCATCTTTAGAAAGAAGTAAATATTTACGTGGATCAAATTGTGATGGATTTTCGTGAAAATATTTTCTCACTGCAGCTGTAGCTGCTAATCGAAGATCTGTATCAACATTAACTTTCCTTACACCATGTTTTATACCTTCTTGAATTTCAGAAACAGGTACGCCGTATGTCTCTTTTATTTTTCCACCATATTCATTAATAGTTTTAATTAAGTCTTGTGGTACCGATGATGATCCGTGCATAACTAAATGAGTATTTGGAAGCCTTGAATGTATTTCTTTAATTCTATCGATTGCTAAAATATCACCTGTAGGTGGTCGAGAAAATTTATATGCACCATGACTTGTTCCTATAGCAATTGCTAGAGCATCAACGTTTGTTGCTTTAACAAAATCTGATGCCTCATCTGGATCCGTTAACAATTGATCATGATCAAGTTTGCCTTCTGCACCAACACCGTCTTCTTTTTCACCAGTCCCAGTTTCTAAAGAGCCTAAACATCCAATTTCTCCCTCTACAGAAACTCCTAATGCATGTGCCATATCTGTAGTTTGTTTTGTAACTTTCACATTATAATCAAAATCAGAGGGTGTTTTTTGATCATCAAGAAGAGATCCATCCATCATTACGGAAGTAAAACCTAATTCAATACAGTTTTTACAATCACTTGGGGAACCTCCATGATCTTGATGAAGAACAGTTGGAATTTCTGAAAACTCGTCCATTGCTGCTTCAACTAATTTTTTAACAAAAATTGGTCCGGCATATCTTCTAGCAGCTCCAGACGCTTGCAGAATTACAGGACTATTTAATTCTTTAGCCCCTTCCATTATTGCTCTGATTGCCTCTAAGTTATTTACATTGAATGCAGGTACACCATAATTATTTTCAGCTGCATGATCTAATAGTTGTCGAAGCGAGATTAATGACATATGTGGACTCTATTAAACATAATAATAATTAATTCAACTAAACAGTGAAAGAAATTTTAAAATATTCTTGTCTAATTTTTTTATATGCTTTGTCACATAGTTATTTAGCAACATGTTTTGCAATTGATTTAAAAATAAAAGGTTATGAAGAACGTTACATAGGTCTATCATTATCATTCTGGGGTATTGGAGTTATTTTAGGGGCATTATTACATAATTTAATAAGAAAAAAATTTAATTTATTTTCTACAATTTTATATGGTTCAATAATTCAGTTAAGTTTTTCTTTAATTTTTTTAATTGATCAAAATACTTTTCTAGTAGCTTTAATGCAATTTGTTATGGGTATAACTAGTGCAATTAATTCATTAACGCTTGAATCACACATCAGCTCTAAATTTAAGA
>CACMET010000018.1 GCA_902612825.1 uncultured Alphaproteobacteria bacterium
CTAGAATAATTAATAATGTTAAAGGCATTAACATATTATTAGTGAGAATAATCTTTTATTCTATTTTTCAATTTATTTCGAACCTCTCAAAATATATTTAAAATAATAATTTAATTTTTACTTTTTCAAAATAATTTGCGTTTTGCTTATAATTGCATTTTCTTTAAAATCACCTTAGTGTTATTTTAAATACTTTTAGACTTTAATAGTAATTGAGTATTTCCTAATAAAACGTCTATATCCAAAACAATTGACGATACCAAAGATTTTTGATATTTTTAAATAACTACAATTTTTTACTTAAGGATTATGACATGGTTCAATCAGAATTTGATGCCATTTTAAGATCAATCTTAGAAATAACAGAGATTGAGCCACTTGAAGGTTTAGAATGGGATTCTTTGGCTCAACTATCACTGGTTATGCAATTAGAGAAAATCTCTCCTGGATTTAGCCAAAAGGCTCCAGAATTACTGCAGATCGTTAATTATGATGACTTCATTGATTTAGCAAAGCAAAAAAAAATAATCTCCTGAATGAGTACCGCCATATTTTCTGCTAGCAAGCTGGGTTCTCAAAAAAAAGATGTAAATGAATTGATTGATCTCTCGGAAGAAGAATTTAAAAAACTTTATTCCAAAACTGGAATCAAATATGTTTTTAAGATTAGTCCAATTCAAAACGTTGTTAGTTTAGCTGTAGAATCAATTTCAAAGCTTACAAAATTACTTCCTGATTTTGATGTAAGCAAGGTAAACACTTTAATTCATTGTACCCAAACCCCAACTGGATACTTACCAGGTGATGGTTTTAGAATACATGCAGCTGCTGGTTTTAATAAAGAATGTACAGTTATTGATATAAATAACGGATGCGCTGGTTTTGTTCTTAGCCTTTCTTTGGCGCTGTCTTCAAATGAATTATTTGGTAATATACTAATAACTACGAGTGATGCTTATTCAACTATAATGCGTAATAGTAGTAGATCTACCCAAGCTATTTTTTCAGATGGCGCCAGTGCAACATATTTATCTTTTAAAAATCTTCGATCTTCAAGAATTCTTGGCTATGATTCTTTCTCTGATGGTGAATCAAGAAGTGCGTTAGAAATTGAAAGTACATCAGGTGAATTATTTATGAATGGTCCAGCAGTTTATCTATTTACACAATCTGTAGTTGAGAAGTCTATTCAAAGAACTCTTAATGCAGCTTCTATAAAACTGGAAAGTGTTGACAAATTCTATTTCCATCATCCCTCACGTCTAGTACTTGAAGGACTGATAACAAATATGAAACTTGAAAGAAATAAAGTAATTGGTATTGAATCTGATAACTTAATTAATGCAACATCTTCCTCAATTCCATATCTGCTTGATAATTGGGAACCAATTCATAAAGGTGAGTTAGTCTTATTCTCTGGTTTTGGAGTCGGACTAACTTGTGCAACTCTATTAATAGAATTTTAATACATGAATTGTTTAGTCGTTTTTGGCCCAAAAGCAAATGTGTTATCAAAATTATACTCAAACAAAGCCTTTCGGAATTGGAAACTAGTGATTATTGGGCGAGATCTTAAAAAATTTTATAATAGTTTAAAGCAGCAGAATAATTTTGGCGAAATTATTCAAATTGAAGTAGATTACTTAAAGCTTACGATAATTGATGATTATCAAAAAATTGCCAATGCATTAACTCAACATTTATCACATGAGTCAGAGAAAAATTTTTTTTTATTTGCTCAAGGGGTTATCGAAAGGTTGCCATTTTTCTTTCAGACAGATGATCAGATACTTAAGCAATTTAAAATAAATCTTGAATTCCCAGTTCGTTGTACACATTCAATTCTAAAAACTAATCCTAATTTACTCTCATCTCATTGGTATTATTTATCATCCATCGCAACTCAACGCAGTGACGTCGGTGTTAGTTTATACGCTAGCACAAAATCTGCATTAGAGAAATTTTGTGAGACATTAAGACTTGAACAAAAACTTACCTCAAGATCTGGGAGCATAAAGGTTTTGCGTATCATTATAATAGATGGTGGGTTGAGTCATGGACTGCCTGATGATGTCAAAAACGAACTTCTGCAAATGGCATATGATTCAAAATTCACCTCAAAGTCAGCTCTTGCAGAATATCTTATTTTAGACTTTAGTAATCCAGATTCTGAAATTTGCTTTGTCGAATGAATCAAGGCGCAATTTTAAATCAATATTACTCAAAAGATCTTGTAGACTCACTTACAAAACTTATTGGAAAGGAGACGGGAACGATTGTTATGCATAGCTCATTGCTTGGTCTTGGATTTCCTCGTGAAGGCTTGGATTATTTTGCAGATTATTTGATAAATAAATTAGTTTATAAATTAGGATATAGACTTATTATTCCGGTATTCACTTTTGATAGTGAAAAAAAATGGTCTCCTTTATCTTCTGCAACACATTGCGGAGCATTATCAGCATGTATCTTAAAAAAGTATACTTCCTACAGAACAATACACCCAATTCATTCAGTTCTGGATATATGTTCAAATAATTTATCTTCCTTTGCAGGAACTATCTCAAAGACTAGTTTTGGTGTAGATACAGTGTGGGAAGATATACTGCAGGATAACAAAACTATAAATATTGGAATAGGTATTGGACTTGATGGAGGTGGTACTTTCTTGCATGCGATAGAGCAAAGAATAAAAATTAATTATCGAAAATTTATTACACTAGACAAAACTGTTGAAATCAATGGCCGTACTATTAATGATTTTAAGTATTTCGCTCGACTTAAATCAGGCACAACTGAAATTGTTAATAATTGGGAAAAAGTCCGCCTTGATTTGTTAGAACATGGTCTTTATGAGGAATTAAAGAAACCGTTTTTTATATCTATTTCCAAACCTGCTGATGTATTTCTATACTTAAAGTCGAAACTTGAAAAAGATCCTGATTGGTTTATTTCAAGTTAATAATTATGAGAGAATACACAGAAATAAATTTATTTTTTAAAGAGAAATAAATGATTGGACACGAAATACACAAGTTTGCCAAAGAACTTTGGCCTCTTAACCGAAGTATTACAGGTGATGGTGTAAGAGCAACATTAAATCGTATTAAATTTCATTTACCCAAATTACAGATTAATTCTATACCTTCTGGAACTGCCGTATTTGATTGGGTGATTCCAAAAGAGTGGAGTGTTAATGAAGCATATATTGTTTCTCCAAGTGGAAAAAAATTTTGTGATTTTAATGTTAATAATCTTCATCTTTTGGGCTATAGCATACCTTTTGAGGGAAAGGTTAAATTAGACGAGCTTAAAGAGCATTTGTACACTCTGCCTGATCAAAAGAATGCAATACCTTACATAACTAGTTATTATAAAGAACGGTGGGGTTTTTGTTTATCACAAGATCAATTTAATGAACTTGAAGAAGGTATGTATTACGTAAAAATAGATACTAAACTTTTTGATGGAGTTTTAAATTATGGAGAAATAATTATTGATGGCAAAGGCTCTAAAGAAGTTTTTATTAGTACTTATGTGTGCCATCCTTCTATGGCTAATAACGAACTCTCAGGACCAACTGTTGTCACATATTTAGCAAAATGGTTATCACAATTAAAGGATCTTGAACACAATTATCGGATAGTATTTGTGCCAGAAACTATTGGATCAATTGCATATCTTAGTATCAATCATGAATTAATGAAGAGAAATGTAATTTCAGGTTTTAATGTAAGTTGTATTGGTGATGATAGAGCTTTTTCATACTTACCATCTCGATTTGGAAATACATTAAGTGATAGTGTTGCCAAACACGTACTTAAGTTTACCGACCCACAATTCAAAATCTATAGTTGGCTAGATAGAGGGAGTGATGAAAGACAGTATTGTTCACCAGGTATAGACTTACCAATAGCTTCAATAATGCGCACAAAATACGGAGAATATCCTGAATATCATACTTCTCTTGATGACTTAAAAAATGTTGTAACTGCAAAAGGTTTGGACGGTGGATATTGGGCACTTCGTAGGTCGCTTGAAGCAATAGAGAAAAATAAAAAATACAAAATTACTGTCTTGTGTGAGCCAAAATTGGACAAGCGTGGACTTTACCCAACGCTTTCAACAAAAAAATCTGGTGAGCAAGTTAAATTAATAATGGATCTCATTAGTTTATGTGATGGGACTAATTCTTTATTAGATATTGCAGAGATTTTAGAAACTCCAATATGGTCTTTATATGAAATAATAGATAAGCTAATCAATCTCAAGTTACTAAAAGAAAAAAGTTAGACTAATTATTAAAATTATTCAAATAAATTACTTAATTTACTAACCTAAACATTTTACGATTTAAAGATGATATAAGGTTATCTAAATTTTCAAATTTTTTGTTTTGATTTTTTGACTTTAAATTATAAAAAATTTTCCTTTTTCTTTTTTCAAGTGATTTATTTAATATACATTCTGGAGTGGCTAAACTATGCTTAAATATATAAAAAAATGCATTATTTTTACTAAAATCAATAGCATAATCTTTCCATTCCCCACTAGAAACTCCTTTAGAATAAAGATTGAGGATTTTGGTTAGTTCATCTTTGGAAAAGTAGAGATTGTGATTGTTAGTTGAAGCACTAGATGTTACTAAGCCCATAAATTAAGAATATAACAAAATTCTATGCCTGTAAATGCTCCAAATGATAATTTAGATGTATTAGCACCATCATTTAATCTTAAAAATATTGATGATGAGATGGTTTCTTTAGATAATGCAAAAGGATTAAATGGCACTGTTATTGTTTTTATATGTAATCATTGTCCATATGTTAAAGCAATTGCAAGTAGATTAAAAAAAGATGCTGATGAGTTACTAGAGTACTCGATAAATACAATTGCCATTATGTCAAATGATGTAATTAATTATCCCGATGATTCATTTGATAATATGAAAATTTTCTCCGATAAATATAAATTTAATTTTCCATATCTTTATGATGAAACTCAAGAAGTGGCAAAAAATTATAACGCTGTTTGTACTCCAGATTTTTTCGGTTTTGATAAAGATCTTAAATTAAAATATAGAGGTAGAATAGACTCAGGTGTAATGAACTCAAATCAAAATTTAAATATTGAAAGAGATCTTTTTAACGCAATGATTAAAATCAAAAATGATGGAGTAGGCCCATCTAATCAAATGAATAGTATTGGTTGTTCAATAAAGTGGAAATAGTATGAGTGTTGAAAATAAAAATAATAGTTTATTAAAAAAAATACAAAATTTTATTCTTAATAACTACATACAATTAATAATCTCACTAATAATTTTGCTAATTATATTTATTAGTTTTCAAACATATAATTATATTAAAATGCAAGGTATTAAAAATTCTAGTATAAGTTTTTTTGATATTATCAATGAAGATCAAGATGATTTAAGTAGTTTAGAAAACTTAATTGATGATGAAAATTTTTTTTCTATTTTATCAAAATTAAAATTAATTCAGCAAAATAATAAAAATAAAAACTTTAGTTACTCTAATGAATTGTATAAAGATTTACTTGATTCATCAAACTTAGATAATCTATATAAATCTTCTATAGCTGCAAATGCTTCATACACAATGATTAATGCATCATACGAAGAGAATACTAACAATTATTTAAATGATATCTTAAGTTATTTAAATAATATTAGTGATGATTTGGATGGTTATTTTTCAATTAAAAAAGAATTAGAATATTTATTAATCGTTACAGAAATTGATCTAAATAAATTAGAATATAATAATTCAAAAGCTATGGATAAATATAATGAAATATTTAATTCAAGTTTAGTTTCTGCCTCTATAAAAGAAAGAGTGAAAAAGATTCATGAGTTTCAGCTTTATAAGTAAAATAGCACTATATTTATCTTTTATAATTATTATTTCATGTCAGGACACAATTTTATCATTAAGGGATAGTAATAATATAGATACAAATGATAATAACTTTCAATTAGAAGAAGAAGAATTTTTAGATTTTAGTTTATATGAAGATTATCAAGATAAAGCATTTGATAATTATACTTATAAGTCATCTTATTACAATTTTTTAGATAAAAATCAAAATAAATTAAAAATTAATAATTATGAATCTAAATACAAAAATAATAATCCAATAAATATATTATATCTTGAGAAAAATATTTACTCTATCAATGTAGATGGGGATCTTTTAAGGTATGACTTAAATACTGGAAATTTAATTGAAAGAATTAATATCGAAATAGATATAGTCAAAAAAGTACCTGTATCTTTTTCTTTGTATGAAAAAGATTTTATTATTGCTTTTATATCAGGAGAAGTGGCTAGAATTAACAAACAAGGTGAGATTGTTTGGATCTTTAACAATCAAGATTTTTTAAATACACCAGTAAAAATCTATGATAACTATCTCATTATACTATATCCAGATAAAATAATTTTTTTATCAATTATAAGCGGAGATATAATTTTTGAAAAAGCTTTTAATTCGAGAAATATAATTCAATCATCCGGAGGAAAAATAGAAAATTATTATAATATTGTTTTTTTTATACTTCCTAATAGTGAATTCAATTCATTAGATACGTTTTTATTTGATGAGCATAATGTAAATTTTGATAAGATTGAACTTAATACATCATTAAATAATCTTAAAGATCAAATTCACGTGTATAAAAATTTTTTAATTTATTTTGATAATGGAAATATCTTTCATACCTACGATATAAATAATGATAAGTTTATATTAGTTGATTTTAGAATAAATAACTCATCCTCAGCTGTTTTTTTTAATAATTCATTAATTTCAAAAAATGAAAATTTTGTAGAATTCTATAATATTCAGAATGGGAATTTATTCTCAAGAATTAATATTAATAAGATACTAAATAAAAATTCAAAATTAATAAATGCTTTCATCATTAATAAAAATATGCATATATTTACTGACAACGGTGAAATAATTATTTTAAGTCAAAATCTTGAAATTCAAGAAATAGTAAATCTTAAAATTAAGAATATTAATAAAGTTTATAATTATCAAAATAAAATTTTTATAAGTACTGAAAAGGGTATTACCTACATTTATTAAAATGAATATATTAATTTTAGGTATGCCAAATGTAGGCAAAACATCACTTTATAATTTAATTACAAATAAAAATAATAATATAATTCATGATACAATTGGTACAACAAGAGATTGGCATGTATCACCTCTTAAATCGAATAGTAATATTAATGTATATGATACGCCAGGAATAATTAATCAAAAAAGTTTATTAACAAAGAGTGTCACTAACATAATAAGGAAAATAGATATTTTTGTTTATGTTATTAACTATAAAGATGAGAATTACTTTATAGATAAAGAATTGATCAATGAGTTAAGAAAATATAATAAGGAAATATTGGTTATTGTTAATAAAGACGATAATTTTAAACAAGATAAAAAAATTGACAACCTTGGTATAAAGAATATTTTTTTTATCTCATGTTCACATAATATTGGCATTCAAAGTTTTTTAGAATTTTTGTCAAAATATGATGCCAAAGATAATAAATTAATAGATTATGATTTTTCCTTAGGATTATTTGGCAAAACAAATGTAGGGAAAAGTACGCTCTTAAACAAATTAGTAGGATTTGAGAGGTCAATTGTTAGCAATCAACCAAAAACTACAACTGATATTGTTTCTTCCTCATATATTTTTAAAGGTAATACTTATTCAATTAAAGACACTGCAGGTTTAATAAAAAAAAATAAAATTGATAAAAATAGTCTTGATTTTTATGTCACTAAAAAAACTTTATCGATTATTAATGAAATTAATTTAAATATATTTATAATTGACATCGAGCAAGGCTTTGATACTCAATCTAAAAAAATATTTAATTTAATATATCAAAAATCTAATGTTTTATTATTTTTAATTAATAAAACTGATTTAGTAAAAAAAAATAAAAAGAAGATAATTAATGAATTAATAAAAGATATTAATTATGAATTTTCTCAATCAAAAAATATAGTTATTATCCCAATTTCAACACTAAATAAAAAAGATATTTTATTTTTAAAAAATAAAATTCGTGAACTTATTTTAGAAATAAATAAAAATATATCAACTTCAAAAATTAATAAATGGTTAAATAATGTTGTTGAAAATAATTCTCATCCAAGAATAAACGGAAAAGAGGTTAAATTTAAGTATGGCACTCAGGTTTCAAAAAATCCTTTAACAATAAAAATTTTTTCAAACTTTTCTAAAGAAATATCTAATTCATATAAAAGATACTTGCTTAATAATTTTTATAATTTCTTTAAAATTAAAAGTAGAAATTTAAAAATTATATTTTCTAAATCTAAGAACCCTTATGATTAGTAATTATTGATTTGTATTCGTAAAACTATCAATAATATTATTATTATATTCAGAAATTTGCATGAGAATATTTGAATTTTCTACAAAAAATAAATGAAAATTTTTCAATATTTCAACATCATTATTATTAGTTAAATACAATATACTACTATAAATTATATATGAAAATAGAATGCCGTATAAGATTCCAAAAAATTTATCGAATATCACTCCTAAAATTTGTTTATCTAAGTCACTATTTAAAAATTTTCTTATTCTTTTTAATATAAATAAACTAATTAAGAAAATTATTGGTATTGAAATAATTATACTTATAACGCTTACAAATTGTTCAAACCTTTGTAAAAAATTAATATTTAAGAGTTGTACACTTAAAAAATCTGAAAGATATTGATAGCTATATATAGTCACAAATATAGAACCAACCCATGTTAATAAACCTAATATAGAATTAATAAATCCTTTCCAGAAACTAAAAATAACTATTACCGCAGTTAAAATTAATACTACATAATCGAAAAATATTAATTCAAAATTTAAAAGAGTCATTTTAGATATTTCAATAATGATGGTAAAGTAATTAGTACTCCTATCATAGCAAATATCATTGCTAAACTAGTAAATAGACCAAAATAAACTGTAGGAACAAAGTTTGATAAACAAAGAGTAAGGAACCCTGCAGTTATTGCAATAGATGTAATTAAAACTGCATTACCTACACTTAAATGTGTTTTTTCAATCATTTCACTATGATTTTTATCTAACTTTAGATTTTCCTTGTAACGATAGATATAATGTATTGTATTATCAACGGCTATACCAATTGATATTGCTGCAATTGTAATCGTCATTATATCAAGTGGTATTTTAAGTAATCCAATTAAACCAAGTATAAAAGTTGAAGCAAAAATATTAGGAATTATTCCAATTATACTTAATTTTAAAGATCTAAATAATATTACAAACATTATAAAAATAGCTAAAATTACAAAACCTAAGGATTTTATTTGAGAGCTAAATAAAGATTTTAACATGTTATTATATAATACTAATAGACCGTTAACTTTAAATTCTTCTAAGTTATCAAATTCATTAAATAAAAAAGAATTGATATCATTAATAAGATCATTTCTTTTAATATCTTTAGAATCTTTGACTCTTGTAGAAATTTTTATCATGTTTTTTTCAACATTTAGATAAGGATCAATTAAATCAGTTTTATAATCAATAGGTATTTCATTATACAATACTGATAATTCAAACATTGATAAATCACTTTTGTTAATTTGATTTGCAGTATCTATAAGTGAATAAATTGAAGTAACTTTCCCAATTTCTATTCTACTTTCTAAATATTGATGAACAAATTTGATTGTTTCAATTTTTTCATTTGTGAACCAAATATTATTTTCTTCTCCAAACAGATCATCTGAGAAAAAATCATCTTCAATTTCTATGTCATCATCTTCTTCAGCTTTTATTGATGTATCAATTATTTGATCATCATTTTTGAATTTAAGAATAATGTCTAATGGTGTAGTTCCACCTAATTCATTATCTATAAGATACATTCCTTTATAAATTTCTGTATTTTTTTTAAAATATTTTATAAATGAGTTTTCAACATTTAGATTGGTAATTCCATATAGAGATATGAAAAATATTAAAATGTTTAATCCAAGAATATATTGACTATTCTTATATGCAAAAGGATAAAAAGATTTTAAAAAACTCAAATTTAGAGAATAGCTTTTTTCCTTCTTTGAAAAGAAAGAAACAATTAGAGGTAAGATTACAAATGATGAAATTAAAACTATTAATAATGCAATTATCATTATAATTCCAAAATCAATTACAGGTTTAATATCTGATATTACTAGCGATACAAAAGCAACAATTGTAGTTAGAAAAGTATAAAAACAAGGCCAAAACATCATTCTAAAATTTTCAATAATTTTAATATCTTTTTGTAAATAATTATTCATTATATGAACATTCATAGAAATAGATAAAACAAACATTAAGGATAAGAAGTTTGCTGAAACTGCTGTAATTTCAAAATTAATAAAACCAGCTAAACCTATTGACAAATAAACTGCACAAATTGAAGTAAATAAAATAGCAAATACCCATTTGACTCTTCTAAAAATTAAGAAAAGAATAAAAACTATAATTAAAAGAACAATTAAACTGAATATAAAAATATCATTCTTTACATAAGTAATAACATCGCTAGATACCATTTCTACTCCACCTAAATAGTATGTAAAATATTGATTGCTATTAATAATAATATTTCTTATTTTTTTAATTAATTCATTTCTTTCCTTGTCTATTTCTGTTTTTATTTTGTAATATTTATCCTGAGTTAAATATAAATTTTTATTATTTTTAAGATCAATTGCTTTACTATTTTCATTAAGAAAAATTACTATAGAGGTTATATTTTTACTTTCATTAATGATTTGATTACTATAAATTGGACTGGTTGCAAATTCATTTAATATATCTTCAAATGGCAAAGTTGAGTTCAATATCGTTTCATAATTATCATTTGCTAAATCAATAAGACTAGTATTATTTAAAAGTAGGATAGGGGCTTTATTAATTGTAAAAACAGAATAAACTTCTGGTAAATCAGATAATTTTTCACTTATTTTTTCAATTTCTTCAATTAAAGATGTATCAATTTTAGAATTACTTTTGATTGCTATTACTAAGCTATTTTTAGTTGGAAACAAATCTTGGTAATATGAGAAATATTTATAATCTTCATCATTTTGTGATACTAAACTATCTGAAGACGCGTCAATTCTGAAATCTCTTATATAAAAACTAGTAAATATTAATGATGCAATGAAAAATAATAATATAATGATTTGTAATTTTTTACTCATATTTTCTATAAACTCTTTTACCTATAGAGGTCATAATTTCATTAGGTATAGTTTTGCATAATTTTGCAAATTTATCTATTTTATGCTCGTCATTTATAATATCCAAATACATTCCTATATTCAAATCATGACTAGATTTTGAAATATCTACAGTAAATGTATCCATTGAAATTCTTCCAATTATCTTGAATCTATTTTTTTTAAAATAAACATACCCTTTATTGCTTAATGATCTAGGTATGCCATCATCATATCCAAGACCTACAATGGCAACTTTGATTTTTGTTTTTGTTTTATAAGTTCTATTGTAACCAACATATTGGTTTTTTTTAATATATTTAATTTGTATAATTTTACCTTTTAAACTAACTACATTTTTAATTCTTTTACCTAATTTTTTATTTTCAAAACCTCCATAAATACCTATTCCTGGTCTAATCATGTCATATAAATATGATTTATTTAAAACAGCGCCATGAGAATTAGCTAAACTAAAAATAATTTTATTATTATTAAATTTATTTTTCAATCTAGTAAAAATTTTCTTTTGTTTTAAACTGTAATTATTACTATATTCATCAGCGCTAGATAAGTGACTTATGATTAATTGTATATTTTTATTTTTAAAATCTATTTCTTTTATTTTATCTATTGGAATTCCCAATCTATTTATTCCTGTATCAACATGAATAGCAAATTTTAATCCAGAATTTTTAATTCTAATATATTCTTCTATACTATTAATAACTGGAATAAGGTTTGAATTTAAAAATCTTTTTAAATTGTAATTTTGTAATCCATTTAAAATAAAAATATTTATTAATTTGTTTTTATTTTTTAATTTTAAACCTTCATTTAATGTTGCAACAAAAAAATGTTTACAACTATTCTTTAATAAGAGATTAAATACTTCTTTATCTCCTAATCCATATGCATTTGCTTTAATTGTTGGGGCAACAATTAAGTTTTTCTTTAATTTTTTGAAAAAATTATAATTATAAATTAAGTTGTTTGTATTTATATTTAAGATACCACTTTCTTTAATCACTCTATAATATTATCATAATCTTTTGATGTTAAGTCACTGAATTTTGTATAATTTGCATCAAAGTGCATTTTTATTGATCCAATTGGCCCATGTCTTTGTTTTGCTATAATTATTTCTGCTTTATTATAATTTTCATTAGTTAGTTGCTGCCATCTTGATACTCTTTCATTGTACTTCATATCATCTTCTTCGGATTTTCTAATTGGCTCTAATCTTTCTAAATAATAACTCTCTCTATATATGAACATAACTACATCAGAGTCTTGCTCAATTGTACCACTTTCTCTTAAATCTGATAGTTGAGGTCTTTTATCCTCTCGTTGTTCCACCTGTCTTGAAAGTTGAGATAAGGCAATTATCGGAATATTTAATTCTTTTGCAATTGATTTTAAGCCCCTTGTAATTTCCGAAATTTCCTGAACTCTTCCATCATTTCTATTATTAGAAGCAGAAGACATTAATTGTAAATAATCAATTATTATTAAGTTAATATCATGAAGTCTTTTAAGCCTTCTAGCCCTTGCTCTGAGTGTGGGTATAGTTAATACTGGATTGTCATCTATAATTAAATTTAAGTTTTCTAATTCTGATGAAGTTTTTGCTATTTTATTAAAATCCACTTTGTTTAATTCAGCTTTTCTCATTTTATCACCTGATATTTTTGTTTGCTCAGCTAATATTCTAGTTGCTAGTTGTTCAGATGACATTTCAAGAGAAAAGAAAGCAACCTTCCCTCCATCAATAATTTTTTTATTGTCAAATTCATCCTTTTCCTCTTGGTATTTAATGGCACAATTAAATGCTATATTTGTTCCTAATGCAGTTTTCCCCATTGAAGGCCTTCCTGCAATAATAATTAAATCTGATTTATGTAAGCCTCCTAATTTTGTATCTAAATCCTTAAATCCTGTTGGAACACCTGCAATTTTACCTTCACGTTTATAAGCTTCACTTATTATATCTACTGCTCCTTGAAGGGCATTTCCAAAATTTATAAACGATCTTTCTGAATTACCTGTTTGTGACAAATTATAAAGATCATTTTCAGCTTTTTCTATAAGATTTTCGGCAACTTCATTATTATTTGAATTAGTTTCTTGAATTATAGTATGAGCTATTCCAACTAAATTTCTTTTTATATGCAAATCATAAATTATTTTTGCATAATTATAAGTATTTTGTGTAGATGGAGCGCTATCTTTAAGTTGATTTAAATAGTTTATTTTATTAAAGTTATTAACTTCATCAGGCAGATAATTATTTAGTGTAATTGGTGAAACAAGTATGTTTTTGTCTAATAATTTTCTTATTGTTGAAAAAATAATTATATTAGTTTCATCAACAAAATGCCTTTCATCAATAAAATCTGAAACTTTTTCATAATTTTTATTATCCCATAATATACAGCTTATTAATGCTAATTCAGCCTCTGGATTAGAAAAAGTATTTTCATTTTTATTAATTGAATTATCAACATCGATTAATTCTATAGACATTAATATTCATTAAACTATCTCAAATTATTCAACAAGAATTTCAGATAAAATAAAGTTGAAAAGATATTAATAGTGTGAATAAATTAGCTTTTATTTACAGTTAGGTTAAATTCTTCACTTATATTCTCGTAAGGATTAATTTCAATTATATGTTCACCCAAAGACTTAATTTGATTTTTTATCATAAGATCGTCAGATTTAATCTTAATATTTTTTTCAAGAAGGAAATCTATAATCTCTTTTTTTGAAATTGATCCATATAATTGATCTTTTTCATCAGATTCTCTATTAAAAATAATTTTTATTTTTTTAATCTCAGCAATTAAATTTTTTGCATTGTTAAGCTTAACATCTTCTTTTTTCTTAATTTCATCTTTAATTTTTTCATAATGTTCGATATTTCTTTTATTTTCTCTCAATGCCATATTATTAGGAAATAGAAAATTTCTTGCATATCCAGGTTTTACTTCAACACTATCACCCATCTTACCTAACTTTTTGATTGTAGTTGTTAATATTACTTTCATGATTGAAAATTTTTATTTGTATAAGATATCAAAGAAAGAAAACGTGCTCTTTTTATAGCTTTTGCTAACTCTTTTTGTTTCTTTCTTGATACCCCAGTTATTCTACTAGGTATAATTTTACCTTTTTCTGTTATGTAACGTGATAATAGTCTTACATCCTTATAGTCTATTATAGGGGAACCTGGTTGGCTAAAAGGGCAGAACTTTTTACCTTTTTCAAAAGGTGAGTTCGATCTCTCTTCTTTTTTAAAATTTTTTTTATTTTTTTTCATAATTTAGTTTAGTGGGTAATTCTTGGTGATTTTTAACTTTGATAAAAATATATCTAATTAAGTTTTCAGATTGATTAAGTTCTTTACTAATTTCTTTAACTATAGATCCTGATGCTTCAATTTGAAAAAATCTGTAGAAGGCTTTATTAAATTTATTGATACTATAGCTCAAATCTCTCAATCCCCAGTTTTCTTCACTTATTATCTTGGCTGATTGGGAATTTAGTTTTTCCTTAATTGCTTTAATTTCTGTATCTAGTATTGTAGTTGAAAGATCAGGACAAAATATTACAACTACTTCAAATTTATTCATAAAACTCCACGGTTATTCTTATATTAAATCATACAAGAGAAGTTGTAGTTGCATATATTAAATTTTTAAAATAAATCAAGTTTTAATGACATCTATTGTTTTTCCAGGTCAAGGCAGCCAATCTGTTGGAATGTCAAAGGATTTTAATGATAATTTTAAAATTGCTAAACAAATTTTTGAAGAAATAGAAGATTACACACAATTAAACATAAGAAAATTAATATTTGAAAATGAAGAAAATAAATTAAATTTAACTCAATTTACGCAAATTTGTATATTTGCATCATCATATGTTATTTTTCAAACTTATATTTCTGAAAATGATTTATCGATAGAAAATTTTAAAGTGATGATGGGACATTCTCTTGGAGAGTATACAGCTTTAGCATGTAGCAAAAAAATAAATTTAAAAGAATGTTGCTTAATATTAAAAAAAAGAGGTGAGTTAATGAATAATGCTATAGCTCCTAATAAAACAGGAATGGTGGCATTAATTGGAAAGGACTCAAATTTTATACAAAAAATTATTAATGACAATCAATTAGATTTAGAAATATCAAATGATAATTCCCCAATGCAAATAGTACTATCAGGCCTACAAAATGAGATAAAAAAAAATAAAGATTTATTTTTAAGTTATGGCGTAAAGAAATATGTTGAATTGAATGTTTCTGCTGCATTTCATAGTAAATTTATGTTAGAAGCTCAAAGACAACTAAAAGGCAATATTAATAATTTACATTTTAATGATAACAAAATTTTTATTATTTCTAATTATGATGCAGAAGCTTATAATGATTCTAATTTGATCAAAAAAAACTTACAAATGCAAATGGCAAATAAAGTTAATTGGACTCGAAGTATAAAAAAACTTGAAGAAATAGGTGAAAAAAATATTTTAGAAATTGGGCCAAACAAAGTTTTAGGAGGATTAATTAATAGGATCTCAAAAAACTTTGATATAAAATCAATAAACCTTATCTCAGATTTGTAAGATGGATGAAGTAAAAAAAATTTTTCTTACAGGAGCTTCAGGTGGAATCGGATCTGCTATTTGCAATAAATTCAAAAAGAATAATTATAAATTAATTTTAACATCTTCCTCAGAAGAAAAAATAGAAAGTTTAAAAAATATTTATGGAAAGCAGCATTATTATTATAAAACTGACTTATCTAAATCTGAAGATCTTCAAAGTTCTTTAGATGAAATTTCAAAAAATCACAAAGACATATCTGTAATTGTCAACAATGCTGGAATAACAGAAGATAATTTGATATTTAGAATGAAATCTGATCAATGGTTAGATGTAATTCAGACTAATTTAAATTCCAATTATCAAATTATTAAAACATTGTTACCTAATATGTTATCAAAAAGGTATGGAAAAATTATTGGAATATCCTCAATTGTTGGATCTACAGGAAACCCTGGTCAAGCTAATTATGTTGCTTCAAAATCTGGTATGGTTGGCCTCTATAAATCAATTGCAATAGAAGTTGCAAAAAGAAATATTAATGTAAATGTAATATCTCCAGGTTTTATTTCTACAACTATGACTGATAATTTAAATATGGATTTAAAAAATTCATATTTATCGAAAATCCCAATGTCTAGATTTGGCAAACCAGAAGACATTGCAAACATGGTATTTTTTTTAGCAAGTGACGATTCTTCATACATTACAGGACAAAATTTTCATGTTAATGGTGGAATGTTGATGGTTTAATGGGTTGACATACATTGAAATAATAATCTAAAAGAACTTTAAGGAGAAAAATATGAGTGATATTCAAGATCAGGTAAAAAAAATTGTTGTAGATCACCTTGGAATAGATGAATCAAAAGTAGTTCCAGAGGCAAAATTTATAGATGATTTGGGAGCAGACAGTTTAGATACAGTAGAATTAGTCATGGCTTTTGAAGAAAAATTTGGAATAGAAATACCTGATGATGCTGCTGAGACCATTCAAACAGTTCAAAACGCAATAGACTATATTCAGACTAAAAAATAATTTTTTAATAGTTTTTATGAGAAGAATTGTTGTTACTGGAATGGGTTTACTTACTTCTATTGGTAACAATAAAGATATTTCATGGGAAAACCTAATTAATGCCAAATCTGGTATAAAAAAAATTCAACATTTTGATGTGTCAGATTTACCTGCTAAAATTGCTGGTTATATAAACAATAATCCAGAAGAAAAAAATTATTTTAATGAGTCATCATCTTTAGAAATTAGAGATATAAAAAGAAATGATAGATTTATACAATATGGACTCATTGCAGCAAAAATGGCAATTGAAGATGCTGGATTAAATAACTTAACAGAAGAAGATAAATTAAGGGTAGGTGTATCAGTTGGCTCAGGTATTGGGGGTCTTGAAACTATTTATGAAGGTTCACTAACTATTAACAATAAAGTATCAAAAAAACTATCTCCATTTTTTATTCCTTCATCTCTTGTAAATCTTTTATCAGGACAAATATCAATTAGGTTTGGTTTTAAGGGTCCAAATCATTCTGTAGTAACAGCATGTGCTACTGGAGCACATTCAATTGGTGACTCAGGAGAAATGATAAAAAGAGGTGCAGCAGATGTAATGATCGCCGGCGGAGCAGAAGCTGCGGTCTGTAGATTAGGAATGGCAGGATTTTGTGCTGCAAGAAGTTTAAGTACTTCATATAATGACAAACCAAATATTGCTTCAAGACCATGGGATAGAGACAGAGATGGATTTGTAATGGGTGAAGGATCTGGAATTATTGTTTTAGAAGAAATGGAATATGCCAAAAAAAGAGGAGCTAAAATATACGCTGAATTAGTAGGTTATGGAATGTCAGGTGATGCATACCATATTACATCTCCATCTGAGGATGGCGATGGCGGCTATAGAGCAATGAAAGAAGCATTAAATATGGCTAAAGTATCTCATGAAAAAGTTGATTATATAAATGCACATGGAACATCTACCAAAAAAGGTGATGAGATAGAATTAAATGCTATTTCAAGATTATTTAAAAAAGATATATTTGTAAGTTCTACAAAATCTTCAATTGGCCATCTTCTTGGTGCAGCTGGAAGTGTAGAATCAATCTTTTCTATCTTATCAATTAACAAAGGTATATTACCAGCTACTTTAAATTTAGATAATCCTATTGAAACTAATAATATTAATTTAATACCCAAAACACCAATAGAAAAGAAAATTAATTATGCTCTAAGCAATTCTTTTGGATTTGGAGGAACTAACACTGCATTATTATTTAAAAGTATTTAATATAATTCTTATAATTTTTTTAATTTCATTTTTTGTTTTCTTTTATTATTCAATTAATAAAAAAACATTATCAAAAAATATACTTACTATAGAAAAAGGTGAAACAATTGATAAAATTTTAAAAAAAAATTTTAAACAAGAATCAACAATAAATATTTTGTTTTATAAAATTTATTATAAAAAAATTAATTTTTTTTATAAAAAATTTATACATTATGGAGATTTTTCTCTCGAAAATGATGTTTCATTTTATGAATTTATTAATATAGTAACAAAACCAGGAAATATTTTAAAAAAAATAACTATTGTAGAAGGTTGGTCAAATAAGGAATTAAATTTAGAGTTAAAAAAACATTTTGAAGAATTTTCTACTATCCCCTATGAAGATATAATAGCTGATACATATTATTTTAATCAAAATACGAGTTTTAAAACTTTTTTAGATCACCTTATATTAACTAAAGAAAGGTATTTTAAAAAATATAAAAATAATAAAGTATTTAAATTATTTCAAGATCTGGAGATCATGACAATTGGCTCATTAATCGAAAAAGAGGGTTTAGATCTCGATGATAAAAGAAAAATTTCATCAGTTATTATCAATAGATTGAATCAAAATATGAGATTACAGATAGATGCTTCTGTTATATTTGCAATAACAAATGGAAAATATAATTTACAAAGAGAGCTATTATTAAAAGATTTAAAAATACAACATCCCTACAATACTTATACTAATGATGGCTTACCCCCAAAGCCCATTTCATATGTTGGTAAAAAAACAATAGATATAATATTTGAAAATTATAAATCTGATTTTTTGTTTTATTTTTATAATAAATCATTAAAAAGACATATATTTTCAATAAATTATAATGATCATAAAAATAAATTAAATGAGTATAGAACTAAGTAAATTAATAATAATATCATCACCATCAGGTGCTGGTAAAACTACTCTATGTAAATTATTGATAAAAAAAATGAAAAATTTAAATCTCTCAATCTCATATACTTCAAGAAGTAAAAGATTAAATGAAATAAATGGAAAAGATTATTATTTTGTTACTAAAAAAAAATTTGAACAACTTAAAAAAAATAATTATTTTATAGAAACATCAAAAAATTTTAATAATCTATATGGCTCTCCTTTTATAAATATTGAAAAATCAAAAAGAAATAAAAAACATTTATTGTTTGATATTGATTGGAAGGGGGCAAGAAAAATACGAAACTATTATGGAAAAAAAAATATCATTGATTTTTTTATATTACCACCATCAAAAAAAGAGTTGAAAAGAAGATTGATAAAAAGAGGAAGAGACAATCACAAAGAGATAAATTTAAGGCTTTCTTATGCTTTTGAAGAAATGAAACATTATAAAGAATACAAATATGTACTAATTAATCAAAATGTTCAAAAAACAGTAAAAGAAATAAAAAAAATTATTGAATATAATGAATTATTAGAGAATCAAAAAAAGACTCTCTATTTAAAATTGAAAAGAATTATAAATTTTCAATAAATCTTCTATTGATAACTCATTAACTCTTTTATTTAATAATTTAGTATTCTTACAAACTCCAATATTATTACTAATTTTTTTTCTAATATTTTTAAAAATTAAATTACTAAATTTTATAGCTTCATCTAAATTTATTTTTTTTTGGTTAAATACAAATTTTACAACTGTTGATGTAACTTTAGTTTTTGGAATAAAGACATTTCCAGATACATCAAAGCATCTAGAATAAGTTGATACAATTTTTGTTAAAAATTTATATTTGTTCATGTTTGAAAGATTATAATCAAATTTTAAAGAAACTTCTTTTTGTATCATAAAAATCATCTCAGTAATATTATATTTATAATTAAATAAATATAAAATTATTTTAGTACTTAGATTATATGGTAAATTTGAAATTAAAATTAAATTATCATATTTATCTAATTCATAATTGAGAATATCTTTTTCAATAACTTCAACATTTTTATTTATTTTGTATTTGTCTTTAAGTATTTTTGTTAATTTAATATCTTTTTCAATAATAATTAATTTTTTTGGTTTTTTTTCTAAAATAAAATCAGTTAGAAAACCTTGACCTGGTCCAATCTCTAATACAATTTTATTCGTTATTTTAGTGTTTTTTATTATTTTTTTGCAAATATTTTTATCTATTAGAAAATTTTGACTTAATGATTTTTTAGCCCTTATCATTCTTCTTTCTATTTTTATAAATTTTATTTATTAATTTATAACAATTTAAAAAAGATTTTTTAGAAATATTATTGGTATTTCGTAAATTATATGCTGTTCCATGATCTGGTGAAGTTCTTATAATACTTAAATTTCCAGTGTAATTTACACCAGTGAATTGACTAAGCAATTTGAATGGAATTAATGCTTGATCATGATAAATAAAAACGAAACAATCATAATTCTCAAGATTGCTTTTAACTAAAATACTGTCTGCGGATACTGGGCCATCTATATTAATTCTATTATTTTTTAATTTTTTTAGTGAGGGTAAAATATATTTAATTTCTTCTTTTCCTATTTTACCGTTTTCACCTGCATGTGGATTTAATCCAGATATTATTATCTTAGGATTTTTTATATTAAAGTCATATTTTAAACTTTTGTGTAAATTATAGATTTTTTTAAAAATAAAATCTTTATTTGCTATAGTTTTTGTGACATTTTTTAATTCAATATGAGTTGTTAAAGGAGAGATGATAATTTTTTTATTGTATAAGATCATATTAGAATATTTTTTACTATCAATTTTTTGAAAATACTCAGTGTGTCCAGTAAAATTTTTATCTATATTTTCTATTATCAAATCCTTTCTCAAAGGAAGTGTTATTAAGCCAATACAAATATTCTTTTTACAAAATTCATAACCAAATTTTAATGATTTAAATGTATTATCTTCCAAAGAAATACTTTTATATGAATAAACATTAATTTTACCTTGAATAAATTTTATATTTTGTGAATCTTCTTCATTAATCTTGTGTATTAAATTGATTTTTAATTTGTAATTAGATTTTTTTAAAAATTTTTTTAATACTGTATAGTCAGTAAATAAAATAAAATCTTTTATTTTATTCTTTCTCCATGAATCAATTAATATATTTATTCCTATCCCATTAATATCACCAATAGTAATACCAACTAATTTAGACATTGCTTTTTATTAGATTATAGATTCTTGAGTATTTATTTATAAATTTTTTTTCAATATCTGATATACTTGAATTAATTAATTTATTAATATTGAAATTATTTAATATATCTTTATCAAATTTAAT
>CACMET010000019.1 GCA_902612825.1 uncultured Alphaproteobacteria bacterium
GCTGGTGAAAATTCTATCTGGAATGCAACTAGAATACCTAAAATAAAACCAGGAATAAATAAAAAAAGCCAAAAGAAATTAAAATTCGATACAAAAGTTTTATTTATTTTTTCAAATTCAACTTTTATTTTTGTCTCTGATTGCATAAAATTTATGCCATGAATAAAATCAATTATATAACCTGAGATTGATCCAACAATTATTCCAATACCAAATATTAAAAGTCCTGTTGTGGGCTCAATAGCAAGTATTAAAAAAGCTGCATCACCCATTGTTGCTGTTAACACAGCAACTAAGGATCCGAAAGAAATACGCCCCTGGATATATTGCGTTACAACTATTATAGCTCCACCACATCCAGGAATTGCACCTAAAAAAGCAGCTATACCGACATGGAACTTTTGTGTCTTAGATAAAAAATTCTTAACATCAAATTTTGTTAAACTATCCAAACCAATAAAAACAAATAGAGTAAATCCAACAAATACAGATACCTGAATATAAGCATCTATCATTGACGATCGTATAACTTCTCCAAACTGTAAGCAGTGAAGAAAAAAATGAAGTTTCAGAAACATCTAAAGTAAATACTGAAGTAACTAACAGTCAAATAATAGAAAGAAGTAAAGATTCAAATACTAAACAAAATACTAATTTTGCTTCACCGTTTGTTAAAAAATTTTCGAAAGATAACAATATTGATCTAACTCTTATTAAAGGGTCTGGACCTGATGGTAGGATAATAAAAAAAGATATTCAAAATTTTGAACTTCATATCAATGATGAAAATATTTCTGTAATTGAGCCATCTAGTATTAGAAAAATAATTGCTGAAAGAACAACACAAACAAAAAATGAGGTTCCACATTTTTATCTTACTATTGAAACAAGAATGGATAAGCTAATAAATTTAAGAAAAAAAATTAATTTAAATAGTGAAGTCAAAATCTCTTTTAACGACCTTATTGTCAAAGCATGTGCAATGGCAATGGCCAAAAATCCTGAAACAAATATTTCTTGGGTCAATGGTAAACTTCACCAATATAAAAATATCGATATTGCAATTGCGGTAGCATTAAAAGAAGGATTGATTACACCTATTGTGAAAGAAGCTGATACAAAAGGATTAGCTGAAATTTCAACAAAAATTAAATCACTTGTAAAAAAAGCTAATCAAAATAAATTATTACCAGAAGAGTATAGCGGAGGGTCTATAACTATCTCTAATTTAGGTATGTTTGGAATCACAGAATTTCAAGCAATTATTAATCCGCCACAGTCAAGTATTATTGCAATTGGATCTATAATTGAAAAACCTGTTGTGAACTCTGGAATTATTGAAATAGGGCATACAATGAAATCTACTATTTCAGCAGACCATAGATCACTAGATGGTGCCGTTGCGGCAAAATTACTCAAAGATTTTAGCGATATTTTAGAAGACCCCTTCCAAATATGGTTGAATAGCATGGATATGGAAGTTATTTAACCAACATGAGTGGACCACGTCATCCTGAAAAAGTTAAAAACAAATCAAATCCAATTCCTAAAAAACCAAACTGGATTAGAGTAAAAGCACCAACTTCAAAATTTTTCAAAGAAACAAATAAACTCCTAAAAGATAAAAAAATTGTAACTGTATGCGAAGAAGCAGCATGCCCAAATATAGCAGAGTGTTGGCAAAAAAAACATGCAACATTTATGATACTAGGAGATATTTGTACTAGAGCTTGTGCATTTTGTAATATTAAAACTGGTAAACCTCATTTTATTGATCACGGTGAAGCTATAAGAATTGCTGAGTCAGTTAAGCAATTGAATTTAGAACATGTTGTAATAACAAGTGTTGATAGAGACGACCTAATAGATGGAGGAGCACTACATTTTATCAACGTTATAGATTCGATTAAATCTTTAAATCCAAGTTGCACAATTGAAATTTTAACGCCTGACTTTAAAAATAAACCTGAAGCAATAGATATTTTATCAAAAAATTTACCTGACGTCTTCAATCATAACTTAGAAACAGTGCCAAGATTATATCCATCAATTCGTCCGGGTTCACGTTACTTTGTAAGTTTGAATTTACTTAGTCAAATTAAAGAAAAAAACCCAAATATATTTACAAAATCAGGTCTAATGGTCGGTTTAGGTGAAACTAAAGAAGAAGTTTATCAAGTAATGGATGATTTAAGAGCAGCTAATGTTGATTTTATTACAATAGGGCAATACTTACCTCCAACACCAAAACACGCTAAGCTAGAAAAATTTATTACTCCTAAAGAATTTGATGAATATAAAAAAATGGCATACGCAAAAGGATTTCTGATGGTTGCATCATCACCGCTAACTCGTTCAAGTTATCATGCTTCTGATGATTTTAAAATCATGCAAGAAAATAGGAAAAATAAACTTTATTCAATTCAATGAAATCTTCAAATAGAGAGGAAATAGTCGATCATGACGCAAAAGGACTTTTCGATATTGTTTTAGATATTGAAAGTTACCCATATTTTATTCCTTGGTGTTCAGCTATGAGAATTCACTCAAAAAATAAAAATGAAATATATGCTGATATGGTCGTATGGTATAAATATTTTATGCCCCAAACTTTTGGTTCTCACGTCACTTTTGATAAAAAAAAACTTTCAATAAGCACAACTTATATTGAAGGACCTTTAAAAGATCTTAAAACTAATTGGATTTTTGAATCATTAAAAAAAAATCAAACAAGAATTCATTTTAATGTTGAATTTGAATTTAAACGATTTTTTCACCAAAAAATTGCTGAAGCTTTTTTTCCTTTAATTGAAAACAAAATGATTGAATCATTTAAAGTTCGTGCTGATGAAATTTTAGATTAATTGATTAATTTTTCTAAATATAAAATCTCTAGTTTTTCTCTGTATGTCCAATCGTTTTCCTTTGTATATTTTCTTGAAAATATAATTACTTTTATAAACTTTAATTCCAATATACACTAATCCTACTGGCTTTAACTTTGTCCCACCATTAGGACCTGCTATCCCAGTTGTAGAAATGCAAATTTGTGTTTTTTCATTTTTATACAGACCATTTACCATTTCCTCAGCCACTTCTTTGCTTACGGCTCCAAATTTAGAGAGATTAATTTTTGAAACAGATAAATATTTAGATTTGGCTTTATTAGAATAACTAATAATCCCGTAAGAGAAAATTTTTGAAACTCCACTATATTTGGTAATAGTATTCGTTATTAGTCCACCTGTGCAAGACTCAGCAACTGAAATTGAGATATTTTTTTTTATTAATTTATCTATAACTTTTTTAAAAATAGGCATTTACAATATAAAGAATTATTATTGTATATATTCCTGCTATTAAATCATCAAGAATTACGCCAAACGCTGATTTAAGTCTCTTATCTACTATATTTGCTGGAAAAATTTTTAGAATATCAAAAAATCGAAATAAAATAAAAATTAGCACTATTGTGACATAAGGATTTATTATTTTAATTTGATCATAAAATATAAAAATTAAGTATACTCCTAAGAATTCATCAATAACTATTATTTTTGAGTCATGTGATTGGGTGTGTGCTGAGAATTTATTAATAAAAAATAATGATAATAAAAAAATTACAATAAAAACAATTGCAAATATTTCTAAAGAAATAATTTTGTATTCAACAATAGGAAACAGAACAACTATTGATAGAAAAGATGCAAAAGTTCCTGGAGGTATTAATTTAATATATCCTGCAAATGATAAAGATACAAAAAAATTAGCTAATTTTATCATTTGTTATATGAACTATTGACTCGGCTGCAATTCCTTCACCATTACCAATAAAACCAATCTTTTCATTTGTAGTTGCTTTAATAGACACAGAACTATTTTTAACTTGAAGTAATGTTGAAATATTTTTAATCATTTTTGAAACATACTTAGTAATTTTAGGTTTTTCAGCTATTATATTTATATCTAGATTGATTATAGAATAACCTTTTTCTTTGAGTTTATTTCTACAATAAATTATGAACATAGATGAATCTGCATTTTTCCATTTTTTATCTGTATTGGGAAAGTGATAACCTATATCTCTCATAGAGAGTGCTCCAAAAATACTATCACAAATTGCATGTAGTACAACGTCTGCATCAGAATGACCAATCAATTTAGAGAAAGGAATTTTAATGCCTCCTAATTTTAATCCATTTTTGGTATTTTTATCAATTTGATGAATATCGTAACCAATACCGTATTTTGTTATCGGTTTTTTGTATAAATTAAATAATTGAATATCTTCTGGATAAGTGATTTTAATATTATTCTTTTCACCTTTGATAAAATTTATTTTCATTTTTGATTTTTGTAATAATCCTGCATCATCATTAAATTCAAAATTTTTATATTTGATATGTTCTTTTAATATTAAATTATAATTAAAACCCTGGGGTGTTTGTACGTTAATTGTTTTTGTTTCCAATTTACTTTTCTTTATTAATTGTCTGTCATTATATTCAACATATGGAATTGCATTAGTATTTTTGTCTAATTTGGATATAATTTTTTTAATTAATATATTACTACATAAAGGACGTGCAGCATCATGTATTAATACATTTTTAATTTTAAATTTTTTTAAATTTTTTAAAGCATTAAATGATGAAATTTGTCTAGTAAGCCCAGGTTTTGAATAGGTAATTTTAATTTTCTCAGAAACAGCTCTATGATTAAAGTAAGTGTTTTGATATTTTTTATCTATTGAAATATTAATAATATCGAAGTTTGATAAATCTAAATTTGAAATAAAATAATTTAAAAAATTTGTATTCCCAATTTTTAAGAATTGTTTTGGAATTTTTTGACCAAATCTCTTTCCTTTTCCACCAGCTAGAATTACAAGTGCATTTTTCATCATTTTAATTTATAAATAATATTATTTTATAATCATTATTTGAAAAATTAACTAAAGTACACAGTGTTTGACCTATCAAAATTACTTAAATCTATTCATTTATCTAGATTATCTTTTTATTTTTTAATTTTTTTAATCATACTAAGTTTTTCGATTACATTCTATTTAATGCTACCAAATAACGATTTAGTAAAAGATCCTAGAAGACTCCAATTTTTTTTATTGGCTGATGTTATTTTTGTCATTTTATTGATTTCAATAATTGTTAGGCAAATTGTACTTATTTTAGTTAGAAGAAGAAAAAGTTATGATGAATCGCGCTTATATATAAAATTTGTTAATTTATTTGCTGCAATGGCTTTGGGCCCAGCTATTGGATTAGTTATCATTACATCACTTTTCTTCAATTTAGAGTTAAGAACTTGGTATGGAGATGCTGTAAGAGACGCAGTTGTCAATTCTAACATTGTAGCAAAAAATTATGAAAATGAGATTCAGGCAGAAATAGTATCTGATACACAATTAATAATGAGAGAAATATTAAAAGCTTCTCAAAATAATGAAGTAAATATTCAATCAATAAGAGTAGCTTTAAGTGAGTTTATTAATTTGAGAACAATTTCAAGTATCTATATTTTTAATACTGAAGGAAATATCTACTTAAGTCTAAAAGATCCTGATAATGAAAACTTTTCTCTTCCGTCAAATGAGATATTTAAAGTTGTTAATCAAAACCAAGTTTATATTTTTCAGTTAGATAAAAATTCTATCACTGCCTATAAAAAAATAAATTTTTTAAATGATGTTTACATGCAAGTTAATAGAAATTTGAATACAAATATTTGGGATCATATTAGTGCTACAAAAGAGGCATTTGAAATTTATACTTTGAAAGAAGAGGAAAGTTCAGGAATTCAAATAACTTATTCAATGATATTTGTTCTTTTCTCTATTTGTTTTATATTAGTGGCAATTTTGATTGGATTTAATCTAGCTAGCAATCTTAGTAAACCAATTACAAACTTAATCAAATCAGCAAATAAAATATCAGAAGGAAATTTTGATGCCAAAGTTAGTGAAACTGATCAATTTCAAGAGATAAAAGTATTACTATCGTCTTATAATAAAATGATTACTGAAATTGAGAATAAGCAAAATGAGTTAATATCAAAAAGTCAAGAAGATGAAGAAAAAAGAATTTTTATAGAGGCAATCTTAAGTCTTTTAACAATAGGTGTAATATCTTTAGACAAAAATTTTAATATTTTATTATTTAATAAAACTTTAACAAAATTATTTAGAAGCACTAAAAATTTTAAAATTAATGATAATTTTCTATCCTATTTCCCTGAATGGAAAAAGATATTTGAGAATTTTGAAACCTCAAACAAAGTATTATTAAATTTTCAATACGATTTTACATTGTTTGATGATCAAAGAAATTTTAACATTAGAATTATTAAAGAAATTAATGATAATAAAATTGAGGGATATGTTGTTGCCCTAGATGATGCTACATCTCTAATTTTAGCAGAAAAACATGCTGCTTGGTCTGATATAGCAAGAAAGATAGCGCATGAAGTTAAAAATCCCCTGACCCCAATTAAACTTTCTGCTGAAAGAATAGAAAAGAAATTTTTAGATGCAAAAACAGATAAAGAGGATATTTCACTTTTAACTAAAACAATATCAAGACAAGTAGATGATATTGGAAAGTTAGTTGACGAATTTTCATCTTTTGCAAGAATGCCTGAGGCAGAAATCAAGCTTGATAACCTATCAAAATGTTTAGAAGAGGCATTCCTTTTATATTTCAATACAAGGAAAGATATAAAGCTTAATTTAATTAAACCTGAAAATGATATTTATTTTCACTTTGATACTCTTCAAATCTCAAGATGTTTTGGTAACTTAATTAAAAATGCTATTGAAGCTGTAGAAAAAATACCTAATCCAGCAGTTGAAGTATTATTGGCTACCGATGATAAAAATATAACAATTGAAATAAAAGATAATGGTGTGGGAATTGATGAAAAAATGTTGAGTAAAATATTTGAGCCTTATTTTACAACTAAAACAAAAGGAACTGGACTTGGTTTATCTATAGTCAAAAGAATTATTGAAGATCATGGTGGTAAAATAAAAATTGAGAAAAATAAAAATATGGCAGGCACAACATCACTAATTAATTTTGAATACAATGCATAAAGTATTAATTATAGATGACGAAAAGGATATTTGTTTTCTTATTTCAGAAATTCTAAAAGATGAAAATTATAATACATCTATTGCGCTCAATTCAGATGAAGCAATTAGTAAATTCAAAAAAATTAAACCCGACTTAGTTATTTTAGATGTGTGGCTATCTAACAGTAAATTAGACGGCATTGAGATTTTAAAAGAATTCAAATCGATTGATAGTAATGTTCCTATTATTATTATAAGCGGTCATGGAACTGTTGATCTTGCAGTAAAATCTATAAAAAATGGAGCATACGACTTTTTAGAAAAGCCATTCAATAGTGATAAATTAATCATTCTTACTAAGAGAGCAATAGAAAGTTCATCATTATTGAGTGAAAATAAAAATTTAAAAGATACCTTAATTAAAGCTATACCACTAATAGGGAATTCAGAATTCATAAAAAAAATTAACAAACATTTAGATGAGCAGAGTTCAAGTAATTCAAGATTATTAATTGAAGGTCCATTTGGAACAGGAAAAAAACATCTTACAAATTTAATACATCAAAATTCACCCTATAAAGATAAGCTTCCTATATCAATTGATTTTAAAAAACTTACAAATGAAGCATTGGATAATATGTTTGCGGAAAATAAAAACGCAATTAATGAAAATATTTTTTATCGATCAAACAATAATTCATTAATACTTCTCAATATTGAAACTCTACCAAATATTTATCAAAAAAAACTTTTAAACTTTCTAGAAAATAAAAAATTTTTTGAAGATCTTGATATTAAATTAAATCATAAAATTATTACAATTACTGAGAAAAATTTAGAAATAGAAATTGAAAAAGGTAATTTTATTAAAAGACTATATGATAGAATTTCAACAGACTATATAAAATTTACCTCCCTTTCTAACAGGAGAGATGATGTTCTTCCTATCCTTAATTTTTATTTAAATGAAAAAAGTGGAGGAAATTTAAATTTTAAATTTTCTTCTAAAGCCTTAACTAAGTTACAAATGTATGATTGGCCTGGAAATATATCTCAATTAATTAATTATGTTGAGAAAAGTTTGATACTTAACCAAGATCAAAATATAAAAGAGTTAGAGGTTGATGATTTAGCTTTACAAATGGGAGATGAAACTGCGTCAAATTCTTCCAATAATTCACTGGATTTGTCATTAAAAGAAGCAAGATCCGAGTTTGAAAAAAATTATTTAATATCGCAAATTAAGAGATTTAATGGTAATATAACAAAAGTTTCTGAATTTACAGGAATGGAAAGAACTGCTCTTTATAGAAAATTTAAATCACTAGATATAAAAGTAGAATAACTAATCAATGAAAACAATTATTTGTGGCGCTGGAGATGTTGGATATAGCATAGCTGATAAACTATCACGCGAAAACTTTGAAGTTACAGTGATTGATGAAGATGAAAATAGATTAAATAAGGTATCTGAAAATTTGGATGTCAAAACAATAAATGGTATCCCTAGTATGCCATCAGTTTTAGAGAGTGCCAGTGCACATGACTGTGAAATATTAATTGCAGTTACTAAGAGTGATGAAACGAATATGGTTACTTGTCAAATTGGCCACTCTTTATTTAAAATAAAAAAGAAAATTGCAAGAATAAGACAACAAGATTATTTAAAAAATGATTGGAAAAATTTATATAATGACGAAAATTTCCCAATAGATGCAATTATTTCTCCCGAACAAGAAGTTGCTAAAGGTATATTTAGAAGATTAATTTCTCCTGGCACAATAGATATGGTTGAATTATCAGATAAAAAATTGAAATTAATTGGATTAAAATGTGAGGATAATTTTTTACATTCAGGCCTATCTGTAAGAGAATTATCAGAAAAATTTCCTGACTATTTAGCTAACATTATGTTTATATTTAGAGGTGATCAAAAATTTACAGTAAATTCTTCAACTAAAATTGAAAAAAAAGATACCATCTTTCTAGTTGTGGAAACTGATAATTTGACAGACGTGTTATCTGAGTTTGGCCATCAAGAATTGCAGGCAAAAAAAGCTGTGATTATCGGTGGTGGAAATATAGGATTTTCACTTGCACAATTAATTGAAAATTCTGATACATATATAAAAACTGAACTCATTGAAGCTAATAAAGAACGCGCAGAATTTCTTGCATCAAATTTAGAAAATATCACAGTGACATGTGGAGATGGTTTGGACAATCAGATACTTGAAGAGGTAAACATATCAGATTCAGGTTACTGTATATCAATTACAGAAGACGATGAAGTTAATATTTTATCATCCTTACTAGCTAAAAGAGCAGGAGCCAATACATCAATAACTTTGATTAATAATAGTAATTATTCATCTTTGTTGTCTAATATTGGTGTTGATATGACCATAGATCCAAAAATAATAACAATTTCTAAAATTTTAGAAAAGGTTAGAGGCGTAAAAATACGAAACGATTATTCTATAGGTGAAGGTTTTGGAGAAGTAATAGAGGCAGATATTCAGTCAGAATCTTTTCTTTGTAATAAAAATCTTAAAGAATTAGAATTACCAAAAGGTATACGTATTGGCTCTATTGTAAGGGATAAAAAAATTATAATCCCTAATAGCCAAACTGTTTTTAAAGTGAATGATGACGTTGTTTTTTTTGCTGAAACAAACTGCATAAAAAAACTAGAAAAACTTTTATCAAAAGTTTAACCTAATGCCAAATTTTGCTTTTATAAATAATAAATTTGTTAACTTTAAATCAGCAAAAATTCATATAGAGGATAGAGGATTACAATTTGCTGATAGTGTTTATGAAGTTATCGCAGTTTTGAACAATAATTTAATTGATTTAGATTTTCATCTTAAGAGATTAAAATATTCTCTTCGTGAATTAGAAATTAAATTTACAATCAATAAAAAAAACTTAAACAATATTTTTCTCAATCTAATAAAGAAAAATAAAACAAGGAATGGTATAATTTATTTACAAATTACAAGAGGTATTCAATTTAGAGAACACAAATATCAAAAAAATTTAATCCCAACTTTGATTGTATACACAAGAAATAAAAGTTTTAATTTACCTGGAAAAAAATTTGTAGGAGTAAATACAATTACATACCAAGATCTTCGATGGAAAAGGCGTGATATCAAAACAGTAAATTTACTTCCAAACATTATAGCGGCAAATATGGCCAAAAAGAAAAATGCTTATGAGGCAATTTTAATACAAAATGGAAAAGTAACTGAGGGTACATCTTCTAATATTTGGATTATAAAAAGAAATAATTTAATAACTCATCCAGCTAATTCCGATATTTTAAAAGGAGTAACTAGAACATCTCTTTTAAAAATTATAAAAAAAACTAAACTTAAACTAATAGAAAAACAATTTACTAAAAAGCAATTAATTAATGCTGATGAAGTTTTCTTAACAAGCTCTGGAAGTTTTATTACTCCTATTTTAAAAATTGATAATAAAAAAATTAATAGTGGTAAAATTGGCAATATCACATTGCAACTAGCAGAAATGTATACTGAAGCATGTGTAAATGGATAATATAAAGCATGAGTACATAGAGGACATTTGTTTTAACGTAAGTCGTAATATTATCTTACCAAAATTTAAAAATTTATCAGACGATGACATTAATTATAAAAATGGATTTGATTTAGTAACAGCAGCTGATATTGAGGCAGAAAAAGAATTAAAAAAAAATTTGTTAAAAATTTTACCAACTTCAAATTTTATAGGCGAAGAGGAATATTCTAGAAATAAAAATATATTAAATTTTTATAATGAAGATGCATATTGTTGGACTGTTGACCCAATAGATGGAACAACAAATTTTGCTAATGGTAGGGATAAATTTGCAATTATGATAGCCTTAACATTTAAAGAAAAAATTTTGCGTTCTTGGATATACAAGCCACTAGAAAAAACAATGTGCTCGGCTATTGTAAATGAAGGTGCTTATATCAATAAAAATAAAATTATTACAAAAAAGGTAAATATAATTGAAGAAACTATAGGGTCGATAAGTACAAAGTATTGGGAACCAGGATTTAAAGATAAGTTAAAAATATTTAAAAACATATTTAAAGAAGTTAACTCTTATAGATGCATTGGTTTTGAATATATAGATATAGGTATTGGCATTAGAAATTTTGCTATTTTATCAAAATTATCTCCCTGGGATCATATTCCAGGTATTCTTTTTGTCAGAGAAGCAGGAGGTTCTGATATAGATTTTGATAAAAATAAATATGACTTTACAAAAAATAATAAGAATTTAATTGTTAGTAATTCAGAAGATTTGAATTTTAAAATTTTAGAAAAAATAGGAGAATATTAATGAGTATTAAAAATGTTTCTTTTATTGGCTTAGGAGTGATGGGTTACCCAATGGCAGGTCATCTTCAAAACAATGGTTATAATGTAACTGTTTATAATAGAACAACAGTTAAAGCAGAAAAATGGGTAGAAAAATACAAAGGAAGTATGGCTAAAAATCCTGGTGAAGCTTCTCAAAATTCTGAAATTGTTTTCATGTGTGTTGGACGTGATGAAGATATTATTGAAGTAATGGAAGGTGAAGGTGGAATTCTTTCAAATGTAGCTGAGGGATCAATTATTGTTGATCACACAACAGCTTCTGCAGAGATAGCAAGAAATTATTATCAAAAACTTAAAGATAAAAAATTGAGTTTTCTTGACGCTCCTGTATCTGGTGGACAGGCTGGAGCAGAAAATGGTGTTCTTTCTATTATGATTGGTGGTGATGAAAAAGATTATAATACTGTTAAACCAGTTCTCACATCTTATGGTAAAGCCATTGAACTTATAGGTCCATCTGGATCAGGTCAAATAGCTAAAATGATAAATCAAATTTGTATTGCGGGATTAGTTCAAGGTCTATCTGAAGCAATGGCTTTTGGAAAAAAATCGAATGTAGATATGGAAAAGGTTCTTAGCGTTATATCAAAGGGTGCAGCTCAATCATGGCAAATGGAAAATAGATATAGAACTATGCTCGATGGCAAATTTGATTATGGTTTTGCAGTTGATTGGATGCGTAAGGATTTATCAATTTGTTTTAATGAAGCAGATAAAAATGGTGCAATTCTTCCTATTACAAAAATTATTGATAAATATTATGAAGAAGTACAAAAAAATGGTGGCAATAGGTTTGATACATCATCCCTAATGACTCTTGTAGATAAATAAATGTCAAGAAACTTAATGTTAGCAATCATATTGTTAACAGCCTCTTCTTTATTTTGGTCAGGAAATTTTTTTTTTGGAAAAGTTGCTCATATAACTGATCTTTCACCATTTAAATTAAGTTTTTTTAGATGGTCTTTCGCTTTACTTTTGCTATTACCGTTCACGCTTAAAAGTATTTTGGAAAATTTTAAGTATTACAAAAAAAACTTTATACTGATGACTACATTAAGTATTTTAAGTGTTACAATATTTAACTCATTTACATATATTTCATTACAAACTACTTTAGTTTTAAATTCTACTATAATGGCATCTACTGCACCAGTAATTATGATTGGTTTTTCTTGGCTAATGTTTCGAACTAAAATCTCAAAACTGCAATTAATTGGTATAATTTTATCTTTATTAGGCGCTTTAGCTATAATTTTAAAAGGAAATTTAAATAATTTATATACCCTAAATTTTACTATTGGAGATATATGGATGTTTGCTGCTGTAATATCTTGGTGCTTATATTCAGTGCTGTTAAAAAAAATGGATAAATCAATCCCACAATTAGCAAGCTTAGAAGTAATGATTATCATTGGTTTATTTTTTATTATTCCATTTTATCTTTTTGAATCTTTTAATGGCACCTTTTTACTTTCATCATCCTATGATTTTTTCATTATTATTTATGTTGCTATTTTTGCAAGTATCGCTGCTTATTTTGCTTGGAATAAAGGTGTGTATTTGATTGGACCAAACAGAGCTGGTTTATTTTTACATTTCATACCTGTCTTTGCTGCAATTTGGGCAATAACTTTTTTAAATGAGAGTTTTGCAATATTTCATATTGTAGGTGTTTTTTTTATAATTACAGGAATTATATTATCTAATATAAGATTTAAAAATGAACAAAATAGTCAAAACTGATCAGGAATGGAAATCTCTTCTCACGGAAGACGAGTATTATGTAACTAGGCAAAAGGGAACAGAACCTCCTTTTTCTGGTAAAAATTTTGAAATTATTAATGGCGGTATTTTTAAATGTAAATGCTGTGGTAATGAATTATTTAATAGTTCTACAAAATATGATTCTTATTGTGGATGGCCAAGTTTTTTTGAACAAATATCACCTGAAGCAATTAAAACAGAGACTGATAGATCGCATGGAATGGTGCGTATTGAAATTATGTGTGCCAAATGTGACGCACATTTAGGCCATGTCTTTGATGATGGCCCGGAGCCAACTGGCAAAAGATATTGTGTAAATTCTCTTTCTATTAATTACGAAGAGTTTGAATAATACTTTTTACACACTACTATTTTCTTCAATAGGTCATGCGCTCATGCATATGTTTGCTGCATTTTATTTTGTAATTGTTCTAACAATCGAAAAAGAATGGAACATTTCTTATGATCAATTGATTAAATTATGGTCACTTGCAGCTCTTTTAATTGGTTTGGGAGCAATTCCATTTGGCTGGCTTAGTGATAGATGGTCTCGTTCAGGTACAATGACCATCATGTTTATTGGAATGGGATTAGCCTCCATTTTATGTGGTTTAAGCACTTCAGTTTCTTTTTTATTTTTTTCACTATCACTTCTTGGACTTTTTTGTTCTATATATCATCCTGTTGGTATTCCTTGGGTGATTCATGCAGCTAACAAACAGGGAAGAGCGCTTGGTGTAAATGGTATTTTTGGTGGAGTAGGGATAGGATCAGGAGCATTTGTAGCTGGCACTCTAACAGAATTACTAAATTGGCAACTAGCTTTTATATTGCCTGGTGTAATATCTATTATTATTGGATTTTATCTTATCTACTTAATTCTAATTGATAAAATATCTTATAAAAATTATTTTATAAAAAACGATGATCAAGATCATTCCCGTAATGAAATGATTTTGATTGCATTAATAATGCTTTTATCAATGTTTGCCCTTGGATTATCTTTTCACAATACACAAACAGCCTTACCAAAAGTTTTTGAAATACGTATTGGTAATATAAACTCAATTCAAATTGGATTTATGATAGCAGTTATCTATTTTATCTCTGGTGCTACAACATTTGTTGGTGGATTACTTGCTGATCGTTTTAACCTAAAAACTATTTATTTAATTGGTATTTTTCTTCAGTTTCCTTGCTACCTAGGTATAGCTTACATATTTGGTTACTCTTTAGTAGCGTTATGTATTCTTGCTGCCGTATTTAATGCAAGTATTCTTCCTACAGAAAACCTCTTACTTGGAAGATTTACACCTCAAAAGTATCATGGTGTAGTATATGGAATTAAGTTTATTCTTGCATTTGGATCGGGACCAATTTCGGTATTCTTAATTTCAGAAATTTACTCCATAACTTTAGAGTTTACTTATTTGTTTTTAATTAATGCAATAATGATGGCTATAGTTTCAGTTTTTATTATTTTTTTACCTATTCAAAGTAATCAAAGAATAGCTACTCAGGATTAGATTTTATTTCTTCAAGATAATTAATAACATCATTAAATTTTTCATCAGGTATATTTTTATAACTCATGCCAAAATGATTTTTTACTTCTAATGCAACATGAGCATAAGGATTTCTCCCTTTTGGATGATTTGGATGATCTGGCAATTTCCCTTTTAAAAAATCTCCTGTTTTTTGGATTTCTTTCCATATTATTTTTGCATTATTTACATTCATATTGATACAAATTCCCTAATAAATTGACATTTTTTATTAAATATTATTCTTACTTATTTAAGTATATTTTTAATAACAAAATAATTGCAATTTTTTTTATTATTATTAAATAATTTAAATATGCACGTAGATTCTAGTATTTGGTTCAAACCTAAAATCGATCGAAAGAAATTAAAGGAATTATCTATAAGAAGTGATTTTCCAGGATTAATTCATTTTGCGATTTATTTTTCTTCACTTATATTCTTCGGATACCTATCTTATATTTTTTGGGGTAGTTGGTTTTTTATACTGTTCTACTTTATTTATTCAACAATCTATGCTTTTAACGTTGCGAATTGGCATGAGACAGTTCATCGTACTGCTTTTAAAACTAGGTGGATAAATGAAATTTTTTATTATCTTAGTAGTTTTCAAGGTATGGCAGAACCTCTAAGCTTAAGATGGTCACATAGTTTTCATCATTCTAATACTCTACAAACAGAAGAAGAGTATGATCACGAAATTGAGGTATCGAGACCTACTGATCTTTTTAGATTTTTTTTGAAATTTATTCCTTTAACTGATTTAATTTATATTCATCAATCTCCATTTATTCATATATTTAAACTTTCATTTGGTAAATTAAGTCCAGGAATAAAAATTTCTGTGCCAGTAAGTGATATTAAAAAAATAATTAGAAATGCAAGAATTTATTTACTAATTTGGTTTGCTATTATTTTGTCTTGTTTTTATTTTGATACTATTTTACCAATTTTGTTTTACTTTTTGCCATCATACGTAGGCAAACCTATACAATTTGCTGTTAATGTTACACAGCATCTTGCTGCTAAATTTGATTCAAAGGATCACCGATTAAGCACACATACAGTAATATTAAATCCTATATTTAGCTTTTTATACTGGCATATGGAATATCATTTAGAGCATCATATGTTTCCAATGGTTCCTTCATATAATTTAAAAAAATTGAGAAAGGTGATTGAAAGTCAGCTACCTAGACCCTTCAATGGATTGTTTGATTTTTACAAGACAATTCTACCATATTTGATTAAACTTGCTTTTAACTCAAATGATTACTATCGAGTAAAATTGCCAGAAAATACCTAAAAGTCTCAATTTTCTTTATATTACCAAAATTTAAAACAACATTTATAAACATTATTCATTCTATAATGTTTGACAGGAAATCTTTCTTATATTTCAATAAATTATACATTAATTTATTGGGAGGTAAAAATGTTAAAAAAAATATTCGTACTTATTAGTACAACTACTATTTTTTCTTCATTTATATTTTCAAGCTCTCATGCATTTGAATGTGATATTCCAATTTTAGAAAGTTCATCAGATGCTGTTAAAGCTTATTATATACCTGAAAAAAAATTTGAAGGAATGAGTATAAATGTACCAAAGGAAAATGTTGAGAACGATATTGAAAAGGGTTGCAGAGAAAAATTTGAAGAATTATCTGGAGCTAAAGTAAATGTAATAGTTTTTCCAAAACAAAAAGATATGCTTGATGCAATCAATCTAGCTTTAGCAACTAATAGCGGAGAATTTGATGTTATGACATCAGGTGCAGGTGGAGCAAAGGAGTATGGCTTAGGTGGACATCTAAACCCTTTACAAACACCACCAGATATAGATGATTTTTATACTGGTGATATTAATCAATATAGTATTGGTGGAAAACTTATGGGTATACCTAGTATAGCTGATACTAATATATTGTATTGGAGAACTGATTTATTTGAACAAGCAGGTTTGGATCCAAACAAACCACCTAAAACATATTCAGAATTAACTGAATATGCAAAACTGTTAACAATAGATAAAAATGGTAAAAATAGCACTGAAGAGGGATTTGATAAAAATAATATTGATATCTATGGTTATGGTTTTAGAGGTGAAGCAAGTTTAGCAAGCCCTTGGCAATGGTATAACTATCTCTTTGCATTTGGTGGAGATTTATTTGATAGCGAATATAATATTATTATTGATCAGCCAGAGTCCGTAGCTTCACTACAATGGGTTGTAGATAATTACAGAGTGCACAATATTATGCCAGCTGACACACCTGTTTATGACTATGGCGCATTCCATACTTTGTTTATACAGGGCAAAATGGCTATGGCTGTAAATTGGCCATATATGTATGGTATGTCTCAAGACCCTGAACAATCAAATGTTGTAGGCAAGGTAGCTGTAGGAAGAAAACCTATGGAAGTGAGACATGCTGGTAATATGGGCGGATGGTCTTGGAGTGTTTTGAAAATGTCTCAGAAACAAGAACTAGCTGAGGCTTATGCAAAATGGAATGGTAATCCTGACATGGCCGTTTATAATGCTGTTTTAAGGGGAAATGCTCCTGCTAGAAGATCTGCTACTGAAAGAATGATAGAAGAAAATCCAGTTATTGCCGGTGCTATTGCTCAAAACTTACCTGATAATATGGGAGTTAAGTGGATAGATACAGGACCTTCATGGATGGCACTAGAAAAAGAAACTTGGAAGTTCATCCAATTTGCTTTGACAGGAGAAAAAACACCTGAACAAGCTTTAAAGGATGCAAAAGTTGAAATGGAGAAAATTCTCAAAAGAGATAGATTCTATGAGGAAATTGCTCCACAACTTCTAGGGAATTAATTCAAATAAAAATTATCACAGGCAGCATATTGCTGCCTGTAAAAAAATATGAAATTTATAAATTCTTCTTCTTTTTTTGGTGGGGCAATAATACTACCAGGTGTAATAATTTTATTGTTATTTTATTTATATCCATTAGCTTATTCTCTTTTTATAAGTTTACATGATTTTAGGTTAATAAGACCAGATTTAACTCAATTTGTTGGTTTTAGAAATTATTTTGAAATTTTTTATGATGATGAGTTCCTTAACGCTTTCATTAATACTCTTATTTATGTTGGAATATCTTTACCTTTTGAATTAGTAATTGGCCTTTTTTTGGCTTTAGCTTTGGATAAAATTACAAGAGGAAAAAATATAATTAGAGCTTTTTTAATCGTTCCACAATTTTTGGCTCCTCTTGCCATGGGTTTCATATGGAAATTTATGTACAATGATGATTTAGGAATAATAAATTTTTTTCTTCGTTTTGTAGGAATGGAAAGGCCGCCATTGTGGATAGCTGATCCGGCAATATCCTTATACAGCTGTATAATTGTTGAGATTTGGGCTTGTGTTCCTATTTTTATGCTTTTGCTTTCTGCAGGGTTAACAACTTTATCAACTGAAATTATTGATGCTGCAAAAATTGATGGTGCGAATGCTTATCATCGTCTTCGCTATATAATACTTCCTCATTTAAAACCTATTATTCTTGTCACATTATTAATAAGAGGAATGGATTCATTTAGAATATTTGATTTAATTTATGGACTCACGCAAGGTGGCCCAGCCATGAGTAGTGATGTTTTATCATTGTACATGTATAGGTCAGGAATGTTGGATCGACAATTTGGTTATTCAGCAAGCGCAGGATGGATTATGGTATTTATGATGTTAATTGCATCTTATATTCTTATTAAACTTATGTACAGAGATGGGATCAACAAACAATGAATAAGAGTGAAAAAAGATTAACAACAATAAGTTGGTTCTTTATTAGCTTATCTCTGTTTATATGGTTATTTCCAATTATCTGGTTTGCATTGGCTTCTTTTAAAAATCCAAAAAATTTATATGATATTTTTTCATTTGAATTTAGTTTGTATAACTACAGAGAGGTCTTTAATACATATCCAATTGCAACCTATATGAAAAATAGCTTAATTTTAGCAATATCAGCAACGTTATTTGCTGTTACAATAGGTACTTTAATTGCTTACGGCTTAAGTCATACTCGTTTTCGATTTAAGACACAAACAACTGTTTTTATCTTTTTATTAAGACTTATTCCAGGAATGGCTGTAATGGTTCCTCTATTTATAATTTTTTCATCATTAGGATTAACAAATACCTATCATGGATTAATTTTTGCTCATACAACTATGTCAATTCCTTTGGTTGTTATAATAATGCTTGGATATTTATCAGATTTTCCAAAAGAACTTTTAGATGCAGCTTATATTGATGGATGTAATAAATTTAATGTAATTTATTTAATAGTTTTCCCACTTATTAAACCTGGGTTAGCAGTTGTAGCAATTTTTACATTTATTGGTAGCTGGAATAATTTTGATATTGCATTGATTCTTGGTTACATGCCTGAATATAAGACTCTACCACTTGGTCTTGCTGGTATGGGAAATAGATATGGAATATTATGGCATCATGTTGCAGCTGCAGGTGCAGTATACATAATTCCAACAGTAATTATGGCAATAACACTTTCCAAATATGTAATTAGTGGATTAACTGTTGGAGCAATTAAAGGGTAAAAAAAATAACATCTATATTATTTTTTATGAATTCTAATTCGAAAATAAAATACTTTAATTTAAATGAATTTGAGCTTTCAGTTGGAGATAAAAAAAAGGAATTAATAATAAATTTAGATAATGTCTGTAAAGATACTGGTTTTTTATTAATCACTGGCCATAATATAGATAGAAAAATAATTGATAATATTTGGTCAGTGGTTGATCTTTTTTTTGAACAACCGATTGAATTTAAGCAAAAAATTAGTCCTCCATATAAGGGGTATCCATACGGCTATCTTGCTAAAGGTTTAGAGGCTTTAGCTTATTCTAAGGGAGAAAAAACACCTCCTGATTTAAAGGAAAGTTTTAATGCTGGACCATTATTAATTCCTGATTCTATATCTGATAAAGAAGCACTTGAATTTTGCTATGCTCCTTCATTATGGCCAGAAATATTAAATTTTCAAAAATATTGGAGTGAATACTATAATTCGATGCAAAAATTATCTACACGCGTAATGAGATCTTTCGCATTGGCATTGAATCTTGATGAAACTTATTTTGACCAATACATAGACAAAAATATTTCAGCTTTAAGAGCACTTAATTATCCTCCAGTTCAAAAAATTTTACCAAAACAACAGATGGCAGGTGCCCATACTGATTATGGTAGTCTTACAATATTACTACCAAAGGATAATACCAGTGGACTTCAAATTAAAAATCTTGCAGGAGAATGGATAGATGTACCTAGTGATCCTAATATTTTTGTCTGCAATATTGGAGACCTGATGGCCCAATGGACAAATA
>CACMET010000020.1 GCA_902612825.1 uncultured Alphaproteobacteria bacterium
AAAGACAACATACTTGGTGGAGATCTTCAAATCTTAATATTTTTAAAAAATTTAATCAATTTCCGGATGAAATTGACTTAAAATCCATTAATTTAGAGCAAAATTGAACTAATTTATTGATTTTATTTTATCCACAGCCTATGAGCTAAAATCAATGAATAATAAAATAACAGGCGCTGAAATTGTCTTAAAAAGCTTAGCTGAACAAGGCGTAGAAGTTGTATTTGGATATCCTGGTGGTGCGGTATTACCCATATATGATACTTTATTTAAACAGAATTCAATTAAGCACGTTTTAGTAAGACAAGAGGGTGGTGCGATACATGCAGCTGAAGGTTATGCCAGGTCGACTGGTAAAACTGGAGTAGTTCTTGTTACGTCAGGACCTGGTGCAACAAATGTTGTAACTGGTTTAACTGACGCAATGATGGATAGTGTACCTATTGTATGCATAACTGGACAGGTACCTCAACACTTAATTGGTAGTGATGCATTTCAAGAATGTGACACGACAGGTATAACGAGACCTTGTACTAAACATAATTACTTAGTTAAGGATGTTAATAAATTATCTTCTGTATTTCATGAAGCATTTACTATTGCTCAAAATGGAAGACCAGGACCTGTATTAATTGATATACCTAAAGATGTTCAATTTGCCTCAGGAACTTATGAAGAAAAAAATAAAATTATTATTCCCTCTCATAGATTGTTTGAACCAAGTCCTGATTTTGAAAAAAATAAAATTGAAGAAGCTGTAGAATTAATTTCAAAAGCTAAAAAACCAATTTTTTATATTGGTGGTGGATGTATTAATTCTGGACCAAAAGCTTCAAAATTAGTTAGAGAATTTATAAATACAGTTGGATCACCGGTAACAATGACATTAATGGGTCTAGGTGTAGTAGGTTCATCAGATAAAAACTCACTTGGCATGCTTGGAATGCACGGAATGTATGAAGCTAATATGGCAATGCATGAATGTGATGTCATGATTAATATTGGTGCCAGATTTGATGATAGAGTTACAGGTAGACTAGATGCGTTCTCTCCAAATTCAAAAAAAATTCATATTGATATCGATGAAAGCAATATTAACAAAACTATAAATGTCGATGTTCCAATCATTGGTGATGTAAAACAGGTTGTTGAAAAGATGATTGCCCTTTGGAAAGAAAAGAAATTTAAAATAGATGATAAAACACTAAAATTATGGTGGGATAAAATAAATGAATGGAAAAAAGTAGATTGTTTAAACTATAATAATGAAGGTAATCAGATTAAACCTCAGTATGCGGTTCAAAGACTCTATGAGTTAACAAAAAATACAAAAACATTTATTACTACTGAGGTAGGTCAGCATCAAATGTGGGCTGCTCAGTTTTATAAATTTGAGGAACCAAACAGATGGCTTACATCAGGTGGATTAGGAACCATGGGGTATGGGTTTCCTGCTGCAATTGGAGCTCAAGTTGGTCATCCAGATGCTTTAGTAGTTGATATAGCTGGAGACGCGTCCATACTTATGAATATTCAAGAAATGAGCACGGCTGTCCAATATAGATTACCTGTAAAAATATTTATTCTAAACAATGAATACATGGGAATGGTAAGACAATGGCAAGAACTTTTACATGGTGGAAGATATTCTGAGAGTTATACTGATAGTTTGCCTGATTTTGTAAAGTTAGCTGAAAGTTATAAAGCTGTTGGCCTAAGAGCAAAGACAACTGATGAACTTGATGATGTTATAACCCAAATGATAGAAACGAAAAATACAGTAATTGCTGATATTTGGGTTACTAAAGAAGAGAATTGCTTTCCTATGATTCAAAGTGGATCTGCTCATAATGAAATGATGTTAAGTAAAGATCAAAAACAAGATAAAAAATCTGCCGAAAAAGGAAAAATTTTAGTTTAATGAATAAATCTGTTTATGCTTCTCCTGATCAAGTATCAGAGACAAAAAGACATATATTAACAGTATTGGTTGATAATGAACCAGGTGTTTTAGCTAGAGTAATAGGAATGTTTTCTGGTAGAGGATATAATATTGATAGTTTGAATGTAGCTGAAGTTAGTAATGATGAAAATATTTCTAGAATTACTATAGTCACTCATGGAACTTCAGAGGTTGTCAGCCAAATTGAAAAACAGTTACTTAGAATTATTCCTGTTCATAGTGTTACAAATTTAGATCAAGAGGGCAGTTCAGTAGAAGCTGAGGTTGCTTTAGTTTACATTTATATTTCAGATACAAATAAAAAGAAAGTTTATCAGCTTTGTGATTTATATAGAGCTAGAAAAATTGAAAATGAAAATAATACCACAATTTTTGAAATAGCTGGTGCTTCAGAAAGAGTAAATAGATTTATAAAAGAAATTAATGAAATTACAAAAGTTGAAATTGTTAGAAGTGGTCCCGTTGCAATATCATCAATTCAAAAAAATGAGGAGGAATAATGAGAGTATATTACGATAGAGATGCAGACTTAAACTTAATAAAAGATAAAAAAATATCAATTGTAGGATACGGTAGTCAAGGTCATGCACACGCAATGAACTTAAGAGATTCTGGAATAGAAAATGTTTCAATTGCATTAAGAGAAGGTTCAAATTCAAGAAGTAAAGCAGAACAAGCTAATTTCAAAGTAATGACACCAGCAGAGGCTGCAAGTTGGGCTGATGTGATTATGATGCTTACACCTGATGAACTTCAATCTGAAATTTACAAAAATGACATAGCTGAAAATATTAAAGAAGGGACAACAATTGCATTTGCACATGGTTTAAATATTCACTTTGATTTAATTAAGCCTAAGGAAGGTATAGATGTAATAATGGTTGCACCTAAAGGTCCTGGTCATACAGTAAGAGCTGAATATGTAAGAGGCGCTGGAGTGCCTTGCTTAGTTGCAGTAGATAAAAACCCTTCAGGTAATGCTTTAGAAATAGGAATTGCATATGCATCGGCAATTGGTGGAGGGCGAGCTGGGATTATAGAAACAACTTTTAAAGAAGAATGTGAAACAGATCTTTTTGGAGAACAATCTGTTTTATGTGGAGGCTTAACACATTTAATTTTAGCCGGTTACGAAACTCTTGTCGAAGCAGGATATGCTCCTGAAATGGCATATTTTGAATGTCTTCATGAAGTTAAACTTATTGTTGATCTTTTATATGAAGGTGGAATGGCAAACATGAGATATTCAATTTCAAACACAGCTGAGTATGGAGATTATTCAAGAGGTCCAAGACTTATCACTGATGAAACAAAAAAAGAAATGAAAAAAATTCTTTCAGAAATTCAATCTGGTAAATTTGCTAAAGAATGGATGCAAGAGCATCAGAGTGGTCAAACTAAATTTAAAGTAATGAGAAAAGAACAAGCTGAACATCCAATTGAAGCAGTAGGAGAAAAGTTGCGAACATTGATGCCTTGGATTGCTGAAGGAAAAATGGTTGATAAATCAAAAAACTAGATGAAAGTTTAATAAAATATTGATTAGTGTATAATTAAAAAATGACTGAAAAAATTTATATTTTTGATACAACTCTTCGAGACGGAGAACAATCTCCAGGAGCATCAATGAATTTAGATGAAAAACTTCAAATAGCTGAAGTACTAGATTCTATGAGAGTTGATATTATTGAGGCAGGATTTCCAATTGCTTCAAATGGAGATTTTGAAGCTGTTTCTGAAGTTAGTAAGCATGTTAAAAATTCAACGATTGCTGGTTTGGCAAGAGCAAGCCTTAAAGATATTGACCGTGCTTGGGAAGCAGTACAACATGCTAAGTCTCCAAGAATTCATACTTTTATTGCTACAAGTCCTCTTCATATGAAATATAAATTAAAGAAAAGTGAAGAAGAAGTTCTAGAAGCCATTCAAAAGACCGTCTCCCATGCAAGAAATCTTTGTGATAATATTGAATGGAGTTGTGAAGATGGTGGAAGATCAGAGTTAGAATTTTTATATAAATGCATTGATCTTGCAATTAACTCTGGTGCGTCAACTATTAATATACCTGATACTGTTGGCTATACACTTCCAGAGGAGTTTGGTAAAATTTTTAAAAATGTTAAAAATAATGTTCCAAATATTGATAAAGCAATTCTTTCTACTCACACACATAATGATTTAGGTTTAGCCACAGCAAATAATGTTGCAGCAATTAAAGAAGGTGCCAGACAAGTAGAGTGTACTATTAACGGTATGGGAGAAAGAGCTGGAAATTCATCATTGGAAGAAATTGTCATGACTTTAAAAGTAAAAAAAGATCTTATGCCTTATCATACAGATATTAAAACAGAGTCCATTATGAAAGCTTCTAGACTGGTGTCATCAATAACAGGTTTTCCTGTACAGCCAAACAAAGCCATAGTTGGTGCAAATGCTTTTGCACATGAAGCTGGAATACATCAAGATGGTATGCTTAAACATTCTGGAACGTATGAAATCATGACCCCTGAATCAATAGGCCTTAACAAATCTTCATTAGTTCTTGGCAAACATTCGGGCAAACATGCTTTTTCAGAAAAATTAAAAGATCTTGGTTACGAAGTTGGTGACAATGCTTTGATGGAATTGTTTGGAAGATTTAAAGATTTAGCTGATAAGAAAAAAGAAATATTCGAAGAAGATTTAATTGCATTAGCAGAAGATAGAACTTCGTCATATGATGAACACATTAAATTTGTATCATTAGAAGTAAATGCTGGATCTGTTGAAAAAGCTAAGGCTAAATTAAAGATAGAAATTAACGGTAAAGTGGAAAATACTAAAATTAATGGTAATGGTCCGGTGGATGCTACATTTAATGCTATAAAAAAACTTACAAATACTGAATTTAAACTAAAACTTTACCAAGTAAATGCAATCACGGCGGGTACTGATGCTCAAGGTGAAGTTACTGTTAGACTTGAAGATGACAATCTATCATCACAAGCAAAAGGAAGTGATCCTGACATTATTGTTGCATCTGCAAAAGCTTATATTAATGCATTAAACAGATTGATATTTAAAAAAACTAAATCTATTAAAGAGAATATAGCAAGTTTAAAAATAGAGGGGGTTTAATTAATGGTTATCGATCGCTTTTTTAGTTTATTTTCTAAAGATATGGCTATTGACCTGGGCACGGCAAACACTCTAGTATATGTTAAAGGTGAGGGTGTAATTCTTAATGAGCCTTCAGTTGTTGCAACAATAGAAAATGATGGAAGAACTCAGGTTTTAGCAGTTGGTAACGAAGCTAAACAAATGCTTGGAAGAACACCTGGAAAAATTCAAGCAATACGCCCTATGAAAGATGGTGTAATAGCTGATTTTGATGTTGCTGAACAAATGATAAAAAGTTTTATAAAAAAAGTTCATAAAGGTAGATCAATATCAAATCCTCAAATTGTAATATGCGTACCTTCTGGTGCAACTAATGTTGAAAGAAGAGCAATTCGAGAGTCAGCTGATGCTGCAGGGGCTAGGAGAGTTTATTTGATTGAAGAGCCAGTTGCGGCAGCAATAGGAGCAGGTTTACCAGTTGCAGAACCGACAGGTTCTATGGTTGTAGATATTGGGGGTGGTACAACAGAGGTCGCAGTTTTATCTCTTGGAGGTGTTGTTAATTCTAGTTCAGTTAAAGCTGCTGGAGATAGATTTGATGAAGCTATAATGGATTATATGAGAACAACGCATAAATTAGCAATTGGAGAAACTACAGCTGAAAGAATGAAAAAAGATGTAGGTTCTGCTAGTCCACCAGATGATGGAGATGGAAAAAGTATGAGTGTAAAAGGTAGAGATTTAATAACAGGTCTTCCAAAAGAAATTTCAATTTCTCAAAGACAAATTGCTGAAGCTCTTGCCGAACCAGTTGCTCAAATAATTGATACTATTAAGAGAGCTTTAGAACAAACACCGGCAGAATTATCAGCTGATATTGTTGAAAGAGGAATCATGTTAACTGGAGGTGGATCCCTTTTACACAATCTTGATAAAGTATTAAGAAGATCAACAAGTTTGCCAGTTTCAATTGCTGAGGACCCACTTTTGTGTGTTGTTATGGGCACAGGACAGGCTCTTGAAGAAAAATCACGATTGAGTGATGTATTTGCCTCTGATTAAAGATTTAAAATGGCACCTAAGTTCCAAATAAAAGTTTTTCAAATTTCAAGTTTTATAAAAAATCTGACAATTATTTCTATTGTTACTCTATCATTTCTTTTAGTTTTTTTTTCAAAATCTGATTTGTATCTTATCAATGGGATAAAGAATATATCTAATGCAGTAATTATTCCGATTACAAAAGTTATATCAGCTCCAGTAAATGTCTTTTCCAATTTTGTTGATGAATACAAAAAGTTTAGAAGTTTAAAATTTGAAAATAAAATTCTTCAAGAAGAAATAATACGATTAAAAAAATGGCAAACATTAGCAATACAAAATTCAAGAGAGAATAAAGTTTTAAAAAAATTATTAAATGCTACTGATAATAATTTAACCTTAGTAAAGACAGCATCACTTATAAATAGAAATGATACAATTTACTCCAAATTAATAAATTTAAATGCTGGTTATGATGATAAAATCATGAAAAATATGTCAGCTATAAACGAACGGGGATTAGTAGGTAAGGTAATTGATGCAACTTCAAATAATTCTAGAGTAATTCTTTTAACTGATCCTAATTTGTCTATTTCAGTAAAATCTGTATCTGATGGCATATTTTCTTTGCTAACTGGCCATGGAGATGGAAAATATCTAGTAAGCTCTTTTGTTAAAGAAAATAAAATGCCAAGATTAGGAGATATTGTAGTTACAAGTGGTACAGCACAAATCTTTCCAGTAGATCTTTTGGTTGGAAAAGTAGCTAAAGTTGAAAAAAATAGATTTTTTGTTTTACCATTTGTAGATTTTAAAAATATTGATTATCTACAAATTGTTACTTCAAAATAATGGAGTTTTCCAAATTTCTTAACCCTTCCTCTAAACTAAATATCATTTTAATTATAAGTTTTTCAATTTCGGTAAATTCCTTTATTTTATTTCCTAATGTTAATAATGTATTTTATATATTATTTCATTTAACGTTAATTTATCTAATATTTTATCATTACCATTATTATCTTTACGTTGTAGCTTTAATATATGGAATATTATTTGATATATTATTATTAAATAATATTGGAGTGCATTTAATTACCTTTTTATCTCTTTTAATCTTATTTATATTTTTAAGAAAATATTTAATTAGTTTATCTTCGTATCAAATTATATTTATTTATTTTATAACTTTAATTATTCTGCTTCTCATTGAACAATCTTTGGCAAATCTAATACATAATTATAAATTTAACATGAGTGCCTTTTTAAATTTCTTTTTAATTTCTTTAATTATATTCATTCCTACTGTATTTTTGTTTACTAAATTGGATAAGTGAATGTTTTACTCAGAGGATAAAAAACAATATTCAGTTCTAAATAGAAGAACTTTTTTATTATATTTATTGAAAGTATCTTTTTTTGGCATTGTAGGCTGGAGATTGTATAATATTCAAATAAAAGATTCACAAAAATATAAAACTCTTTCAAAAAATAATCAAATAGACGTTGAGATTATATACCCTATCAGGGGTAAGATTTATGATACAAATAACATAGTTTTAGCATCTAATATAAAAGTATTTGATGTTTACATAATTCCTGAAAATACTAAGAATATAAACAAATCTCTAAATGAATTAAATCAAATTATAAAAATTAATTTCAGTGATAGAAGGAAAATACTAGAATTATCTAAAAAAGTTAAAAAATTTCAAAAAATAAAAGTCTTAGAAAATATTAATTGGTCACAACTTGAAAAAATAGAATCAAACAAACTTAATATTGATGGTATATTTATTTCTCAAGATTATATGCGAACTTATCAGTTTGATAATATTGTCTCACATTTGATCGGTTATACAAATAAACCCAATCGAGAAGAAGTTGAATTACCTTTTATTTCAAATATGCCTAATCTAGAGATTGGGAAAGATGGTATTGAAAAAAGTTTTAACCCTAATTTAATAGGTAAATCAGGACAAAGAGAGATTGAGGTTAATTCTTATGGAAGAGTAATTCGTGAAATATCAAGGCAAGATAGTCAAAAAGGTAATGATATTCAGATAACCATCGATCTTAGAATTCAACAATATGCTCTAAATTTATTAAAAGAACACAAAGCGGGATCTGTAGTTCTTATGGATATTAACAATGGTAACATATTATGTATGGCTTCAACTCCATCTTATAATCCAAATAAAATTATACAAAAACCGAATAAGGAATATTGGGACTCAATTTTAGAAAATGAATTATCTCCACTCACATATAGATCTATTCAAGGTTTATATGCTCCAGGTTCAACTTTTAAAATGGTTGTTGCAATAGCTGGGATAATCCATGGGATTATTGACACAAATACGAAACATTTTTGTAATGGAAAAATTGGTTTAGGCGATAGACTTTATCATTGTTGGAAAAATAATGGTCATGGCTCGATGAATGTTAGTGATGCAATAAAAGAGTCATGTGATGTTTTCTTCTATGAAATTTCAAAAAAAATTGGAATAGATAAAATCTCTAAAGTTGCTGAAGATTTTGGTTTAGGCAAAATATATGATATCCCTTTGCCTAATCAAAAAAAAGGAATTATTCCTTCACGTGATTGGAAAAAGAAAAAATATGATGAAAGTTGGTATCCTGGAGAGACTTTAATCTCTGCTATTGGTCAAGGATTCGTATTAACTAATCCACTACAACTTGCAGTAATGACTTCAATTATTGCTTCTAATGGAAAAAATGTAATGCCAAAAATTATTAAACAAAATAATGAAATTGAATTTGAAAAATTAGAAAAATACCAAAATGCAATTCAAATTATTAAGCGTTCAATGTTTAAAGTAGTTAATGAAAGTAAAGGAACAGCTTATAATTCGAGATCTGTGTCTGCACCTTTTGCCGGCAAGACAGGAACTTCTCAAGTTAGAAGAATAACTGTAGCCGAGAGAGAAAGTGAAGATTTTAGGAAAAAAGAAGTAGAATGGAAAAAAAGAGATCATGCTTTATTTGTTGGGTATATGCCAGTTGAAAATCCTAGATATGCTGTTTCGGTTGTTATTGAACATGGTGGTTCAGGTGCATCAACTGCAGCACCTATAGCTAAAGAAATTTTTCAATTTACTAAAAATTTAAAAATTTAATGTTGAATAAAATTCAAAATTTAAATTACTTATTGATCTTCTTAGTAATATTAATTTCTTTTATTGGTGCAGCAGGATTATATTCTGCAGCAGGAGGATCATACAATCCTTGGGCATCAAGACATTTAATTAGATTAGTACTTTTTATATTTTTAGCAATTATCTTAGCTTTGATAAATATTAAATTTATTTATCAATTCGCTTATATCTTTTTTATTTTATCATTATTACTTTTGCTATCAGTTGAATTAATAGGTGTTTTTGGTAAGGGGGCAACTAGATGGATAAATGTATTTGGTTTAAGTATTCAACCATCAGAATTAATAAAAATAACTATAATACTTGCATTAGCAAGATTTTATCATGATTTAAAATTTGATGAAATTAAGCGAATTAAAAATTTATTTTTTCCAATATTAATTTTATTTTTGCCGTTTGCTTTGGTAGTTATTCAACCAGATCTTGGAACTGCTTTAAGTATAGCGATGCTTGGAATTCTTATTCTATTTGCAAGTGGAATAAGAATTTGGAAGTTTGTTTTTGGATTTTTTGTTTTGATTTTATCAATTCCTTTGTCATTAAATTATTTACAACCATATCAAAAAGATAGAATCTTCTCTTTTTTAAATCCTGAGGCTGATGCACTTGGAAGAGGATATCAACTTATACAATCTAAAATTGCTTTAGGATCTGGAGGTTTAACTGGTAAAGGTTTTTTAGAAGGGTCTCAATCATATCTTCAGTATTTACCTGAAAAACAGACTGATTTTATCTTTACATTAATTGGAGAGGAATTTGGTTTTATTGGCACTATGTTTATAATTTTACTTTTTCTATTATTAATATCAGTTTGTTTTTATATAAGCATTAAATCAAATCATATTTTTGGTAGAATTCTATCTATCGGTGTTGGCAGCAATTTATTTATATATGTGATTATGAACATATCTATGGTATCTGGCTTAATGCCTGTTGTTGGAATTCCATTACCTTTAGTTTCTTATGGGGGATCAGCAATGCTTGCTATAATTATATCTCTAGGATTAGTACTTAATGCAGACTTGAATGGAAATTTAAAAAAAATACATAATGCTTGAAATAAATAATGTTAATAAATTTTTTGGAGGTTTAAAAGCAGTCCATAAAGCATCAATGAGAGTTGAAATGGGTTCAATTACAGGTTTAATAGGTCCAAATGGAGCTGGAAAAACAACATTATTTAATACTATTGCAGGATTATATGATCCAGATGAGGGAAATATAATTCTTAATAATGAAGATATTTCTTTTTTAAAACCTCATGAATTATTTGCTAAAGGAGTTCTAAGAACTTTTCAAATTGCCCATGAATTTTCAACTTTAACTGTTCTTGAAAATTTAATGATGGTACCACCAAATCAATTTGGTGAAAAATTATCATATGCTTTATTAAGTAATACTAAAGTAAAACAACAAGAAGAAGAAATAAGAGAAAAAGCTATAGAAGTAATAAATTTTTTAAATTTAAGTCACTTAACTCAAGAACTCGCAGGTAACTTATCTGGTGGTCAGAAAAAACTACTAGAGTTAGGGAGAACCATGATGGTTGATCCTCAAATCGTTTTACTTGATGAAGTAGGAGCTGGAGTTAATAGAACACTTCTTAATGAAATTACGGATGCAATATTAAGATTAAATAAAGAAAAGAATTATACGTTTTTCGTTATTGAACATGATATGGATCTCATTGAAAAAATTTGTGATCCTGTAATTGTGATGGCGGAAGGTTCAGTTTTATTTAAAGGAAATTTTAATGAAGTTAAAAATAACGATACAGTTATAGAAGCTTATTTAGGAAAAGGAATTAATAAAAATTAAAATTATATGAATAATTTAATTGGTAAAAATTTAACTGCTGGATATGGAGGGGTTGATATAATTAAAGATATTAATCTAGAAGTTAACGAGGGTGAAATTGTTGTAATAGTTGGTCCAAACGGAGCAGGGAAATCAACAGTAATGAAAGCATTGCTTGGCATGTTAAGTTTAACTTCAGGTTCTATTGAATATTCAAATGAGGAAATTTCTTCAATGCTACCTCAAAACAGAATTAATTTAGGATTGGCATTTGTTCCTCAAACAAACAATGTATTTACTGGTATGACAGTAGAAGAAAATTTAGAAATGGGAGGGTTTTTAAGAGAGGATGACATTATTCATACCATTAATGATGTTTATGACCTTTTCCCTATTTTGAAAGAAAAAAGACATCAAAGTGCAGGAGAATTATCTGGAGGTCAAAGACAACAAGTAGCATTTGGGAGAGCGCTTATGACTCAACCTAAAATTTTAATGTTAGATGAACCAACAGCAGGAGTATCACCAATTGTAATGGACGAGTTATTTTCAAGAATTATAGAAGTTCGTAAAACTGGTGTTGGCATACTAATGGTTGAACAAAATGCAAAACAAGCACTTTCTATTGCTGATAGAGGGTACGTCTTAGTAAATGGAAAAAATAGCAGAGAAGGTACAGGCGAAGAACTATTAAATAATCCAGAAGTTAGAAAGTCTTTTTTAGGAGGTTAAAATGATTGATTTTCTAAATTCTATAATTGTACTTCTAAATTTTATTATCATTCCAGGCATTTCTTATGGTTCTCAACTTGCACTTGGCGCACTTGGAGTTACATTTGTTTACGCTATACTTCGTTTTGCCAATTTTGCACACGGTGAAATTATGTCATTTGGAGCGATGATAACAATTTTATTTACGTGGTTTTTTCAATCACAAAATATTGGTTTAGGAATTCTGCCAACTGCCTTGTTAGCTTTACCTATAGGAATAATAGCAACAATTATCTTATGCATTATTTCTGATAAATTTGTTTTTCAATATTACAGATACCAAAAAAGTGTTCCTGTTGTTTTAGCAATGGTTTCAATTGGAGTTATGTTTGTAATAAACGCAATTATAAGAATTATAATTGGAACAGAAACTATAAAATTTTCTGATGGACAGAAATTTATAATGAAAGCCAAACAGTTTAAAGTAATGACAGGTTTAAATGAAGGATTAGCATTAAAATCTTCTCAAGTTATTACAATATTAATAACTATTTTGCTTTTAACTTTTACTTTCTGGTTTTTGCAAAAAACAAAAACTGGAAAATCAATGAGAGCATTTTCTGATAATGAAGATCTAGCATTATTGTCTGGCATTAATCCTGATAGAGTAGTTTTTACTACATGGATTATTGTAGGTGTTTTGGCATGTGTTGCAGGTACACTTTATGGATTAGATAAAAGTTATAAGCCAATTATTTATCTCAACTTAGTCTTGCCAATATTTGCATCAGCAATTGTTGGAGGAATTGGTAGTCCCTTTGGAGCTGTAGTAGGTGGATATGTCATCGCTTTTTCAGAAATTATGGTAACGTATGCTTATAAGAAATTTTTTGTCTATCTACTTCCAAGTTCTATAGAGCCAACAGGTTTAGTACAATTACTTTCAACTGATTATAAATTTGCTGTATCATTTTCAATTTTAGTTATCGTTTTATTGATTAGACCATCTGGAATATTTAAAGGAAAAGTATTATGATGAAGTTTGAAAGATATGAATGGTTAGCTATCTCAATCATGATTTCTTTATTTATTTTTGTAGGCTTTATTCAAGGATGGTCTGTAAGTTTAGTAATTTTAAACATGTGCATTATTTCAGCAATAATGACAATGGGAGTAAATATTTCTTGGGGTTATGCAGGAGTAATTAATTTTGGTGTAATGGGTTTTCTTGCCATGGGTGGATTAGCTGCAGTTCTTGTTTCTTACCCTCCCATTGCTGAGTCATGGCAGGTTGGAGGTAGAGGGTTAGGTATTAGTTTTGCTTTACTTGTCGTATTGGTCATTGCTGTAATGTATATTAATAAAACAGTAATCCAAAAAAGAAATAGGTATATTTTAAATTCTCTAATAATTTTTTTTGGTATTTTAATTATCAGACATTATTATTTAAATGCTACAAATAATATTGAGGATGTTAATCCTGCAATAGCAGGGTTTTTGGGTGGCCTTGGTTTACCAATAATTTTCTCTTGGATAGTAGGAGGTTTATTTGCTGCAGGTGTTGCATTTGTAATTGGTAAAGTAGCTCTTGGATTACGATCAGATTATCTTGCTATTGTTACTCTTGGTATTTCAGAAATAGTTGTTAGTGTTTTAAAACATGAAGAATGGTTATCTAGAGGGGTAAAAAATGTAATCGGTTTAAAGAGACCAGTTCCTTATGAAATTGATTTACAAAATGCTGATTGGTTTATAAATTTAGTTACATATCTCAATTCATCAAAGTTAAATAATATTATTGATGTGAGTGATAGACAACAAGTATTAAACAATCTTATAATTGATGGTTCAGGAATTTTTGTAAAATTATCTTACGCTATTTTATTTCTGATTGTTATGTTGATAATTTTCTATTTTGCAAACAAAGCTCAATTGTCTCCATGGGGAAGGATGATGAGAGCTATAAGAGATAATGAAACTGCTGCAAATGCAATGGGCAAAGATGTTGTAAAACAACATTTAATAATTTTTGTTATAGGAGCTGCAATTGTAGGTGTTGCGGGTGCAATGCTTGTTACTCTGGATGGATTATTTACTCCTTCAGGGTATCGACCACTTCGTTTCACTTTTATTATTTGGATTATGGTTATTGTAGGCGGTAGTGGAAATAATTTAGGTGCTATATTTGGTGGTTTTGTCATATGGTTTTCTTGGATTGAAGCAGCACCACTTACTACATTTATTATTAATCAACTTACAGTAGCTTTAGAACCAACTAATGCTTTAAAATTACATTTACTTGATAGCGTTCCTTACTTTAGATACTTATTTATGGGTTTAATTTTATTATTAATTTTACGCTATAGGCCGAAGGGAATTATACCAGAGAAAGTAAGGCACTCATAAAAAAACCCCAGCTAAAAGCTGAGGTTAAATTAAAATAATTTTTAATTATTAAAGAGCGCCAACAGTAACGAATTCGCCACCACTGACTTCTAATTCTTTAAACGCACCAGCAGCATCACCAAACGCATTAAATTCTACGTCTGTTGCACCTTGGTAATCAATATCTTTACCTGCAGCTAACATTTGTAAGCCGTATGATAATTGACCAGGGTTAATTACAATACCTGGAGCGTTAGATACTTTAGCAATATTGTTTAGGATTGATTGCTTATCAGCAGATCCACCAGCTTGAATTGCAAGAGCAATAATTGCTGCAGCATCATAAGACTCTCCAACATATGGAGCACTTCCGTCCATGCCATTAGCAGCTGCTAGTTCGCCAAATTTAGCTGAACCTTTTGAAATTGCACCTGGCATTGAACCAAATGATCCTTCAAGATCAGCACCGATATTATCAACAATTGATTGACCAATCATACCATCAGAAAGAACAAAAGTGTCAAATGCACCTGAATCTAAAGATGCTTCGATCATTCCTTTTCCACCATCATCAATATAACCAATTACTAGTAGTGCGTCTCCACCAGCTGATGCAAGAACACCAACTTCTGATGAATAATCTGCTTTACCATCTTCATGTGCAGCAGATGCTGTAATTGTTCCACCACCACGTGCAAATGAAGCTTCAAATACTTCAGCTAAACCTTTTCCGTAGTCATTGTTAGTATACGTTACAGCTATACTTTCAATTCCTCTGCTTAAAGCAAGTTTAGCTAATACTTGACCACCTTTTGCATCAGATGGAGCAGTACGCCAAAAAGTTCCGTTATCAGGAACTTTACTTAAACCTGGTGAAGTTGCAGATGGAGATACCATTAAGATACCATTTGGTACTGCAACATTTGCATTGATCGCACCTGTTACACCTGAACAGTCTGCACCCATAATAGCAGTTACACCTTGTGCAACTAGATCCTCAGCAGCAGCAGTTGCAGCAGCAGAGTCTACACAAGTTGAGTCAGCTTCTAGGATAGTAATTGATTCACCACCTAAAAGATTTCCAGAGTTTGATGCCTCATCAAATGCCATTCTAGCACCATCTCTCATAGCAGGAGTTAAAGATTCAATTGGTCCTGTAAAACCAAGAATAATTCCTACTTTAATTTCCGCTAATGCAGCAGTCGTTACAGTCGACAAACTTACAATAACAGCTAGAAGTAATTTTTTCATATTTCCTCCAAAAAAGTATACTTTTTATATAGGCTACCTCATATACTAGTTCCAAAAATCAATCATGCAGTTTTTTCATAAAAATACCTAAGATTTTAGCCAAAAACCATAAATTGACTTCATTTGCCTCACCGGATAAAGATCAAACGTATGACAATTGGAATTTTAGGCGGAGGAGTTTGGGGGAGTGCACTTGCCCGGGTATTAAGTAATAATAAAGTTATCATTTATGCTCGAGATGAAAAAATTGTTAAATCAATAAATGAACATAAAATTAATCCAAAATTAAAATACAGTTCATTTAATGAAAATGTCACTGCTACTACTTCTTTGAAAGAAATTAGAAGTGTTAAATTTTTATTTATAACATTACCTGCACAAAACACCAGGGAGGTAATTAAGGATTCATCATTACATAATAAAAATCATCATATTATTATATGTTCTAAAGGGATTGAAATATCGTCATCAAAATTTTTAACAGATGTTTTTCAAGAAATGATGCCGTTTAAATCAATTAGTATTTTATCAGGCCCATCTTTTTCAAATGAAGTATCTCAAAGTTTACCAACTGCAGTGACACTTGCAACAAAAGATAAAAAAGATTTTGAGAATATTTCTAAACTTATACCTAACAAAGAATTTAGAATTTATTATTCAAATGATTTAATCGGAACACAAATAGGTGGTGCATTAAAGAATATATATGCAATAGCAGCCGGTGTTGCAGAAGGATTGAATTTAGGCGAAAATGCTAAAAGCGCACTCATTTCAAGATCTTTTGCAGAAATGACAAGATACGCAAAAAAATTTAAAGCTGATAAAAATACACTATTTGGTTTATCCGGGCTTGGTGATCTAATTTTAACATGTAGCTCTAAAAATTCTCGTAATACACAGTTTGGTATTAAATTAGCTTCTTCAAAATATGATAATTTTTTAGATCTTTTAAAATCGCAAGAAGTAACAGAGGGTTATTATACAGTTAAAGCAGTCTATAATATTTCACAGAAAAAAAATATTGATATGCCAATAATGGAGTCTGTATACAATATACTTTATAAGCAACATGATTTAAAAGAAGAACTAAGTAATTTACTAAGTAGACCAATAACAGAAGAAAAAATTTAATTCGATGACAAAGAAAACATTTTATAACTTAGATACAAGCTGGGTTAACAACACGCAAATTAATTTGAGTGCTGTAGAACGTCGAACATCTACCTTAACTAAAAGAAGAACTGTAAAAAAGGAATTTCAAGTCGCTTGGTTGTTAAAAGCTATTACTTTGATTGATCTTACTACGCTAAGTGGCGATGACACTTTTGGAAAAGTTGAAAGACTGTGTAATAAAGCCCTTAATCCGATTGATGATTATATTCTTCAGGATTTAGGAATAGAAAATAATGCAGTAAGAGTAGGAGCTGTGTGTGTCTATCATCATCTAATAAAAGATTGTACGAAACTTATTCAAAACAAAATCCCAATTACGGCAGTTTCTACGGGTTTTCCTGCAGGTTTATCATCATATACGACTAGAAAAAAAGAAATTTCTGACTCTATTAAAGATGGTGCTGATGAAATCGATATTGTTATCAATAGAGGATATGTTCTCCAAAATAACTGGAAAAAATTATACGAAGAGGTTCGCAGTTTTAAAGAAACTGCAGGTAAAACAAAAATAAAAGCTATTCTTGGTGTTGGTGATCTTGAGACTCTTCGAAATGTAGCAAAAGCTTCTTTGGTTTGTATGATGGCTGGTGCCGATTTTATTAAAACATCAACAGGAAAAGAAAGTATAAATGCAAATCTTAATAATAGTCTTGTTATGTTGAGAATGATTAGAGATTTTCATACAAAAACTGGAAAAAAAATTGGCTTTAAGCCTGCAGGTGGAATATCAACGGCCAAATCTGTTTTAGAATTTTTAATATTAGTAGCAGAAGAACTAGGATTTGAATGGGTTAATCCTAAATTATTGCGAATTGGTGCTTCTAGTTTATTAATTGATATAGAAAGACAACTCTATCACTACACTAGTGGCAGGTATGCAAACAAAGAGAAACTTGCAATAGGATAATATGGATAAAGTTATAAAAAATTTTCAAAATATAACTTATGGACCAGCACCAGAAGATAGCAAGGAAGTTACAAATTGGATTAAAAATTTAAAAAATCCAAATAATATTTTTATAAATGGAAAGTTTGTAAAATCATTTAGCTCAAAAAAATTAAATATAATAAATCCTTCCACAAATAAAAAAATTGCGACATTATCTGTTGCTTCAAAAAAAGATGTAAATGCTGCAGTCAGTGCTGCAAAAAAAGCTCATATCAAATGGTCAAAACTTTCATCTTTTGATCGATCAAAATATTTATATGCCCTCGCACGTCTAATACAAAAAAATTCAAGATTTATTTCTGTTTTAGAGACCATTGATAATGGTAAACCAATACGTGAAACAAGAGATATAGATATTCCACTTGTTGCTAGACATTTTTATTATCATGCTGGGTGGGCTGCGAGGAATACTAATAATTCTGATAACTCTATTGGTGTTGTTGGGCAAATTATACCGTGGAACTTTCCGTTATTAATGTTAGCGTGGAAAATTGCTCCTGCAATTGCTCTTGGAAATACAGTAGTCTTAAAGCCTGCAGAATATACTTCTTTAACAGCGCTTTATTTTGCTGAACTTTGTTTAAAAGCTAAAATTCCACAAGGTGTAATAAATATTATTACGGGAGATGGTTCTACTGGTGAACATATAACATCACATAAAGATATTAAAAAAATTGCCTTTACTGGATCAACTGAAGTTGGAAAGAAAATAATTCAAGCAAATACTAATCCAGATAAAAAAATGACAATGGAACTTGGAGGCAAATCACCTTTTATTGTTTTTGAAGATGCTGATTTAGATAGCGCAGTAGAAGGCGTCGTTGATGCGATTTGGTTTAATCAAGGTCAAGTATGTTGTGCAGGATCAAGACTCTTAGTACAAGAAAGTATTGAGAAAAAATTTATCCAAAAACTTAAGAAAAGAATGGAAAAACTTCGTGTTGGTGACCCATTAGATAAGTCTATTGATATTGGCGCTATTGTTGCGCCTTTCCAACTTAAAAAAATTAATTCTTTAGTAAATAAAGCACAAAAAGATGGAAATAAATTATGGCAACCTTCATGGTCATGTCCAACAAATGGTTTATTTTATCCTCCATCTTTATTTACAAATGTAACACCGTCATCTTTTATTGCTCAAGTAGAAATATTTGGACCAGTTTTGACAACAATGACATTTAGAACACCGAGTGAAGCTGTATCTATTGCAAATAATACACCATATGGACTTGCTGCAAGTATTT
>CACMET010000021.1 GCA_902612825.1 uncultured Alphaproteobacteria bacterium
TAATTAATTTTTTAATTAAAATTTCAACTATTTTACCACTTCTAGTTCTTGGTATTTCACTTATAGCATATATTTGTGAGGGAATATGCTTGTAAGAAAGATTAATTTTTATTTCATCTATTATTTTAGACCTTAAATTTTCATTAAATTCAAAATTTTTATTTAAGACAACAAATAATATAATTTGTGTATCATTTTTTAATTTATATTCCACTGCAACAGCTTCCTGAACTTCTGTAATATTTTCAATTACTCTATAAATTTCTGCAGTACCTATTCTTACTCCTCCAGAATTTAGAGTTGCATCTGATCGACCATAAATAACATAACCGCCATTTATAGTTTTTTTAATATAATCTCCATGATACCAAATGTTTTCATATTTACTAAAATAAGAATTAAAATATTTTTTATTATCATGATCGTTCCAAAAATATAAAGGCATTGATGGAAAAGAAGATTTACATACTAGTTCTCCTTTTTGATTTTCAATTGAATTACCTTTTTCATCAAATACATCAACATCCATTCCAAGAGCTTTACACTGAATTTCACCACTATAGACATCCATTAACGGATTACCGGTAACAAAACACGAAACTAAATCAGTACCACCACTTATAGATTCAAGATGAATATCTGATTTGATGTTTTGATAAACGTATTCAAATGATTCATTAACCAAAGGAGATCCTGTTGAAGCTAGTGTATTTAAACTATTTAATTTAAAACTTTCTTTAATTTTAATTTTATTATTTTTTAAAGTATCTAAATATTTTGCACCAGTGCCAAAAAAATTAATGCCTTCTTCTTCTGCTATTTCAAAAAGATGTTTACTATCGGGAACAAAAGGGGATCCATCATATAAAATTATTGTTGCTTTTGACGCCAAAGCAGAAACTAACCAATTCCACATCATCCACCCACAAGTAGTAAAATAAAAAACTCTATCTTTTTCATTAATATCACAATGTAGCACATGTTCTTTTTTATGTTGTATTAGCGCTCCGCCAGAACTGTGAACAATACATTTTGGCACTCCAGTAGTTCCACTTGAATAAAGAATATACAGTGGGTGATTAAAATTAAACTTTTCAAATTTACTATACGCAATTTCTTGTTGTAAAATGTCGTACAAATTATCGTATTCAAAATCTAGTTGATAATCCGTTTCATTAAATTCATATGGTATTAAAATAATTTTTTCTATACTTGGGATATTATATATAACATCTTTTATAATTTTTGTCGTATCAACTTTTTTATTGTTATAAAAATAATAATCTGAAAATAATAATACTTTTGGTTCAATTTGTTTAAATCTATCTATAATTGCTTTTTTACCAAAATCTGATGAACATGATGACCAAATAGCACCTAATTGTGCTGTAGATAAAAATGAAATTACAGTTTCAGGTATATTAGGAAGTATAGCAGCTATCCTATCATTTTTTTTAATGTTATTAATTTTTAAATAATTTGCAAATTTAAAAACTGCACTTTTAAGCTCTCTCCAAGAGTAATTTCTTTTAATTTTTTTTTCAGAGTGAAATATTATTGCATCATCATCATCATCTCTTGTTAAACAATTTTCAGTATAATTTATCTTACATTCATCAAAAAATTTATTATTAGTAAATTCAGGTGCTGATTTAAAAATTTTACCTTTTTTTTCACCAACAAAATTTGTGAAATCCCATACATTAGTCCAAAATTCATTTTTATGTTTTATACTCCAATTATGTAAGTCAGCATAATTTTTTATATTTAAACTATTATCTAGTTGATTAATAAACTTGTGGAGGTTTGTTTTTTTATTATTTGGAGACCACAACTTTATGTTGTGCATAACAAATTAATTCTTTTTTTGGTCTTCTTTAAGAGATCTAACTCTGACAATAACATCAATATTATGCAATGAAAGACAAGCAGGAATTGAAGGTATATCAAGATTAATATTTTTTGTAGGTATATCATGAATCTTACCTTCATCTTCAATATACAAATGATAATGAGATTTATTATTATTGCAATAGAGTGATTTGTTTTGATCTACAACTATTTCTCTTATCAATCCTAATGAGGTAAATTGTTTTAAGGTGTTATAAATTGTAGCCATAGAAATTTTTCTGTCTTCTTTTTTTACTTCATCAAAAAGATTTTCAGCAGATATATGTCTGTCACCTTTTTCAAAAATTAATTTAGCTAAAATTCTTCTTTGTTTTGTAGGTCTAATACCACTTTCCTCTATTTTTTTCAGTGCACAGCTATATGGGCTTAGAGGATCAATTACTTTGTTTTCTGTTTTCATAATATTATAATAAGTAATGAATTACATTTTTTCTGCAATTTTTCTATATTTTTTTTTAGGTTTTCTCTTGTATATCTTTCAAAGATGGATTGTTTTTAATAAATCTGGTCATCCAGGCGCACCAAAGGATTATAACTTAGATAATACAGAAGAAGTTTATATTAAAACTGAGGATAACTTAAAGCTGTTATCATGGTATCATAAAGGGAAAAATTCACTACCTTTACTAGTTTATTTTCATGGTAATTCTTTTCATATCGGAGATAGAGCTTATAGAATCCAGAGGTATATTGAAAAAAATTGGAGCGTACTTTTAGTTTCTTGGAGAGGTTTTGGAGGTAACGAAGGAAATCCAACAGAAAAAAATTTATATAAAGATGCAGAAGCAGTATTAAAATGGATTAAAAATAATACTGAATTTAAATTTAAAGAATTAGTGATTTATGGAGAATCACTCGGATCTGGTGCTGCAGTAGAAATGGGTACAAAATACGAATTTTTATCTATTGTTTTAGAGGCACCATTTACATCTATCAATGATATTGCAAAAAAAAGATATAAAATATTTCCAACAAAATATTTAGTTAAAGATAAATTCGATAACTTCAGTAAAATTGATAAAATAACCTCGCCATTGCTTATCATTAGTGGAAAAAAAGATGAAATTGTACCGCATGAACACAGTATTAAGCTTTATGATAAAGCAAAAGTAATAAAAAAGAGTGTTTTTATTGACGAAGCAATACACAATAATCTATATGATTTCGGGATTGAAAAAGACGTAATTGGCTTTAATTTAAAATTATGGAAATAGATCTAACAACTTCATATGTAGGCATTTTAAGCCTTATTGTATTTGTTCTTGCATATGCTGTTGTAATGGCTGAAGAATTTAGCCATTTAAGAAAATCTAAACCAGTTATTATTTCAGCTGCTGTAATATGGGGTATTATAGCTTTCCATTTTTCTTCTGATAAGCAATACGCCAAAGAAATCGAGTATGCTTTAGAGCATAATATCCTAGAATTTGCAGAACTTTTCCTATTTCTTCTCGTTGCTATGACTTACATCAATGCCTTAGAAGAAAGAAAAGTTTTTGATGTAGTAAGATACCAATTAACATCAAGGGGATTTAGCTTTAGACAATTATTTATATTCACAGGTATAATTACTTTTTTCTTATCTCCTATAGCTGATAACTTAACAACTGCACTAGTCATGTGCTCTGTAGTAATGGCCTGTGGTAAAGGTAATACAAAATTTATATCGATTGGATGTATTAATATAGTTGTTGCAGCAAATGCAGGTGGTGCTTTTAGTCCATTTGGAGATATAACTACCTTAATGGTATGGCAGGCTGGTATTGTCGAATTTTTTACATTTTTTAAAATATTTTTTCCTTCTGTGGTTAATTACATAATTCCTGCAGCAGTTATGTATTTCTTTATTCCAAATGAAAAACCACAAATTAGTTCTGATAGAGAATATATGAAAAGAGGCGGACGAGTAATTATCTTTTTAGGTTTGCTTACAATTTTTAGTGCTGTAAACTTCCATAATATTCTTCACTTGCCTCCAATGCTTGGCATGATGTTTGGTCTTGGTCTTCTTGGGTTATATTCTTTTTATTTGCAAATTTCACATGATCCATCTGTTGAAGATGAAAAATTTGATTTCTTTAGAAAAGTTTCAAGAGCTGAATGGGACACTTTATTATTCTTCTTTGGAGTTATTTTAAGTGTAGGTGGTTTAGGATTTATAGGTTACTTAACTGTTGTTTCAGAATTCTTATATATTGGTCTTGGACCAACAATGGCAAATTCTATAGTAGGCGTTCTTTCAGCTATCGTAGATAATATACCAGTAATGTTTGCTGTAATTACTATGAGACCGGAAATGTCAATTGATCAGTGGTTACTCGTTACATTAACAACAGGAGTGGGCGGTAGCCTATTGTCAATTGGTTCAGCTGCAGGTGTAGCACTTATGGGACAAGCGAGAGGATATTACACTTTTTTTGGACATTTAAAATGGACCCCAGTTATATTTATTGGTTATGTAGCAAGTATTTATCTTCACGTTTTAATGGCTGACTTGCCTTGGTAATTTAAATTATCAATTAATAAAAAAATAATCATACTTAGTATTAAAATTACACCAGCAACAAAAGAAGCTTCGTTAAATTTATAGACACTAATCAATTTATATAAGTAAGATGGTAAGGTATCAAAGTTTTGATCTTTAAAAAATGATATTATTGTAAAATCACCAAAAGTAATTACCGTCGAAAATGCAAAAACAAAAATTATATTTTTTTTAATCATAGGCAGCAAAATAATAAAATAATTTCTTATGCTTATTCGGAAAGTTTGCTGAAAATTTTCAAAATTTAAAAAAATATTTTTCAGGTTATTAAACAGTATTATTATAGAAAAAGGTAATAAGAATAGACAATTTATCAAAACTATCACAAAATATTTAAAAAATTGCACATATCTTAATTCACCCAATATAATAAAATAACCAAGACTAAATATAATTGGAGAAATAATTATTATTGAAGAGCTTATTAAAAACATTGATTGCTGAAAAATCATATTTTTATAATTTATTACAAGTATAGATGAAATTATAAACCCAGATATACTAACAATTATTCCTGTAGTAACTGAAATAATAAGAGAGTTAAAAAAAGATCCTAAAAATTTTTCATTAATTAAAGATAAATAAATACCATTATTTATAAAATGATAAATTACAGAAATTATTGGAGAAAAAAGAAATATCGAAAAAAATACAATTATAAAAAAATCTATAATTTTTATAGCTTTGTATTCTTGATGAGGGTGAATAAAATTAATTTGATCTATTTCAAAAAAATTTGAACCTTTTAATTTGTAAAAACCAATAAATAAAAAAAATAAACAGATAAAAATTTGTAAAAAACTGAGTAATATTGCTTTATTAAAATTTAGTTCAAAAAGTGCATATTGATAAATTGCCACCTCAATTGTAGAATACTTAGGTCCACCACCTAACGCCATTACTATTGCAAAACTTAAAAAACAAAGAGAGAATATTATTGAGAACACAGTAAAAAAATTTTGTTTTATATAAGGCATCTCTAATTTTAGAAGATTGCCAAAAAAAGTAATGTTTAGAGAGCTAGATATTTCATAATATTTTAAAGGAATGCTATTTAAGGATTGAAAAAATAATCGGGTAGCAAATGGTGTATTAAGAAGTATATGTGCAATTAAAATTGCTTTTATTCCAAAAATTGTCTCTATCGAAAAATTCTCGTACAAATTAAAATATGAGTTATAAAAACCATTATTTCCAAAGAGTTTAATTACTGCAAACACTATTAAGATTGTCGGTATTACAAAGCAAAAACCACAAAGAGAAATGATAAATTTAATAATTTTTAAATTCTTATGTCTATTTAATGCTAATGCGAATGGAATAGCTAAAAAACAACTTAATAGTGCTGAAAGAAAAGCTTGATAGAGTGAGAAATAAATTAGACGATGCGTATAAGAATTTTGAAAAAAATTATAAATTACCTCTAAATCAAAGTTAATTTTTGAAAAAATACCTAAGAAAGGCAATAGGATAATTAATCCAAAAAAAAATAATACTGAATAATTATATTTATAATACAATTTATTTATGAGGCATTAAGCCATTCATCAATCCATTTTTCTTTATTTTTATTAATTTCTTTTGGATCCATTTGAATAAAGTTAGGAACATCTAGTTTATCAAATGCCTCAGGTAAATCTCTTAAATTTGTAACAGGGTACATAATATTTGTTGATGGTATGACTGATTGAAATTCTTTTGATAACATAAAGTTAAGAAATTTATTTGCTAAATCTTTATTTTGTGAATTGTTTAAAATGCCTGCAAATTCTATGGTTATATAATTTCCCTCTTCAAAAGTTGTAGCAAGAATATCATACCTTTCTTCAAACATTATATGTGCGGCTGGAGATGTAGTATAACTTAATACCATGTCAGCTTCTCCTGCCATAAAAAAATTATAATATGCATCTGTCCATCCTTTGGTAACTGAAATAATTTTTTTATTTAATTTTTTCCATTCATCCCCAGCTTTATCTCCATATAATGCTTTCATCCAAGTTAATAATCCTAAGCCAGGGGTAGAGGTTCTCGGGTCTTGAATTACAATTCTAGCATTAGTAGAATTAATCAACTCATCCATTGATTTTGGAGGTGTTGCTAAATTTGCTTCATTATACACAAAAGAAAAGTATCCATAATTATATGGAACAAATTTATTACTTTCCCATTTTAATGGTAAATTAATTAAGTTGTTTATGTCATTGATATTATGAGTTGTAAAAAGCTCAGATTGTTCGGCTAAATCAAATAAATTCATATCAAGACCTAAAACTATATCTGCCTTGGAAGTATCACGTTCTAAAATAACTTTATTCAATAATGTTGCTGCACTGTCTACAGCAACAAATTCTAGATCCGCATTATGTTTTTCTTCAAATATTTTTTCAATTATGGGTCCTGGACCCCATTCTGATACAAAAGAGTCGTATGTATAAATGGTTAGTTTCTCTGCATAGATTGAGAAAGAAATAAATAAGGTAGTTAAAAAAATTAGTATCGTTTTCATGTTTCCTCCGCTGGCATTATCCAGATCAGGTTAAAAGGGTATAAATCTCAGCATTTAAGCACCCCTAATTTGATTATAATAAATATTATTTTAGAAAACAAACATAAAAGATTGTTTTTAGGTTATTTATGAATATAACAAATTTTTTCGGGGAGTAGCGCAGCCTGGTAGCGCACCTGGTTTGGGACCAGGGGGTCGAAGGTTCGAATCCTTTCTCCCCGACCATGTTTTCTGCCCTTTTTTATAATTTACCTTTTCTATAAAACGAATTTGATAGACTATTTGATAGACTTAATTCTAATTCTTTTTAATTTTTATTTATCTAGGTATTACAGCATTTTATTCATGTGCACACCTAGTTACACACTAGGTGTTCGTTAGATAGATTTGTGATATAATAAAGTTATGGGTGTGGTTTATATTTTAACTAATGAAGCAATGCCAAATAAAGTTAAAATTGGTTCAACAGGTAATTTAGAGCAAAGAATTAAATCTTTGGACAATACATCTGTACCAATACCATTTGAATGCTTTTTTGCTATTGATGTTCCGAATGCAGAAGAAGTTGAGAGAAAGTTACACAAAATATTTGCAAAAGATAGAATAAGATCAAACAGAGAGTTTTTTGATATTTTACCTGAAAGTGCAAAGGAGGCTCTTGAATTAACAAATGGAAAAGATGTTACACCTGGCAACATTATAGTTGAATCAGAGGAAGACAAAGTAGCTTTAGAAAAAGCTCAAAGGGAAAGATTTAAGTTTAGCTTATTAGATATAAAACCTGGAACAATTTTAACTTTTTCAAAAGATGAAAATATTACATGTGAAGTTATAGATGATAAATTAGTGAAATATAAAGATAGAGAAATGAGTCTATCAGCATCCGCTTTAGAAATTGTTACTGAGATGGGTTATACTTGGGGGAAGATTTCTGGTCCTGACTATTGGCAGCTTGAGGGTAAGAGTTTGTATCAAATGAGAATTGAAAGAGATGTGTAAATTAATAACTGCAATTATTATTTTATTATTTTCAACTTCTTTGTTTGCAGAAGAGGAATTATTTTTAGAATGCACTAAAATGGAAATGAAATTTGAATGTGAAAATGATACATGTATTATTTCTGGATATGAAAAAACTGATGAGATAAAATTCTTAAGATTTTTTGATGTTCCTCTATATACCTCCTTTTTTACACCTAAAGATAGAAATAAAAAGGAAGTAAAAGATTTTTATAAAAATACTAGAGTTAAGGCAATCGAGTTTTATGAAGATAGAACATTTACTGAAATACTGGGAGGTAATCTATATCGTAGTATATCAATGATGAGAGAAGCAGAAAATTTTGATGTTTTGTGGGGTAACATGGAAAATCCTCTGCAAAAATATTATGTTTTATTTGCTCCTGATTTTTTAGGTTATGTCCATCAAGAAATTGTAATCATGAATAGATATACATTAGAAACAAAATTTATAACTGATTATAGAAGCTATAAATCTAATGATACAATTGATGATATAAGAAATTTAACTGATAAAATTATAGACACAAAGAGATATAAAAAATCTACACTTAAACTATTGTCTCATGCTGATAGCGAAATAGATAAAATATTTAAAAATTCTAAACCTGGATTGAAATATCAACCTCAACCTACTGACTTCAAATGTGAAATAATAGAAAAATTAAATAAGTTACTTTAATAAAAGTGATATACTTAGTGATAGACTAAATTCTTTACTTAGTTTGATAAAACTTAATAAAATACAATAAAGTGAAAATAACAGATATTTCTTAAGACCCCAGAAACCTAGCGTTTCTGAGGTCTTTTATAATTTCAAAATTAGTGTTAATATAATTTGGGACCAGGGGGTCGAAGGTTCGAATCCTTTCTCCCCGACCATAGATAAATGTTTAACTTTCATTCAACAGCTAGCTTGATTTTTGGTAATGAAACAGCAGTTAATTCTAGTGATCAAATTCTAAATTTGTTAGGAAAAAATATTTTTGTAATAACTGATGAAGGAATAACAGAATTAGGATTGTACGATAAAACAATTAAAAAACTTCAATCATACTCAAATATAAATATATTTAATAAAGTTGAATCTGATCCTTCAAAATCTACTTTATTAAAAGCATTTGAAGAAGCAACAGATTTTAAATCAACTGGAGTTTTAGGTTTTGGAGGCGGTTCATCTATGGATGTTGCAAAACTTATATCTTTACTTCTTGGGTCTAATCAGAATATCGATACAATATGGGGGGTTAATAATGCAAAAGGTCCAAGAATACCACTTGTACTAATTCCTACAACAGCAGGAACTGGTTCAGAAGTTACACCAATTTCAATAATTACGATGGATGACAAAGAAAAAAAAGGTGTTTCTTCAAAACTTATTTTACCTGATCTTGCTATTTTAGATCCTTTATTAACTATTAATCTACCTCCAAATATAACTGCATCAACTGGAATAGATGCTATGGTTCATGCAATCGAAGCTTACACTTCTATAAATCCTAACAATAATCCTATTTCAAAAATGTTATCTATAGAAGCACTAAAGTTTATCGGATCATCAATTAAAACTGCTGTATTTGAGGGATATAATATAAATGCAAGATCAAATATGCTATTTGGGTCAATGTTAGCAGGTAAAGCTTTTGCAAATTCTCCAGTAGCAGCAGTACATGCTTTGGCATATCCTATAGGAGGTCTATTTAATATATCTCATGGACTTTCAAACTCTTTAGTTCTTCCAAGTGTTATGAAATTCAATTCCATAAACAAGGAAACAAAAAAAAATTACGCTAATCTTGCACAATTTGTATTTAAAGATTTAGATAATAGCAAAAGTGATGAGATTGTGTGTAACAATTTTATAGATAGTTTAGAAAGTTTGTCTAAGGAACTTAAATTACCTTATAGGTTAAGAGATCTAGAAATTCCTGAGGAAGCTTGCCAATTGATGGCTAGTGAAGCAATGAAACAAACTAGATTATTAGTTAATAATCCACGTAAAATTGAAGAATCTGACGCCTTTAATATATACAAATCTGTTTGGTAGATTTTGTTTACTTATAACTTAATTTACCTATTTAAATTAAATAGACCTTAATGATAAAATCAACAGTTAATCAATTTGCAAATTCTCTTGGGTTAAACAAAGATGAATATATTCCAGAGGGCAGAGCTTCCTTTTCACTATTTAAAATCGAAATTCTATCTGGATTAACAGTTGCAATCGCCCTAGTTCCAGAAGCAATAGCATTCGCTTTTGTAGCAGGTGTAGCACCTCTTTCAGGATTGTACGCAGCTTTTATTGTAGGATTAGTAACTGCAATTTTTGGTGGGAGACCTGGAATGATTTCGGGAGCAACAGGAGCATTGGCTGTTGTTATGGTTTCATTAGTATCGGAACATGGAGTCCAATACTTATTTGCCACTGTAATCCTGATGGGAATTTTACAATTTCTTGCAGGAATTTTTAAATTAGGAAAATTTATGAGAATGGTTCCTCAACCTGTAATGCTAGGTTTTGTAAACGGTTTAGCTATAGTAATTGGTTTATCACAATTACATCAATTTCAAATATATAACTTTGATGGAACATTTACATGGATGTCAGGGGAAGTGCTTACATATTCTTTAGTATTAGTTTTCTTAACCATGTTAATCATATGGTACTTACCAAGGGTTACTAAATTTATACCATCTACATTAGCTGCAATTCTTCTTGTTACTTTTCTAGTTTTACTTTTAGATTTACCTGTTCCAAGAGTAGGGGATTTAGCAAGTGTAGCAGGAGGGTTTCCCAATTTTTCTATTCCAACAGTTCCACTTAATTTAGATACTTTTTTAATTATTTTTCCTTATGCAATTATTTTGGCAGCTATTGGATTAATTGAAAGCCTCCTAACTCTTAATCTAGTAGGAGAAATAACAAACAAAAAGGGTGGGACAAGACAAGAATGTTTAGCGCAAGGTGTTGCTAATGGTATCACAGGCTTTTTTGGGGGTATGGGTGGTTGCGCTATGATTGGTCAATCAATGATAAATGTAAAATCAGGAGGTAGAACAAGAATTGCTGGCATATCAGCTGCAATTTTTTTACTAATTTTCATTCTTTATACTTCAAATTTAATTGAACTTATTCCTATTGCATCATTAGTAGGGGTTATGTTTATGGTCGTAATCGGAACATTTGCTTGGAATTCACTAAAATTATTATTTGTTGTTCCTCGTTCGGATGCATTGGTAATTGTTTTAGTTACTTTAATAACTGTATTAGAAGATTTAGCAGTTGCTGTAGTTGCTGGTGTTATTGTTAATGCACTAGTATTTGCGTGGAAATCTGCTTCAAGAATTAGAGCAATTGAGAGACAATCAAGAACAGAAAAGGGTGCTAAGGTATATGAAATTGAAGGACCTCTTTTTTTTAGTTCCACTAATAGTTTTTTAGATATTTTTAAGCCTTCCGAAGATCCTAATTTAGTAATAATAGATTTTGCAAATTCAAAAGTTATTGATCAATCTGCTTTAAAAGCAATTGAGGATATTGCAGAAAGATATTCCAAATTAGGAAAACAAGTAAAGTTAAGACATCTTACAAAAGACTGTCACAGCCTTTTAAGAAAAACAGGTCAATTGATAGTTGATAGTGATGATGATCCTGATTATGGAATAGCTGTTGACTACGGTGTTAAATTAGGAATTTTTGGTAAATAATTAAAACTCTAATGATCCTTCAACAGAATACTGTAAAATATTTACAATCTCATCAACATTTTTTGTAACAGCAAGTGCTGCTGCATCTACTTCTTTTAAAGCATGTTGATGTTCATGACTATGCATTATTATGAGAGATTTATTCAAGGCTGATGCATAACCTGCATCAAAAGCAGCATTCCATTGTTTATATTTCTCACCAAAACGCACTACAACTATATCTGCTTTTTCAATCGAATTTCTAGTTCGTATAGCATTTATTTTGGCTCCTTTGTTATCGTGCCAAAATTTTTTTTCTTCTTCACCAAGTATTTTTACACCAACATCATCTGATAATTCATGATTAGTAGTCGGGCTTGAAAATTCTATTTCTAAATTCTTAGATTTACATTTATCTATAATCTCATCTCGCCAATTAGTATGAATTTCACCAGATAAATAAACTTTTAATTTCATTTTTTAAATTAACCTAAATATGCTGCAGTTAATACTGGAAAACTTGTAAATCCGAAATTACCTACTTTTTCAGATTTATTTAATTGTTTTTTCCAATCATCTACTTTGTCTTCTGAAACACCTTGGCTTAAAGCAAACTTACTTAACATAGTTTCATAAAAAATTGCTGGTGAATTATTATCTCTATTTGTAATTAAATAAGATAAATTTTGAGAGCTTATATTTTTATATCCAAGTTTTTTTAATTTACCATTTAAATCGAGTGGAAGCATTTGATGAAAACAATGTGCTCTAAATGCCTCATGAATAAGATCATTAATTTCTTTTTCTGGTCCATAAAATCTAAAATAGTCCCAGAGAATTGAGACATTAACAAATTTAGAATTAGTTTTAGAAATTCTTTTTATCTCCTTTAAGGATGCATCTATATCTTTGATATATTCTAATGTTTGAGTAGCTGTAATTTTATCACATGAAGCATCTTCTATATTGATATCATCGGCTGTAGTACAAATAAGTTCCACATTATTTTGATCTTTACATTTATCGCTTGCGACATCTAACTGATCTTGACTTGGATCAATTCCTATTACTTTGCCTTGTTCTCCTACAGATAATGATATTTCTTCGACTAAATGACCACCGCCACAACCAATATCAATAACAGTTTCATTAGTTTCTAAATTTAAGGCATTTACAATAGCTAATCTTCGTGAAACTCCAGCATAACCATTAGCTATTTTTTGCTGAATAATACTTGTTTCGTTATCAAATTTCATTTTGTAAATTTTTTATTTGATATTATTTATTATATATAAATTTAGATATACTATAAATACAATCAAAATATATATTTAATTAGATGAATGATAAAAAAGTAATAAGAAAGATTGCAGCTATTTTTGTTACAGATGTTGTTAATTATAGCACTCTAATGGAAAAGGATGAAAATAGTACAATTCAAAACTTAAATTCTTGTAAATCAATCTTAGAAAATTTATTCAAAGAACATGGTGGAAAAATTTTCAATACAGCTGGAGATTCAATCTTAGCTGAATTTCAAAGTGCAGTATCTTCAGTAATTTGTGCTTCTGAATTTCAAAAATTAATAAAAGAAAGAAATAAAAATATAGATGAAGATAAAAAAATGGAATTTAGAATAGGCCTTAATATGGGCGATGTTATAGTAGAAGGCACAAACTTATATGGAGAGGGTGTGAATGTAGCTTCAAGATTAGAAGCTCTTGCTACTCCTGGTGGTGTATGTTTATCAAAAACTATATATGACTTAGTAGCACAAAAAACTGATTTGATATTTAATGAACTTGGTCATCAAAAAGTAAAAAATACTGATTTAAACGCATATTCATTAAATATCGAAGAGTATGATAAAGGCATTAATGACGAATACATTAGCAGCATGGAAGATGTAATAAAACCACCTACTATTGCAGTTTTGCCATTTAAAAATATGAGTAATGATGAAGAACAAGAGTATTTTGCCGATGGTATCACTGAAGATATAATTTCAAATTTATCTAAATGGAAAACATTTCCAGTAGTTTCAAGGAATTCAAGTTTTAGTTTTAAAGGAACTACTGAAAATACTAAACAAGTGGCTAATTCACTTGGGGCTGATTATTTGGTTGAAGGAAGTGTTAGAAAAGGAGGTAATAAAGTTAGAATCTCAGCTCAATTAATTTTTGCAGCTGATGATAAACAAATTTGGTCTAAAAGATGGGATCGTTCATTAGAAGATATTTTTGAAGTTCAAGATGAAGTTTCTTTGGATGTAGCAAGTTTAATTTCTCCAGCTTTAAAAGATCAAGAAATTAGTAAAATGAAAAATAAACCAAAAAAAAATATAAGTGCATGGGATGAATATATGCAAGGTTTAAATATAATAAATAATAATCCAAATACTTCTGAAATTAGAGATAAAGTTATGAAGCATTGCAAAAAAGCAATAGATTTAGATGCTAATTTTTGTGATGCATATGTTTTATATTGTGGTTGTTTAACTTTAGAAATTTATGATCCAAAAAAAACAGAAGAAAGAAACGAAAATGAAAAATTATATCTTACTCTTTCAGAAAAAGCTGTTTCTTTAGATCCAGAAAATCCATTAGCTTTAGATGCTCTAGGTCACTATTATAGAATAACCAATAATATTAACAAAAGTCATGAAATTATGAAAAAAACTTTTGATTTAAATCACAATCATCCCAACGCAATATTCAATTATGGTTTTTCTTTAGCGCAATTCAAAAAATTTGATGAAGCATTAAAATTAATTAATAAAGCAATTGAAATAGATCCTTATAGAAAAAATAACTCTGGGGTAATTTTGACATGGATATATATTGGTTTAAAAGATTGGGAAAATGCACTTTTTTGGATAAACGACACTTATGATCGAATGCCTCATTCTAGACTAGATGGTTGGAAATCTGCAGTACTTGCGTTGAATGATCAAATCGATGATTCAAAGGAATTCTTAAAAAAATTTCAAAAACAAAGACCAGAAATTAAGAAACTTGCAGATTATGAAAAAGTAGCTGTAGATATGATAAAAGATATTCTTCTAGAAGGTTTAAAGAAAGCTGGACTTCCAGAATAAATTTAAGTTTAATATGGAATATCAAATTACTAAAATTCTAATCATTTCTTTTTTTTCTTCAATATTAATATTATTATTTTTAAATACTAAATATTTAATTTTTTTTAAAAATTTTTCAAAAAATAAAAAAATTTTGATAAATACCTTAATATACATTACTTCATTTATATTACTCACAAGTGTTAATTATCTAACCAGTTTAGTAGCAGTTACTTCATTAATAATTTTTAATGCAGCTATTATTACGCTAATCTTCTTTGAATTAGCTTTATATTTAGAAAAGGTTTTTTGGGATGATTTTTTAGGAAATTCACTACCTAAATCGATCAATATGCTTATTAGTTTTGTTGTAATGATGAATTTTGGTTATTTTACTCTTATGTTTTACATAAAGATTTTAGATATTGATTATTTTGTCACATAAGTATCAACCTAGATTAATATACAAAATAGTTATAATTTTTATGAAATAATATTTTCATATTAATAAAATATTTATTATTAATAATTTAGTATGAATAAGGTTTTGTTTGTATTACATCAAAAAACTTCGGTTCCAGGAGATGTAGGAAATAAATTTAGAGATAGGGGATATGTTGCTGAAATATGTAGACCACCCTTGGGCGAAGAACTTCCTTCAAATATTAAACAATATTCGGCTATAGTAGTATTTGGTGCACCAGGAAGCATAAACGATGAAGATGATTATATAAGTAAAGAATTAGAATGGATAAACAGGGTTATAAAAACTGACATTCCTTATCTTGGAATTTGTTTTGGTGCACAATTATTAGCTAAATGTTTAGGTTCAGAAATAACAACTAATAAAGACGGGCTTTCAGAAATTGGTTTTTATAAAATTGAACCAACTGAAAATGCAAAAAATCTTTTTAATTCTCAAAAGATTTTTTTTCAATTTCATTCTGAAGGATTTTCTCTTCCTACTGGCTGTGAGTTATTAGCAAGGGGTGACATTTTTAATAATCAAGCTTTTAAATATCAAAATTGTTATGCTCTCCAATTTCATCCAGAAGTAAATTTTAAACTTCATATTAGATGGCTGTATTTAGTGTTATTAAAAAATCCAAAAAAATTATTTGTTAAAGGTGCTCAAAATATATTTGTTCAACTTTATTATCGTTACAAATATAATAAAAATATATCAAATTGGTTAGATTCATTTTTAGATCAGTATTTTTTAAAAAAAACTTAAATGCAAATATAAGTGAAAATTAAAAACCTATATTTTTCACCTGTAAAATCTCTTTCTTTCAATAATGTAGATACTTTAGAAATAATTAAAAATATTGGTATAAAAAATGATCGAATATTTGCTTTCACTAATAATCTTAATTTTAAAGATATAGAATTAATAAAAAATAACCCTTTAAAAAGAGAAATTTATAAATTCTTATCATTAAAAAAATATCCTGAATTAAATGAATATAATTTTTTATTAGAAAATAATTTTTTAATACTAGAATTTGAAAACAATATAATTTTAAAGACAGATATTGATAATCAACATGAAGTAAAAATCTTATGTAGTAAACTTGAGGATATTTTACCAAATATAAATAATATCAATTTGTTAAAAGATAATATGAATCCTTTTTTTGATACAATGCCAAATAAATCAATATCATTAATAAATTTAAACAGTATTAAAGACTTTGAAAAATTATCTAAGCATCCAGTTGAACATGAGCGTTTTAGAGGAAATATATATGTAGAGGATTTAGATAAATGGGAAGAAAGGAAGTTAGTAGGTAAAGTTTTATCAATTAATGATTCAAAATTTAAGGTAATTAAAGAAATTCCAAGATGTTCAGCAACCAATATAAAACCCAAAACTTCTGATATAAATCTTAATATTCCTTTTAATCTAAAAAAAATATACAACCATATTAATTTAGGAATATATTTAGATCCTTTAAATGATGGTAAAATCAATAAAGGTGATCTTATAAAAATTAATGAATAAATTCTTATTAAATCATTCAGAAAAACTTACAGGATATCTATTAATTCTTCCTGCTGTTTTAATAATCAGCCTATTTGGAATTTTTCCCGTTTTTTTTGGAATGTACATGAGTGTACACAAGTGGAAAG
>CACMET010000022.1 GCA_902612825.1 uncultured Alphaproteobacteria bacterium
AATCTTCAATACCTTCTAAAAAATCTACATCTAAAAATTCATTCTGAAAAATATATTGAACAAATGCAAGTCTTGTTTGTGACTTGATGTAATTTTGCATTTTTTATTTTAGTAACTCTATGCAAGCTAATGCGGCTTCTTGACCTTTATTTTTTTGATTAACATCACTTCTTATTATTGCTTGCTCTAAATCATAACATGTTAAGATACCAAAACCAATTGGAACATTAAACTCAACAGATAGATCCATAATTTTTTTAGAAGTTTCATTAGCAATTACTTCAAAATGATACGTGTCACCTTTAATGATACATCCTAAAGAAATAAATCCTTTAAAATTGTCTATATTTTTTTTTATTAAATAGGGAATTTCAAAACAACCTGGTGCATTAATAATTTCATAATCATAACCATTTTCTTTAAGCGTTTTGCTTGCACCCAATTCAAGGTTTTTCGATATTTCTTTATAATAATTTGCGGAAACTATTAGAATTTTATTATTCATATTTTTCTCTGATCAACTATTTCAATATTAAATCCATCCAAGGCAATAATTCTTTTCTTAGTATTTGTTAATAATATAATTTTATTTATTTGAAGTAATGATAAAATCTGAGCACCTACACCATATTCTCTTAATTCTAATTTATTTTTTGATCTTTTTCTTTTATTAAAAGTTTTGAGTATATTTGGTGACATATCACTATTTATTAATACTATAGCTCCTGATCCGTTCTTCTCTATAAGCTGAAAGGCAGACTTAATTTCACTTCCAAAAATATTTTTTTCTTCAAATATATCCTTTGTGACATCTAATCTGTGCATTCTAACAAGCACAGGTTGCTTTACATCACTTAAATTTTTTACTAGAGCGTAATGCTTTTCACCTGAAATAGTATTTTGAAATATTTTAAGGGTAAATTGTGACCCCATCTCACTTTCAAATGGCCTTTCGGAGATCTGTTCGACAATTTTAGTTTTTTTAAGTCTAAACTTAATTAAATCACTAACCGTTCCTACTTTCAAATTATGTAATTTTGCAAACTTGATAATTTCTGGTAATCTCGCCATAGATCCATCTTCGCTCATAATTTCACAAATAACGCCAGAAGGATTTAAATCTGCAAGTTTTGAAATATCAACTGCTGCCTCTGTATGACCAGCACGTACTAAAACGCCCCCATCCCAAGCCATAAGCGGAAAAACGTGTCCAGGATAAACAAGATCATTCTTGTTTCTATTATTATTTACAGCGACTGATATTGTATGAGCTCTATCAGCTGCAGATATTCCGGTTGTCACTCCTTCTTTTGCTTCAATCGAAACAGTAAAAGCAGTTAAATCATTTTTTATATTACTTGGGTTCATTAAGGGAAGTTCCAATTCTTCTATTCTATCCTTAGTTAACGCTAAACAAATTAATCCCCTTCCATGCTTTGCCATAAAATTAATAGTTTGAGGACTAGCATATTGAGCGGGAATGATTAAATCACCTTCATTTTCTCTATATGGATCATCGACAAGAATATACATTTTACCATTTCTTGCATCTTCTATGATTTCTTCAATAGAAGATAAGCTTTCTTCAATGTTATCTTTATTCATTATTCAAGATGAAACGGGCAAGGTAATCAAATTCAATATTTACTTGATCACTTTTTTTTAAAAATTTTAAATTAGTATGATGAAATGTATGATCAATGACAGAAATCATAAAAGTATTATTTTCTACTTTTGCTATTGTTAAAGAAATACCATTTATTGAAATAGATCCTTTTTCAACAATAAATCTATTGTTTTTATTAAATTTTTTTTCAAAATGATATTCCCAACTATTTTCAAGTTCTAAAATATCACTTACATTAGTTGTAGTATCAACATGACCATAAACAAAGTGGCCACTGATTTCGTCACCTATCTGAAGAGATTTTTCCAAATTAATATTTTCATTTTTTAAAATAGAGTTAGCAAGATTTGTTCTTTTCAAAGTTTCTTCTCCTATGTTCACATCAAAGCTAAATGAATTGTTGTTTGATGGAGTTATATTTTTTGCTGTAAGACACACTCCATTACAAGAAATTGAAGAACCTTCCTTAGAATTACTCAAATCAAGATTCGTAGATATTTGGTAAAGTCCCACATCTTTGTTTTTTATTGTTCCTAAATCTTGAATAATACCTGTAAACATTAATTCACCTGATAGTTTGTATATATGTCGTTTTTGAATTTTTTACTTTCATTTAAAGATAAATTTAATTGACTAAGTTTTTTTCCAACAATTGCTGGCTTACCATATTTTCCTATAATAATTTTGGATTTAAATAGATGAATTTCATCTACTAAATTTTTATTTAACAATTCTGTAAAAAAAATACCCCCTGCTTCAACTAATAAATCTGATATTTTTAATGAGTATATTTTAGTAAAAATATTTTTTAAATTTAGTTTTTTGTTTTTACTTAATTTACAAAAAATAATTTCACAACCTAATTTAATTAAATTTTCAGATTTTTTATTTTTTTTAGAAGTAAATATAATAATTCTTTTTTTAGATATATCTTTTAATATTTTTGATTTCATTGGTATTTTTAGATTATTATCAATTATTATAATTGGAATATGTTGCTCTAAAGTTTTTTTTAATCTTATAGTTAATCTTGGATCATCTTTTAATACAGTTTTTGAAGTAGTTAAAATAGCTTGACTCATTGATCTTAACTTATGTGCATATTCTCTACTTGATTTATTAGATATCCATTTACTTTTATAATCATGCCATGCAATTTTTTCATCTGCAGAAGTTGCAATTTTGACTTTTGTAAATGGTTTTTTCTTTAAAACACTTTTAAAAAAAAATTTATTTAAATTATATGTTCTTTTCTTTTCTAAACCTACATTTACAATTACATTATTTTTTTTTAACTTTTTAATACTTTTATAATTAGTTCTTAAATCTGGATCAGCAGAAGATATAAATATTTCTTTAATTCCTGATCTTAATATTTGATCTGTGCATGATCCATCTTTTGAACTATGAAAACATGGTTCTAAAGTAACATACATTGAAGCTCCTTTTGCTTTTTGGCCAGCTTTAGCTAGAGCTATTTCTTCGGCATGAGGCCTTCCAGATTTATTCGTTACAGCTTTAGAAATTATTTTTGAATTTTTTGCAATTACACAGCCAACTGTGGGATTGGGGAAAGTTTTTCCGAATTTTTTTTTAGCAATATCATGCGCTAAATTAATCATCTTTACATTTTGTTGAGACACTAAAAATTATTTATCTTCTAAATTACCTAAGAAATCTTCAAAATCTTTTGCTTCTCTAAAATTTTTGTAAACAGATGCAAATCTGACGTATGCTACCTGATCTAAATGCATTAATGCTTCCATAATATACTGACCGATAATATTAGATTTTATATCAGTTTCACCTGAGTTTTCTAATTTTCTTACAATAGCATTAACAATTTTTTCAATTTTTTCATTATCAACATTTCTTTTTCTTAAAGCTAAAGAAAGAGATCTATACATTTTATCTCTATCAAAATTTTCTTTTTGACCGTTACTTTTCATTACAACCAAATCTCTTAGCTGAATTCTCTCAAAAGTTGTAAATCTAGAGCCGCAGGCATCACAAACTCTTCTTCTTCTTATAGCTGTGTTATCTTCTGTAGGTCTTGAGTCTTTTACTTGTGTATCTTCATTACTACAGAAGGGGCATCTCATTTAAAATGCCTCACTATAAATTGGATATTTTTTGCAAAGATCAATTATATCTTTTCTTGTTTTATTAAAAACTTCAGTTCTTTCATTTTCTTCAAGTAAAAGACTATCCAAGATATCAGCAATCATATTTCCAACTTTTTCAAAATCCCTCTGATTAAAACCTCTGGTCGTAGCAGCAGCAGTTCCAAATCTAAGTCCACTGGTTATTTTTGGTGGATTAGGGTCATATGGAATTGCATTTTTATTACATGCCAATCCAACTTCTTCTAAGATTTTTTCAGCTTTATCACCAGTTAAACCTTTTGGTGTTAAATCTAACCACACTATATGGGAATCAGTGCCTCCAGTAACAATTCTAAATCCTCTATCAACTAAAGTTTGTGCCATAACTTTAGCACTAGCAATTACATTTTTAATATATTCTTCGAATTCAGGTTTAAGTGCTTCACCAAAACAAACAGCTCTAGCTGCAATTACATGCATTAGTGGGCCACCTTGTAATCCAGGAAAAACAGCAGAATTAATTTTTTTATATAAATCTTCATGATTAGTTAAAATCATTGCACTTCTTGCACCTCTTAAAGTTTTGTGTGTTGTTGAAGTTACAACATGGGCATGCTCAATCGGATTTGGATATTGTTTACCAGCAACCAAACCAGAATAGTGAGCCATATCAACTAAAAAATATGCTCCTACTTTATCAGCTATTTCTCTAAACCTTTTCCAATCTATTGTTCTAGGATAAGCGGAGGCTCCAGCTATTAGCATTTTTGGTTTATGCTCTAATGCTAAAGCTTCAACTTCATCATAATCAATTAAGTCTTTATCATTGCCATCTTTTTTTACACCGTATTGAACAGCATTAAACCATTTTCCAGATAGATTAGGTTTTGCTCCATGAGTTAAATGACCTCCTGATGCAAGTGACATACCTAAAATAGTATCGTGTGGCTGAAGTAAAGCTAGAAAAACTGCTTGATTTGCCTGTGCTCCACTATGCGGTTGTAGATTTGCAAATTTACAATTAAAAAGTTTTTTAACTCTTTCTAAAGCAATCTCTTCAGCTTGATCAACAAATTCACACCCGCCATAATATCGTTTACCAGGATACCCTTCTGCATATTTATTTGTCATAACAGAACCTTGAGCATTTAAAATTGATCTTGATGCAATGTTTTCAGATGCAATCAATTCTATTTGGTTTTGCTGTCTTTCTAATTCACGGCTTAAAGTTCCGTAAACCTCTGGGTCTGCTTCTTTAATTCCTTTAGTAAACAAATCTGAAATCATAATTTTTTAATCCTTTTTTTGTGTCGTCCTGACTCAAACTTTGTAGAAAGAAAAGCCTGAACACTTTTTTTTGCCTCGCTAGTATTTATAAATCTACCTGGTAAAACAAGTACATTAGCATCATTGTGCTTTCTTATCAATCTTGCTATTTTTGAATTATTAGCAAGACCAGCCCTAATTCCTTTTTTTCTATTAGCTGCAATACTCATACCAACACCAGTTCCACAGATTAGAATACCAACGTTTTTCTTATTCTTGAGAACCTCTTTAGTTAATTTGTGTGCAAAATCAGGATAGTCAACACTCTCATCTGTCTTTGTTCCTAAATCGTTAATTTTTGGAAAATTCTTCAACAATTTGGTTTTGAGATCAAATCCAGCATGGTCTGAAGCAATGTATATATTCTTATTTTGCATATTAATTTTTGTGGTTATTTACATTAAAATGATGATATTGGCTAATATTGTATGAAAGAAAATAATTGGTTTGATCCATTTTATATTCAAAGTCTTTTAAGTGAAGAAGAAAGTAATATTCAGAAAAATGTTAGGGATTTTTGTAATAATGAACTTAAACCTACAGTAGTTGAAAGAAACAGAAAAAATGAATTTGATCAAGACCTCTATCTAAAATTTGGATCACTTGGAGTTTTGGGACAAACAGTTAAAACACACGGTGGTTCTGGTACATCTAATTTAGCGTATGGACTTGTAGCATATGAATTTGAAAAAATAGATAGCAGCTATAGATCTTCAATATCTGTTCAATCTTCTCTTGTAATACATCCAATAAATGAATTTGGATCTCAGGAACAAAAAGATGACTACCTTCCTCCATTAATTAAAGGAGAAAAAATTGGTTGCTTTGGTTTAACAGAAAGCGAAGCTGGTTCTGATCCTACTTCAATGAAAACTTCATTTAAAAAAACTAAAGATGGGTATATTATAAATGGATCTAAAAACTGGATTACGAATGCTCCAATTGCTGACATATTTATTATTTGGGCTATTGAAGAAAACAAAGGCCATAAAAGTATAAAAGGTTTTATAATTGAAAAAAATACTGAAGGATTAAATACTTCAACAATAGAAAATAAAACAAGCTTAAAAATTAGTCCAACTGGTCAAATAATTTTAAATAATGTTTTTGTTCCAAATAATTTGTGTTTAGAAAATACCGAAGGATGGAAATCAGTTTTTAGTTGTCTCAATAAAGCAAGATTTGGAATTAGCTGGGGTGTATTAGGTTCAGCATCTGAATGTTGGTTAATTGCAAAAGACTATGTAGAAAATAGAATTATGTTTAAAAAACCTTTAGCATCAAATCAATTAATTCAAAAAAAATTATCTGAGATGCAAATAGAGATAAATTTAGGATTAGCATCATGTCTTTTAAGTTCTAAAGCTCTAGATGATGGAAAGGATATCATTAATGCAATTAGTATTTTAAAAAAAAATAACTGTAAAAAATCTTTAGATATAATTAGAAATGCCCGTGATATGCTTGGCGCAAATGGGTTATTAGAAGAATATCATATCATGAGACATTTGGTTAACTTAGAAACAGTTAAAACTTACGAGGGTGCAGAAGATATTCATTCACTTATTTTAGGCAAAAATCAGACAGGAATTTCTAGTTTTTAATAATTTTCTTATTATTTATATCATTTGAAATTGATAGATTTTCTATTTTTGTATAATTCTATTAATAAATTAATTAATTTATTCATATAATCTTGGGAGGACATATGAAAAAAAACTTTAAAAGACGTGACTTCCTTAAAAAGGCAGGAATTGGTGCAGCAGCTGCAACAGCCGTTTCATCTTTCCCAGCTCCAGCTATTGCAGCTGATAGAATAGAAGTCAACTGCGTTGCTACTTGGGGTAGAGGCTATCCTGGACTAGGTACAGGAGCTGAAGCTGTTTCTCAAAGAATATCAGACTTAAGTGATGGTCGTATTGTTGTAAATCACTTTGCTGGTGGAGAAAGAGTAGGACCATTAGATGTATTCACAGAAGTTACATCTGGAAATGCCCAAATGTATAATAGTGCTGACTACTATTGGATTGGACAACATCCAGGTTGGGGTTTCTTTGCAGCAGTTCCTTTTGGAATGATAGCAACTGAAATCAACGGATGGATACGACATGGTGGCGGACAAGAACTTTGGGATGAACTTGGTGATGAATTTGGTTTGAAAAACTTTATGGCTGGAAACTCTGGTGTTCAAATGGGTGGATGGTTTAATAAAGAAATTAATTCTCCAGATGATTTCAAAGGTCTTAAAATGAGAATTCCTGGATTAGGTGGAATGATGATGTCTAAACTTGGTTTATCTGTTGTAGGTGTGCCAGGTGGACAAATATATGAAAACTTAATCAATGGAACCATCGATGCAACAGAATGGGTAGGACCATGGAATGATGAAAGATCAAGATTCTATGAAGCCGCAAAGTATTATTACTGGCCTGGATGTCATGAACCAGGAACATTAATAACACTAGGTTGTAATAAATCTTGGTTAACAAGTTTAAGCAAAACAGATCAAATGATTATTGAGCATGCTTCAACAGTTCAAAACGAAAGAATGTTAACTGAATATAATGCAAATAATGGAGCTGCATTGCAGAGACTTGTTAATGATCATGGTGTAGAGCTAAGAGAATTCAACGAAGATGTTATCGACGCAATGGGTGAAGCAGCAGAACAACTGTATGAAGAACTTGCTGAAGGTAATGAACTAACTGGAAGAATTCTTGCAAGCTTTAGAAAATCAAGAAGTGAAATAAGTGGTTGGCTAGAAAAAGCTGACTCAGCTTTCTTTACTCAAAGAAATAGAGTACTTGAAGGTTAAATTTTAATTCATGTGGGGAGTTTACTCCCCACTTTTTTTTATGAATATTTCAAATATTTCTAAATTTTTTTCAATTTGTTTAATCTTAATAGTATTTGCATTTATAGTTAATAATTATTTAACTTTCGCAGGTGATTGGCCTGGAGCGTTTACAATATATAATTCAGCAAATATATATTCATCGTTTCAATTTTTTCTTTATGTATTAGCAATTATTTTTCCATTAATATTTATTAATTATAATAAAAAACTGGATAATTTGACTCTTGCCAATAACCTTGAAAGAGTTAATGATTTTATAATTAGATTTGGTTTTTGGTCAGTATTAATAATTGGAATAATTGACGCCATAATTTCTTTTCTAATAATTGAAGGTTTCCTTGAACAAATGATTGGAAAAAGTTGGAACATAAAATTTTCAAATAATTCTTTTCGAGCCCCATATGTTCATTTTCCTCTATTATTTGTATCATTAATTTTTGCATATTACTTCAGAGCTCTCAATTTCTACTGGTTAGCATTTCTTGTTGTAATTGCAGAATTTCAAATTGTTATTTTAAGATTTGTTTTTTCATACGAACAAACTTTAATGAGCGATCTTGTGAGATTTTGGTATGGAAGCTTATTTTTATTTGGAAGTTATTATACTTTAATTAAAGATGGCCACGTTAGAGTTGATGTTTTGTATACTAATTTTAGTGAAAAAAATAAAGCAAGAGTAAATCTTTTTGGAAGTTTATTACTGGGTATTCCACTTTGCTTAACTGTATTCTTTCTTGGGATGTATTGTAAACAATGTGTTTTAAATCAACCAATAATGAATTTTGAAACATCTCAAAGTACCCAAGGAATGAATATCAAATATTTAATGGCGGGTTTTTTAATAATATTTGCTCTTACAATGCTGATACAATTTATAATTTATTCATTAAGAAGTTTAGAAGTAATTAGAAAGAATTAATAATGGAATTATTTTTTCTTTTTTTATTAATATTTTTAATGGCATTTGCACTTGCTTCTGGATATCCATTAGCTTTTGCTCTTCCTGGTTCAGCTATTATATCAATATTTTTAGCTGGTTTAGCAGGATATTTAATTGAAGGTAATCCAAACGAATATTTTATATCTGATGGTCCTTTTCAATGGCTTAATGCAGGAATAACAAATTTCCGAGGAGTATATTGGGAGGTAGAAAGAGATACATTGATAGCAATACCTCTTTTTATTTTTATGGGAATAATGCTTGAAAAATCAAAAATTGCAGAAGATCTATTGATAAGTATGGGGCAATTGTTTGGACCTATTCCGGGAGGATTAGGTATTTCTGTAATATTTGTTGGTGCATTATTAGCTGCTACGACAGGCATTGTAGGGGCTACGGTAGTTGCGATGGGTTTAATTTCTTTACCAGCAATGATGAAAAATAATTATAATAAATCACTTGCGTCTGGAATTGTTTGTTCTTCTGGTACACTTGGTCAAATAATTCCACCTTCAATTGTCCTTATTATTTTGTCAGATCAATTAGCATCTGCTTCAGATGCGGCAGATAATATGAGAATAGAAAATTATAAAAACGTAACTGGTTCTACAAATATACCAAGTCAATTTAGTGTAGATTCAGTCAGTGCTGGGAATATGTTTTTAGGAGCTTTCTTACCTGGTTTAGTTCTTGTTGGTCTATACATGTTATATGTTTTACTGATTGGAATATTTAAAAAAGAAGCAGTACCTCCAGTAGAATATGAAGGAAATTATGATAGAGATTTCTTTAGGAGAGTTTTTCTATCGCTTGTCCCACCATTAGCATTAATTTTTGTAGTATTAGGTTCAATATTACTTGGTATAGCAACAGTAAATCAAGCAGGTGCCATAGGTGCTGTGGGTGCAGGTGTGATGGGTGGTTATAGATTGTATGATAAAAAAAACAAATATACACCAGCTTTAATAACTATAATTTCATTAATAGTAATAACCTTTATTGTAATAAATTTTCAACTTAATGTTAAAAATATTTCATCAACATCAGAAGTGGTAGCTTTAGTAATTGCAATATTTGCAGTTATATTTTTACTTGTTGGTGTTGTTTGGAGTTTTTGGAGAACATTTAAAATAAATAATGTTTTAAAAAACGTAATGATTGAAACAAGTTTAACTACTTCAATGGTTTTTATAATTCTGATTGGGGCTGCAATGTTAACAGCAGCGTTTAGAGGTTTTGGAGGTGAAGAAATAGTTAAGGATTTCCTCACTAGTCTTCCTGGAGGTTTTTGGACACAATTTATAGTTGTAATGGCAGTTATATTTGTACTCGGTTTTTTTTTAGATTTCATAGAAATTGCTATTGTTGTTGTTCCTATAGTTGCACCGATACTATTAGCTGAAACATCAGCAAATGTTACTGCAGTTTGGTTGGGTGTAATGATTGGTGTAAATATGCAAACTTCATTTTTAACTCCACCATTTGGATTTTCACTATTTTATCTAAGAGGAGTAGCACCAAAATCAATAAAAACGACTGAAATTTGGAAAGGTGCAAGCGTGTTTATAGTACTTCAATTAGTTGGTTTAGGTGTAGTTGGATATTTTCCACAATTAGTAAATTATTTACCTCTTAGATCTTATTATTCATCAGAAGTTTCTCCTCCTCCAATTAATCCTAAACTACAAGAATGTTTAATAGATTATTCTTATAATAAATATGAAGAAAATTTTTCTGAATCAATATTAATTACAAATGACATAATGACTACCAATATTGATTTTTTACCAGAGAAACAAAATAAAAATTTTACTAATATGATTAATAACATCAATGACTCAAAGAATTTGATAGAAGAAGTAAAATTATCACGTAAAAATTTTAACGATTACTCTATTAATTATAAGCCACTTCATACAAAAGTAAGAAATATTGAAAAAAATATTTATAAAAAATTATCAAAGATAGAAAAAATTAAAAAAGAAATTAGACTTGAAACTGAACTAAATGAAATTCAGAAGTTTGAAGAGGAAATTTTTGAATTAGAAAATGAAATTGAGAATATAAAAATGACAATTCCTCCAAATTGGAAAGAGGAAAATAATAATTTCAAAACAATATTAGATAATTTTAAGAAAAAGAAACTTAGTTATAATAAATCAGTGGATAACTCATTTAATGATTTACAAAAATTTATCAAAATTTTTCTCAATGCTGAAGAATTTTCAAAATTAGAAATTAATTTTAATGAGTTATTAAATAATGTTAATAAAGAGAGAGATGGAATTGAAGAAATAATTAAAAATTTTGAGAGATTATTTAATACTTTCACAGACACTTCAAACATTACAAAACCAATCAAAAAAGCAAGAAAATTGTTGAAAAAAAATTATAATAAGAAAAAAGAAGCATTAGCTTTACTTAATGAAGCAAAAAAAATATACAATTTGGAAAAAAATTGGAGATTGGATGGTAATAAAATTATCTTAAGTGATTTAATTAAATTATCTGAAACTGGTAAAGAGACTTTTGGATTAAGAAAACAAGAGAAACTTAATAAAGAGCAAGCTATTTATTTAGCTTCATGTAAATCTGTACATGAAGATATTTCTTTATATTTTTAGTTAATTTTTTTTTCTATATCCATTACTATATGAATATAATCCATTGCATGACCTGATGGATTTTCTGTTACTTCTTCAAGATAAGCATTATAAAATTGATCGACAATTTGATTTATTTCATTAGGATTTCTTTTTTCTAATGCTGTTTTAAATACAGTTTCTGACCAACTTCTCATTGTTGGTATTAATGTTTCAGCATATTCTCTTGATGACATAGTTGATTTATTTTTATTATAATGAACTTTAAAAGGGCAATCGGTAAACATAGTTTCGCATCTTTTAAGAGTCAACCCAGATTTTGATATTTCTGAATTAGGGTCATCAAAAGGTTTTCTAAATTCTTCAACAGTTCTATAATGTTGAGTAAAAGTAGCGTTAACAAATTCTTCATTTGTAATAATTCCTTTTTGCTCTAAATTTTTCCAATGTTTAGTAAAATTATTAAACATGTTATGACCGCCAGTATTACCTAAATATCGACCCTTTTCATCTATTCCAAAATTTATACAAATAAACCTTCCGCCTGGAACTAATTCATTTGATCTATTTAATAAAATTGTTTCCCAATCTTTTAGAGCTTGGTTTTTAAATTGTTTTTTTTCTTCTTCATTTGAACCTACCATATGAACATGGTTATTTATCAAACATGGTCTTTCTGAAACATAGTGCATTGCAGTCGCAGAGAATCCTAAGGATAAACTATTATTAGACATCAATTGTTTATGAAAACCTGTACCACATCCGTGCACGAAAACATTTTCAAATTTATTCTGGTAAGCAAAATTATCATTACCTTGCATTCCTTGCATCATTCTAAATAAAACTGAAAAGTCATTAGATGCTAAATCAGTATACAACATTTCAATTTCTCTATTATCTCCAGATTTTTTTATTTTTTCAATAATATTAAACCACATTTCTTGACTTGTACCGCCATCAGCACTGCCAAAATCAGCTATTCTAAGTTTGTCAACTTTAGGAATATTTTTAAAGGCTTCTTCAATTAATACTTCAATTTTATCTATAGCATTTTTTGCCCCAACAGTTTTTTGAGAGTAATAACCCTCACCTTTCATTGATAAAACAGATTGTGTATTTAGATTAGGTTTGTTCATGTAATAATTTTAAACCTATTGAATTATAATAAAAGTATTTATTAATCAAATCTAAGATTTTTATTAAAATATTTAGGGACTTTTTTTCCTGCCTGAGCTCTTTTTCCCATCCAAAAATCAACATCTTCTAACTTTCTATTCTTAGAGCCAGTGCTCCATTCTAATCCATCTTCAATAGTTAACTGAGTGACATCGGATAAAAAATCATCTTTCTTAATTTTAATTAATTGAACCCCTCCACCCTTTTGTAATTTTGGCAAAGCATCAATTTCAAAAATTAACATTTTTTGTAACTTTGTAACGCAAGCTATGTGTTTTTTTGAAAGATTTAATACTTTAATAACTACATCATTATTTTTTAAATTAAATAATTGCTTACCTTTCTTTTGGTTTGTTACAAGAGTTTCAGTATTACAAATAAATCCTTTGCCATTTTTGGATACAATTAAGAATTCTTGATCGATTGATGAAAGTAATCCAGTAATTTTATCTTTAGGCATACTATCAACAAAATAAATAAATGATTTGGGGTTACTATTTCCACCTGGTAAAATATTTGGATCTATCGTGTAAACTTTACCGGAAGAGACAAACAAAAGTATTTTTTGATTTGAATTTAAATTAACTGAAAATAGATTTTCTTTTTTTATTTTTTCAATTTCTTTTTCATCAGTTATCTCTTTAATTCTCTTGAGCTGAAAATCTTTATTAATGATAACGGTGAATTTTTCAATTTCTTTAAATTCATCAATACTAATATCAATATCATTATTTTGTTCTGATGAAATTAAAGATTTTCTCTCCTTTATATCGATATTTAAATCACCCTTTATAAGATCTAATTCACTTACTATAAATTTATCTAATGTTTTTTTATCTTTAATTAATTTATTAAGATATTTTAATTCTTCATTTAATTTTTGGATTTCATCTTTAATATTTTTTTCATCAATCTTTCTTAGAGATCCTAAACGCATACTTAAAATTGAATCACATTGTAAATCAGACAATTTGTATTTTTTTATTAATTCTTTTTTAGGATTATCCTTAGTTCTTATTATTTTTATTATAGAATTTAAATTTTTAAAGACAATTTGATACCCCTTAAGAATTTCTAGTCTCTTTTTAATTTTTTCTATATTAAATTTGGATTTTCTTTTAATGGTAACTTTTCGATGTTCTAAAAAATTAGAAAGTATTTCAATAATTCCAATTTGTTTGGGTTCTATACCATCAATTAATACATTAAAATTACAAGAGTACTTAATAGATAAGTCAGTTAATTTAAAACATAAGCTTATTAATTTTTCTGCATCAATATTTCTGGTCTTTGGTTTTAAGACTATTCTAATATTTTCATCAGACTCATCAACAACATCATCAAGAGGTAATTTTTTATTATTTATATTATTAGCAAGTTGCTCGATTATCTTAACTTTATTAACTTGATATGGAATTTCAGTAATAATGATTTGATACAAACCATTTTTTAATTCTTCTATTTGGTATTTAGCATTAATATTGAACGAGCCCTTGCCATTCTTATAAATTTGCTTTTTTTCATTACTGTCTAAAATTATTTCACCACCTGTAGGAAGATCTGGTCCATTAATAATTTTTAAAATTTCAGTTAGGGAAGCTTTATCTTTTTTTATTATTAATTTTAATGCATCAATTAATTCAACAATATTATGAGGAGGAATGTTTGTGGCCATGCCTACAGCTATTCCCATTGCTCCATTAATTAAAATATTAGGAAGCTGAGATGGTAGAACCACAGGTTCTAAATTTTGACCATCATAATTATCTTTAAAATCTACAGAATTTTCTTCGATACCATCAAAAAAATAATTTGTATAATCTTGTAATCTTGCCTCAGTGTATCGCATTGCTGCAGGATTATCACCATCAATATTTCCAAAATTACCCTGGCCATCAACTAATGTAATTCTTGTAGAAAAATCCTGCGCCATTCTTACCAAACTATCATAAATTGCTTGATCTCCATGCGGATGAAATTTACCCATCACATCACCAACAATTCTTGCACATTTTTTATAACTTGAACTTTTGAAAAGTTTTAGTTGATACATTGAATAAATTATTCTGCGGTGAACAGGTTTTAATCCGTCCCTCACATCAGGTAATGACCTTGAAACAATAGTTGATATTGCATAAGAAAGATACTTTTCACTAAGTATAGTATCTAGTTTAGACTCAATTATTTTGTTCATTCTTTTCTAAAAAACTGATTATATTTTTCTTAAATAAAATATACTGATTTGGCAATTTATGATTTAAATTTGATAAATGATTTTTAATAAAAATAATTTCAAAAATTTTAAAAAAATTATTTAAAGAGTTATAATCGAATGCAATATTTGAATTACTGACAAAAAGATGGTGAGGAAAATCAATAGTATAGTTTGAGTAATTTTCTTTAAATTCTAAAGTATCTGTATCAAAATATTTTAATCTATTATTGTTTACATAATCTAATTCGTATCCAATATATTTAAGTAAATCAAATAAGTAGATACAAAAGAAATTTAACCATTTTTTTTTACTAATCATAATTTCTAAAAACTCTTTAGAAATTTTATATATTTGGTTTATTTTCTGTCCTTCAATTACTGAGGCATTAATTAAAGATACAACTGAAAGTAGGCAGCTTAGTTTATATTTATCATTAATAACACTTGATAAATAAGGTTTTGATAATTCAGCTTTTATTGAAGGTGGACGATTACCAATGTATGTTACATCCAAATTTAAAAAAAAACCAAGTTGCATTATATTTTTCTTATTTTTTGAAAGTCCCCCATATACAATTCCTGAGAATACTTCATCCGTATCTGATAAAAATTTAATTAATAGATCATTATCTTTGAAAACTTTTGAATGTATAAGTATTCCGTTAAATTTTTTTTGCATGTGATGAAATAACATTAATATAAAGATGAGTTTTTACATCTAAAATATTAGAAATTTCTTTTTGACTTTTTATTCTAATATCTTTTATTTTAGAGCCCTTTCTACCCAATAATATTTTTTTGTATCTGTCATTTTTAATAATAATATCTTGCTTTATTTTTAGTTGTCCATTTTTTAAATATTTAAATGTTTTATTAGTTACTTCTATATTATATGGAATTTCTTTATGGATTAATGACAGTATCTCATTTCTTGTGCATTCATTAGTGATATAAATATCATCTTTGTCAGTTATTTCATCATCCTTATATAGCCACTTTCCATATTTGGATTTTTGTAAAAGATAATCAATTAAATTTTCAAAACCTAATTTTTTTTTAGCTGAAATATTAAAAACTTTATCAATTTTATATTTTTCAGTAATTAATTTTATATGCTTAAGTAAATTTTCTACTTTTATCAAATCAGTTTTATTAAAAATAATTGAAATATTCTTTTTTAATTCATAAAGTTTAGGAAAATGATTTTTTAAATCATTCAATTGAATTCTTTTTGAGTCAATTAAATACAAAATAATATCTGACTGATTTAAACCTTCCCATAAATTTTTCTTTAATTTAGTTTTTTGAGATTTATTATCTCGAATAAAGCTGATACCAGGGGTATCATATAGAACTAGTTGAGTATTTTTAATATTAACAATACCAATTACAAAGTCTTCAGTGGTATTAATTTTTTTATTTGTTATTGAAATTTTTTCTCCAACAAAATTATTCAATAGAGTTGATTTACCTGCATTAGTCTTACCTACGAGACTAATTTTTAATATTTTTCTTTTCATTAATTTTTTTTAATGCAATTTCTGCAGCATTTCTTTCTGCCTCTCTTATTGAAGAACCTTTTGAATTGATTTTATTTAAATTTACCACCTTTACTGAAACAGTGAATGTGGGAGAATGAGGTGGTCCATCTTTTTTGATTAATTTATATTCAGGAAGTTTTTTATAAATTTGTTGAGATA
>CACMET010000023.1 GCA_902612825.1 uncultured Alphaproteobacteria bacterium
TTCAATTGGTATTAATTACATAGATACGTATCATAGAACAGGAATATACCCGTTGCCTATAGAAATCCCTTTTTGTTTAGGAGTAGAAGCAGCGGGAGATGTAATAGAAATTGGAGATAATGTATCGAACTTAAAAGTTGGTGATAGAGTAGCGTACTCCTTCAGCCCTCCAATTGGTGCTTATTGCGAAATTAGAGATTTTGATGCTCAAAGAGTTGTAAAATTACCAGAATATATTTCAAATGATGAAGCTGCTTCAATATTATTGCAGGGAATGACCGTCGAATACCTTTTTGAAAGGTTGTATAAATTACAAAAAGATGAAGTTTTTTTATTTCATGCAGCTGCAGGAGGTGTAGGATTAATTGCTAGTCAATGGGCAAAATCCATAGGAGCTAAAATGATAGGTACTGTTAGCACTGATGAAAAAGCATTATTAGCAAAACAAAACGGATGTGAATTCACTCTTAATTATAAACAAGATAATGTTCATAGTAATGTTTTAAAATTAACAAACAATGAGGGAGTTAATGTTGTTTATGATGGAGTAGGCAAAGATACGTTTAATATATCTTTAAAATGCTTAAAATTTAGAGGGCTAATGGTATCTTTCGGACAATCTTCCGGAATGGTAAATGATGTAAATCTTCATAGTACATTTAATCCTAAAAGTTTATATTATACTAGACCAACATTAATGCATTATATTCGTAATTCAGAAGAGCTAACAGAATGTAGTAACAAATTGTTTTCAAAAATTAAAAATAAAGAAATTAAGCCTAATATATTCAAAAAATTTAAATTATCCGAAGCCAGTGAGGCTCATGAGTTAATACAATCAAGGAATTCTGTAGGTTCAATAATTCTATGCCCCTAGATTAGTGGCATCCCCTAGGAGAGTCGAACTCCTCTTTTCAGGATGAAAACCTGATGTCCTAACCGATAGACGAAGGGGACACGTGTTGGGTATATAGTAGATATTTTGATTTTTTTCAAATTATTTAATTAATTACTTTCACATCATGGATCAGTATTTGGGGCATCTGATTACTTGAGAAGTTATCTTTTTTAATAGAACATAAAATATGAAATTTAAATTTATTAAACTTCAGAAGATAATCACCAATAAGGGTATTCATACTGTTGAATGATATACCTTTTAAATTTTCACCTACATCATTTTTAAAAAAAATTAAAATATGTTTATTTTTTATATTTTTAACCTGATCAATTACTATATCTTTGATTAAAAATTGAGGTTCTTCATTACCTTTGCCGTGAGGTTCTAATAACTCTAAATTATCTAAAAAATCTTTATTTATTTGATTTACAGAAATTTCACTGTCATAAAATATTTTTTTTTCAAAAAAATTATCATTATATGAATCAAATTTTTTAATTAAAAATTCATCTATTTTATCTAATTTTTTTTTATTTATTTTTAAACCTACTGCCATTTTATGACCACCACCATCTTCTATTAAATCATTAGACTTAAGCTCAAGAACAATACTACCAATATCAATTTGATCTATAGATCTTCCTGAGCCAGATCCAATATTATTGATAAAAGAAAATACAAATGTTGGCTTGTTATAAAGAGCTACTATTTTACTGGCAACAATACCTAAAACACCTTGGTGCCAATTCTCTTTATAAACGATAATAAATTTTTTATTTTCTTGATCTTTTATTTGCTCAATTGCTTCATTGAACATATTTTGTTCAATTAATTTTCTTTTTTCATTAATTAAAAATAGTTTTCTAGAAATAGTTTCTATTTCAGAATCATCATTAGATATCAGAAGTCTAGAGGATAAAGAAGAGTCATCAATTCTACTCGCAGCATTAATTTGTGGCCCTAAAATAAAACCAATATCTTTAGCTAAAGGTTCATGATTGATATTAGAGTTATCTAATATTTTAGTTATTGATTTATTTTTTCGACTTCTAATAAGCTCCAAACCTTTACTGACAATTGATCTATTGTAATTGTTAATATTAACAATATCGCAAATTGTTCCAACAGCAACTAAGTCTAAATATGACATCAAATTTGGTTCTTTTATATTTGAAAATAATTTTAATTCTCTAATTTGCTTTCTTAAACCCATTAAAAAAAGAAAAGTTACTGCTACTGCAGCAAAGTCTTTATAATCATTGTTTTCATCAAATCTATTTGGATTAATTACTGAGTGAACTTTTGGCAGTTTAAATTCACTTAAATGATGATCTATAACTATAACTTCAATATCATTGTAATTGGGCAAATCAATAGAGTTAAATGCCGATGTACCACAATCCAGTGTAAACAATAGTGTAATTTTTTCATTAAGCATTTCATTCATAAGTCTAACATTTGGACCATAACCCTCCGATAATCTATGTGGAATTTTACAAACAATATTATTGGTAAAATTATTTAAAAATTTATATAAAATTGAAGCAGAAGTAGATCCATCAACATCATAATCAGCAATTATTCCAATCTTTTCATTATTTTTTAAAGCCTCAATACATCTTTTAATTCCTTTTTTCATATCTTTAAGTTCAAAAGGATCCGGAAGATTATTTAAAAGATTGGGATTTATATAGTTATCATAATTATCTTCGAAGACACCTCTTGAAATTAGAAGTTTTGAAAAAATTTCAGAAATTGATTTTTTTTGTGAAAGAGCTTGAATGTGCTTAAAGTCTATTTGCTTTTCTTCCCAAAATTTATCAGATAATGATTTTTCAATATTCACATTAATTAATTATCATGAATAGCAAGAACAGTAATTTTTTCTTTTACAAATTCTAAACCTTCAATTTTATTAATTACATTACTTAATTTTTCTTTCTGAATATTATGAGTAGTTATTATGATAGGTATAGGTTTATCTGCTTCAGAACTCTCGGGAAGTTGAAGTATTTTTTTAACAGATATATCAAAATCACTAAAATAATTAGTAATTGATGAAAGAACGCCAGGTTTGTCTTCTGTCATTATTCTTAGGTAATAACTATTAATTATATTTTCTACTGAATATTTTTCAAAGCTTAGTAACTTATCAATTTTAAAACCTAAATTATCAAATTTTTCATTCTGAGATATATCATATAAATCAGACAAGACAGAACTGGCGGTTGGCTTCCCACCTGCTCCTTCACCCTCTAAAAATAAATTTTCTAGATGTATAGTTTCAATATTAATCGCATTAAGAGCATTATCAACACTTGCTAAGGGATTATCCATTGAAACTAATTTTGGTGAAGTAAAGTTTGAAATTTTTCCTTCAATTATGGAGGCTTCAGATATTAACTTTATCTTATATCCTAATTTTTTAGCAAAATTAATATCTTCAATTTTAATATTTGATATTCCTTCAATATGATTATTATTAAAATTTAAATTTGATTTAAAACATAGAGTTGATAATATTGTTAACTTGTGCGCTGCATCATATCCACCAATGTCTAATTTTGATTCCTGATCAGAAGTAAATCCTTTATCTTTAGCAATTTTAAGAACTTCATCAAATGACAAATTATCTTGTTGCATTTTAGTTAAAATATAATTTGTAGTTCCATTTAAAATTCCAGAAACTTTATTAATTCTATCTAAACTAATAGAATTTTTTATTGTTTTTATAATTGGAATTCCTCCTGCAACAGCAGCTTCATATGATAAAGCTAGTGAATTTGTATTGGCTAATTCAAATAATTCTTTTCCATGATTAGCTATTAAAGCTTTATTCCCTGTTACAACATGTTTTTTATTTTTTAATGCAGTTTCAATTATTTCAAAGCTAATTCCTTTTTCTTCACCAATCAATTCAACAATTACATCACAATTATCATCTTTAGACATTTCTCTTGGATCATCATACCAAGTATAATTTGATATATTAAAATTCCTTTTTTTATTTTTTGTCTTGGCAGATATTCCAACTATGTTCAATTCTACATCAGTTTTTTCAAGAAAATAATTTTTATTCTCTTCTATTGTTTCAACTAGTGCTGACCCAACATTTCCCAATCCCGCTATACCAATATTAATTTTACTCATAAATAAATTTAACTTTTATAATCATTAATACATTTATCTATATCTTTTTTATCTGTATTAGAGATACTACAATAATCTAATAATTCTTCATCAGTTAATTTTGCGTCTTTAAAATCAGGAACATTATCAATATCAGGATATCCGCATGAAAAGATAAAAAGAGGAAGAAGGAGAGCTGTAAAGTATTTAATCATATTAAAGATAGTGTTTCTTCAATATTTTCTGCTATATTAAAACATTGTACTGCTTGACCAGCAGCACCCTTGATTAAGTTATCTATTGCACTGACTATAATCAATTTATCTTCACTATAATGATCAAAAGTTTTAATTTTACAATAATTAGAGTTTTGAATAGAAAAAAAATCAAGAACTTCATGATTATCGATATACTTTATGAAAGGATTTATTTTTTGTAAATTCTGGAATAGATTTATAATATCAGTTTTTTTAATCCCATTATTTAGATCACAATAGATTGTAGAAATCATACCTCTAAAATTAGGAAGAATGTGAGGATTAAATGAAAATTTTACTTCATTATCTGAATTATGCTTATTAAGTTCTTGTTTAATTTCTGCAATATGTCTGTGATTATTTGTATTATAATTGTAAAAATTATAATCATTTTTTGATTTCATTTTATTGAAATCAAACTTCTTTCCAGCTCCACTATAACCTGATTTAGAATCAATAATTATATTCTTGGGATCAATTAATTTATTTTTTATTAAAGGTATTAATGGTACTAAAATAGAAGTTGGGTAACAACCTGGTATCGCTATATTTTTTGAATCCAATATTTTTTCTCTATTTATTTCAACAAGACCATAAATAAAGTTATTTAAATACTCTTTGCATTCATGTTCATTGCCATAATTTTTTTTATATACATCAAAATTATCTAATCTAAAGTCAGCTGATAAATCTATAATATTAATTTTATTAAAATATTTTTTTACATATTTATTAGATACTGCGTGAGGTAAAGCTAAGAATACATAATCACTATCTTCAGCATTAAAACTATTATTTGGTTTTAAAAGAGGAAGTTGATTATATTCCTTTGTATTATCAATATTATTTAAAAAAATGTCATGAATAGTTTCCGATCCTAAAAAATTTATATCTACGTGAGAATGATTTGATAGAATTTTTACTAATTCCATTCCAACATAGCCTGTTGAGCCTAAAACGGCTACTTTAATCTTATTTTTCATAAAAATTTATCTCTTAGAGAATTGGTAACTTCTTCTGGCTTTTGCTAAACCAGCTTTTTTTCTTTCAACAACTCTAGGATCTCTCGTAAGAAAGCCAACTTTTTTTAGAGGTGGTCTATTTGACTGATCGTATAAGCTTAATGCTTTACTAATACCATGTCTTATAGCACCAGCTTGACCAGAAAGACCTCCGCCTTTAACTGAAGCCATAATTTCATATGAATTGTCAGCTTTAACTATATCTAAGGGCTGGTTAACAATCATTTGTAGTACGGGTCTTGAAAAGTATTTATCTAAAGGCTTGCCATTTATTTTAATTTCTCCACTACCTCTTTTTAACCACACTCTAGCAATAGAGTTTTTTCTTTTTCCAGTAGCGTAGGCCCTATCTTTGTTATCTAAAATACTTTCAGTGAAATTTTCTTGATTTTCCATAATTAAATTTTATTTTTTGTATTCATTGATGCAATATCAATTATTTCAGGGTTTTGAGCTTCATGCTTATGATTTTCATCTCTATATATTTTACAGTTAGATAGTTGTTGTCTTCCTAAGGGTCCTCTTGGAATCATCCTTTTTATAGCAAGTTTGAGCATTTCATCAGATTTGTTTTTTTCCTTCATTTTGTTAGGAGTTGTTTCTTTTATTCCTCCTGGATATCCAGTGTGTCTGTAATAGATTTTATTGTCAGCTTTTTTACCTTTTAGATGAATTTTATCCGAGTTGATTATGATTAAATTATCACCACAGTCTTGGTTAGGGGTATATTCGGGCTTATTTTTTCCTCTAAGGATATTTGAAGAAATTACAGCAAGTCTTCCTAATACTGCATCTTTAGCATCAATTAAGACCCACTTTTTCTTAATATCACTTTTTTTAAGAGAGAATGTTTTCATCGCGTGCCCAAATACATATATTGAAAAATTAAGTCAATAATTTAATAAAAAAAACCCTCTAATTAGAGGGTTTTTAAAGTTTTATAAGTATTTAATTATGCAGTAGCTGAGTCTTTTGCAGCAGCATTCCAAATAATTAAACCGAATAAGATTTTATTAATAAAATCTGCTAGGTTGTAAATCCAGTTAAGAGTATCAGCATCAACCGAACCCATCATTAAACCGAATACATATCCTAGAGGATAAATTGCCCAACCAACTAATACAATTAATCTCATTGCATTAAATGCAGAAGTTACAGATTCTTTAGTCGTAGCGGCTTGACTTGCTTCACCTCGGAAAATTTCCCAAATGATTACAGCCCAACCGATCATACCAATGATGAATCCAAGTAATACAGAGATATGACCTGCTTCTCCAAGATATCCACCAACAATCATTACAAGTGTACCAATGAGCAATCTGTAGAATGCACCACTAGATACAGCTGCGCCGGCAGCAACTAGAATTAAAAAGAATTCAACCATTTGAAGTGGTACAGTTAGTATCCAATCAATATATCTGTATACTGTTGGTGATTCACCTGTAGCAACCCAAAAGTCTCTCATATACATGTAATGTACAGCAGCTATGAAAGTAATTAGCCCTGCAACAACCATTGAAGTTCTCCATTTAGAAGAAACTCTCATACCTTCATAAAAAAAGAAAATAGTAGATGCCCACATTCCAATTGAAACAATCCAGAACGTAATACCTACAAAATCACCTTCACCTAAGAAAGTATCGGCAGCAAATGCTGGAACAGCTATAAAAGCTATTGTTGCAGCAATGATACCTAGTAGACTAGTCTTATTTAACATAAAAACTCCTTATAGTTTGTTTCCTTACTAATAAGATGAAGTTCATATATTTTAATTGACGGACAAATTAAACATTAAAAATAACTTTTTTTTTCTAATTTTTTGTATAATTAATGAATATAAACTATTGATAAATATGTATTTTTTTTTAATTAAAATTTAATTATTATTTTTTTTCAACAATATTCTCATATTATTTAGAATCTGTGCAATTTTTTCGACATCATCTAAATTTTGTAGTTTTGATGTATTTTGTAATTTATTTGAAGAGATTTTAACCTTTGAAGATAAAATTTTGTCAGCTATTTTGATTGAATAGTTAGGTTTTTTTCCATCATATAAAATATTTTTGAGTTTTTCTAATTTTTTAATATTTTCTTTGTTAAAATATCTTGTTCCGCCATTGCTTTTTGTAGAAATTCCTTCAATTCTAAATTTGTTTGTTTTTGGATCTAAAGAATCCCAATACCTAATCTTATGTTCTTTAATATCTAGCAATTTAGAAACTTCTGATATGTTTAAGTATTTCTTATTGATCATTATCTTTGTTATTTATATATTTTAATAAGATCTTACTTGCTTTAAATGTTATTACATTTCTACTTGATATATTAAATTCTTCTTTTGTTTTAGGATTTCTTCCAATTCTACTATTTTTTCTGTTTAAAGTGAAAGTTCCAAAATTATGGATTTTTACTTTTTTGTCACTCTTAAGACCCTCAATAACAATATCTAGAATATCATTAACGATATCTAAACATAGCTTTTTATTAAACCCAAAATCACTTTGCATAGCTTCAGCAATATCTAGCCTAGAAATATTTTGTTTGCTTGTCATATATTTTTTATTGAATTTATTATTTTTTTATTAAGATCATTTGTAATAAAATTATGACATCGTTTCAATGCATAACTAAATGCAACTGGATTAGCACTGCCATGGCTTTTGACGGATATGCCATTTAAACCTATTAAAGAAGCTCCATTATAGATATCTGGATTAACTTCATTCTTCAAAATACTTAAATCATTTTCTATTAATTTATATGCAATTTTATTGATGATTGATTTAGAAAAAATATCTTTTAATTTTGAAGTAATAAAGTTTGAAATTCCTTCAGCAGATTTAAGCATGATATTTCCAGTATAGCCATCAGAAATAATTATATCACAATCTCCAGATGTTACTCTATTAGGTTCAATAAAACCAATAAAGTAATCTTTTAAGAAACTAGAAGTAATAAGATCATAAGCTTCTTGAAGAAATTCCAAGCCTTTATTATTTTCAGTTCCAATATTTAATATTCCTATTTTTGGTTTAGTGTTTTTATTAATAATTGAAAAATAACAGAAACCCATCAAGGCAAATTGGAATAAATTAGATCCGCTAACAATTACATTTGCTCCTAAATCAAGCATCAAAGAATAACTTTTTTTATTAGGTACTAATGAGCATATTGCAGGTCTATCAATACCTTCAATCATTCCCATATGGAGTCTAGAAAGAACCATAATCGCAGCAGTACTTCCTGATGAAACAAAGCCTGAATTTATATTATTTTTTGAATATTCTAAGCCCATGTAGATGCTACTATTTTTTTTAGATCTTAAAATAGTGTTAACATTATCTTCATCTGAAATTGTATCTTTAGTATCTATAATTTCATAATTAAATAAATTCAAATTAGCCTTTTTAATAATATTATTGATTAATAATTTATTTCCAAAGAAAACAACATTTGTGTCTTTTTGCTTTGATAGAAATATTTCCGTACCTTTCAAAACTTTAAAAGGACTATTATCTCCACCCATTGCATCTATGGCAATTACAACTTGCCTTCCAGTCATTGTTTTAACTGTTTTCTTTTGTTTTCTTTTTTAGAATTTCTCGACCCTTATACATGCCGGTAGATATATCTATTCTATGTGACAATCTTGGTTCTCCCGAGTCTTTGTCTAAAACTACATTGATATTCTTGATTGAATCATGAGATCTTCTCATATTTCTTTTTGATACACTCGTTTTTCTTTTAGGGACAGCCATGTTTTTTCCAAATATTAGTTTTTAAAATTAATTCAAGCTAATTCTTCAATATTTTTGGAAAATTCAATAGACTTAATTAGAAGAGTTGATAAATTCTGTAAGTTTCTCATTAAATATTTTGGAAACATAATTATAATCTTGGATTTTAATTAAATTTGTCATTTTTAGATAATTAATGAAAGACTCGTTTTGATAAAGATTATTATCTGACGGAAAAGACTTTAGCCTGAAGTAAAATTTTTTTACATATGATTTAACATATTTTCCAATGGACATATCACCAATGCCTTTTTCCCTAAGAGATTCATCAAGATCTGATATAAACAAAGAAATAAGTTCATCATTTATTTTTGAATATTTATTTCTATCAGCAAGTAATAAATTTTTACGGATATTCATAATCAAAAAGATAGATACAACCTCAAAAGAAGTTTTGTAATCTATAACTTTAAAAAAATTATTATCATTTAAGAATTTTTTACTTTCAATTAATATTTTTTTATATTGATCAGATGCTGTATTTTGCTCTTTATTTTCTTTCTTTTTAAAGTATTGTAATATCATTTAATGAATAAGATAATTATTTATATATTTATTTTTTTTATAATTTCAAATTGTTCAAATAAAACAACATTTTCTGGAAAATATTTGAATCAAGCAGAATTAGATAATATTAATTTTTTTAACAAAGAAATATTAGTAAATCAATTAGGTAGCCCAAGTTATGTTGATCCAATTGAAAATAAATTTTTTTATTTTACCGAAAAAAGCAAAAAGGAATCAATTTTAAAAAAAGAAATTAAATATAGTTATATATTTGTTTTTAAATTTGACGAAAGTGAAACAATTATTGAAACAAAGGTATATGATATCAAAAATGTTAAAGATGTAAAATTTAATGATGATAAAACAGAAAATGAAATTATAAAAAAAGGTTTACTTGAAAAAATCTTTGGAGGTGTTGGCACTCAACAAGAGATACCAACAACTCCTTAAGAATATCTATAGAGAAATTGCAGCTAAAAGTAATAAAGCTACAATATTTGTAATTTTAATCATAGGGTTTACAGCTGGACCAGCTGTATCTTTATAAGGATCTCCTACTGTATCGCCTGTTACAGCAGCTTTGTGGGCTTCACTGCCTTTTCCTCCATGATTTCCATCTTCTATATATTTCTTGGCATTATCCCAAGCTCCTCCTCCTGCAGTCATACTAATTGCTACAAACAAACCAGTTATTATCACTCCCAAAAGTAAAGCTCCTAAACAAGACAATGCCGCTGATTGGCCTGCAATTAATAAAATTACAAAATATACAACTATTGGAGATAAAACTGGAAGCATAGAAGGTATAATCATTTCTTTAATTGCAGACTTTGTTAAAATATCTACACATGTTCCATACTCTGGTTTGCCTTTACCTTCCATGATACCAGGGATTTCTTTAAATTGTCTTCTTACTTCTAATACAACTGAGCCAGCAGCTCTACCGACAGCAGTCATACTTAAAGCTCCAAATAAAAATGGGAGTAATCCACCTAAAAGCAATCCAACGACTACATAAGGATTTGATAAATCAAAAGAAACTTCAATTCCATACAATGGGCTGCTCGCGTCTTTTGCAAAGTGATCAAGATCTTCAGTATAAGCTGCAAATAAAACAAGTGCCCCAAGTCCAGCTGATCCAATTGCATATCCTTTAGTAACTGCTTTAGTAGTATTTCCGACAGCATCAAGTGCATCAGTTGTCTTTCTAACATTTTCATCTAAATTTGACATTTCTGCAATACCACCAGCATTATCAGTTACAGGTCCATATGCATCTAATGCAACCACCATACCGGCTAAAGCTAACATAGTTGTTACAGCAATAGCGATACCAAACAAACCAGCTAGTGAATAAGTAGAAATAATTCCTGCAACAATAATTAATGCTGGAAGAGCTGTTGCTTCTAAACTAATTGCAAGACCTTGAATAACATTTGTTCCATGACCAGTTGTTGATGATTGCGCAATACTTTGAACGGGTCTGTAATTAGTTCCAGTATAATATTCAGTTACCCAAATTATTAAGCCTGTGATAATTAAACCAAGTAAACCGCAAATGAAGAGTGACATGCCAGTAAATTGAGTAGATGTACCCTCAACAACTAAAACATTATTTAATCCGACTATATAATCTGTAACAAAATATAATAAAATAGCAGATAAAATAGCAGATACTGCAAATCCTCTATAAAGCGCAGCCATAATATTATTATTTTTACCAAGCCTCACAAAATATGTGCCAATTATACTTGTTAAAGCGCAAACACCTGCGATAGCAAGAGGAAAAATCATCATTGTATAGGAATTCTCTATAAAAAATATAGAAGCTAAAACCATTGTTGCTACAACTGTTACAACATAAGTTTCAAAAAGATCTGCTGCCATTCCTGCACAATCACCAACATTATCGCCAACATTATCTGCAATAACAGCTGGATTTCTAGGATCATCTTCTGGAATACCAGCTTCAACCTTACCAACTAGATCCGCTCCTACATCAGCACCTTTAGTGAAAATACCTCCGCCTAATCTTGCAAAAATTGAAATTAATGATGCTCCAAATCCTAATGAAACTAAAGGAGCTACAATCTCTCTTCCAGGGAATGAACCAGAGTTATGCAAAACAAAATAGAAAATTGCAATTGAAAGGAGTGCAAAACCAGCAACTAACATACCAGTTACGGCTCCAGCTTTGAAAGATACAGACAAACCTTCTGCAAGACTTTTACTTGCTGCATGAGTTGTTCTGACATTAGATCTTACAGAGATATTCATACCAACATAACCAGCAGCACCAGAAAAAAATGCTCCAATTAAAAAACCAATACCTGATGCTAAATCAAAAACTATCCATATTAAAGCAAAAATTACAACACCAACAATAGCGATAGTCATGTACTGACGATTTAAATATGCCCTAGCACCTTCTTGGATAGCGCTAGCAATTTCTTGCATTTTATCATTTCCAGAACCAAGTGATAAAATTTGTCTAGATGTTACTAGACCATATAGTACGGCTGCTAGACCGCATAAAACTATTAATACCTGCAGTGTTGTCATTGAAAACTCCTTAAAATTTTTGGCTGATATGTCAGAAACTATAGAAAAAATCAAGTTTTTAGGAGAAATGATCAAATTTCTTGATATTCTTAATGTCTAAATGTGAATCGAAATGAATTCCTTTCTCACTTATTGTTTTTCCTATCAAAGAAACATTAATATTATTTTTATTAGCAATAGTAAAAATTTTATTTCTATTTTTTTGACTAGATATAATTATCAACCCATAATCATCACCAGCATTCAAAAGGTCTTCTAATCTAAAATTATTTTTATTGTTGAGCATTTTTTTTGTTTTAACACTCAATGGAATTTTATTTAAATTAATTAATGCACCATATTTATCATTTAACATATCAGTTAAATCTCCAATCAAACCATCAGAAATATCTTTCATTGAATTAACATGATTTGCAATCAATGGCCCAATTTTACAAGGTACGGGATATAAATATTTTTTAATAAAATATTGATTAAAATTTATATTTGATAAATTTTTTTTTTTTAAAATTTCTAAACCAATCTTTGACTCACCAATATTTCCAGTTATTAAAATATCATCGTATAAATTAAATTTATTTTGAAATATTTCTAATTTCTTTTTTATAGATCCAAAAAAAGTTGAAGAAACAATAAGTTTATTTGATTTTGATATATCTCCTCCCAAAAGATAAAATCCATATTTATTTTGTATTTTCTTTAGTTGATTTGAAAAAGTATTTAACCAATTTTCATTAATATGATTTGGTAAATACAAATTTAAAAGATAGGAATGGGGTAAAGCTCCCATCGCAAAAATGTCAGATAAATTTACAGTTGTAATTTTTTGGGCTATAGACTTAGGATCATCATTAGAGAAAAAGTCTATATCTTCAGAAATACTATCAGTCGTAACAGTTAGTTTGTAATGTTTACTGTTAAAACCTAAATATGCTCCATCATTTTCAAAATCAAATGTTCCCTTATTCTTAAAATTAAGTTTTTTTAAATATTTATTAATTATTAATTTTTCAGATAAACTATTTTTTGTTGATTTCATCTTTATCTATATATTGTTGAATTATAGCATTGATTAATTTAGTTTCTTTTTGAGACACAAGACTTTTACTGATATTCAAATAATCATTAAGCACAA
>CACMET010000024.1 GCA_902612825.1 uncultured Alphaproteobacteria bacterium
GATTGGTAAACTTAAAGATATGCCAGGAATTGTTCTAGTTAACATGATTAATAAAAAATATTTATTTTTGTGCTTAAAATTATGTCTGGCAAAACCATATCCTCCAATTGTACCCACTAACACTGCTATAAATGTACTAGTAAAAGAAATTATAAGTGAATTTCGTAAATAACTTAGAACAGGTATTGGACTTCTACCCATTGATCCCTCGGAACCACCAAAGAGCATAGTTTCAAATTGAATTAAGTTTAAATTACGCGGTATCCAAACAGCAGGTTTTGCCATAACATCTACTTGAGGTCTAAATGCTGTAAGCACTACCCATAAACCAGGAGTCATAATTAGAATTATTAAAATAATAGCTGAAAACCAAATTAGAATATTATTGATTTGTTTTTTATTCATAACTTAACCTCTGCCTTGCTTCTACTAATTTATAAAAAAAGAAAAAAGTGAATGCAATTGAAAGAAAAATTGAAATATATGACATTGCATTAGCCATTCCCATCTTAGCATCTACGTATCCAGTTCTCGAAATTAAAGTCCAAAGTAATTCTGTTCTTTTGGCAGGACCACCACCGGTCATCATCTGAACAATATCATAAGCTCTTGCAACATCTAATGATCTGATCGTCATCGCAATAAATACAAATGGCATCAAAAAAGGTAATGTAATATTTTTAAATACTTGCCATGAGTTGCACCCGTCAACTTTGGCAGCCTCAATCGGATCTTTAGGTATGCCCAATAAACCTGCTAATAATAAAATAGCAAATACTGAAGTACTTGACCATATTTCAGCTGCCATTATTGAAACGTTTGCTAAAATGCCATCTACAAGCCATGGTATTGGTTGTATGACTCCAAACTCTCTCAAAAAATTATTCATTAAACCTATATTGTCATTAAAAATGTACTTCCATTGAAATCCTACTAGAATTGGAGAAAACATCATTGGAAACATCATTAGTGTTCTCAATGTTCTTTGTCCGTAGGTAATTTTATTTATTAAAAGTGCTATTCCAAGACCAAAGACTAATTCTAAATTAAGAGCAATAGCTAAAAATAAAACTGTTCTTCCAAAAGCTATCCAAAAATCAAGATCTCCAATTAGTCTTTCGTAATTTCTAAATCCAACAAAACGATAGAGAGTATCGGGTTTTGTTAACTTAAAAGGTGTAAAACTTGTCCATAAGGATAGGAGCAAAGGTAATAAAACAACACAAGTAAGAATTATTAAAGTGGGCATTAGTAAAACCCATGGTCCGTTTAGAAATTTTCTCATGATAGATTTGGAAACCTAGCCCTAATTAATAGAGCTAGGTATTATATTAATTTTTAGAAGTAACCAGCGTCTTCCATAATTTCAGTTGCTTTCTTAGAAGCAGTAGCTAGCGCATCTTCAGGAGATTTGTCCCCAAGAATAGCTGCTTGAAGTTCTGGATATAGAGCGTTAGTAAATTCAATCCACTCAGGAATTAGTGGTGGAGTGAATGCATCTTCTGCTAATGACATTTTAAAAGTTTCAAATACCATTAACATAAACTCATCACCTTCAGCTTTCTTCTCAGCAATGATTGCATCCCAAATAGCTGGACGAGTTGGTGATAGTCCACCTCTTGCTTCAATCATTTGTGCTTTATTACTTGTTAAAGCCCATAAGAAAGATGCAGCTGCTTCTTTATCCGGACATGACTCTGTCATTGAGAAAGAGTGTGATCCTGACCAACCAGTTCTTAAACCGCCAGAACCCATTGGAGCACGTACAAGTCCAATATCTCCAGCAACTTTTGAGTTTTCTGGATCATTAAAGAAACCTGCCCATCCTGCCCAATCAAGATTCATAGCAATTGTTCCACTTGCAAAACCTAATCCAGTGTCATCCCAAAGATAGTTTAAAACACCATCAGGAACTGCTTTTGCATTATATAAATCAATGAACCATTGAAGAGCTTCAACACCTGCAGGAGAATTGAATATTGGACGATAATCTTCGTCAAATAATGCTCCACCATTTGCAATTACTAGCTCATAGAAACGACCTGCTATCGCTTCTTCTTTACCAACATATTGAGTTCCGTAGAAATCAGGTGGGTTTGAGAAAAAGATAGCCTGATCCTTAACTTGATCCCAAGTTTCAGGCGGTGTTAAATCATAGCCGTACTTTGCTTTAAAGTTAGCTTTGTTATCAGCATCTTCATATAAACTTTTTTGATAATACAAATTACTCACATCACTGTGTCTAGGCATTTGAACTAATCTTCCATTAACAGTAGAGTGCTCTAATATTAATGGAGTGTAGTCAGCTAAAACAGATGCAGGCATAATATTATTCAAGTCTGTGTAAATATCGCCATACTGAGATGCAAAACTTGTGTGGTTTGAAGCTACACAAAAATCTAAATTGCCTGAAGCAATATCTTTTTTAATCTCTTTATCTAATTCAAAGTGATTTTTTTGTGTTACGATTTCAATTTTTCCACCTGTGTTTTCTTCCCACCATGGAATTACTTCATTGTATAAGCCTTCGTATTGACCTCCGCCGATAAGTTTAACTCTTAGAGTTACACCAGAATAATCTCCCCATAACTCAGTTTCTGCTTTTGCTGAAAATGAACCAAAGAAAGATACGGCAAGAATCAATGATAAAAATAATCTTAACATCATTCCTCCATATTTGTTAATTTATGAGACTATGATGCAATTATTTGAAAAAAATACAATAACTTTAGAAAAAAATTACACTAATAGTGAACAATAGTCCCAGGTTGAGAATTAGACTCAAGACACGCATAAACTAAAGCCATTGTATTATAAGCATTATCTACTGAATGAGTTAATTCAGCTTCTTCTCCTGATGCATATCTTTGTAAGCTGGACATAGTGCCTATAAATGCGTCGGGAAACCAAGTACCTACATTCTTTACTTTAGTCCAGTCATTACCTTTTGTAGAAATTTCAATCTCTTCCGGTTCGCCGTTTGGATAATTAAGAAGTAATCCAAATTTTATATATGCTGCACCATCTAACCCCTCCACCCTTGCATAGGCATGTGAGTGTTTCATACCATGCAAAGAATTATCATGAGTATGATTTATAGATAAACAACATCTGATATCATCTTCATATTGAAGAATTATACTTGATCTAGCATCGGCTAAGTTTGGTAAGTTAGGATGTTTTATTGATTTACAATGTACACTAGTTGGATTCCCAAGAACTGATCGTATCCAATCTAAATAATGAATTGAATGAAGCGGTACTTCTACGTTATCTAATGTTTCTAAAAAAGGCCAAAGATGCCATGGGGTACCTACGCTTAAACTTATCTCCAATTCTGTTAACTTACCTAACATTTTTTTATTTATTGCTTCTCTTAAAGCAATCATCATGGGACTAAATTTTAATTGAAGATTAACACATGCAATAATATTTTTTTCATTAATGATTTCTTTAATTCTTTTTGCTTGAGTCATACTATTACCCATTGGTTTTTGTAATTGGCAAATAGAATTATTTGGAATCTTTTGAACAATACCTAATAGAACTTGAGGAGGAACTGCTATATCAAAAACTACATCTTTTTCTGCTAATGCTTCTTCTTCACTAGAGTAAATCTTTTCAATAGAGTAATTTTCAGCACATTTTTTTGCTTTTTCTACATCAGGATCATAAATTCCTCTCACAGGAAAGTTTGCTTTTTTATATGCTGGCAAATGGGCGTCGCTTACTATTCCACCAGCACCAATGATTACAATTGGTTTTTTATTTTTTGGAAGCTCCCAAACAGTATTTAAATTTGCTATATCTTCTGTACTAATATTTTCCATAGAAAATATTTCTATCTAAATTTTTTAAAAAAGCAATAAATCATACAGTAATAAAAATTAAGATCAGAAAAAATTATGAATAACTAATGATTTTGTTTCATTTCATTGTAAGTTCTATGATAAGTTAATTTGAAAAATTAAGGAGGTTGTATGGCTATACAAAGATATGGAATGGCTGTAAGGTTGAAAGATGAGAAAAGACAATATTATATAGACAATCACGCAAATGTTTGGCCTGAAGTTTTAGAAGAGTTAAAAAAAATTAATGTTCAAAATTATAGTATCTTCTTAAAAGAAGATTTTATGTTTGGATATCTGGAATACACAGGGAATGATTTTGATGGCGATATGGGAAAGATGCAACAAATACCAATTGTAGATAAATGGACTAAACTAATGATAGATTGCTTTAATCCTTTCCCAAATAATGATGACAATGAATCCTGGGTTATGATGGATCAAATTTTTTTTATGGAATAATTGATGACTGTTTTAGTTACAGGTGGTTTAGGATTTATTGGATCTAAGGTTGTTTTGCAATTACTAAAAAAAGATATTGATGTTTTAGTGACAGATCTAGATATTATAAAAAATAAAGACAAACTTGAAAGTAACATATTAAAAATTGGGAAAAATAAAGACAAAGTAAAATATCAAAAATTAGATATTACGAATTATAAAGAAATTGAAAATATTTTTCAAAATAACAAAATAGATTCAGTTATTAATTTAGCGTATGGAATAGGAACTATATGCGAAGAAAATCCATTACTTGCAAGTAAAATAAATATTGTTGGTACTACTTCAATATTTGAAATGATTGTGAAGTATAAAATTAGACGATTAGTATTTGCAAGTAGCGAAACTGTTTATGGTGCTCATCAAGAATTTTTTGGAAACAGAGCCGTAACAGAAGAAGATTACTCAGGTATTAATAATCACTTTTATACATATGGTGTGATGAAACTTCTTAATGAGTTTATGGCTGAAAAATATATCAAGAAGCATGGATGTAGTATTGCGTATACTAGACCATCAGTTGTGTTTGGTTATGGAAGACAAAATACTGCAATAAACTGGGCCGAAGATTTTGCAGCTAAACCTGCTTTGGGAGAAGCAGCTCATTTACCATTTTCAAAAAAAAATAGAGACAATTGGATTTATGTAGATGATTGTGCTGAACAACTTGTTCGTTTAGCATTAAAAGAAAATTTAAATTATTCTTGCTTTAATACAGGTGCTGAAACTTTAGATGGTAGTCAATTAGAGGCAACAGTTAAAAAAATAATTCCAGATGCAGAAATCTATTTTGATGAAAATGTAAAATCAACGCCATTAATTGATGATCAAAATGACGATAGAATTCGAAATGAAATTGATTTTAATCCAAGATCCTTTGAAGAAGGTGTTAAATGTCTTATACAAGATGTAAGAGAAAGTAATTGATATATGAGTTACACTACAACAGTCACAGGTAGTTATCCAAGGAAAGAAGTACAAAAAGATACACTTCGTAAACCAAGTGTTTCAGAAGAAGAGTCTTTTGAAATGATTAAATGGGCAGTTAAAGAGCAGTCTGATCTTGGTCTAGATATAATTACTGATGGTGAAGGATATAGAGAAAATATGTATTGGTTCTACCAATTACGACTGGATGGGGTAGATGCTATAAATAAAATTCGTAAAGATTTCACACTCGGCGGCTCAATGAAAGGGGTGGATTTAAGTAAGACCCATGGATCAAAAGGGTTTGGAATTGAGTGCGCAGTTGTAAAAGATGAAATTAAAAATTTGAAAACTGGTTTGGCAAAAAAATGGAGGGTTGCGAGAGATAATACTCCTTCAAACGTCAGAGTGAAGCAAACAATAACCGGCCCTCATATGTTAGCAAGATTTAGTGTAAATGAAAGACCTGACCTTTATCCAGATGATATTGCTCTTGCAAAAGCTTATGCGAATGCATTAACAAGAGAGCTAGAAGAAGTTGTTCATGAAGGATGTGATTATATTCAATTTGATGAACCCGTTTGGACAGAAAATGTAAATGAAACGAGATGGGCTGCTGAAATACTAAACGGAATTATTGATAAATTTCCTAATGTAGATTTTAATTTGCATGTATGTGGTGGAAACGCTCACAGGAAAAGAGGTTTTTTTGGAAAATATACAGATATGATTGAAGCATTTAAAATTTTAAAAGTTGATGAAATTCATCTAGAGCACTGTAGTTTACATTATACAATGTTAGATGTTTTTAATGATTGGAAGTTTGATGGTAGAGTCTCGCTTGGAGTAATAGATCAAAGGATTGATAATACAGAAACAGAGGAGGACATTATTAATGCTATTAAGCCAGCATTAGAATATTTTCCAAAAGAAAAAATTTTACTAACAAGTGAGTGTGGGTTTGGTCATGTACCAATTGATATTGTTAGAAATAAAATTAAGATTTTAGTTTCAACAGCAAAAAAAATATAATTAGATTTTGTAAATTCTTTCAGCATTAGAACTAGCAATTTTTTTTGCTTCGTCGTCTGAAAGATTATCCAGTATAGTATGAGTTACTTTTATCCATTCTTGTATCCCTTTTCCAGCATTGACAACGGGCCAGTCACTTCCCCATACCATCCTATTAGGACCAAAACATTCTAGCACATGATCAACGTATGGCTTAATTGTTTCGTAAGACGATGTTCCAGGCGCACAATAAGCCATTATACCAGATAGTTTGCATGTTACATTTGGTATTTCTGAAAGATTTCTAATTCCTTTTTCCCATTCATCCATCTCACCAGATGCAATTGGAGGAACTCCACAGTGATTTAAAACTAAATCCATCTGATCACATGCTTTAGCAAATTCTGCTGCAATTCCAAGCTGTGTTGGCAGGTAACAAATATCAAAAGGTTTTCCTGCAGCTCCTATTTTTTTTACGTTTTCTCTGCAAACAGATGATTGTGATGTTTCATTAGGCATTGTATGAAAGATTCTTCTATAACCAGAAACATTCATTGAAATAGTTTCTTCTAACCATTCATCAAAACCATTTTTTTCTTCTGGTCTTATAGAAACAATTAGACCTTTAATATTGCTATTAGGTTGATCCATTATTGATTTAATAAACTTAGTTTCTTTTTTGTAATCAGAATCATCGACACCCGTTTCCATAAATAATGTACCTTTGATATCAAAATCTTTTGTAAGTTCTTTATAATCTTCGATGGTAAAATTTCCTTTATCAATTGGCGGAAATTCATTAGCCCAACTGTATCCAACTTGATCACGGTACATCAAATGTTGGTGAGTATCTATTAGTTCCATAATTTAGCTTACCACAATATTTTTTAGTATAAAACTATTTTTTTTTAATACATGTTCAAATAGTTTAATAATAATTTAAAATAAAGAAATGAATGTTCTTTTAACAGGTGGGGCAGGCTACATTGGTAGTCATGTTGTACTTTCTTTAATGGATGCTGGTCATAACGTTCATATTATTGATAACTTATCTACTGGAAATGAAAGTATTATTCCAAAAAATGTCAAATTTACAAATTGTAATATAAATGAAGAAAGCGTAATTTCTGATCTTATTAAATCAAATAAATTTGATTTGCTAATGCATTTTGCTGGATTTATTCAAGTTGAAGAGTCTGTTACAAAACCTGAAAAATATTTTGAAAACAATACTTATAATTCCATCAGACTGTTTAATATCTGTAAAAAAAATGGTTTAAATAAAATAGTATTTTCTTCAACTGCTGCAGCGTATGGTTCAGTAAGTGATAATAAATTAATTGATGAGAACACAAGTTTAAATCCACAAAATCCATATGCAGAATCTAAGATAAGAACAGAAAAATTTTTATTTGATAACCAAGATAGTTTTAAATTTATTATTTTAAGATACTTTAATGTTGCAGGTGCTGATAAAAAATTAAGAACAGGACAAATATCAAAAAGATCAACTCATTTAATTAAAATACTATCAGAGGTTATTGGAGGTAACAGAAATTTTATTGAAATATTTGGAAATGATTACAACACACATGATGGAACAGCTATAAGGGATTACATTCATGTTTCAGATCTTGCAGACATACATGTTGAAGTAGCTAAATATCTGTTAGAAAAGTTAGAATCAAATTTATTTAATTGTGGATATGGAAAGGGTTTTAGTGTTTTAGATGTTGTTAATACTGCTAACAAAATTTATCAAAATAAAATTGTATATAAATTTTCTAGTAGAAGAGAAGGGGATGTAGAAAAATTAATTGCAAATACTTCTAAAATATTAAAATATATTAACTGGAAACCTAAGCATAATGATCTAGAAGAAATAATAAATTCATCAGTTGAATGGGAAAAAAAAATTAATGCCTCAAATACATAAAAGAATTTTCATAAGAAATGATAACAAAGAACTCTATCTTTATGGATATAATGAACATATAGAACCACCTAGTCAACAACTTGATATAACAGATATTCCAAAACCTCATATGAGATGGAATCCATCAAGAGAAGAATGGGTTACATACTCCGCAGGGAGAAAAAATAGAACATCATTTCCACCAAAAGAATATTGTCCACTTTGTCCAGGGGCAAATTTAAATTATCCAACAGAAATACCATTTTCAGAGTTCGAAGTTGCAGTCTTTCCAAATCGTTGGGCAAGTTTTAATTCCAGAGGTGAAAATATATATTTAGAAAAAATTTTGAGTAAACCCTCAAAAGGTGAATGTGAAGTCGTTGTATATTCACAAGAACATCTTGATACAATTTCTGAAATGCCTTTAGAAAGAATAGAATTATTGACTAAAGTTTGGATTGATAGATATGTGGAGTTGATTAAAGAACCAGGTATTAAATATATTCTACCTTTTGAAAATAGAGGTGAAGAATGCGGAGTCACTCTTCATCATCCACATGGTCAAATTTATGCTTATCCTTTTATTCCTCCTACAATTGAAAAAGAAATAAGGGCATTTAAAAAAGAGAATTTTTTAATGAAAATTATGAAGCAGCTAGAGGAGAAATATTATGTGTATCAAAATGACAATTTTGTTGCTGCTGTACCGCCATTTGCTAGATATGCTTATGAGGTATGGATAATACCAAGAAATCAAATTGAAGGTCCTTGGAAATTTAATGATGATCAAATTGAAGATTTTTCTAAATGTATTCAGCAAGTTGTTAAAGGATATGATAATTTTCTTAATAAAAGATGTCCATATATAATGGGTTTACACGCATCTCCTGAATTAAATAATAGTGACTTTCATTTTCATGTAGAATTTTATCCACCCTTACGACACGGGGATAAACCAAAAATTTTAGCAGGATCAGAAACAATGGCTGGTGTTTTTATAATGGATGTATTGCCTGAAGATTCTGCTAAAGTGTTAAGAAAATTTATGTCATGAAAACAATAGAAGAAAAAATAAATTACTACAAAGATAGCCTAGATTTGTTCGATGATGGAATGGATAAATACAAATTTTTAATTGACCAAGCAAAAAATGCAAAAAAATTTCCAGAAGAATATAGAGATGAAACTTTTAAAGTCTCTGGGTGTCAAGCACAGGTATGGCTTGTTCCGAAATTAAATGAAAATATTCTTTCTTTTTATTATGACTCTGATGCTTTTATATCAAAAGGAATGGTAACCATTTTATGTGATATTTATGGTGATAGAAATCCTGTTGAGATAAAAAACTCTGATTTTAATATGTTAAATATTCTTGAATTAGATACGCTCTTAACACCGGGTAGAAGAAATGGTGTATATTCAATGCTAGAAAAAATAAAAGAGTACGCAAAATCATACTCAAAGAATTAGGATGTTTTACGAACCCAAAAAAGGTCATCCATTTAAAATTGATCCATACAAGGCTCTTATTTTTCCTAGACCTATTGGTTGGATTTCTTCTGTAAGTAAAAATGGAGTTGCGAATGTAGCTCCCTACTCGTATTTCAATGCCATTGCAGATGAACCACCGCAAGTAATGTTTTGTTCAAATGGAGAATCTTCATATGGTGGCTATAAGGATTCACTTACAAATATACTTTCAACAAAAGAATTTGTTGTTAATTTTGCAACTAAAAATACAAGAGATGCGATGAATATAAGTTCATCAAATTACAAACCTAATGAAGATGAATTTGTTGTTGCAAAGTTAAAAAAAAGAAAATCAAAACTTGTTAAACCACCATCTGTTAATGATAGTCCAGTTAACTTAGAGTGTAAGTTACTTAAAACATTAAAACTTAAAACAAATACTAAAAAACTTTCTACCATGGTTATAGGTGAAGTTATTGGAATTTATATTAACAATAAGTTTATACAAAATGGAAGAATAGACAGTGTATCAATGCGGTATATTTCTAGAATGGGTTATTCTGAATATTCAACAGTATCTTCAAAATTTAATTTAAAGCGCCCCAAATAAAATATTAAAGATTAAATAATATGTGTCGGACTTTATCCGACACATTTATTAAAATTTTTAAATTAGTCAAATCCACATTTTTTTTGAGTTGCAACTTCTTGAAGTGCAGTAACTTCACCTTTCAAGCGTCTATACTCTTCGGCTTCAGGTCCATCATTTCCTTCAAGGAAAAATAGTGTTGGCCAAAATAAAAATAATCCTACTCCTGTCTGCCATGCATCAGCATCAGCTTCATCTTTTAATTTACTGTATAGCTGTGATAACCTTGTATTTTTAGTTCTCAGAGCAGTTTCAACTTGAGAACAATCATAACTTGAGTACGCAGCCGGTGAGACATATATAGCACCAATATCATCAGGTTGACTTGCACATGAAAAGACAAAAAGTGTTAGTAGTAATATTGCACCTAATTTCTTCATTAACCCTCCTAAATAAACAAAAATTGATCTTATTGAGAATTTTAATAAATAACAACAATTATAATGGTCAGATATAGAGTTTGTTGATTGAGTATTGTTTTTGCCCTACAGCATAAATAATTTGAATTATAGATTTAATAATTCTGTATATTTTTTCATTAATTTATTAGAAAGATTTTAAATATCTTTATTTGTTTTAGCATAAATAATCATAAGAAATTTCCAATTGAAATTTTACCCTTTTGTTGCTCTACGATATTAATTTCTAGACATAAGTCCATAGACTTTAAGTTAAAAACCAAGTAATATTTAAAAAATTACTTGGGAGTATGGCGGAACTGGTAGACGCGCCGGATTCAAAATCCGGTCACTTCGGTGGTGTGGGTTCGATTCCCTCTACTCCTACCAATTTATCTTCACGCATTATAAAAAACATTAGTAAAGCAATCAAAAACATTATTACGCCTAATGCATACATATTAAATGTTAAACCAAAAGTTTCAGCTGAAATTCCAACTACAGCAGGTCCAAATATTGCTCCGACAAAAGCAATACTTGATACATGAGAAATAGTAACTGGAATTGGATTTTGAGAATTTTTTACTGCCTGTCTAAATACTATGGGCATAACATTGGAAATTAACATTCCAAAAAGTGTTATTGCTATAAAAATAATAATTATATTTTGAGAAAAAATACTTAACACTAAGATTGTGGATCCAACCATTGCAAAACATGGACCTACAATTACTTCACCAAGTTTTGTAATTAATTTAGACGCAAACATATTACTTATGATCTCACCTAAATTGAAAAAAATAACTATTGAACCGACTAAAAATATTGGCGCAGAAAGATCAGTAACGAGCCATAAAGGTGACCATTGTATTATTATTCCCATAAATGCGATAATACACATGTTAATTGATGCAAACATGACAATTTTATAATTTGGAATTGAAAATCTTGGATCCTTATTAACAACATCATATTTCATATTCAATCCAAAGAAATACATAGTCAAAGTTGATATAAAAACAAACAAACCTACAATAAAAGTGGTATTGACAGGGTCAATTTCCAAACCAAGACATAAACTAGATATTCCTGCTCCAAGAAGAAAACCGAAATTAAAGGATGATTTAAATATTGGATTAAGGATTTTTTTTGTTTTCTCTTCTATTATCGCAACTTGCGTAAAAATATTTGGTGCCTGTATGCCAATAGAAATACCCCACAACATAGAAACAAAAATAAAAAAATTATAGGAAGAGAAGTAAAAAATAGAAAATGGAATAAATGCGTATAATAATCTTGCAATTATTAAACAATTTGTGCTTCCTATTTTTGGGAGTAAAAAACGGGTTGTAAGTTGGTTTGTAATTACATTACAAATACCAAAAATAATAAATCCTATAGAAAATTCTATTTTTGTCATATCAATCAAATCAAAAAGAATTGGTGAATTTACCATAAACATACTGAAGGTTAATGTTGCAAAGAACCCTTGTGAAAAGGTTGCATAAAATGCGGTATTTAATTCTTTAGTCTCTATATTTTCCATCTAAGTAATTTTTATGATAATTTAGATTTAAAATCATTATTAGTATAAATCAAAATTATTAAAAAAAATAAATTAAATGAATTTTCTTAAAAAAACTTACAATTGGACTTTAGAAAAAGCACAACATAAAAATGCAAAGTGGTATTTAAGCTTAATATCATTTGCAGAAAGCTCATTTTTTCCAATTCCACCAGACATACTTTTGATACCAATGGCGTTAGCATCCAAAGCAAGGGCTTTATTTTATGCTTTTATGTGTACACTGTTTTCAGTTCTCGGTGGAATACTAGGATATGCAATAGGATATTTTTTTTATAATTCAGTTGGTATTTACATTGTAGACTTTTACCATTTAGAAAATTCTTTTAATATTTTTGAAAGTTATTACAAAGAATTTGGTGTATTGATTGTTCTTGGTGCTGGAATAACTCCTTTTCCTTATAAGTTTATTACTATTGCAAGCGGTGTATTTGGATTAAATATTTTTTTGTTTATTATTGTTTCTATTATAGGTCGAGGATTAAGATTTTATTTAATAGCAATACTTCTTTATTTTTTTGGTGAAAAAATTAAGTTAATTATTGATAAATATTTTAATATTTTAACTATTGTGTTTTTTATTTTACTTGTTGGAAGTGTTTTTATAATTAGATTTTTATGATAATTCGAAATTGGACAACACTTTTATTTATTATTTCACTTATCTCTATATCATCAGCATTAATTGCGGAATATTTTTTTAATCTTCAGCCATGTGAATTGTGTTTAAAGCAAAGACATCCATATTATTTAATTTTAATATGTTTGATTTTGATATTTTTATTCAAAAATTTAAATAAAATTTTACTTTATTTAGTAATACAGTTTGCATCAATTTATGGGCTTTTTTATTCTATATGGCACGTAGGAGTTGAAAATAAAATTCTGAAAGGACCT
>CACMET010000025.1 GCA_902612825.1 uncultured Alphaproteobacteria bacterium
TTGCGAAACAATTTCCAGACAAAATTGTCATATCTTGTGAAAAATATATTGATGGAAATATTAGCTTACTTAAAAATATTCAAAAGAATAATATAAACAATATTTTATTGCATAATGGAAATGTTTATAACATTTTAGAAATTACAAATAAAAAATATTTTAACCTTGTATGGATATTTTTTCCTGATCCATGGCCAAAAAATAGACATGCTAAGAGAAGATTAATAACTAGTGATTTTTTAATAAAACTTCATAAAATTTTGAAGGAGGATAGTGAGATATATATAGCGACAGATTCAACTATTTATGTAAGATTCATTTTAAATTCAATTTTCAAATGTAAGGACTATTTTAATTGGGTTAACCAATCTGAAATTAATTTAAGCATAAAAGATTATTTCGATATTGAGACAAAATATTATAAAAAAGCAATTAATTCTCAAAGAAAACCTTCTTTATTCATTTTGAGAAAATTATAAGCTTGAAATTCTTAAAAATATTTATATACGCAGTATTATTAAGGTGGGTTATCCCACCTTTTTTTTATAATTATGGCTAAAAAAAAATATAATGTAATTAGAGAAGAAATGCTTCAAGTTGCATCTAATGTAGCGCAGGAAAAAAATATCGATCAAGATTCAGTTTTTTCAGCGATGGAACAAGCATTGGAAAAAGCTGCAAGAGTTAAATATGGTCAAGAAATTGACATAAGAATTTCTATAGATAGAGCTACTGGTGATATTAAATTAAATTCATATCTAGAGGTCGTTGAAAGTGTTGATGAAGAATTACAATCTAGACAAATTCTTTTAGAGGATGCAAAAAAAACTAATCCAAATATCAATTTAGGAGAATTTATTACAAAGGAATTACCTCCAATCGAATTAGGTAGAGTTGCTGCACAAAATGCAAAAGGGGTAATAATTCAAAAAGTAAGAGAGGCTGATAAATCGAATCAATATGAAGAATATAAAGATAAAGTTGGTGAAATTGCGGTCGGTATAGTTAAAAGAACTGAATTTGGAAATCTAATTATAGATTTAGGAAAAAGTGAAGCAATAATTAAAAGAGAAGAGCTTATTCCAAGAGAAACATTTAAGAATGGAGACAGAGTAAGAGCTTATATTTATGAAGTAAAAAATGATGTAAAAGGTTATCAAGTTTTCTTATCAAGAACTCATCCCCAATTTTTATCTAAACTTTTTTTTCAAGAAGTACCCGAAATATACGAAGGTGTCATTGTTGTTAAAAGTGTTGCAAGAGATCCTGGGTCAAGAGCTAAGATTAGTGTTTTTACAGAAGATTCTACAATTGATCCTGTAGGTGCTTGTGTTGGTATGAGAGGTTCAAGAGTTCAAGCAGTAGTAAATGAATTACAAGGAGAAAAAATAGATATCGTTACTTGGTCTGATAATCAAGCCACTTTTTTGGCTAATGCACTTGCTCCTGCAGAGGTAAGTAAAATTTTTTTATATGAAGAAAAAAATAAAGTTGAGGTTGTAATACCTGATGACCAGTTAAGTCTTGCTATTGGTAGAAAAGGACAAAACGTAAAGCTTGCCTCCAACTTAACTAGTTTAGAAATAGATATTTTGACTGAAGATGAAGAATCAGAAAGAAGACAACAAGAGTTTAAAGAAAAAAGTGTTTTATTAGCTGAGATTCTTGACGTTGAAGATGTTATAGCTCAGTTGCTAGTTACTGATGGATACACAACAGTTGAATCGATAGCTTCTGAAACTCTAGAAAATTTAGAAAAAATTGAGGGTTTTGATACCACTCTAGCACAAGAAATTATTGATAGATCTAAAAACTTTGTACAAGATAAAGAAGAGTCAAACAAAAAACTTATAGAAGAAAAAATTAGTGATGAAAAATTAAAAAATTTAAAGGGTATGAACAATAGTATTTTAGCAAAACTAGCAAAATCAAATATTCTCAATGTTAATGATTTTGCTGATTTAGCTTCATTCGAACTTATAGACAAAGAAGAAGGTATCTTAAGAGAGTTAGATCTTGATGAAGAAATAGCTAATAATATGATAATGGAAGCAAGAAGTTTCTGGTCTGAAGAACAAAATAAGGATTAAAATTGGATAAAGATAAAGGTAATAAAAAAAAGCCATTAAAACTATCTTCATCAGGGAGATTACAAATTAGAAAAAATCTTGGTCCAGCAGGTGATAAAGCAAGAACTAGTGGTAGTAAAAAAACAATACAAATTGTTTTTAAAAATAAAAATAATCAACAGAAAAGTTCATCTACAACCCAATCTAATTTCAGAGGATCATCAAGCCTAAGATCACCTAGACCAGGAATTAATTCATCACCACAACCAAACTTTTCCTCACCTAATAAAACTAGAAATTTTGATAATAAAAATAAAAAAACTGTAGATAAAAAAACCCAACAAAAAAAATCAACTCTTAGACCACTTGAAGATGATTTTAGTAAATCTGATGCTAAAAAAATACTAGAACAAGAAGAACAAGAATTTGATAAATTTCCGAGCTTAGCTAAAATAAAGAGAGCCAGAGAAAAAGAAAAACTAAAATCTGCAAACGAATCAGATGAGAGCAAAATTTCTAGAGAAATTTCCATTCCTGATTTTATTACTGTTCAAGATTTAGCCAATAGAATGGCAGAAAAAACTGCTGATGTAGTTAAAGTTCTAATGAAAATGGGTGTTATGGCAAATGCTACTCAATCATTGGAATCTGATACAGCCCAACTAGTTGCAGAAGAATTAGGCCATAAAGTAACTGTGTTTAAAGATGACGATGTATTAAATGATATCAAAGATATTGAAGACCACGAAGATAGTCTTGTTAAAAGAGCTCCTGTGGTGACAATCATGGGCCATGTTGATCATGGGAAAACCTCTTTACTGGATGCATTTAGAGATAGTAGTGTAGTATCTGGCGAGGCTGGTGGTATTACTCAGCATATCGGTGCTTATCAAATAAATAATAATAATAAAAAAATTACATTTATTGATACTCCAGGTCATGCCGCCTTTTCAAATATGCGAGCTAGGGGATCTAAGACTACTGATATAGTTATACTTGTTGTGGCAGCTGATGATGGAATTAAACCACAAACAATTGAATCTATTGCTCATGCAAAATCTGCTGAGGTTCCAATAATAGTTGCTATTAACAAAATTGATCTACCAGGAGCAGACCCAGATAAAGTTAGAAATGAATTACTTAGTCATGAAGTAATTGTTGAAAAACTAAGCGGTGAAGTTTTAGATATTGAAGTTTCAGCAACTAAAGGAACAAATTTAGATAAATTAGAAGAGGCGATTCATTTACAAGCAGACCTGCTTAATCTCAAAGCTAATCCTGATAGAAAAGCTAGAGGATCTGTAATTGAATCTAAACTAGAAAAAGGCAGAGGTTCAGTTGCAACTATCCTAGTACAAAAAGGAACATTAAAAGTAAGTGATATTTTTGTATCAGGATCTGAGTGGGGGAAAGTTAAAGCTCTTATTGATGACAAAGGTAACAATATAAAACAAGCTGAACCTTCAGTACCAGTTGAAGTTCTGGGATTTGACTCTAATCCATTAGCTGGTGATGATTTTATTGTTGTTGAAAACGAAGGTATTGCCCGTAAAATTGCAGAATTTAGATCAAGTAAACTACAAATTCAAAAAAATACAGTGGCTAAATCAAATGTTGAAGAGATGTTTGCCCAGATTAATAAAGGTGAAGCAACAAGTCTTCCAGTAGTAATTAAAACTGATGTTCAAGGTTCTGCAGAAGCAATTGAAAATTCCATAACTAAACTTTCAACTGATGAAGTTAAGGTCAATGTTATTTATAAAGGTGTTGGTGCAATTACTGAGAGTGATGTCACTTTAGCTGGTTCAGGAAAAGGTTTTATTGTTGGTTTTAATGTTAGAGCACTACCTCATGCAAGAGATATAGCAAAAAGAGATGGTGTAGATATAAAATATTATTCAATTATTTATGAACTTATTGACGATGTAAAAAATCTTCTAACTGGCTTACTGAAACCTGATATTTCAGAAAATATTACAGGTAATGTTGAAATTAGAGAGGTATTTAATATTTCCAAAGTAGGAAATATCGCAGGTTGTATGGTTAAGGATGGTCTTATTTCTAGAAAATCACAGATTAGAATTCTAAGAGATAATATTGTAATTCATAAAGGTCAAATTAGTAGTCTAAAAAGATTTAAAGAAGAAGTATCTGAAGTTAAGTCAGGTTTTGAGTGCGGTGTGATGCTAGATAATTATAGTGATATTAAAGTCGGTGATATTATCGAAACATTTGAAGAAGTTTCTACAAGTAGAAAATTATAATGTTTTTTTACAATGGATACGCAGAGGCAAATTAGATTTGGTGAACTAATAAGGTCATTACTAAGTGATTGTTTATTAAAAGAAGATTTTTTTGACGAAAATATTAACTCTTCATCCATCACAATTTCATTTGTCAGAATGTCCAAGGACTTAAAGATAGCAAATGTATATTTCATGCCCCTTGGTGGTAAGGACAAAATACAAATTTTAGAAGTTTTAAAAGATAGAAAATATATTTTTCAAAAATTTCTATCAAAGGCAAAAATCAATTCAAAATTCACGCCAAAACTTTCTTTTTATTTAGATGATACCTTTGATGAAGCAGAAAAAATTGAAAACCTTTTATTAAATAAAAATGTCTTAAGAGATATTAAGTAATGATTTCAAAACAAGGTTGGATAAATTTATACAAACCCAAAAATATTACATCTTTTAAAGCCATTAATTCAATAAAAAAAAAATTTTCAATTAATAAAATTGGTCATGCGGGTACTTTAGATCCTATGGCAGAAGGTGTGTTACCAATAGCTATAGGAAAAGCAACAAAACTAATTCCATATATTAGCAATATGAACAAAGAATATGAGTTTACAGTAACTTGGGGCATTCAAACAACAACAGATGATGCAGAGGGTGAGATTTTATTTGAATCAAGTTACCTCCCTAAAAGAAAAGAAATAGAAAAAAAAATTATTAATTATATTGGTTTTATAAGTCAGATACCTCCAAAAGTTTCAGCAGTTAAAATTAATGGTAAAAGAGCTTATAAATTATTTAGAGAAAATAAAAAATTTACGATTCAACCAAAAAAAGTTTTTATCGAAGATCTGTGTATTACTGATCACAGTATTAACAAAACGTCATTTAAAATTTTATGCGGGCAGGGCTTTTATGTTAGAAGTCTAGCTCGTGATTTAGCTATAGATCTTAAAACATATGGACACATTTCTTCATTGAAAAGGTCAAAAGTAGGTAAATTCAGTGAAAAAAATTCGATTTTACTGGACGATCTTCTAAAAATAGGACAAATGCACGAAGAAATTAATTGTATCTCCACTACAATTTCTATGCTGGACGACATCTTGGCTTATGAAATTGAAGAAAAATTAGATATTGAAAATTTATCTTTTGGAAGATCTATTAAAATTGATGAAAGAAAGATTATAAATCCTTCGTCAATAAACTTAGATAAGAAAAATATTTTTTTATTTAAGAAAGGAGACATTGTCTCAATAGGCAAATTAGATGGTAATTTGTTTAAACCAAATAAAATATTAATATAGGAGATCCGATGTCGATAACAAAAGAAAATAAAAAAAGTCTTATTGATGAATATTCTAAAAATGAAAAAGATACTGGATCAGCAGGCGTTCAGATAGCAGTTTTAACAGAAAGAATAAAAAATTTAACTGAACATTTTAAGACTCACAATAAAGATAATCATTCAAAAAGAGGACTAGTATCATTAGTTAATAAAAGAAAAAAACTATTAAACTACTTATCAAAAAAAAATAAATCTGAATATTCAGATTTAATAAAAAAATTAAATATTAGAGGTTAAAAAAAGAGGATAAATAAAAATTATGTTTGATGTGAAAAATGTAGAAATTGAATGGGCTGGAAGAACACTTAAATTAGAAACTGGAAAAATAGCAAGACAAGCTGATTCAACAGTTATAGCCACTTATGGTAGTACGACAGTTATGTGTAATGTAGTTGCTGCTAAAGAAGCAAATCCTGATATGGATTTTTTCCCCTTAACAGTAAATTATCAAGAAAAATATTATTCTGTAGGAAAAATACCTGGTGGTTTTTTTAAAAGAGAGGCTAGACCAACTGAAAAAGAAACATTAGTTTCTCGATTAATTGATAGGCCAGTTAGACCTTTATTTCATAAAGATTTTAAAAATGAGACCCAAGTTACTTGTACTGTATTATCACATGATCAAGAAAATGACTCAGATGTTGTAGCAATGGTAGCAGCAAGTGCTGCATTAACTTTATCTGGTTTGCCATTTTTAGGCCCACTCGGAGCTATTAAGATTGGTTTTATAGAAGATGAGTTTGTTGTTAACCCGAGTAAGAGTCAATTATTAAATTCTAAACTAGAATTAGTATTGGCAGGGACTAAGGAAGGCGTACTAATGATCGAGTCTGAAGCTCACGAGCTTTCAGAAAAACAAATGCTAGAAGCAGTAGTTCTAGGTCAAGAAAATTATAAAACAGTTATTGAAGCAATAATTTCCTTAGCTAAAAAAGCGGCAAAAGAACCTTGGGAACTTAAAGAAAAAGATGAAGAAATTAAAAATCTACCATCTAAGATCAACGAAGACTTTGGTAAAGATTTTATAGATGCTTATAAAATAACAGAAAAACAAAAAAGATCAGAAAAATTATCTTCGTTACGAAATGAAATTTCTGAAAAATTTGTAAGTGAAACACTCTCACCAGTATTGGTTTCAGATGCAATAAAAAATGTAGAAAAAGATATAGTTAGAGGAGAATTAATTAATACTGGTATTAGAATTGATGGAAGAGATACAAAAACAGTCCGTCCAATTCTGTGTGAAACTGGAGTTTTAGAAAGAACTCACGGGTCTGCATTATTTACGAGAGGAGAAACACAAGCTCTTGTGGTTTCAACTTTGGGAACTGGACAAGACGAGCAAAGAATAGATGCAATTGATGGTGAATATACAGAGAATTTTATGCTTCATTACAATTTTCCACCTTACTCTGTTGGAGAAGTTGGAAGAATAGGTTCTACCAGTAGAAGAGAAATAGGACATGGAAAATTAGCCTGGAGAGCTATTCACCCAATGTTACCTTCAAAAGAAAAGTTTCCTTACACTTATAGAGTTGTATCTGAAATTACAGAATCTAATGGGTCTAGCTCTATGGCTACTGTTTGTGGTACCTCAATGTCTTTAATGGATGCAGGAGTGCCTTTAGAAAGACCAGTAGCAGGTATCGCTATGGGCTTAATTAAAGAGAATGATAAATATGTGATATTATCAGACATACTTGGTGATGAAGATCATCTTGGTGATATGGATTTTAAAGTTGCAGGAACTTCTGAAGGAATAACTTCATTACAAATGGATATTAAAATAACTAGTATAACAGCTGAAATTATGGAAGAAGCATTAGCGCAAGCTAAAGATGGACGCTTCCATATACTTGGTGAAATGGCTAAAGCAATTGATAAACCTAATCAATCGATTTCTCAATACGCGCCAACAATAACTAATCTACAAATAAACAAAGATAAAATTAGAGAAGTTATTGGTAAAGGAGGAGCAGTTATTAGAGAAATATCTGAAACAACAGGAGCTAAGATTGAAATCAATGATGAAGGTTTAGTGAGTATTGCAGCTGTAGATCAAAAGTCTGGGAATGATGCTTTAGAATGGATCAAAGGTATTGTCGAAGAGCCAGAGATTGGTAAAATTTATGATGGTAAAGTTATAAAGATAATGGACTTTGGTGCTTTTGTTAATTTCATGGGATCTACAGATGGTCTTGTACATATTAGTCAATTAAAAAATGAAAGAGTAGAGAAAGTTGAAGATGTTATTAGTGAAGGAGATATCGTTAAAGTAAAAGTATTGGATATCGACTCAAGAGGAAAAATAAAACTTTCTATGAAAGCAGTTGACGCAGAAGAAAACGCTTAAATTACCTAAATTAATTGGGCACAGAGGTGTAAAAGATCTGTGTCCAGAAAACACTTTAGAATCTATCTTAAAGGCATTCGATTTAGGTTTAAGTTTTGTAGAAATAGATGTTAAGTTATCTAAAGACAGAGTTCCAATTTTATTACATGATGACACACTTGATAGAACTACTAATGGAAGTGGGCATGCAATTGATTATGATTATGAGAACATAAAAAAACTTGATGCGGGAAAATTTTTTTATAAAGAAAATACAAATATTTTTGTTCCAAAGTTAGAAGATATTCTTAGTTTGTGTACTAATTATAATGGTAATCTAAATATCGAATTAAAACCCAATAAAAAATTTGAAAAAGAAAATGTTTATCAAATATATAAAATTATAAAAAATATTAATCAAATAGATATTTTTTTCTCCTCATTTGATATGATTTCTATTTTAGAAATTTCAAAACTTCACCCCCAATCTATACGTAGTTTTTTATTAGATGATTTTAAAGAATATAATATTGATGATTTGATTAGTATATCAATTAATCATGATTTAAAAATTTGTGGATTAAATATAGATCTTGTTAATGCTGATATTATAAAAAAAATTAAAGAAATTAATATGGCAATAACTGTTTATTCAGATAAAAATATAAATTTATCTAGTGCTAATGATATTTTCTCCTTAGGTGTTGATAGTATTTTTGTAGATAATCCTTTAGGTTTATTGGGAAAATTTTAGAACTTATTGGGCATTCCAATAATATTATAACCACAGTCAACATAATGTACTTCACCAGTAACTGCAGAAGATAAATCACTAACAAAGTATAAAGCAGATTTACCAATTTCATCTAGTTTTGCATTTCGTTTCAATGCTGAATGTTCTTCTGTAAATTTAAACACCTCCCTAGCATTATTTATTGCTGCACCAGCAATTGTTCTCATAGGTCCAGCTGAGATTGCATTAACACGAATATTATTTGTGCCTAAATCCACACTTAAGTATTTTACACTTGTTTCTAAAGCAGCTTTTGCAATTCCCATTAAATTGTAATTTGGTATTACTTTATTTGATCCATAAAAAGTAAGGGTGAGAATACTTCCTCCATTATTCATTATAGGTTCAAAATTTCTTGCAAGACTAGTTAAAGAAAAACATGATATTTCCAAACAATTAATAAAATTATCCTTTGTAGTATCAACATATCTACCATTTAACTCTGACTTATCTGCAAATGCAACAGCATGAATTATAAAATCAATTGTGCCCCATTCTTTTTTTATAATTTCTACAGATTTGTTTATTGAGTCATCATTATTAAAATCACATTCTATTAATATTTTTGAATTAATTTCTTCAGAAAGCGGTTTCACTCTCTTCAATAATATTTCATTCTGATAACCAATGGCTATTTCAGCACCATTTTCAGCTAGTTGCTTTGCTATTCCCCATGCAATTGAATGATTATTTGCAATACCAAATACTAAACCTTTTTTATTTTTAAGCATGATATTTTGAAAATACTAATGTTGCATTTGTTCCGCCAAAACCAAAACTATTCGACATAACTTGCTCAATTTCAACATCATTTTCTGTTTTTAAAAGAATATTACAATCTTTGGCACTATCATCAAGATTTTCAATATTAGCAGAACCACTAATAAAATTATTTTTCATCATCAATAAACTATAAATTGCTTCATGCACACCAGTTGCTCCTAAAGAATGACCAGTCAAAGATTTTGTTGAGCTCATTTTAGGAATATTGGAACCAAAAACATTTTTGATTGCTTCCAATTCTTTTACATCTCCTATTGGAGTGCTAGTACCATGTGTATTTATATAATCAATTTTACCATCAATATTTTTTAGTGCTTGCTTCATGCATCTTTCTGCTCCTTCTCCAGAAGGCTGTACCATATCGTATCCATCTGAGGTTGCTCCATATCCTGTTATTTCACCATATATTTTAGCACCTCTAGCTTTTGCATGCTCTAATTCTTCAAGTACTAAAGTTCCACCCCCACCAGCAATTACAAATCCATCTCTATCTGCATCATATGCCCTTGAAGATATGTTTGGAGTAGAATTATATTTTGATGACAAAGCACCCATTGCATCAAATAAAATTGATAAAGTCCAATGGAGCTCTTCACCCCCTCCAGCAAAAACAATATTTTGTTTTCCCATCTGAATTAATTCGTACGCATTACCAATACAATGTGAACTTGTAGAACATGCTGAAGTAATTGAATAGTTAACTCCTTTAATTTTAAAAGGAGTCGCAAGAGTTGCAGAATTTGTACTAGACATTGCTCTTGGCACCATAAATGGTCCAATTTTTTTTGAACCCGAATTCTTCCCAATTTCAGAAGACTTAAATAAATTTTGTGTAGATGGACCACCTGAACCAACAATTATACCAGTCATTTCATTTGAAATATCACTATCCTCCAGCCCTGAGTCGTCTATAGCATCTTTCATCGCAATATAATTGTAGGCAGCCCCATCACCCATAAACCTTAGTAATCTTCTATCAATTTCGTTACTAATATCTATATTTGGTTTACCGTGTACAAGACTTCTAAAAGAAAACTCATTATACTCTTCTGCACTTGTTATCCCAGATTTCAAATTTTTAAGACTGTCTATAACATCCGATTGATTATTACCAATACATGATACTATACCTAAACCTGTTACTACTACTCTATTCATTACTTATTTCTCAGGTGAAAATAAACCGACTTTCATATCTTTAGCTTCATAAATTGTTTCACCATCAGCTTTTAAAACACCATCTCCAACTCCTAAAATCAATTTTCTTAGTATCAGTCTTTTAAGAGATATATGATAAGTTACTTTTTTGACTTTTTGTAATACCTGACCAGTAAATTTAACTTCACCAACTCCTAAAGCTCTACCCTTTCCTGGTTGACCAAGCCATCCTAAATAAAAACCGAGTAATTGCCACATAGCATCCAAACCTAAACAACCCGGCATCACCGGATCATCTTTAAAATGACATTCAAAAAACCATAAGTCTTCTTTAATATCTAATTCCGCAATAACCTCACCTTTAGCGAATAATCCTCCATTTTCATTTATTGAAGTAATTCTATCAAACATTAACATAGGAGGCATTGGAAGTTGTGCATTCCCTTTTCCAAAAAGAACACCTTTTGCACAATCAATTAATTGATCGTAGGTAAATGAATTTTGTTTCATAATTTTAATTAAACTTTTTTTATGTATTTATCAATTAACTTAAACTGATTTTAAATAACAATCATGTTTACTTTTAATAACAATATTATCAATGCTTAATTTTTTTCCATCAGAAAATGTCATTATATTAGTTTCATCCTTTAAATTTAAATAGAAATTAATTATTTTTTGAGCAGCAATCAAACCTGCTAACCCTGCAGAAATGCCTGAAATACCAACTACATCACATCTAGGAA
>CACMET010000026.1 GCA_902612825.1 uncultured Alphaproteobacteria bacterium
CTTGTCTGTTAAGACCTTGCATTGTTACATCTGGTAAATTACCTGAAGTAGACTCTCTGAAGATTGTTGCAGTTGCATCCTCATAGTTTTCATAAGTTGCTCTAAATTTAACTTGAATATCTGGATGTGCTTTTTCAAACTCTGGCATAATAGCTTGAAAAGTTACATCGAATAATCCTGAATAAGGATAAGCTACTTCTATTTCAATAGACTTAGCTGAATTAACAGAACCATAAAAACCGAAAGCTAATACGGCTGCCAATCCTGTAATTAATTTTTTCATTTAATCCTCCCGATTGAATATAATAATTTAATCTAACATGTAGCCCCAAAGGGTTACAATTTTATTACGAAAATATTACTAAAAAATAAGCTTATTTTTCCACAGCAATGAAGAAAAATTAGAGAAAAACTGGTTTATTTACCAAGGTAGCGAAAAGGTTTTTACATTAGTAAAACTTTTCATTGCTTCAATAACACCCTCTTTGTAACCAAGACCTGAATCTTTAATTCCTCCAAAAGGAGACATTTCAATTCTATAGCCTGGAACTTCCCAAATATTTACCGTACCAACATTTAAACCTTGAATATATTTTTTTGCTCGCATGAAGTTATTTGTACATACACCAGATGATAATCCGAATGCGGTTGAATTAGATATTTTCATTACAGCTTCATCGTCATTAGGCACACGAATGATTGGGATAACTGGACCAAATGTTTCTTCTAAAACTAATTCACTTTTAGGATCAACATGATCTACAACTATTGGAGGTAACAAAGCACCCTTTCTTCCAGGGTGATATAAAATTTTTGCGCCGTCTTCTTCAGCCATAGAAACTCTTTTATCAAAAAGTTCTGCAGCTTGAGCATTAACAACTGTACCTAAGTCTGTTTCCATATTCATAGGATCACCAAATTTAATTTTCTTAGCACGCTCAAGAGCCATTTCAACAAATTGATCTGCAATAGATTCTTGAACCAGTATTCTTTTAACAGCTGTACAACGTTGACCAGAATTTTTCGTTGCTCCCGTAACAGCTAGCTCAACAGCTTTTTTAAGATCATCACCATCTAAGTCATTTAAAACAATTAATGGATCATTACCACCTAGCTCAAGAACTGTTCTTTTGTATCCAGCTTGTTCAGCAATTAATTTTCCTACACCTACACTACCTGTAAAAGTAATGAGATCAATATTTGGATTCTTGATCATTTCTGATCCGATATCTTGAGGCCATCCAGTTACAACTGAAAACATTTCTGGAGGCAGACCTGCTTCATATAAAACATCAGCGAGTACCATTGCTGTTAAAGGTGTTAATTCTGTCTGCTTACATACTGTACAATTATTAGTTGCAATTGAAGGAGCAATTTTATGCGCTACCATATTCAAAGGGTGATTAAATGGAGTGATTGCTGAAATTGCCGTTAAAGGTTCTCTTATGGTAAATATTTTTCTCGCTTTTCCATGTGGAGTTAAATCACAAGAAAATATTTCTCCATCATCAAGAATACAAAGTTGAGCCGTTAATGAAAAGACATCAAAAGCTCTTCCTACTTCGTATAGAGAATCTTGTTTTGAAATACCAAGTTCTAAAGTAATAATATCAGAAATTTCTTCTTTTCTTTTAACAAGTACTTCTGCAGCAGTTTGAAGAATTTTTTGTCTCTCGTATCTTGTAAGTTTAGGTTGGTAATTTGCAGCAATATCTAAAGCCTTTCTTGCATGCTCTGCAGTACCGGCAGGAACAGTTCCGATTACTTCACCTGTAAAAGGGTACTCAACATTTATTGTTTTATCTGAAGTAACTTTTTCTCCAGCAATACGCATTGCTTCATTAATCATTTTTTTGTGCATCATAGGGCTCCGTTAATTGCATAGTAAAATGCATCATAGTTATATAATTGTTTGTTAGTATCTAAATTTTGTAATTTTAAATTTGATATGAATGGCACTTCTCTTTCATGAAGTCCACCGTGTGAACGTAAAGGTTCATTTAATCCAGAAAGATTGTGTTTATCTTCTGATGAACCAATAGTCATAAATTCTGAAGACATACATATAATATCCCCCATTCTATCTGGAGGTAAATTATAAGTAGAGCATCCTTCGTCTTTTGTTAAAACAACTTCTATATCTTTTATTTCTTTTATAGCATTTACAACTGAATCTACCTTGCTCTTGTCTTCTAAATAAATTGTTGCAAAAGAACCAAGTGAACCATGATGCACAACATATGGATCTGTAATTGGTAGAATAACTTTAGCCATGTTTGGTTCAAATTTTTTATCTAAATAATCTTGTAAAAATATTGCATTAGGTGAACCATCTTCTTTTGATTTTGGTTTCATACCGTGATCTGCTGTGATGATTATAGAAACATTCTCCTTATTTAAAAGACCAATATATTTATCAAACATTGCATAAAATTTATTTGCTGTTTCATTTCCTGGCGCATATTTGTGTTGAATATAATCCGTAGTCGATAAATACATGATATTTGGTTTGAACTCTTCAAGAAGCTTTACACCTGCAGCCATTACAAATTCAGAAAGTCCTTCAGAGTATACTTCTGGCACTGGCATCCCTAACCAATCGTTTACATTATCTATACCATTGAGATCTTTTGTTGCTTGATCAGATTTTTCAGCAGAAAAACAAATAGCTCTCTCATCATCAAAACTTAATCCATTTCCTAAAAGTGTTCTCAGCTTATCTTTTGCAGTAACCAGAGCAATTTTAGAACCAGAATTATAAAATTTTTCAAAAATAGTTGGTGCTCGCATATATTTTGGGTCATTCATCATTACTTCTTCACCGGTCTCGGGTGTATAAAAGAAGTTCCCGCATATACCGTGAACAGAACTTGGTTGGCCTGTTACAATCGAAATATTATTTGGATTTGTAAAACTTGGAATAGCGCTGTGTACTAGTAGGTTTTCACCACTTGCAATTAATTTATCAAGGTTTGGTGTAAGATTTGATTTTGATGCTTCTTCGAGATACTCTTTTTGACTGCCATCAAGGCAAATCACAATAGCAGTTTTTGAAAAATTACTTGGATATTCTCTTTTATTAATTTCTAAGTTATCGGACACAATTTCATCTAATATATATTATTAAAAATAAGAATTTATAGTTATCTGCTAGTTAAACTCAATGATAATTTGAATATTTGTTAATAAAATTGAAATAAAACTGAAATAAATAGATTTAAAATATTCTCAAATTTAATAAAATTTTGTAGATTAAAGTTAACATAGAGGGGGAATGAGTGGGGACTATATCACTTAAAAATATTTCAAAGTCATTTGGGTCTACACAAGTACTTAATAATTTGAATGTTGATATAAATGATGGAGAATTCTTAACATTAGTTGGTCCATCTGGTTGTGGTAAATCTACATTACTTAGAATAATCGCAGGATTGGAACAACAAACTTCGGGTGATGTATTAATAGATAATAAAAATGTAAATAGAGTTAGAGCCAGTGAAAGAGATTTGGCAATGGTATTCCAATCATATGCTCTTTATCCTCATCTCACAGTAAGAAGAAATTTAGAAACTCCATTAAGACTTAGAGATTATAATGCATTTGAAAGACTACCCTTGATTGGTAATTTTTCTCCAAGCAAAAAAGAGAAAACAGAATCTATAAATCAATTAGTAAATAAAACTTCTGAAACTTTAAAAATTTCAGAACTATTAGATAGAAAACCCGGACAATTGTCAGGTGGTCAAAGACAAAGAGTTGCTCTTGGTCGTGCTATGGTAAGAGAGCCTGTTGCCTTTTTAATGGATGAGCCTCTTTCAAATTTAGATGCGGCTTTGAGAGTTCACATGCGTTCTGAACTATCTGAACTTCATAATTCACTTAAAACTACTTTTGTGTACGTTACACATGATCAAGCAGAAGCATTAACTATGTCTTCTAGAATGGCTGTTATGATTGATGGAAATTTATTACAACTTGATACACCTCAAGAAGTATATGACAATCCTTCCTCATTAAGTGTGGCTCAGTTTGTTGGAAGTCCAAAAATAAATATATTTAAAGGAACTTCGGACTCAAGTGGGACAGTAAGTTTTCTCAACGTTAATTTAAAAAGAAAAAGTTCTGAAAGTAATACAGATTTACATATTGGTATTCGACCAGAACATTTAGAAATTACAAATGAAAGTAATGACAATACATTTAGTGGAATAGTTGCATATAGAGAAAATTTAGGTTCAGATATTTTCTTTCATGTAAATATTGAAGACGGTTCAAATAAAATAATTGTAAGGGGCTTACCTCAATTTACACACCAAATTTCAAACGGTTCTAGTGTGAATATTAAAAGAGTTTCAGATAAAGCATTACTATTTAATCAAGCAGGAATGAGAGTTCAATTTACTAATGCATAATTCAAAAGCTCACATATGGTTTATTGCACCAGCAATCATACTGATGATAATTATTTTAATCTTTCCTCTTTTTCTTGCAGGAGGTATTTCTTTTACTGACTACAATTTAGGAAACAAAACATTCGAGTGGGTTGGACTAGAAAATTATGACAAGATGTTCAATCGAAAAACATATGTCAAAATGATTTGGGCCACAGCGACGTATGTTATTGTTGTCGTTCCAATTTCTGTTGTACTTGGATTATGTGCTGCTATGCTTTTAAACTCACTAAGGTTTGGCGCTGATATATATAAAACAATTTTTTTTCTTCCAGTTATGGCAACTCTTCTTGCAATGGCAATTGCATGGGAATTTACTCTTCATCCAACATTAGGAATTGTAAATAGTTTTTTAGCGAATGGGTGTGGAGGAGTTAGGGAATTCATTCTTGGTTTTCATTGGTTGCCATGGGTAGACTCACAAGAAAGCTGGTATGCTGTAGCATGTGCAAACAACATGGATTTTCCATATTGGTTAAAACAAAAAAATACTGCGATTTGGACAGTATGTTTCATAGGAATTTGGCAGGCTTTTGGTTTTAATATGGTTTTATATTTAGCGGGCTTAACAAGTATACCAAGGGAGTTATACCAAGCTGCAGAAATGGATGGGGCTAAATCTACATGGGAGCAATTTAAACTTGTTACATGGCCAATGCTTGGTCCAACAACGTTGTTTGTTGTGACTATTACTACAATTAGAACGTTTCAAGTATTTGATACCATCGAAATACTTACTAAAGGTGGTCCATCAAAAACAACGTATGTCATGATGTATGCAATCTTTGAAAAAGCTATTCAACAAAACTTAACAAGTATCGGTGCAGCAATCACTGTTGTCTTTATTGGATTTATTCTTGTGTTAACGTTTTTCCAAAGATATGTCATTGAGAAGAGGGTTCATTATTAATGGAAGCTAAACAATATATTGGAGAAGGTTGGAAGCATGCAATCTTAATTATTGGTGCAATCGTAGTGATGCTCCCTTTTTATATGATGGTTTCAATGTCATTAAAATCTCAGCAAGAAATCCAATCAATTTCTGGTGGTCTTATTGGTGCGCAAGAAACTCAAACGTTTCCCGTTTGTGTTAAAACTGGCTATTCAGAAGAAACATGTACAATGAAGCCATATCAATACAACTATTGGTTTGCTTTTGAAAAAGCTCCTATTCCTAGATACTTAATGAATGGTGTCATTGTTACTTTATCAATCTTCATCATTCAGGTTTTAGTCGCCTTACCGTGCGCGTATGCACTTGCCAAGTTGCGATTTTACGGACGAGAATTTGTTTTCTCGATGGTTTTATTTTGCTTGCTCATACCAGTTCACGGAATTGCGCTTCCATTATATGTTATGTTGGCCCAGGCAGGATTAGTTGACACCTATTCCGCCTTGATACTTCCCTGGACTATATCGGTGTTTGGAATTTTTTTAATGCGGCAATTTTTTATGACTGTGCCCGATGAATTAATTGATGCCGCCAGGATGGACGGCATGGGAGAGTACGCAATCGTATGGAAAGTAATGCTTCCAACTGCAATACCAGCGTTACTTGCTTTTGCAATATTCTCAGTTGTTGCACACTGGAATGATTATTTCTGGCCTCGTATGGTAATAACAGGAAATAGAGATCTCTTTACTCCACCACTTGGTATAAGAGAATTCAGAGGTGGAATTGATAGTGATGAATTTGGTCCTATGATGGCTTCGATAGTTACAGTAACAGTACCCCTTATTGTTGCTTTTATAATCGCACAAAAACGATTTATTGAAGGAATTACTTTGACAGGCATGAAGTAAATTCTTATCTACTGATGACATTGTCAGTAAATTTTATTTTTATCCTAATTATTGTTTCTGCTCTATGTCATGCAGTTTGGAGCGCTATAATAAAATCAAGTAAGAACCCTTTATCGTTAATGGGTATAACGTCTGTCTTAGAAGTTACTATTTTTTTACCTTTAACATTTACTGTTCCATTTCCAACTTTAGAGGTTTGGTATTTTTTAATTGCAACCGTAATCATTCATGTCTTCTACAGACTAAATGTTATCTACTCATATAGGTACGGTGATCTCTCTTACATATATCCAATTTCTAGAGGAAGTTCATGTTTGTTTGTAGCGATCATTAGTATTTTATTTTTAAGTTCTGATATTAGTGTTGCTGGTTTTGTTGGAATATTAATTGTTTGTATTGGTTTATTTTTAATTTCTTATTCTAAAAATTTATCTTTTAACGTCAGAGGTTTTGCTCTCGCAATATCAACGGCTATTCTAATTACTGCTTACACTTTAGTTGACGGGGTCGGGGTTAGACTTTCTGAAAATGGTTTTTCCTATATTTACTGGCTCTTCACACTTAATGGAATACCTCTACTAATTATTGGTTTGATCTCGAAAGATGGTTTACGAAAAAGAGAAACATACACTTTTAGATCGGGGATTGCTGCTGGTGTCTTTGCAACAAGTAGTTACGCAATTGTTGTTTGGAGTATGCAATTTATAGAAATAGCTTATGTCTCTAGTATTAGAGAAATAAGCATCGTGTTTGCTGCAATTATTGGAATGCTTTTCTTATTCGAGAAAAATGCAAAATCTCGAATAATACCTTCTATTTTAATAGTGAGTGGTATTTCGGTTGTTTATTTTCAAATTCTATAAGGAAAAAATATAGACTTTTTACACGAAAATTTTATATGACTTTTATGACTGAGGATATTGTGGAAGTAGATCCAAAAACCGAAACTATCTCTTGCGATGGTGGTGAAGATGGTTTAGGACATCCCGCAGTTTATTATACCTTCAATAATGAGAACAAAATTGTTTGTGGTTATTGCGGTAAAATATTTATAAAAAAAGAAGAGTAGAAATGTACAAAGAATCTTGGGGTTTAAAAAGAATATGTCCAATGTGTAGTAAGCAATACTACGACTTAGGAAGAACGGAACTGGAATGTCCTGAGTGTGGTAAAGAAATTGAAGTTACTACCATGACTAGACCAAGACGTGGAAGAAAACCTGGAAGTACTAATGCTGCTCCTTTAACTAATCCTATTCCTCCAAAACCAAAAGAAAAAGATGATGATCTTGATATCGAAAATTTGGATTTGGATAACAACGAAGACAATCTTGAGGATGATACTGTTTTATTAGAAGATGAAACAGAAATTGATCCAATAGCCGAAGGTATTAAACCTAAAGAAGACGGCGAAGAAGAATACTAAAATTTCAATAAAAATTTAGAAGATGTTTAAGGTACTACAAAACACTTGGGCCCTTTTTTTTGGCTTTGCTTTAATTAGTCTTGGTCACGGTTTGCAAGGAACACTAATCGGTGTTCGTTCTGTTTTAGAAGGTTTTAGTTTTTTTGCATCAGGACTTATTATAGCTGGTTATTACGTTGGATACTTAACTGGCGCGTTAACAATTCCAAGTTTTTTACAACGTGTTGGTCATATAAGAGTTTTTGCCGCTTTAGCATCGCTTGCTTCTATCGCTATACTATTACACTCAGTATTTGTGCATCCTTATTCATGGATGTTTATACGAATATTAACTGGTTTAAGCCTTGCTGGAATTTATGTGATCATGGAGAGCTGGTTAAATGAAAAATCAACTAATCAAACTCGTGGTCAATTACTTTCCGTTTACATGATTATTACTTTTGTGTTTGTTGGAG
>CACMET010000027.1 GCA_902612825.1 uncultured Alphaproteobacteria bacterium
AAATATAGATTTACTAGGAAGATCTTTTATTCAGAAGATTGGTTAGCCAATCAGGATCCATTTCTGGGACTGAAGACAATAAAAGTTCTGTATAATCAGGATATGGTGGATTTAAAATTTTACTTTTCAAACCCTGTTCCACTACCTCACCTTGATACATAACAACTATTTCATCTGAGATTGCTTTAACTGTTGCTATATCATGAGTAATAAAAATATAAGTTACACCAAGCTCTTTTTGTAATTTTTGGAGTAATTTTAATATTCCTTCTTGAACAATTTGATCTAGCGCTGATGTCACTTCATCACAAATAATTAAATCTGGGTTAGCCGCTAAAGCTCTTGCAATGCATATTCTCTGTTTTTGACCTCCAGATAATTCGGATGGTAATCTATCTAAAAAAGTTTCATCTAGCTCAATCATTTTTAATAATTCAATAACTTTTGCTTCTCTTTCTTTCCCTTTTATACCTTGATAAAATTCTATTGGTCTTCCTATTATTTCATCAACAGTTTGACGGGGGTTCATTGCAGTGTCAGGCATTTGAAAAATTATTTGAATTCTTCTTAATTCTTCTTTTGACCTTTGCTCAAGTTTTGGAGACAATTTTTTTCCATCAAAAATTATTTCTCCTTTTAATTGAGGAAGTAAGCCTGTAATTACTCTTGCTGTTGTTGATTTTCCTGATCCACTTTCACCAACTATAGCTACTGTTTTACCTTTAGGAATATCTATAGAAACATTGTGTAAGACCTTTGATGAGCCATATGCTGCATCAATATTTTTAATAGACAACATATAATCTTCATTTGTTTCTTCAGGCTTGATTAGTGATCTTACTGACCATAGAGATTTTGTGTATTCTTCTTTTGGGTTTGATAGCATATCTCTTGTTTCAGCTTCTTCAACTTCTTCACCGTATCGCAAAACTTTTATTCTATCAGCCATTTGCGCAACTACGGCTAAATCATGAGTAATATAAATTGCTGCTGTATTAAATTTATCTACTATAGATCTCATTGCAGATAATACTTCAACTTGAGTTGTTACATCTAAAGCTGTTGTGGGCTCATCAAATATAATTAACTCTGGTCTTGGGGACATAGCCATTGCAGTCATTATTCTTTGTAGTTGCCCTCCAGATACTTGATGCGGGTATCTATCTCCTATATTTTCCGCATCTGGAAGCTGTAGTGATTCATAAAGTTGAACCGCATCTTTTTTTAATACATCCGCTGGATTTATCTTTAATCTATTTGCAGCACTTATTGTTTGGTCCATTAATCTATGAGCAGGATTAAAAGATGCTGCTGCTGATTGAGCAACATAAGATATTTTAGTTCCCCAAATTTTTCTCTTTTCAAATTCAGTTAGTTTAGCGAGGTCTATGCCGTTAAAATTAATTTCTCCTTTTATAATCTTACAACCTGGTTGGGTATAGCCCATTGCAGCTTTACCCATAGTAGATTTTCCGGCACCACTCTCTCCAATTAATCCTAGTATTTCTCCTCTGTGTAAAGTCAAATCTACACCTTTTAAAATTTTATGCCATCTCTCATCTGAAAATCCATCAATATGGATATTTTTCATTTCAAGCAGGAGTTCTTTTGATTTATTTGACGTCATCTTTTAATCCGCTAGTAATGTAAAGATACCAATCAACAACAAAATTAATTGATACACAAAGCAAAGCAATTGCAGCAGCTGGAATTAATGGTGTTAAACCTGCTGTTATATCATATTGCGCATATTGAATAAGTATTGCATTTTCCCTCACCATTGATGCCCAATCTGCTGAAGGGGGTTGAATGCCAATTCCTAAAAAACTTAAACTAGATATTGTAAAAATTATAAATATGAACCTTAAACCAAACTCAATAATCAACGGTGAAGCTATATTAGGAAGTATTTCTCTGAAAATAATATATGATAAATTTTCACCTCTTAATCTCGCGACCTCTACATATTCTAGAACAACTTGACCAACAGCAACTGATCTTGATATTCTAAAAAATCTAGTTGACTCCAAAATTCCTAAAATGACAATTAAATTAAAATTAGTAGGTCCAAAAACTGATAAAAGTATAAAAGTAAAAATCATTACAGGTATAGCCATAAGAGTGTCTACTATTCTACTTAATAGCTGATCTAAATACCTTCTATCCAGAGCAGCTATAATTCCAAATACTGTTCCAATTCCTAAAGCAATAAAAGTAGCCAATAAACAAATACCAATTGTATTTCTTGCAGCATAGATAATGCGAGAAAAAATATCTCTTCCAATTTGATCAGTACCAAATATATGACCATCACCCCAAGGAGCATAAGCTACTGGGAATATTTCTGCTTCTCCATGTGGAGCAATTAAGGGAGCAAATATTGCAGCAAAAAAATATATAAATAGTACAATCATACCAAACCAAGCTGAGATTGGAGCTTTTGATAAGGCAATTTTTAATCTTTCTAATCTAGTTCTTCTTTTAATTAAATTTGCAACTTCACTTTTTGCAGAATAAGATAAATTTTCGCTCATTTTGGGTATAGTAACCTTGGGTTAGAAATAATTCCGATCAAGTCAGCAATTAAATTTAATATTACATATGTTGATGCAAAAATTAATGCACAAGCTTGAACAACGGGTAAATCTCGATTATAGACTGATCCGACCATCAACCTACCAATACCTTGATAGTTAAAAACATATTCAACAACAACTGAGCCAATCAACATATAAGCTAAGTTTATTGCAATTACTTGAGAAATAGGTGCCCAAGCATTTGGAAGTGCGTGTTTGACAATTACCTCGTATCTAGAAGCTCCCGATAATTTTGCCATTTCAATATATTCACTTGATAAGATATTTATTATCGCTGACCTTGTCATTCTCATCATGTGACCCATAGTAATTAATGTCAAAGTAAAAACTGGAAGAGCAGTTCTATAAAATCTTTCAGCCAAAGTTGAAGCTTCATCCACATTAGAAATAGTTGGAAAAACTGGAAACAGTGTCGCTAGTAAAAGAATAAAAATATAGGCTGTAAAAAATTCTGGTGAAGATACGGTTACTAAGCTAACTCCAGTTGCTGACCTATCATAATAAGAGTTTCTGTATAATGCTGCTGAGATACCTAAGATTAAAGATAGAGGAATAGCCAACATGGCGGCAACCCCTGTTAAAAATAATGTATTCTTTAATCTGGGGACAATTAAACCAACAACTTCTCTAGACCTATCACCTTGATCCCCTTGAACTTTAGATCTTCCAGAGAAAGAACTACCAAAATCTCCTTGAAAAACATTTCCTAACCAATCAAAATATCTTGTTACCGGAGGTTTATCTAAACCCAATTCTGCTCTTAGGGCTTTGACTGCAGATTTTGTTGCACTTTGACCTAATATTTCCGTGGCAAAGTCTCCCGGTAAAAAAGAGAATGTACTAAATATTATTACCGAAAATGCAAAAACTGTAACGAGACCAAGGCTAAGCCTTAACAAAATTGTTCTAAATATTGGATGAATTCTACTAATATTACCCTCCTTAAAGATACAATCTTAATTCTTAAAGTTTTGTCTAAATTAGGTCAACATGTAAGCTAAAATTAATAATTTATACGTTGAATTAAAACGTTATATATGTTTTTATATATTAACTTAAGTTTGTTTTTTGTTAAATTTCTAGAAATTATGAACAAAAATCTTAGGTTTTTGTTCAATTATAAGGGAGGACAAATGAAAAATAAGAAAATAGACAAATACATTGAAGAACAGTCTTCAAAGCTAACAAAAGGGCTTATTGATAGAAGACAGTTCATGATGTCTGTCCTTGCTACTGGGGTCACGCTACCAATTGCATTATCATTAGCAGATAAAGCAGTTGCAGCTACACCAAAAAAAGGTGGGCATTTAAGATGGGGTAATAGTGCAGCAGATGCAACTGATACTCTTGATCCAGCAACTTATCAGAGCTCATTTATGCAAGCTACTGCTTGGTCATATCAGAACTGTCTAACTGTTGTTGATTCAGATCATACAATTGTTGGAGAGCTTGCTGAGTCAATTGAATCAGACGATGCTCAAACATGGGTATATAATCTTCGCAAAGGTGTTGAATTCCATAATGGTAAATCAATGACAGCAGAAGATGTTGTGCTCAACTATCAGTATCATATGAATCCAGATACTGCTTCGGCAGCAGGTGGACTTTTATCTCAAATTGAAACAGTTTCTGCTGATGGAAATGACAGAGTTATTTTTAAGCTAAAAGGTGCAAATGCCGATTGGCCTGCAATAACTACTGACTATCACATTATGATTAAACCAACAAAAGATGGAGTTGTTGATGCTCAATCAACGATTGGAACTGGTCCATATATTATGGATGAATTCAATCCTGGTGTTGGTGCAAAATTTGGAAAAAGAAATCCAAATTATTTCAAAGGTGATAGTGTTGCACACTTTGATTCAGTTGAAGTAATCGGAATTAATGATCCTGCTACTAGACAAGCAGCATTATTAAACGGTGAAATTGACTGGATGAATGGTGTTGATCTTAGAACTGCTAATCTATTGACTAGAAATCCTAGTGTAGAAATTACAGCAGCTTCTGGTTACGCTCACTATACAGCTCCAATGAGATTGAACGTTCCACCGTTTGATAACTTTGATGTGCGTATGGCAATGAAGTTTGCAATCAAAAGACAGGAAATTGTTGATAAGATTATGCTTGGATATGGTACTGTTGGTAATGATCATCCGATCTCTACTGCTCACCCATACCACAATAGCGCTTTAGAGCAGAGAGAATTCGATGCTGATAAAGCTGCTTATCACTGGAAAAAATCTGGAGTAAGTGGACCAATTGAAATTAGTACTTCTGAGGTTCCTTATGCAGGATGTACAGATGCAACTAACTTGATAGCAGCATCTGCTCAAGAATGCGGTATCGATCTTCGAGTTAAAAAAGAACCTGAAGATGGTTACTGGAGTAACGTATGGAACACTAAAGGTTTCAGTATGAGTTCTTGGGGTGGAAGACCTACAGAAGATATGATGTGGTCTGCTGCATTCACAGATGACACTGAGTGGAACGAAGCTGCATGGGGTAATCTAGTTCAAACTGATTCAACTGTTCGTTTCAATGAACTTGTTAGATCTGCTAGATCAGAACTTGATGCAGAAAAAAGAAAATCAATGTACTGGGAAGCACAAGCACTTTGTAACTACGATGGTGGTGCTATTGTTTATGCATTTAACCAATATGTTGGCGCTGGTTCTAAAAAACTTGCTCACGGTGAAGACGTTGCTGGTAACTGGGAAAGTGACGGTAACAAACTTTCTGAACGTTGGTGGTTTGCATAAAATATTAATTTTCTTTGTGGCGCATTTAAATGCGCCACACTATTTCTACTAATCTTCCAAAAAAATGTTTTTAAAAAATAAGAAATATCTCTTTGATGGAGGTTCAGGTCAAACTTTAATGGAAATGGGTTTAGAAACAAAAGGTGATCTTTGGTCTGCACAAGCTTTATTAAATGAAAATAATCATCAAATGGTTGTAGATATGCATAAGAATTTTATAAATGCAGGATCACAATTAATAGTTACCTCAAATTTTAGTGTTAGAAGAAGACTGTTAAAAAATTACAACTTACTTAATAAATTTGAATTTGGAATAAGATCTGCTGGAGCACTTGCATTAAAAGCAAAAAATGAAAGTGATAAAAAAGTTATTGTTGCAGGCTCATTGCCAAATCAAGGTGTTACATATTCCCCAATACATTTTGAAACTGATGAAACCATGTTTAACTATTTTCATGAAATTGCAAAGATATTAAAAGATTACGTCGATATATTTTACTTAGATGTTTTGTGTTCCATCAAAGAAATAAAAATTGCCTTAGAAGCTTCAAAAGAATTTAATAAACAAGTTCTTGTAGGTGTTCACTTACGTTATGATGGAAAATTACCATCTGGAGAAAGTCTTGATGAACTTTTTGAAACTATTCAAAAATTTAATTGTTGTGGCATAGTATCAGCCTGCGTATCACCTGAAATCATTAATTTGAGTATTCCTATATTTAAAAAACAAAAGCTTCCTTTTGGTTATAAAATGAATTTATTTAAAGAACTACCTACTAGTAATGAAGAAAAATTTAATTCAGAAGGTTTTGAAGAAAATTATGATTATATTGATCCCGTTGAGTTACTTGGGACTAGAAATGAAGAATTTGGAGAAGAAAAATATAAAAAATTTGTTTTAAATTCTTTAAATGAAGGTGTTACTCTAGTTGGTGGATGCTGTGAAGTAAAGCCACGACATATTGAAGCTATTAAGAATTTATTTTAAAATTTTTTTTTCATTATTTTGTGATAAGTTGAATAAGTTTTATGGGAGATTTAGTTAGTAATTACAGATTTGTTGTAAAGCCAGTTATTAAGGAAACTGGTAGATCTTTAGATTTGGCTAGACCCATGAAAATACACCCTCTTACATATCAAGAGTTACCACTTAACCCAGAATATACTAACTACGCTGATGGAAGATTTACGCTTGAAAAATTATCTCATGCTACAGCAGATGAAATGTATTGGAAAGCTAGACAAGAAATAATTTTACGTCATACGGGAGAGCATCCATACGAAATCTCTGGTCCGGATGCTGAAAATTTACTTCAACAAATATTTCCTAGAGATATTTCAAAAGTAAAAATAGGACGATGTTCTTATCAATTTGCTTGTTACCATGATGGAGGAATGATTTCAGATGGATTATTATTAAGATTAGAAAAAAATAAATTTTGGTTTGCACAAGGTGATGGACATTTATATAGTTGGTACAAAGCTCATTCGAAAAATTTAGATGTTGAAATTAAAGATCCAAACGTTTGGGTAAGTCAAATACAAGGCCCTAAATCTCTAAAACTTTTAGAAAAACTAGTTGATATACCATTAAAAAATAATTTTAATTATTTTGATTGGGTTGAAACTTCAATTGATTCAGAAGAAGTGATTATAAGCAGAACAGGGTTTACAAATGAACTTGGCTGGGAAATTTATTTAAGACCAGAAAATGATTCAAAAAAATTGGAGACTTAATACTCAGTAAAGGCGAAGAAATGGGAATGATTCTAACAGCCTCACCA
>CACMET010000028.1 GCA_902612825.1 uncultured Alphaproteobacteria bacterium
ATTGGGTTACTTGTTAGCTCTTTACCAATCTCACTTGCCGATCCAGTGATTACATTAAATACACCATCTGGAAAACCAGCTTCTTTAGCAAGCAATGCTACAGCTAATGCTGAATAGGGTGTTTGACTTGCTGGTTTAACAACAGTAGTACAACCAACAGCTAGAGCGGCTGCACATTTTCTTGTGATCATTGAATTTGGAAAATTCCATGGAGTTATTGCTCCCACAACACCAACAGGTTGTTTAATTATTACAATTCTTTTTCCAGGTCTTGGATCAGGAACTACATCACCATACACTCTTTTTGCTTCTTCAGCATAGAACTCAATATAAGAAGCACCCATTAGTATTTCGCCCTTTGCTTCAGTCAGAGGTTTACCTTGCTCAATAGTCATTATTTTAGCTAAATCATCTGCATTTTCTGTGATCAACTCCCCCCATTTTTTAAGAATAACTGATCTTTCTTTAGCAGTAGTTTCTTTCCAAGTTTGGAAAGCAGTATTTGCATCATCTACAGCTTTTTTAGTTTCTGAAACTGAGCATTTTGGGACGTTGCCAATAATTTCAAGAGATGCTGGATTATTTACTTCAAGAGTTTCACCTGAAGAACTGCCAACCCATTCCCCATTTATGAAACATTTTTGTTTAAAGAGTGATTTGTTATTTAATTCCATATGTTTTAATTATAATGCATAGTTTTAAATTAAGGAAAATATAATGACAATAGTTAATTCTTGGAATGAATGGGATCCATTAAAACATGTTATAGTTGGAGCAGTTGAAAATGCCAACATACCTCCAATGGAACCAGCGCTTGAACCAAAAATTAGTAAAGATAGTGGTATGGCAGGGTCTCATGGACCACGTTCAAAAGAATCAATTGATAAAGCAAATATACAATTAGAAAACTTTGTTAAAATTTTAAGTTCTCTAAATATAAAAGTTGATAGACCAACACCTATTGATTTTTCTCAGAGTATCGAGACACCTGATTGGTCTAATGATGGTATGTTTGGTTGTATGCCTCCTAGAGATGTTATTCTTACTGTAGGAAATGAAATGCTGGAGGCGCCAATGTCTTATAGATGTAGATGGTTTGAATACCTTGCTTATAGACCCCTACTTGAAAAATATTATTCAGAAGATAAAAATATGAGATGGGAGTCGGCGCCTAAACCAAGATTAACAAATCAATCTTATAAGTCTAATTATCTTCCTGAAGGTATTACAGAAGAAGAACGATATAAAAAAATCGAAAATAGAGACATGATATTAACAGAAAAAGAACCACTTTTTGATGCAGCAGAAATTTTACGTTTTGGAAAAGATCTCTTTTATCATAACAATTTTACATCAAATTTAAGCGGTTTAGATTGGTTAAGAAGACATTATCCAAATCATCGAATTCATCAAATTAATTTACCAGGTGATTTAATTCCAACTCACATTGATGCGTGTTTTACTCCTATTAAACCAGGAGTTATAATTATTAATCCGAATAGAAAAATATCATCAGAGCAAAGAAAAATTTTCGATGATAATAAATGGGAAATTCATGAGGCAGCACCTTCCATTCATAATAGTCCACCACCTATGTGTTATTCATCAATCTGGTTATCAATGAATGTTTTGATAATTGATCCTAAAACTATATGCGTCGAGGCAACGGAAGAAAAAATGATTAAACAAATGGAAAGTTTTGGATTGGAGGTTATTCCAGTTCCTTTTAGAGACGTGTATGCATTTGGTGGTAGCCTACATTGTGCCACTACTGATGTTCATAGAGAGGGTGAGTGTGAGGATTATTTTCCAAATCAATAATGGATACTTTTAATCAAAATAACGTTAAAGCCAATTTACATGATACAAACTTTTCTAGAATTGGTGTAATTACACTATCAACTGATTTTACCATTGAGCAAGATTTTAGAAAAATTTGCCATAATTTACCAGTTGACCTATTTTTTAATAGGATACCTTTTTTAAATCCTCTAACTCATGAAAATTATATGAGGATGGCTGATCATCTTTCAGAAACAGCAAACCAAATATTACCCAGTGAAAAAATACAAGTTGTAGCTTATGGATGTACTTCGGGTACAATTGAAATTGGTGAAAAAAGAATAAGATCTGAAATTTTCAAAGCTAAACCTGATGCTTTAATTACGACACCTATTACAGCAGCTGTCAAAGCACTTAAATTACTTAACAATAAAAAAATTGCTGTTCTAACCCCTTATCCAAAAGATGTTAATGTTAAAGTTTATGAATATTTAATTGATAGTGGATTTGAAATTAAATCATTTAGTTCGTTTAATTTAAATTATGATTCGGAAATTGCCAAAGTTACTCATGATAGTTTAATGCAAACGATTTCCTCAATTGATTTAACAGATGTTGATAGTATTTTTGTTTCTTGTACTGCGTTAAAAGTAATTGATATTATCGAAACATTAGAGTCAAAATTAAGCACAGATATTATTTCAAGTAATCAAGCTATTATTTGGGATTCATTAAGATTATCTAATATTAATCAAAAAATTGATGGTTTTGGTAACCTATTTAAATTACATTAAATAGGGTTTAGATTGATTACACTTCAACAAATACAAGATGCACATAAGAAAATTTTACCTTATGTTAATTATACACCATTAATTAATTCTAATTTCTTATCAAAAAGTAATAAAGTAAAACTAAAGTTAGAAAATTTTCAAATCACTGGTTCATTCAAGTTAAGAGGCGCGGTTAATAAGCTTCTTTCTTTAAGTGAAGATGACAAAAGCAAAGGAGTCATCGCAGTTTCTACAGGCAATCATGGCAAAGGCGTTGCTTATGCTTCAAAGGTATTGGGTATTCAATCAACAATATATATGTCTTCAATGGTTCCAGAATATAGAAAAGAAGCTATTGAAAAATTAGGAGCAAAAGTAGAAATTATTGGAAAGAATAGTGATGAAGCTGATTTGTATGCTAAACAAATTGCGAAAGAAAAAAATATCCCATTAATCCACCCTTTTGATGATGAAGATATTATTATTGGTCAAGGTACAGTTGGGCTTGAAATGCTTACTGAATTTCCTGAAGTTGATACAGTAATTATACCAACATCTGGTGGCGGTCTTATATCTGGAATAGCACAAGCTATTAAACTTCAAAAACCTGATACAAAAATTATTGCGGTATCTATGGAAAGAGGCCCTTCAATGTATGAAAGTCTAAAAGAAGGTAGACCTGTTGATGTAGAGGAAACTGAAACTTTAGCTGATTGTTTAGGAGGTAGTATTGGTTTAGATAATAAATTTACATTTAATATTGTACAACAATACGTTGATGACTTTGTTTTAGTAAGTGAAGAAAAAATAGCTGAGGGAATTAGAATAAATTTTTTAGAACATAAAATTGTATCTGAGGGTGCTGCAGCAACAAGTATAATGGTTGTTAAAGAAAAACTAACATCGCACTTAGGAAAAAATATAATTTGTTTAATTTGTGGTGGAAATATTGACTCGGAACTATTTAACAAAGTTTTAAGCCATGCTTATCCTTAATAAAAAAGATATTATTCAACATGTAGATTTGAATAAAAATCTCATACCAATAATAGAGGAGGCTTTTATAAGTTTATCGAAGGGATTGGTAATGATGCCACCTATAATGAGAATTGATATTGAAAAATATCACGGTGAATCTGATGTTAAAGCTGCTTACGTTGAGGGTCTTGATAGTTTTGCAATAAAAATCGCTTCAGGTTTTTTCGATAATCCAAAACTTGGTTTGCCATCTAGTAATGGACTGATGGTTTTATTAGATTCAAAGACTGGAGTTATAAAATCTGTTTTATTGGATGAAGGTTATCTTACTGATACTAGAACAGCTATAGCAGGAGCAATAGCTACAAAATATTTATCAAATCAAAATGCTAATTCTGTTGGTATTATTGGAGCTGGAATACAAGCGAGATTACAACTGCAAGCAATAATGTTAGTTAGAAAAATTAATAAAGTAATAGTCTGGTCAAGAGATAAAATAAAAGCAAATCAATTTATAAAAAGTTTTAAAGATTTAGATTTAGATTTAGATTTAGATTTGCATGTAGCTTCTTCTTGTAATGAATTGGCAAGTTTATCAGAAATAATTGTTACAACGACTCCTAGCAAAAAACCTCTATTAGAATTTGATTGGATAAAAAAAGGAACCCACATAACAGCAATGGGATCAGATGCAGAACAAAAAAACGAATTAGATCCTCATATCTTAAAACATTGTGATCAATATGTGCCTGACAATCAATTACAAACAAGTGTTTTGGGTGAATTACATCATGCTTTAAAACAAAATATAATTTCTTCTAAAGAAAAATTTAATGAACTTGGCGATATTATTAACGATCCAAGTTTGGGAAGAAAAAATAAAGAAGATATAACGATATGTGATTTGACAGGAACTGGTGTACAAGATACTGCAATAGCAAGATTTGCTTATAATCTTTGTAAAACAAATAATTTAGGCATCAATATTTAATTTATGAGTCAAGCAATAATAAAAAAAACGTCTGATTACTTCAAATCAAAAGGAGTTGTATTGCCAAGTATAAGTGAACTTCAAGACCCTCAAATTATTAATGATGATATTAAAAATTCTCTAAAAAGAATAAATAATAATGATATCAATCCTCTTAACCTCTTTAGAGTTCATTGGTTTAATAAAAGAGATCAATCAGGTTTTGGAAATGAGCCTGAATATATTGTGCTTCCAACAGAATTTACAGGAGTTAAGGCAAAGATAATTGTAAATATGGGGCGATATTTTCCCTTAATAACAGCTCATAAAGTTTTGGCAGCTTATGGTTGTTTGCTTCCAAGAATATTGAATGGCACTTTTGATTATGAAAAACATAAAGCAGTTTGGCCTTCTACAGGAAATTATTGTAGGGGTGGAGTAGCAATATCTCGGATAATGGGTCTTAATAGTATTGCAATACTTCCTGAAGGAATGAGTAATGAGAGATTTGAATGGTTGAATAATTGGGTTGAAGATAAAAAAAATATCATAAAGACAAAAGGTACAGAAAGTAATGTTAAAGAAATTTACGATGCTTGTAATGAATTAAAAAAAAATAATCAAAATGATATCATAAATCAATTTGATGAGTATTATAATTACGGTATTCATCGTTCTATAACGGGTCCATCGTTTGAAAAATCATTTCTTAAAGTTAAAGGTAGCAGTAATTTAGTTCCTAGATTTTATGTAAGCGCTTCAGGTTCAAGTGGTACTCTTGCAGCTGGAGATTATCTTAAAGATAAATTACAGACGAAGATTGCAGTTGTCGAAGCTTTGGAGTGCCCAACTTTGCTTCATGGAGGGTATGGCGAACATAACATTCAAGGAATTGGTGACAAACATGTTCCCCTTATTCATAATGTAATGAATACAGATTTTGTTGTTGATGTTTCTGATCAAGCTACCAATAATCTAAATATGATTTTTAATACTGAAGTAGGAAAAAAATTTTTAATTGAGAAAAAAAATTTTGACCCTGATTTTGTTTCTCGTCTTCCTGAATTTGGCTTTTCAGCAATAGCAAATATATTGGCATCAATAAAACTAGCTAAATATATGGATTTAAATAGTGATGACGCAATTATAACAGTTGCTACAGATGGTGCAGATTTATATATGTCAGAATTAAATAAGACCATTGCAGATTTTAAAAATAATTATGATGAAATAGTTTGTGCTGAACTATTTGGAAAACACTTTTCAGGAATATCTACTGATAATATGCTAGAACTTTCTTACATGGATAAGAAAAGAATATTTAATTTAGGTTACTTTACTTGGGTAGAGCAACAAGGTGTAAGTCTTGAAGAATTTGAAAAAAGAAAAGATCAAAAATTTTGGAATTCACATTATGATTATATGCTTTCTCTAGACAATAAGATTAAAGAATTTAATAATATGTAGGTTATGAAAACTCAGTCATTACATAACCAATTAGTAGAATGGCGTCATGATCTTCATATGCACCCACAATTAAGTTTTGAAGAAGAGTATGCTGCAGCAAAAGTGTCAACACTTCTAAAAGAGTTTGGAATAGAAGTTCATTCTGGTATTGCCAGAACTGGAGTAGTTGGAATTTTAAATAAAGGAAATAGTTCAAAATCAATAGGAATAAGAGCTGACATGGATGCTCTTCCTATACATGAAACTAATAAGTTTAGTTATAAGTCCAAGTTTGATAACAGAATGCATGCATGTGGACATGACGGTCACACAACAATGTTATTAGGTGCAGCAAAATACTTATCAGAAAAAGGTAACTTTAATGGAACAGTATATTTTATTTTTCAACCTGATGAAGAGAATACGTTTGGTGCAAGGACAATGATAGATGAAGGATTGTTTGATAAATTTAACATTGATGAAGTTTATGCTATGCA
>CACMET010000029.1 GCA_902612825.1 uncultured Alphaproteobacteria bacterium
GAATTAAGTAATGATAAAAATTCTAATTTTTATACTGCAGTAAAATTAAATTATTTGTTATCAACCTTTCAATTAAACGAAGCATGCAACTTTAAAGAAGAATTAAATTCAAATATGAAATTAGATTTTTTCTTTTTAGAGAAGCTTGACATATTTTGTTTAATTTTAAATGATGACCAATCTGAAGCTAAATTATTAAATTCAATCTTGATAGAGTCAGAATCAAATTTAGATATTTATTATCAATATTTGTTTTCAGTAATATCTAATACTTCAGAATCACAATTTATTGATCAAGAAATTAAAGATTTAGAAATTAATACTGAATTAATATTTCTTTACAGTGCTATGACAAGGATAGCAGAACTACCCTTTTCTGATTCATTTTATAAACTTGATAAAAAAAATTTATCCATTCCAATAATTTTAAATCAAGCTTCACCAATTGATTTAAGAATTAAAGCAGCTAACAATAGTTTTTTAGAAAAAATTATTACGGTGGATAGTTTGGCAGCTTTATATATGTCAGCTGACTTCAATTCAGATCAATTTAGCAATCCTCAAAAAACTATAGATTCTTTTATAGAAAATAAAGAATTAAGTATGGCTTTTTTATTTCAACTGGTAAATATTCAAATTTTTCCTAATGATAGATTAAATATTTTGATTAAATTTTGGGATTATGCAAAAAAATATAATCTAGAAGAAATAGCTTATAAATTATCAATTAATATGTTGAGCTCAATTGAAGTAACCTCAGAAAATATAATATATGGACCTCAAATAGCTTCTGCATATATATTTAATAATAATTTTCAAAAAGCTTTAGAGTGGATAGAATTATATGAAAATGCAAAGCAGGTTGACTCTAAAAGTATATTTACTAGAATCTTGTTAGATATATATTCTTCAAATGATTTAAATTCCTTCATAAATTCTATGAACTTAACTTTAGAAAATTATACTGATGAAAAGTATAATCAAAATGTTGAGTTACTATTTGTTATTAAGGAAGTAATGAATTTAGATTTAAAATTTGATGGAGGTATTAATTTAGATAATATTTTTGACGAAAGATCAATGCCATCACTTTTTCTTTTAAATGAAATTAATCAAAGTATTATAAACAATAATTATGAAAAGTTTCTTTTTTATTCATTAATTTCTTTAAATGGTAAAGATTGGAATGAACTACATCCAGAACATTTAAAACTTATTCTTAAAGGTTACTTAAAATATAATGATGGAGTACTTTTTAAAAATTTAGTTTTAGAGATATTTAAAAGTTATAATTTCATTATATGATCAAATATTTTGAATTTGAAAATGAAATAGAAAAAATCGAAATTCTATTAACTGAATTAAACAATAACAAAGAACTTAATTTAGATAAAATCAACAAATTAAATAGAGAAAAAAGAGAGTTATACAAAAAAATTTATTCAAGTTTAGATCCCTGGCAAAAAGTTCAAGTATCACGACATGGTGAAAGACCTCACACTCTAGATTACATTAATAATATTTTTGATGATATAGTTTTTCTACATGGTGATAAAAAATATGCTGATGATAATGCCATAGTAGGAGGAATGGCTAAAATCGATAGTCTTTCAGTTTTTTTTATTGGAACTGAAAAAGGTAATACTATGGAAACAAGAATTAAACATAACTTTGGAATGGCTAAGCCAGAGGGATATAGAAAAGTTCAAAGGTTATTAAAATTAGCAGAAAAATTTAAATTACCACTGATTTCATTTGTTGATACGGCTGGTGCTTTTCCAGGAAAAGATGCTGAGGAAAGAGGGCAATCAGAATCTATTGCTTCCTCAATACTTCATTTTTTAAAAACCAAAATACCAACCATATCAATAATAATTGGAGAAGGGGGATCTGGAGGAGCAATTGGAATTGCCACCTCTGATAGAGTTTTAATGTTGGAACATTCAATTTATTCAGTTATTTCTCCAGAAGGCTGTGCTTCTATTTTATGGAGAAATACAGAATTTTCAAAGGAAGCAGCAAAAACTTTAAAGTTAACATCAACTGATTGTAAAAAATTTAACATCATAGACGATATTATTCCAGAACCGTATGGTGGCGCACATAGACATCCTCAAAAACAAGCAGAAATTTTAAAAGATAAGATAATTAATCTTATTAAAGAATTGAAACAAACTTCTATAAATGAATTAGTTCAAATTAGAAAACAAAAATATTTAAATATCACTTCAGATATTTAACTGCCATGACATTGTTTGTATTTCTTACCTGAACCACATGGACAAGGTTCATTTCTACCAATTTTTTTAGTAATTATTCTTCTTGGTTCTGCGTTTTTCTTATTTGCAGTATTATTAATATTATTACTATTATCGCTTACTAGCTTTATATTAAATAAAGTTTTTAATACTCTCTCATTTTGGTTTGAAAGCATTTCATCAAAATAGTCAAATGATTCTTTTTTATATTCATAAAATGGATCTTTACCTCCCATTGCTCTTAAATTAACACTACCACGTAAAGAATCCATTGCTGCCAAGTGATCTCTCCAATCTTTATCAATTTGAAATAGCATTACTCTTTTTTCTGCAAATTTAAATAATTCTACAGAATATTGATTTTGTTTCTCATTATATTTTTGATTTATTTCATCTAACAGCCTTTTTTTAATCTCTTCATCATCAACACCCTCTTCTTCAAACCATTTAAAGGCAGCTATCTTTATGTTAAATATTTCTTTAACCTTTTCTGTTAATAGGTTTGCATCCCATTCATAGGAATATTTTTTTGGAGGAATAGTAAGTTCTATTAAATAATCAACATAGTCAGTGATCATATCTTCAATAATTTTTGATTGATCACTTGTATTAAGGATTTCCCTTCTATTCTGATAGATTATTTTTCTTTGATCATTTAAAATATCATCAAATTTTAAAATTTGTTTTCTAATATCAAAATTATGACTTTCAACTTTTTGTTGAGCTCTTTCTAAAGATTTTGTGATCATTGAATGTGTTATAACCTCACCATCTTTAAGACCTAATTTTGATAATACATTTTCTAGCGTTTTTGCTCCAAATATTCTCATTAGATCATCTTCTAATGATAGAAAAAAAATACTTTCACCAATATCTCCTTGTCTCCCTGATCTACCTCTTAATTGATTATCTATTCTTCTACTTTCGTGTCTTTCTGTACCAATTATGAGCAAACCACCTGCTGCAATTGCTTCTCTTTTTAAATTATCATCTCCATTTCCTAATTTAATATCAGTACCTCTTCCCGCCATATTAGTTGAAATAGTTATATTGCCAGGCATTCCAGCTTCTTCAATAATTTTTGCTTCACTCAAATGATTTTTAGCATTTAGAATATTATGCTTTAGATTTTCTCTTTTTAATAAATCAGAAATTTTTATTGAATTTTCTACTGATGTAGTTCCTATTAGTATTGGTTGATTGATTTTATTTCTTGACTTAACAAGATCTAACACAGCATTGTATTTTTCTCTTTTTGTCATGTAAATTTGATCATTTTTATCAAGACGATTTACTTTAATATTAGGAGGAATTTCAACCACATCCAAATCATATATACTTTCAAATTCTTTCGCTTCTGTTGTGGCAGTTCCTGTCATCCCACTTAGGCGATGATATGTCCTAAAAAAATTTTGATATGTAACAGAAGCAATAGTTTGATTTTCTTTTTGGATTGTTAAATTTTCTTTTGCTTCTATAGCTTGATGCAAGCCATCACCATATCTTCTACCTTCCATGGCTCTGCCAGTTAACTCATCAATAATGATCACACTTCTATCTTTTATTATGTAATCTTTATCTTTTATAAATAAATGATGTGCTCTAAGCGCTTGTATTATATTATGGTTCAAGACCATATTTCCTAAATCCTGAAGCGTACCTTCTGAAATAATTCCATTTTCTTTCAATAATTTTTCACAAAATTCCATTCCCTCTGTAGTAAGTAAAATACTTTTACTTTCTTCATTAATTTCAAAATCATTTTTTCTAAGAATTTTTATAATTTTATCTATTTTTGGAAACAAATCTGTATCGGAATTTGATTCAGCAGATATAACAAGAGGTGTTCTAGCTTCATCAATTAAAATACTATCAACTTCATCAACTATAGCAAATGCATTTTTTTTAAAACATAAGTTATTGTAATCGTTTTTCAAATTATCTCTTAAGTAATCAAATCCTATCTCATTGTTGGTTGCATATACAATATCTGCATCATATTGATTTGATCTTTCTTCATGATTTGTTTCCGAAGTTACACAGCCAACACTAAGACCAAGAAAATTAAAAATTTGACCCATCCATTCTGCATCTCTTTTTGCTAGATAATCATTAACTGTAATAATATGTACTGATAAGTTTTCTATAGCATTAGCATAAGCAGCTAGAGTAGCGACCAATGTTTTTCCTTCTCCTGTTTTCATTTCAGTTATCTTGTTTTCGTATAAGACCATTCCACCTATTATTTGAACATCATAGTGTCTCATATTTAATGTTCTTTTTGATGTCTCTCTAACTACTGCAAATATTTCTGGTAATAATTTAGAGATTGATCCAGTTACATTAAATTTATTTTTAAAGTAATTTGTTTTATCTTTTAATTCTTGATCAGAAAGTTTAGAAATTTCTTCTTCCAGTTTATTTACTTTCTCTACAAAACTCGCATATTTTTTAAGTGAATTAGATTTTATAGAACCAAATAATTTATTAACGATATTAATCATGTTATGATAAGTGAAAGTTAATATATGAAAAATATTTCTTCTACAAAGGAATTTAAGCTAAAATATGGTCAATAAAATGATTTCAATATTTAAACCAAAAAAAATCAAAGATTTTAATCCTAGTGGCCTTAATATCTATACTTTTAATGCAGGATTTAAAAAGAAAGATAAAGATCTTTTATTAATAATTTTTAATAAAATTATAAATGTGTGTTGTGTTTATTCTAAAACATCAACACCTTCAGCTCCTATAATTTGGGATAAAAAAAATAACAAAGGTAAGGCTAAAGCGTTAGTTGTGAATGCTGGTAATGCGAATGCGCACACTGGTAAAGATGGTCTTAAAATTATCGATA
>CACMET010000030.1 GCA_902612825.1 uncultured Alphaproteobacteria bacterium
ACAAATGAAGTTGTAAATGAAGAAAATATTGTTAAATCTCCAATGGTAGGAGTTGCTTATCTTTCTGCTGATCCAAATTCGCAACCTTATGTTAAAGTTGGTCAACATGTTAAAGCCGGTGATACTTTATTGTTAATTGAAGCAATGAAAACTTTTAATGAAATCAAAGCTCCTAGATCTGGTATTATCAAAAAAATAGTTACGTTGAATAGCCAGCCCGTTGAATATGGTGATACTCTTATAATTTTTGAATAATGTTCAAAAAAATACTGATTGCTAATAGAGGCGAAATTGCTTTACGTGTTCTTAGAGCTTGCAGAGAATTAGGAATAAAAACTGTAGCCATTCATTCTGATGTTGATGAAAGTGCAATGCATGTAAGAATGGCAGATGAAAGTATTTGTGTCGGACCAGCCTCTGCACAATCTAGTTATTTAAACATACCTGCAATTATAACTGCTGCAACATTAACTGATGTAGATGCAATTCATCCTGGATATGGTTTTTTAAGTGAAAATCAAAGGTTTGCCGAAATTATTGAAGAACACAATATTAAATTTATTGGGCCAAGATCAGAACATATCAAAATGATGGGTAACAAAATTGATGCAAAAAAAATAATGGATGAAACTGGGGTGCCAACAGTAAAAGGTATAAATGACTTAAGTGATAAAAATATAATTGAAGAATTTATAAAAAAAGTAAAATACCCAATCATAGTAAAAGCAGCGAGTGGTGGTGGTGGAAAAGGAATGAGAATTGTCACAGAAGAAGATGATTTGAATAAAGCTATAAATGAAGCAAAAATTGAAGCAAAAAAATCATTTAATGATGAAAATGTTTATTTAGAAAAGTTTTTAACATCTCCTAAACATATTGAAATTCAAGTTCTTTGTGATTCATTTGGAAATGTTGTTACTCTCGGAGAAAGAGATTGCTCAATTCAAAGAAAGCATCAAAAACTTATTGAAGAAAGTCCAAGTTCAGTTCTAACAAATGAAAATAGAGAAAAAATTTCTGAACTTTGTAGAAAATCTATGAAAGAAATCGGATATGAAGGAGTTGGAACATTAGAATTTTTATACGAAAATAATGAATTTTATTTTATGGAAATGAATACAAGATTACAAGTTGAACACCCAGTAACAGAAATGGTTACTGGAATAGATCTTGTTAAGGAGCAAATTCTCGTTGCTAATAAAGAAAAACTTACAATAAAACAAGAAGATATAAAACTTAAAGGTAGTTCAATTGAATGTCGAATTAACGCCGAACATCCAGAAAGTTTTATACCATCACCTGGTAAGATAACACAATATCATCAACCTGGAGGACTAGGTATTCGTGTAGACTCAGCTGTTTACGATGGATACTCAATTCCATCCCACTATGATAGTATGATTGGTAAGCTAATTACCTACGGTGCAACAAGATCAGAGGCTCTAAAAAAAATGAATAGAGCACTAGAAGAATATGTAATTATGGGAATAAATACTAATATTCAACTACATCAAAAAATTATTCAAACTGATGAGTTTAAAAGAGGAAGTTACAATATTAATTTTATGTCAAATTTAATTGAGTAAAATAATTGATTTAAGCAGGTTAATAGAATTTTATAAAAAAGCTTACTTTCCGATGGCTGATAGTAAGTATTCTGAAGAAATAAAATTTTATAAACCTAAATTAAGATTTATTATTCCAATTTCAAATTTTCATTATCCAAAGAAACTTTTTAGTGAGTTTAAAAAAACAAAATATAGTTTTAAAATTAATCAAAATTTTGCAAAAGTTATAGAGTTATGCAAGGAGATTAAAAGAAAAGATCAAGATACTTGGATTAATGAAATTATTTTGAATACATATATTGAATTACATAAAATAGGTAGATGTCACAGTGTAGAATGTTATGAAGATGATAATCTAATTGGAGGTTTATACGGTTTACATATAGGATCATGTTTTTTTGGTGAAAGCATGTTTAGTTTAAAAACCAATACAAGTAAGTTTTGTCTACTTTATTTATTGGCAATATTGAAAAAAAATAATTTTTCCATTTTAGATTCACAGTTTTTCAATCCTCATTTAGTTCAATTTGGAGCGTATGAGATAGAAACAAAAATTTATGAAAATAAACTTAAAGAAAGTTTAGAGATTAAAAGTTTTTTTAAGGAAATTATTAATTTTCAAGAAGTTTTATCGTTACTACAATCAACTAACCAAAGATCATAAATAGGATTTTCTAAAGGAGTAACATCGGGAGAAGAAGAAATCATCCAGCCTTTATAAATATTAGTATTTTGATTATTGATAGTATCGTAGACATCTATCAAAACATAATCTTCAGGAATTTCAGTTGGAGGAGTGCTACCGCAATACATAACTTCAATATTTAATGTTTCCCATGATATTTTAGAATTTACCAAAATATCTTTCGTAGAAACTTTATTAGTTGTTTTATTTAATAACTTAAAAGAAGCATATTTTTTTTCGATAGTCTCAGCTGAAACAGTTAGTGGTAGGAGAAAAAAAATTGTTACTCTAATTAGGAGTCCAAGATTTATATTCTTCTTCTTTTTTTTCTGGGTCATAATTTTTTGAAAGAGGATGAGATGATGGGAAATATGCATCACTAGTACCAGTCATATTTGGTTTATGATTTTTTTGCCATTTATATTTATGTGAATAATCAAATGGAGGATTATCAATAGATTTGTGAAGCCAGGCATGCCAGTGCGGAGGAATATTTGATGCTTCTATTTCACCATTAAAAATTACCCATCTTTTTGCTTTTAAATTTTTAAAATCTTTAGAACTACAGTAATATTTATTTCCTAATTCATCACTACCAACTAAGTTGCCCTTAAACCAAGTATAAATTTTTGTTCCTAATGACATTAATATTTATATAAAGATTAATAGACTACTTTCCAATTAATTTTTTTATTTGCATAAAAATTCTTAACCTGAACATCTTTGTAACTAGATAATTCAGACATAGTCCATTCCTGTTTTTCTAATTTAATTTTTTTATCATTAATTGGAAAACTATAATGTTTTGCCCCATTTATTGAACAAAATATCTCTAACTTATCAATTGCATTTTCTTGATCAAAAATTTCAGCATATAATTCTAGTGAACAAGGAGAGGAAAATATTCCTGGTTTAGATGACATATCCGGTTTTTTTTCTTGAATTGGATGTGGAGCTGAGTCCGTACCTAAAAAAAATTTAGAATTATTGTGGCATGCTGCTTTTCTTAATTCTATTAAATCTGTTTCGTTTTTAACAACTGGCATACAAAAATGATGGGGATTAATAGAATCATCATGAAATACATCTTTTTTTGTTAAAAGCATATGGTGTGGTGTAATTGTTCCTGCAATATTTTCATTTTCTTTCACATAGTTTACTCCATATGAAGTTGATAAATGCTCAAGAGTAATTTTTAAAAGGGGAAATTTTTTTCTAATAACGCTTAATTCATCGTCTATAAAATATTTTTCTCTATCAAAAATATCTATATCTTCAGCAACTTTTTCTCCGTGTATTAGTAATGGGCTTTTTTCTTCTTCTAAAATTTCCAAAAATTTAAAAATTTTTGAAATGTCGCTTACTCCATGACTTGAGTTTGTAGTTGCATTTGAGGGATAAAGTTTAGATCCAAAGAAAACTTTATTTTGCATACCTTTTCTAAAATCTTCTAAATCTAAATTTTCATTTAAATAACAAGGTATAAGTGGTTCAAAATTATTACTAGATGCTTTATTTAAAAGCTCTTTATAAGCAGATGCTTTATTAGTATCTGTTATGGGAATTTCTGTATTTGGCATTGCCACACATCTATTATTTATTCTTGAGGAGAAATTAGTAACCATTTCTAACATGTCCCCTTCTCTAAAATGTACATGCCAATCATCAGGCTGAATTATTTCAATATTTTTACTCACAATATTTGTTTTTTTGTAATGTATAATAAATCTTTTCTACGCTTATAGAGTCCATATAGGACTTTGTTTTATCAATATTTATACTTTTAAAATAGTTATAGCTTTCATTTGTTCTTATAACTTGTGAGTCTTGCATAAATGGACCGTAAATCATATCATTTGTTGGACCAAATAATACTATAGACTTTAATTTTGTGGCTGAGGCCATATGCGATAATCCTGAATCATTTCCAATGAATAATTTTGATTTCTTCATATAAGCAGCAGTTTGAGTCAATGATGCACCAAATAAATTAATTATCTTATTACTATCAATATTTTTTGTTATTGAATTTAAATAATTTTCTTCTTCTGATTTTGAACCAACTAAAATAAATTTAATATTTTTATTTTGAGATAAAATTTTGACTAATAGTGAATTGTAATTTTTAATACTCCAAATTTTTGGTTTCCAATTTCCACCTGGAAATATAACAAAAT
>CACMET010000031.1 GCA_902612825.1 uncultured Alphaproteobacteria bacterium
ATTTACTAACTTTCCATCATTACCTGTTTGTTTTGTAATCAATATGTTACCCATCATTCCTTTTGCAATTTTTTGTGCATCATCAATTGATTCTGTTATTTGTACTCCACCTTTTGTATTAAATGGTTTTAAAAATTTCCCTGCCCCTCTTCCTCCAGCATGTATCTGTGATTTGATAACCCAAGGTGGTCCTTTTATATTTTGTAAATCTTTTTCTAAATCATCAACATTTTTAATGTAACTTTTGCCTTCAAGTATAGGTAGATTGTACTTTCTTAGTAGATCTTTAGCTTGGTATTCATGCAAATTCATTTTGATAAAAAGGTAATAGTTAGATTAGATGAAAAATACAATTATTTTTTATTTTTCTTATTTAGAAGCTTGTTAGACAATGTAGTTAATGATTTTACTGCTTTAACGGAATGATTAAATTCTTTCTTTTCATTATTATTAAGTTTTAATTCAATAATTTTTTCAACACCTTTTTTGCCAATGATAACTGGAACTCCAACATATAGTCCTTTTACTCCATATTCACCATTAAGATATGCAGCACATGGTAATAATCTTTTTTGATCTAACAAAAATGACTCTGCCATTTGTATAGCTGAAGAAGCTGGTGCATAATAGGCAGATGTGTTCATGAGTTTTACAATTTCAGCACCACCATCACGTGTTCTTTGAATAATTTTGTCGATATTTTTTTTTGTTGTCCACTTCATCTTTATTAATTCAGGTACAGGAATACCTGACACTGTTGAGTATCGCATAAGCGGAACCATCGTGTCTCCATGACCGCCTAAGACAAAAGCGCTTATATCATTAATTGACACATTAAACTCCTTGGATAAAAAGTATTTTAATCTAGCACTATCCAAAACGCCTGCCATACCAATACACATATTTGTTTTAAGGCCTGATGATTTCTGAAGGACACTTACCATTGCATCGAGTGGATTAGTAATGCATATAACAAATGCCTTTGGACAATATTTTTTAATATTTTTCCCTACATTTTGAATTATAATAGAATTTTTTTCTACAAGATCATCTCGGGACATGCCTGGTTTTCTTGGAAAACCTGCAGTAACTATTACTACATCAGAATTTTTGATATCTCTAAAACTTGAAGTACCTTTAAAATCTGCATGAAATCCCTCAATGGAAGATGACTGAGCAAGATCTAAAGATTTGCCCTTAGGCATCCCTTCAAAAATATCTAATAAAACTACATCACCTAATTCTTTTAAACTAACAAGTTGTGCTAAAGTTCCGCCGATATTGCCTGCTCCAATAAGAGCAATTTTTTTTCTCATTTAAGTTTTATACTTTAATTACAATTCTGTAACAATAGCCTTTTTAAGTCCAGCAATTTCTTTAGCTGGATTTAGACCTTTAGGACAAGACCTAGTACAATTCATTATTGAATGACATCTATAAAGTTTTAAAGAATCATTTATTGCTTTCAATCTCTCTTTTCTTTCTGAGTCTCTAGAGTCACTTACCCATCTTGCTGCTTGTAAAAGGACTGCAGGTCCTAGATATTCATCTCCATTCCACCAATAACTTGGACAAGAAGTAGTGCAGCAAAAACATAATACACACTCCCATTTACCATCTAGTTTTTCTCTATCTTTTGGTGATTGTTTTTTTTCATCTCCTGAGTTTTTTTCTACATTTGTTTTTTCACGCTGCAACCAAGGTTTAATGGAAGCCAGTTGCTCATAAGCCTTACTAAGATCTGGAACTAAATCTTTTACTACACGCATATGTGGAAGAGGGTAAATTTTTATTTCATTCTTAACATCAGACATACTTTTCAAACATGCTAATGTGTTAACACCATCAATATTCATAGCACAGGAACCACAAACTCCTTCTCTGCAAGATCTTCTAAATGTTAAAGTTGGATCAATTTCGTTTTTTATTTTCATAAGTGCGTCTAATACCATTGGGCCACACTTTTCTTGATCTATCTCATAATTATCTATCCTAGGATTTTTATCATCTTCAGGATCCCATCTGTAGATTGCAAGTTTCTTTGGATCGTTTGCAGGTTCTTTTAATTGGTGTGTTTTCCCTTTAGTTATTTTTGAATTTGCAGGAAGTGTAAACTGAGCCATTAGTAAACTCTTCTTTTAGGTGGTATTGGTTGAACATGATTAGTTAGAGTATTCATATGAACGCCTCTGGAACCCATACTCACATCCCCTTTATCGTTTAACCAGGCTAAAGAGTGAACTAACCAATTATTATCATCTCTTTCTTTATAATCTTCTCTTGCATGTGCGCCTCTACTTTCAGTTCGATTTAATGCAGAATGAAGAGTAACTTTTGATTGTGCCATTAAATTGTGTAACTCTAAAGCTTCGACCAAGTCCGTATTAAAGATTAATGATTTGTCTTTAATGTCTATGTCATCCATAGAGCTCTCAACTTTTGAATATTCTTCAATACCTTTTGATATGAGATCATGTGTTCTAAATACTGCGCATTTTTGCTGCATTATATGTTGCATGGAAGTACGAAGTTCTCCAGTTGTAGAGTTTCCTTTGCTGTTTCTAATCTTATCAAATCGCTCAATAATATTATCTGTTTTTGATTTACTAATTTCAATTCTTTTAGAATTTGGTTTTACTTTTTCTTTACATGTTAGACTAGCTGCTTTGCCAAAAACAACAAGATCGATTAATGAATTTGTTCCTAATCTATTAGCACCGTGCACAGAAACACATGCAGCCTCACCAACAGCCATTAAACCTTCACATACATTATCTGGATTTTCATTTGTTGGCCTTAGAACTTCTGTTCTATAATTTGTCGGTATACCACCCATATTATAATGAACCGTAGGAAGAACTGGTATTGGATCTTTAGTCAGATCAACTCCAGCAAATATTTTTGCAGTTTCTGAAATACCAGGTAATCTTTTATGTAATGTATCAGCATCTATGTGCTCAAGATGAAGGAGCACATGATCGGCATTATCTCCACAACCTCTATTTTCACTAATTTCAATAGTCATTGCTCGGCTTACTACATCCCTTGATGCTAGATCTTTTGCATTTGGAGCATATCTTTCCATAAATCTTTCACCATCACTATTAGTTAAATATCCACCTTCTCCTCTTGCTCCCTCAGTGATTAACACTCCTGCACCGTAAACTCCTGTTGGGTGGAACTGAATAAATTCCATATCAGAAAGAGGTAGGTTTTGTCTTAAAGCCATTGCACTACCATCACCAGTACAAATGTGAGCACTCGTGGATGAGAAGTAAGCTCTTCCATATCCACCAGTAGCTAGAATTGTTTGATGAGATAAAAATCGATGGATTGATCCATCTTCTAAGCACCATGTTACCACACCAATACAATTACCTTGATCATCAGAAATTAAATCTAAAACAAAATATTCAATATAAAATTCTACATTATTTTTAAGTGATTGCTGATAGAGTGTATGGAGTAAAGCATGTCCCGTTCTATCAGCTGCTGCACAAGCTCTCATAGCAGGAGCTCCTTCGCCATTATTGGTTAAGTGTCCGCCAAAAGGTCTTTGATAGATCTTGCCATCATCCGTTCTACTAAATGGCATGCCATATTCTTCAAGTTCAATTACTGCTTCAGGGGCTTTAGAACATAAGTATTCAATTGCGTCTTGATCTCCGAGCCAGTCTGAACCCTTAACTGTATCATACATGTGCCACTTCCAATTATCCTCGCCCATATTACCAAGAGCTGCTCCAATTCCACCTTGTGCTGCAACAGTATGACTTCTTGTTGGAAACACTTTTGATATACAGGCTGTTTTTAATCCGGCTTCTGCACATCCAAGCGTTGCTCTCAGTCCTGAACCTCCAGCTCCTACAACTACAACGTCATAATGGTGATCAACAATTTTATATGAATTAGTCATCTAAAACACCATTCTCACTAAGTTAACAGTAATTAAAATCATGATAAAATAAATAAGATAATTAATTGATACTTTAATAAATTTGGCTGTCTTTTT
>CACMET010000032.1 GCA_902612825.1 uncultured Alphaproteobacteria bacterium
AGGAAGAGAAAAAGAATATTACCCCAATAGTAGAAAACAGTTTTTTTAAAATAGAAAAGTTTTTTGCTGCTTCTATAATCATGGTTGTATTCACTTCATTTTATTTTTTATTCGTTGATCAAAATGATAATGAAATTAATTTTGCTTTAATTCCAGATTTACCTGAAAGTTTGGAACCTATAGTTGAAAAAGCTAATACTTTCGATAATTTATCTCAAAGTAGTGATATTAAAAAAAGTGATTTGATAAATAATTCTAGTGCTATAGCATCAATAGAATTTGATGAAAATGTGACTATAGTTGCTACATTAAAAATGTTAAATCCAACTTGGCTTCAATTAAGAGATCAAGAGAATAATATTGTTTTAAGCAAGTTAATGGATAAAGATGAAGAATTTTCATATGAATTAAAATTGAATTACAATATTACTGCAGGAAATGCAGGGAATATTTTAGTTCTTATAGATGATGAAGTAAGAGGAAAGATAGGTAAATACGGTGATATTTTAGATTCATTTGTTTTATATAAAGATTTTACAAACTAAATAGATGCTAAGACCGTATCAACAAATTAATAGAAGAAAATCGCGCGTTATTAAAGTTGGAAATGTTAGCATTGGAGGCAATAATCAAATTGCAGTTCAAACAATGACAAATACTCTGACTTCTAATGCCAAAGATACTATTGCTCAAATAGAAAGATCAGCAAAACTTGGAGTTGATTTAGTTCGCGTTTCTGTTCCAGATAAAGAATCTTCACATTCTTTAAAAGAAATTGTGAAACATAGTCCTGTACCTATAATCGCTGATATACATTTTCATTACAAAAGAGGTATTGAAGCAGCAAACAATGGCGCTTCTTGTATTAGAATTAATCCTGGTAACATTGGGAGTATTGAAAGAATAAAAGAAGTTATCAAAGCTGCAAAAGATAATAATTGCTCAATTAGAGTAGGTGTTAATGCAGGAAGTTTAGAAAAACAAATTTTAGAAAAATTTTCTGAACCTAATCCAGAAGCCTTAGTTGAAAGTGCTAAATTAAATATAAAGATACTTGAAGATAATGATTTTACTAATTTTAAAATCAGTGTGAAATCTTCAGATATATTTATGTCCATAAAGGCATATGAACAATTAGCTGAATTATGTGATTATCCATTACATTTAGGTATTACAGAAGCAGGAGGAAAAAGAACAGGTTCAATTAAATCTTCAATTGGAGTTGGAAATTTACTTTTGAGAGGAATAGGAGATACAATTAGAATATCATTGTCAGATGAGCCTGAGGAAGAGGTAAGAGTTGGTTTTGAAATCTTAAAAAGCTTAGGATTAAGGAATAGAGGTGTAAAAATTATATCATGCCCTTCATGTGCTAGACAACAATTTGAAGTAATAAAAACTGTTAAAAATTTAGAAAAAAAATTAGATGATATTTCTACACCTATAACAGTGTCAATAATTGGATGTGTTGTGAATGGACCAGGTGAAGCAACTATGACAAATATTGGAATAACTGGCGGTGGAAATGATACACATATGATTTATCTTGATGGTAAAAAAAATAATGTTGTAAAAAATGTTGATTTAGAAAATTATCTTGAAGATCTAATTAGAAAAAAAACTAAAGAAATAGAACTTATTAATTAATATGAAATTAAGATCAGTAAGAGGCACGCATGATATATTTGGAGAAGAAATAGATAAATTTAACTTTATTTCTAATATTGTTACTACAAACGCTAATTTAAAAGAATATAAAGAAATCCAAACACCAATTTTTGAATTTAGTGATTTATTTGCAAAACCTCTTGGTGAACATTCAGATGTTGTTTTGAAAGAAATGTATTCATTTGAAGATAGGAATAATGAATTTTTAACACTTCGCCCTGAGTACACAACGCCCATGATTAGAGCGGCCATTACTAATAATCTCTTAAACGATCTACCATTAAAAATTTTTGGAATTGGTCCAATGTTTAGAAGGGAAAGGCCACAAAAGGGTAGATATAGACAATTTAATCAAATTAATTTTGAAATACTTGGAACTAGAGATTTTCTTGCAGATGTTGAATTAATTTCTCTGTCAAATAATATTTTAAACACACTTTTACCTAAATCTAAAATAAAACTTCATATTAATTCTTTAGGAGATAAAAAAACCTTAATTGATTTTAAAAAAAGTCTTACAAAATACTTTAATACCCATAAAAAAAAACTATCAGAAGAAAGCATTAAAAAAATTGAAACTAACCCATTAAGAATATTAGATTCAAAAAACGAGGAAGATGTTGAAATTTCAATATCTTCACCTAAAATAAATGAATACTTAACCGATGAAGCTAAAAAGCACTACGAAGATATTAAAAGATCATTAAATATACTAGAAATTGATTTTGAAGAAAACACCAATCTCGTTAGAGGTCTTGATTATTATTGTAATACAGTATTCGAATACAAATCAGATAATTTAGGAAGTCAAGATACATTGCTAGGTGGTGGAAGATATGATGGTTTAATAAAAGTATTAGGTGGACCTGATATACCGGGTATTGGATGGGCTGCAGGTATTGAAAGAATTGCATTATTAATGGAGTCCGACAAAAAAATAAGCTCAACTATTCATATTGCCGTAACAAATGAAAAATTTACTGATTTTTTTCTTTATCTACAAAAATATTTATCTGAAAATAGAATTTCATATTACTGGAATTATAAATACAATTTAAAAAAATCATTTACAAAAGCAAATACATCTTCAGCATCATATATAATTATTATTGGAGAAAATGAGTTTAATGGGGATTTTTTTACTATTAAAAATTTAGCAACCGGTGAACAAAAAGAATTAAAGCTTAATCAAATATTAAATCATTTGAATGATAAATCTAGATAAACAATTTTCAATAATTTTAGAAAAATTTAAATTAATAGAAAATTCATTAAACAATATGAATGATATTGACTCTAATGAATTAATTAAATTAAATAGAGATTATTCAGAGCTCCGCCCAATTGTAGAAAAAATCCAAGAATACAACAATTTACAAAAAGATACATTAAATCTTAATGAGTTAGTAAAAGATAATGATTTAGAGATTAGTAAAATAGCGGAAACGGAACTCATTGAAAAAAAAATTCAAATTAAAGATCTTGAACAGGAATTATTAAAGTTACTAATTCCAAAAGATGAAAATGACTCTAAAAATTCAATTTTAGAAATCAGAGCCGGTACTGGAGGTGATGAAGCATCACTTTTTGCTTCTGATTTATTAAATATGTATCAGAGATATGCCGATTTAAATTCATGGAAATTTGATATTCTATCAATATCAGAAACAGGTTTAAAAGGAGTAAAGGAGGCTATTTGTAATATTTCAGGATTAAATGTATTTTCAAAACTTAAATTTGAGTCTGGTGTTCATAGAGTGCAAAGAGTTCCAACAACTGAAAGTAGTGGAAGAGTACATACCTCAGCTGCTACTGTAGCAGTTCTACCTGAAGCTGAAGAGGTTGATATTGAAGTTCTTGATAAAGATCTAAGAATTGATGTTTTTAGATCAAGTGGACCAGGAGGACAATCTGTAAATACAACTGATAGTGCCGTAAGAATTACACATATTCCAACAGGTATAGTAGTTTCTCAACAAGATGAAAAATCTCAACATAAAAATAAAGCAAAAGCTTTAAAGATTTTACGATCCAGATTACTAGACAATCAAATACAAGAAAAAAACAAAGAAAGATCTGAGCAAAGAAAAAATCAAGTAGGTTCTGGAGATAGATCTGAAAGAATAAGAACCTATAATTTTCCTCAAGGAAGAGTTTCTGAT
>CACMET010000033.1 GCA_902612825.1 uncultured Alphaproteobacteria bacterium
CTGTAATTTTCTTTTCTATCTGGAAGAAATAATAATATTTTGTAATTTTTTAAATTAATAAAATTTTTATTTTTACTTTTTTTCCAGTCACTAAATTTTTTCTTAGTAAAAAAATTTACTTCCCATATTCTTCTTATTCTTTGAATATCGTTAGGCGCAATATATATCATTGCATCACTATCAAGATCTTTAACTAAATTATAAAAATTTTCCTTACCAATTTTTAAAATCATTTTTTCTGATTCTATTTTTACTTTTTCTGGAATAGATGGAATTGAAACTATTCCATTAATTAAGGATTCTATGTAAAGACCTGTACCTCCAACTAAAATAGGTGTTATATTTTTATTAACTAAATAATTAATTTTTTTTGATGCTTCCTCACACCATTTTTGAACATTAAATCTAACATCACCTTTAACAAAACCATAAAGATGATGATTGATTTTTTTTTGATCATTTAAAGTTGGTCTAGCGGTTAAGATACTTAATTCATTATAAATCTGCATACTATCAGCATTTATAATTTCACCATTTAGTTTGTTCGCTAGGCTTAAAGCAAATTTTGATTTTCCAGATGCAGTTGGGCCTAATACAAAATAGATTTGAGTTTTCAATTATTCTTAAATTTAATTGTTACCCAATTTTGCTCATCATCTCTAATTATTTTTAGTAATAATGAGGATCTACCAGTTTTTTCTAAAGAATTTACTAATTCTTCAAATGAATTCATATTGTTAATAACCTCTCTATTAACTTCTGTTATTATGTCCCCATTTTGTAAACTACTATCAATGTCTTCAATTGAAATTACTTTAACCCCACTTTCATGATCTTCAATAGTAATTCCTAAAGATTCAATTTTTAAATTTTTTTCAATATTTGTAGTTGTTTTTCTTTCCGTAACTACCTCTCCAGGTAATTCTCCTAATATTACCTCAATACGAATTTTTTTATTTTTTCTCCAAACTTCTAATATTGCAGTAGAGCCTACATCTGATTCTGCCACAACTCTTGGTAAATCAGGCATCTTTTTAATTTCTATATTATTAAATTTTAAAATTACATCGCCTGGTTCTAATCCGGCAGTTTTTGAAGGACCATTAGGATTGACATTGGATATGAATGCACCTTTTTGATCAGGCAACCCAAGACTTTCCGCAAAATCCTTTGTGACGGGTTGTATTTGTACACCTAGCCAACCTCTCTTAGTTTTTCCAAAATCTTTCAATTGTTGTACTATTTTTTTTGCACTATTCGCAGGTATAGCAAATCCTAAACCTATACTTCCCCCTGTTTGCGAAACAATTGCGGTATTAATTCCTATTACTTCTCCATCTAAATTAAATAATGGTCCTCCAGAATTACCACGATTAATAGATGCATCAGTTTGTAAAAATTTAACATATGGTCCACTACCTAAATCTCTTGAAATTGCAGATATAATTCCAGCAGTGACAGTTCCTCCCAAACCAAGAGGGTTTCCAATTGCAATTGACCAATCTCCAACTCTCATCTTATCTGAGTCTCCCCAACCAACATATGTAAGTATTTTATTTTTTGGATCAATTTTTAATACAGCTATGTCTGCTTTGGGATCTCTTCCAAGTAATTCAGCTGTAAACTCTGTTTCATCATTAAGAATAACAGTTATTTCATCAGCTCCTTCAATTACATGATTATTTGTAACAACTATACCATCTTCACTTATTATAAAACCTGACCCAAGCCCTGTCATTGGTCGTTGTGATCGTCTTTGATCACGATCAAAATATTCTTTGAAAAAATCATCAAAAGGAGACCCCTCGGGAAATTGTGGTATTTGATTTTGGTTATTATTTTCAACAATAGTAGTTGATGCAATACTAACTACTGCTGGAGATAATTGTTCTACTAAATCAGCAAAACTTTCAGGTACAGCAAGTAATGGTTTCGAAAATAAAATAAAAATTAAGAATAAAAATTTAATTCTCATATTAATTGTCATAGTATTTGAACGTGAAATAAATAAGGCAAAGTCCTAGAAGAGCAAAAAATAAACTAATATTTTTTACAGTTTGTGAATTAATAAGAGAGAGCATATCGAGATATTTTTTTAAATTGTTTGCTAAGAAAAAATAGAGAGAACCTTCAATGATCAGCACTAGACCTATGCTTGTTAGTAAAATTTCTAACATTAATTTTGGATATCTATTTCACCAAAAAACTTTTCACAAACTTCCCCTGGAGCAATTACCATAGACATCTCTGTGTCTCCAAAAGTATCCTTACAAGCTTGCATTGTTCTTAAAAAATCAAAAAATTCCTCATCAAGACTATAAGCATCACCTAGTATTCTATTTTTTGCAGCATCTCCTTCACCTCTTAGTATAGAAGAGGTTCTTTCAGCCTCTGCTAGAATAACTGTTTGCTGTCTATCTGCTGATGCAACAATTTCTTTAGAAAGTTCTTCACCTTCTGCTCTTAATAAATTTGCTTCTTTTTCACGTTCAGAACGCATTCTTTGATAAACGTTGTTAGATACTTGTTCGGTTAAATCTGTTCTTCCAATTCTAATATCTACAATTTTAACGCCAAAGGAATTCTCATTAACCTTAATTTGTTTTTCAATTTCATTCATAATATTAATACGTTCATCACTGAGAAGTGATGTCAGAGAATATTGAGCAATTACACCTCTAACCGCAGCATTTATAATTCTTCCAAATCTATCTGAAAAGGTAGTTTCATTTCTAACTGTCTGATAAAACTTTAGAGGATCAACAATGTTGTATCTAGCAAAAGAGTCAACAATAATTCTTTTTTGATCTGAAAGTATCATTTCTTCAGGTTGGGGATCGAGATTAAGTAACCTAGAATCTAAAAAAACGGCATCTTGAATAAATGGAATTTTAAATTGAAGGCCAGGTTTTGTAACAACTTTTCTTGGGTCACCAAATTGAAGAACCAAAGCTTGCTTAGTTTCATTTACAATAAAAAAAGCTCCTGTGAAGGTAAGGAAAAGAATAAATAAAACTAAAACTATAAGTAAGTTTCTTGCACTAAATCTCATCTTAATTATTTCCTGACTTTTTTAGTTCATTCAATGGAAGGTAAGGTACCACACCTTGTCCATTTCCAGTATCATCTAAAATTATTTTGTTCTTACCTTCTAAAACTTCTCTTAAAGTTTCTAAATAAATTCTTCTTTTAGTTACTTCTTTCGCATCTTTATAACTATTGTAAACATCAATAAAGTTTTGTGCCACACCTTCTGCTTGTTTAACCACCTGCTCTTTATATGCTGTAGCAGCTTCAACTAATTTGGCAGCTTCACCACGAGCGTTAGGTACAATTCTGTTTAAATAAGTATTTGCTTCGTTAACTAATCTTTCTTTATCTTGTCTTGCTCTTTGAACTTCATCAAAAGCATCAATAACTTGATCGGGCGGATCAACACTTTGAAGCTGTACTGATTGAATTAAAACACCACTTTCGTATGAATCTAAAACTAGTTGTAATTCATTTCTTACAACTTGTTCAACCTCTTGACGACCTTCTGTAAGTAGAAATTGCAGATCTCTTTGACCTACAACTTCACGTACAACACTTTCAGACATATCTTTTACTGTAAGTTCTGGATTTCTGAGCTTGAATAGAAAATTTCCAGCGTCCTTTATTTTGAATAGTACTGTGAATGCAACATCTGCTATGTTTTGATCACCCGTAAGCATTAAACTTTCTTCAATTACTTTTCGCTCTGCATTTGAATTTGATCCAAAACCAAGATCACTTGCACTTCTAAATCCAACGTTGATTTTT
>CACMET010000034.1 GCA_902612825.1 uncultured Alphaproteobacteria bacterium
AATATTAAAAAATTAAATAACACAAAAAATTTTGTATTTAATATAGATTTATATATCAAAGATAATTTTTATTACTCTGAATTAGACGTTCATGAATATATTAATTGTTTAGTAGATTCTAGATATCATGATAAAGTTAGCGGTGTTACAAAATTAGGTCCACATAGATCTGATATTAAAGCCAAAATAAATAGTGAATTCGATGCTTCTCTCTTATCTACAGGACAACAAAAAACATTAGTATTATTGATATTGCTTTCACAATGTTTTTTTTTAATCAACGATAAAAATTTAACCCCCATTCTATTATTCGATGAAATTGCTTCACATTTAGATTCATTCAATCGCCAATTACTATTAGATTTGATTAATGGGTTTGACATACAATTTTTCTTAACTGGAACAGATAAAGATTTATTTTCTTTTGTATCAACAAATGCAGAATTTTATAATATAAGTAATTTATGAATTCTGAATATTCTTCTGACTCAATAAAAGTATTAAAAGGTTTAGAAGCAGTAAGAAAAAGACCTGGAATGTATATAGGAGACACAGATGATGGTTCAGGCCTGCATCAGATGATTTACGAAGTACTCGATAACTCAATAGATGAAGCGTTAGCAGGTTTTTGTGATAAAATTGAAGTCATACTTAATTCTAATGGTACAGTAACAATAACTGATAATGGAAGAGGAATTCCTGTAGATCTTCACAAAACTGAAAAAATACCTGCAGCTCAACTTATAATGACAGAATTACACGCTGGTGGTAAGTTTGATCAAAATAGTTACAAGGTTTCTGGTGGTTTACACGGTGTAGGTGTTTCAGTTGTAAATGCTTTGTCTGAAATTTTAATTTTAGAAATTAATAGACATGGTAAAATTTATAATTTGGAATTTGAAAATGGAATAGTAACTAAAGAACTTAATATTGTAGGAAAATCAGAAAAAATAAGTGATAGTTACTTTACTGGAACGAAAATAACATTTCTCCCAACCAATAAAATATTTAAAGATATTAGTTTTAATTTTAAAACAATTGAAAAAAGACTTCGCGAATTAGCCTTTCTTAATACCGGGGTTGGTATTTCTTTAACAGATAAAAGGCATTCGGACGAAAAAAACATTAACTTTAAATATGAGGGTGGCATTAAAGAATATGTCAAATATTTGAATAATGGCAAAAACTTAATAAATCAAAATCCAATATTCTTTAAAGGGGAAAAAAATAATATTTCAATAGAATGTTCATTGCAGTGGACTGATAGTTATCATGAAAACACTATTTGTTTTACTAATAATATAATTCAAAGAGATGGAGGAACACACCTAGCAGGATTTAGAGGTGCTTTAACAAGATCAATTGTAAATTATATTAATCAAAATACCAAATCATCAAACAATATTACTGGTGAAGATGCTAGAGAAGGTTTGACATGTATAATATCAGTTAAATTACCTGATCCTAAATTTTCAAGTCAAACTAAAGATAAGCTTGTTTCTTCAGAAGTGAGACCAGTAATTGAATCTACAAGTCTTAACAAACTAGAACAATGGATAGAAGAACACCCTTCTGAAATTAAAAAAGTAATTGATAAAATTATTGAAGCCTCTAATGCAAGAGAGGCTGCTAGAAAAGCCAGAGAACTTACAAGAAGAAAAACTGGTCTTGAAAATACATCTCTCCCTGGTAAACTTGCAGACTGCCAAGAAAAAAATCCAGAGCTCTCAGAATTATTTATAGTTGAAGGAGACTCTGCAGGAGGATCTGCAAAACAAGGTAGAGATAGAAAAAATCAGGCTATTTTGCCTTTAAGAGGTAAGATACTAAATGTTGAAAGGGCAAATGATAAGCAAGTTTTAACAAGTAATGAAATAGGGGCATTAATTACTGCAATTGGAGGTGGAGTTGGCAATCCTAGTGATGATTATGAGCAAAATAAAATTGAAGGAAAATTTGATTTAACTAAAATGAGATATCATAAAATAATTATTATGACTGATGCTGACGTAGATGGAAGTCATATAAGAACTCTTCTACTTACTTTTTTTTATAGGCATATGAAACCAATTATAGATTCTGGTAGGTTGTTTATTGCACAACCTCCTCTTTATAGGCTTAAAAAAGGTAATTCCACTGTTTATAAAAAAGATGATACTGATTTAGAAGATTATTTGATCGAAGAAGGATTAAAAAATACATTTTTTGAAAATACGCAAAAATCACAAATTGCTGGTAAAGAATTAAAAGAAATAATAAATCTTTCTAAAAAAACCAAAAATTTAGTAAATCCATTATTAAGAAGAATTGATAATAGTCATATAATTGAACATGCAGCAATTGTAAGAGCGTTGGATTTAAGAAATCTTAAAGATAAAAGTATTGGTCAAGAAATAGCAAAATATCTTCAGCAAAGATTAAATTTAATATCTAATATATCTCAAAAAAATTGGAAAGTAGTTTACAATAATAATGCTATATTATTTAAAAGAACAATTAGAGGATTTACTGAAAAATATATAATTGATGAAAATTTTGTAGTTACTCCAGAATCAAGAGCTCTTAATGAACTGAAAGACCAATTAATGGAAAATTTTTATCGATTAAAAGAAACTGGCTGTGGTATACTTCATTATAAAAATGAAGAATATAAAATATTTGGACCATTAGATTTAATAGATAAAATATTGGATATTGGTAAGTCTGGCCTTCAAATAAATAGATATAAGGGTTTAGGTGAAATGAATCCAGATCAATTGTGGGAAACTACATTAGATCAAAATGAAAGAATACTTCTTGCTGTCAAAATTAATGAAGTTGATGCAGCTAACAAAGCATTTGAAGACCTCATGGGTGGTGAAACAGATGCTAGAAAAAAATTTATAGCTGAAAATTCACTTAAGGTAGCAAATCTTGATATTTAAAGATTAATGAATACAATATTACTTGGCAATCTTATAAAAATAAGATGGATTGCAATAATCGGACAATTTTTAGCGGTTTTTTTTGTTTCCTACGTATTTAAAATTCAAATTCCTTTTTTTGAAACATTAACAATAATATTACTTTCAGTAGCGGTTAATTTCTATTCATATTTTGATGAAAGAAAAAACAAGTCAATAAGTAATATTAAAGCATTTTCTTTTTTGCTTTTTGATACATTACAATTAGGTTTTTTGTTGTTCCTTACAGGCGGAATAGTTAATCCATTTTCAATTTTAATTTTAGCACCTGTAATAACTTCTGCCTCATATCTACCAGCATTAATGACAGTAATATTATCAACAATTTCCATATTAATAATAATAATGTTAAATTTTTACTTTATCCCTCTTGATTTAGGAGCAGAATTTTATCTACCTAAAATATATAACTTTGGTTTAGTTTCATCTTTAATAATAACTGTAATTTTTATTGCTATTTATGCTTATCTTTTTGCAAGTTCATCAAGAAAAATTTCTAATGCGCTATCTGTTTCTAAGCTACAAATTCTTAATCAAAAAAAAATGACAGAGGTTGGTTCATTAAGTGCAGCTGCAGCACATGAACTTGGAACACCTTTAAATACTATTTTT
>CACMET010000035.1 GCA_902612825.1 uncultured Alphaproteobacteria bacterium
CAGGGACAATTATAGTACCAACTTCATCATTGAAGACAAGGTTTTCTGGAGAAACTAAATCAAAAGAAATTGTTGCCATTATGCGGCTTCAGCTTCTAATTTTTTAGCTTTTTCAATTGCTTCATCTATGCCACCTACCATATAAAATGCAGCTTCTGGCATATGATCATATTCTCCTTTTACCAGTCCATCAAAACTCTTAATGGTATCTTCAAGATCAACATATTTACCTGGTGAACCTGTGAAAACTTCAGCTACGAAAAATGGTTGGCTCAAAAACTTTTCTATTTTTCTTGCTCTAGCAACTGTTAGCTTATCTTCTTCTGAAAGTTCATCCATTCCTAAAATAGCAATAATATCTTGAAGACTTTTATATGTTTGTAAGACTCTCTGCACTTCTCTGGCTACTCTGTAATGGTCATCACCAACAACTTGTGGGTCTAAAATTCTTGAAGTAGAATCTAGTGGGTCAACTGCTGGATATATTCCTTTTTCAGAAATGGCCCTATTTAAAACTGTTGTTGCATCCAAGTGTGAGAAAGATGTAGCAGGTGCGGGATCCGTTAGGTCATCCGCAGGAACATAGATTGCTTGCACTGATGTGATTGATCCTTTTTTTGTAGTTGTAATTCGCTCTTGCAGGGCACCCATATCAGTTGCAAGTGTTGGTTGATATCCAACTGCAGATGGAATACGTCCTAGAAGAGCTGACACTTCAGATCCAGCTTGAGTAAATCTAAAGATATTATCTACAAAAAATAAAACGTCCTGTCCTTCTTCATCTCTAAAATATTCTGCTTGGGTTAATCCTGATAGAGCAACTCTTGCTCTTGCTCCTGGTGGTTCGTTCATCTGACCATAAACAAGTGCAACTTTTGAGTCCTTACCTTTTAGATCAATAATTCCTGACTCAATCATTTCGTGGTACAAGTCATTACCCTCACGAGTTCGTTCACCTACACCAGCAAATACAGAATATCCTCCATGAGCCTTGGCAATGTTATTAATTAATTCCATAATTAAAACTGTCTTACCAACTCCAGCTCCACCAAATAATCCAATCTTACCACCTCTTGCATAAGGTGCTAGTAGATCAACTACTTTAATTCCTGTTACTAGAACTTCGGTTTCTGTAGATTGATCAACAAACTCTGGTGCTGGTCTATGAATAGGATAAGATTTACTCGTTCCAATATCGCCTCTTTCGTCAACTGGCTCTCCTACAACATTCATAATTCTACCTAAAGTTTCCGGGCCTACAGGCATTGAAATAGGGGCACCTGTATCAGTAGCTGTTTGACCTCTAACTAGTCCATCTGTTGTATCCATAGCAATTGTACGAACAGCATTTTCTCCTAAATGCTGTGCAACCTCTAGCATTAATCTTGTTCCGTTGTTGTCAACTTCTAGAGCGTTCATGATTGCAGGAAGTTCACCATCGAACTCTACATCAACAACAGCTCCGAGAACTTGTGATATTTTTCCAGTTAAATTGTTAGCCATATATCCCCCTTTATATTGATTCAGCTCCAGAAATAATCTCTATTAATTCTTTTGTAATGAACGCTTGTCGCGTTCTATTATACTTTAACGTTAAACTATCTATCATTTCACCTGCATTTCGGGTTGCGTTGTCCATTGCGGCCATTCTTGCTCCCTGTTCCCCTGCATCACTTTCTAAAAGTACTTTAAATATTTGAATAGAAACATTTTTTGGAAGTAAATCCTTTAAAATTGTTTCTTCATCAGGCTCATAATCATAAATTGCATTTGAAGAATTTTCTTTTTCTTCTTCTTTTTCAGAATTTGAAACGTCTAATGGTATTAATTGTTGTTGTGTTACTTCTTGCGAAATAGCTGATTTAAATTTGTTAAAAACTAATATGCATTTATCAAACTTGCCATCAAAGTATAATTCTTGAAGCTTATTAGAGATGTTTAATGCAGACTCGTAACCAGTACTTGAAACATTTAAGTCGACAAAACTCTCTATAATTTGTTCCTTCATTACCCTATTAAAAAAATCTCTACTTTTTTTCCCAACTGGCATTAGTTGAACTTTTTTTCCATTACCCTCAAGTGATTTAACTAACTTAAAAGTTTCTCTATTTATGCTGCTGTTAAATCCACCACATAAACCTCTATCAGCGCTTACTGGAACTACGACATAATTCTGATCATTGCCAGTGCCTGTTAAGAGTTTAATTATACCTTCCCCAGATGCGGCAGATGATGCAAGAGAGGAAAGCATCTCCTCTAGTCTTGATGAATATGGTCTTGCCGCTTCAGCTTTTTCTTGTGATCTACGTAACTTACTTGCAGCAACCATTTTCATTGCTGATGTAATTTTTTTTGTAGATCCAACTGAATTGATCTGAGTTTTGATATCTTTTAAACTTGGCATAGATTAGTTACTTACAAACTTTCCAACCAAATCATCTAAGATTGATTTTAATTTATCATCATTATCTTTAGATAATTCTTTTTCATTGGCAATTGCATCTAATAAATCACTATGCTTAGCTCTAATCTCATTTAATACTTCTGTTTCAAACTTGACTACATCGCCTACTGCAACTTTATCAAGATATCCGCGTACACCTGCATAAATAGATACGACTTGCTCTGAAACGGTTAGTGGTGAATATTGACCTTGTTTTAAAATTTCAACTAGTCTTGCACCACGATCAAGTAATTGTTTTGTTGAAGCATCTAAGTCTGATGCAAACTGTGCAAAAGCAGCCATTTCACGATATTGAGCTAATTCTAGTTTTACGGGACCAGCAATTTTTTTCATTGCTTTTGTTTGCGCAGCAGAACCAACACGGCTTACAGAAAGACCAACGTTAATCGCAGGACGAATACCAGCAAAAAATAAGTTTGTTTCTAAAAATATTTGTCCATCCGTAATGGAAATAACATTTGTTGGAATGTAAGCAGATAAGTCTCCAGCTTGAGTCTCAATAATTGGAAGAGCGGTTA
>CACMET010000036.1 GCA_902612825.1 uncultured Alphaproteobacteria bacterium
GCATTTAATTAATGAGCACTGAATTAATAGTTCCAACACTTGGAGAGTCAATTACGGAAGCAACTGTTTCAAAATGGCTTAAGAATATAGGCGATAATTTTGAAGCAGATGAACCTTTAGTTGAAATTGAGACAGACAAAATTACAGTTGAAGTACCAGCACCTCATGCAGGCTCTCTAAAAGAAATAAAAGTTTCTGAAGGCACTGACGTTGAAATTGGTGGTATTTTAGGAATCTTAGATGAATCAAAAGGCAAAACACCAAGTCCTAAAAAAACTGAAACTAAAGAAGAAAAAATAAAAGAAGAAGTAAAAGCAGTTAAAGTTGAAACAAAATCTTCGCCTGCCAAATCTTCACCATCTGCAAGAAAAATAGCTGAAGAAAATAATATTAAACTTGAAGATGTCACCTCATCCCGTTCTGATGGAAGAATTAATAAAGAAGATGTAGTTTCTCATCTTTCTTCTTCAAATACAACAACCACTAACAAAGGTGAAAGAGAAGAAGTTGTTAAAATGTCTAAAATCAGACAGACAATATCTAAACGTTTAAAGGAGGCTCAAAATACAGCAGCCATACTTACGACTTTCAATGAAATTGACATGTCCAAAGTTATGGAAATTAGAAAATCAAAAAACCAAGAATTTCAAAGTCGGTATGAGGTCAAATTAGGTTTCATGTCATTTTTTGTAAAAGCGGTAGTAAAAAGTTTGCAAGAGTATCCAGCTGTGAATGCTGAAATTAAAGATGAAAATATAATTTATAAAAATCATTTTGATATAGGTATAGCTGTTGGAACTGAAAAAGGATTAGTCGTACCAATACTTAAAGACGCCGATCAATTGAGTTTTGGAGAAATAGAAACTAAAATTATTGATCTTAGTACAAAAGCCAAAGATGGAACGCTGACCATGGACGATTTGACTGGTGGAACTTTTACAATTTCAAATGGTGGCGTTTACGGATCAATGCTCAGCACCCCAATAATCAATAGACCTCAATCTGGAATTTTAGGGATGCATAATATTCAAAAAAGAGCAGTAGTTGTAAATGATGAAATAGTAATTAGGCCAATGATGTATGTTGCATTAAGTTATGATCATAGAATTATTGATGGGAAAGAAAGTGTTGGATTTTTAGTGAAAGTGAAAGAACTTCTAGAAGATCCATCCGAATTAGTATTAGGAATATAAAATGGAAGATTTTGATTTAATAGTAATTGGTGCGGGACCTGGCGGATATGTAGCTGCAATCAGAGCAGCTCAACTTGGAATGAATGTTGCTTGTATAGAAAAAGAGCCATCACTTGGTGGAACTTGTTTGAACATTGGATGCATACCTTCTAAAGCATTATTAAATTCATCTGAAAAATTTGTTGAAATTTCAAATCATGCTGCAGAGCATGGCATAAAAACATCAAAGATAGATTTAGACCTAAATGTTTTGATGGATCGCAAAACTAAGATTGTAAAAAAACTTACAACAGGGATCGGTTTTTTATTTAAGAAAAATAAAATAACGCATATTCCTGGCATGGCTTCATTTGTAGATAAAAATACTATTTCTATTACAAATGGAAAAAATGAAATTACTGCCAGTGCTAAAAATTTTATTATCGCAACAGGATCATCTTCGATTGAGATACCAAATATTCCTGTTGATGAAAAACAAATAGTATCTTCAACAGGTGCTCTTTCTCTGTCTAAAATACCAAAATCAATCCTAGTTATTGGTGGTGGATATATTGGACTAGAGATGGGATCAGTATGGAGTAGATTAGGCTCAAAGGTAACAGTTGTCGAAGCTCTTGATAGAATTGTTCCAACCATGGATGGTGAAATTGCAAAAGAGTTTATGAAAATGTTAACTAAACAAGGGTTAGAATTTAAATTATCTCATAAAGTGAGTTCTGCAAAATCTGGTAAGTCTGGTGTAGATGTTGAGATGGAAACATCAGATAAAAAGAAAATAAAAGAAAACTACGAAATAGTTTTAATGTCAGTAGGAAGAAAACCAAACACAGAGGGACTGGGTCTCGAAAAAATTGGTATTAAATTAACCGCAAAAAAATCCATTGAAATTAAAGATAATTTTCAAACTTCTGTTGAAGGTATCTACGCAATTGGCGATGTAGCTCCAGGACCAATGCTAGCACACAAAGCTGAAGAAGAAGGAGTGGCTTGTGTTGAATTTATAAACGGTCAAAAACCTCATATAAACTACGATGCTATACCAGCGATTGTTTATACCAATCCAGAGATTGCATCTGTAGGTAAAACAGAAGAACAGCTCAAGCAAGAAAAGAAAGACTTCAAGGTTGGAAAATTTCCTTTTATGGCTAATGGTCGTGCCTTAACCACCTCTGCATCAGAGGGATTTGTTAAAATATTGGTAGATAAAAAAACAGATGAAATTTTAGGCGCTCATATAATCGGTCATGATGCCGGACAACTGATTGCAGAAATTGTTACGACAATTGAATTTGGTGGAAGTGCAGAAGATATTGCTAGAGTATGTCATGCTCATCCAACAACTAGTGAAGCTGTAAAAGAAGCAGCTCTAAGTGTTGATGGTAGAGCAATTCATATTTAAATTTTAGCTAGATCCATTCCTTTTTTGTATTTTTTTGATGATTGTTTTATAACTGCTTGACCGCACCTCATAACTTTTCTTTTATGATCAAAAGTCATTTTTGGTTCACCATGTAATTTCCATCCATTAGAGAGTGCCTCTGTTACTCTTTGGCAAAAATCAACAGTGTCATCATCCGTAATAAATCTATAACCTTTCATTTTACCTTCCTTTCATTTAATACTTAATAAATTTACTTCTATAATTTTAATTAAGTACTCA
>CACMET010000037.1 GCA_902612825.1 uncultured Alphaproteobacteria bacterium
TTCACCACTTGTGTCGTGTTCAATATTATTTATTAGTGAATCAATGAAATGTTTGTGCGTATTAATTACACTTTCCTGAATTTGATCCCAAGGCTTTGAAATCCATTTATATTTCTTTGGTTTTCCATCATAAATCTTCTTCTTATTATTTTTGTGAAGAGTAATTTTGTAATTGTAGTCTAAATCAATTGAGCCGTTAGAGAATTCTAAATTAACTATTGTTTGAGCAAATCTGTCTGGTTTTTTAATTGAAGAAATAGATGCATCAACAATAGTAATACTGTTGTTTCTATTTCTTATCAGGGATATAAAATCGGTTTCACCTTTAAATTTATTATTTGTATTTTGATTTATTGTATAAATACTTTTTGCTTCTCCCATAAAAAATCTACTTAAATCAAATAAATGGATTCCTACGTCTAGGGTTAAATACTCTTTTAAATCGTATAAATATGTTTGATTGGTATATCCAACAGGATTTGCATGTCTAAAAGATATCTTGGCATAATGTGGTTTCGTTAACTGCTCTTTATTTATAATTTCTTTTAATTTTAATAGAGGGCTTTGCCATCTAAAATTCTCATGAACCATAAGTGGTGTTTTATTTTTTTTATATAAAGAAACAATTTTTTTTGCATTAGATAAATTTTCAGCAAATGGCTTTTGCATAGAAGTTGGAATTTTATACTTAGATAAAATTTTGCCAATATTTAAGTGTGTCTCCATTGTTGTTACGACATCAACAAAGTCAATTTTATGTTTTTTTAACATTAATTCTATAGATGAATAAGAATGCAAAATGTTAAATTTAGATTTAAATTTATTAGCTTTTTTTATATCTAAATCACAAACACATATTATTTCTATATTTCTTAGTTCTTTCCAAGCTAAAATATGATTTTCAGCAAAGAAACCACAACCGATTAATGCTCCTTTTAATTTTTTCATTTATCTTCTATAAATTTGATTTCTAATGGCTCAAAAGCATAAGGATTTAAATCTTTTTTAAAGTTAAAAAAAGAAAAATCATTATTAAAAATATCAGTATAATTTTTTAAATTAAGCTTATATTGATTACTAAAATTTATTTCTGGAATATTAATATCCTTTTTTTGTTTTGAGGAATTGACAAATAAATAATAATTTTTATCATTTAGTATGATTTTTAATCCATACACTTCGTTAACTGGATTAAATTTAAAAATTTCTGAATTTGTTAATGAAATAAGAAAATTATTTAAATGATACAAAGGTCTTTTGGTATTATCTTTATTTAATATTCCATGATGCCCATAAACAGAATTAAAAGTAAAAAATTTTGATTCTTTATTTATTGATTGAATAAAAATTGCCAGTGTCCAAGTTAGTGAAAATAAATGATCATGCCTTGGATCGCTATCAGCCATTTCTAATCTTATTTTGTTTTTATTACTTACAAGACTTTCACCATACGGATTGAAATGCATACCAATAGAAATTGGACCAATATGAACATTGGTACTATTAGAAAAATTTTTTAGAGTTTTAAGGATATAAGGTATAGTTTCAGGTGTATTTAATACACCAAAATCACTAGAATCATGAACAATTGGAGTGAAGGAAAAACTAACCAAATCATAAAACATTTTTGGTCTTTTTCTATTTAATTCTGTAAAATTAGTGACCATTCCAGAAACAATTTCACTATTAGAAAATATCTTTTTCGCAATTTTATAGTATTCATTTAATTCCGGAGCTTTAGGCCATTCACCAGCTGGTTGAAAACTATTCAAATATATTTTTGGACAAATTAAAATTTTATCTAAATTAATAGTATTTTCAGTTACAAAATTGTAAATTTTTTTTAACTCATCATCAGGATCATTAGTATGATCAACCAAAGCTACAAGGAATACTTTGTTCTGAGATCTTGATGTTACATTTGTAAAATCATCAGTAAAATCAATAAGATAGTAATAATAATCAAAGTTATTTATTAAATTATCATCAGGAATAATTAAAGAATCAATTTTTATACCAATTTTAGGAAATTTATAAGGAGTGGTATGATTAATTTTTACAATATTCTTAGACGGGAAAGATATTTGTTTTTTATTTACTATATCTATTTTAACAGTTTGAGAGAAATTAGACCCCCCTTTTTCTAGATATGGAAAAGGATTTAATAAAGAACCACTATATATCTTGTAAGAAGCATCACCCCAGTTTCTTTGATCCTCCATTTCAAATAAAATACCCTCAAAATTAATATTAACCAACAAACTATCATCTAAAGTATAAGCAAGGTTTTTAAATTTAAAAAATGGTTGGTCAGGTTTTATATTTTCTGGAAATTTTTTTTCCTCTTTCAAATCGTTCCCTTTTGTTACAATGATGTTTGAACCAACATGATTTTGTAATGGAATTAATAAATTAAAACCTATTCTATTAGTCCAAAAATCAGTTAAAAATTCTCCTTCAGAGGACAAAGTGATAGAATTATCAGAAAATAATATAACATTTCTTGTTTTAAGAATTTCATCTATACCATATTCTAAATCGAATATATATTCTAAGGATGTATCAAAGT
>CACMET010000038.1 GCA_902612825.1 uncultured Alphaproteobacteria bacterium
CCATCCATTATTGGGACTTCTGGTCCATCTATTTCAATTTTTATATTATCTATGTGCAGTCCCGACAATGCACTCATTAAATGCTCAATTGTTGAGACACTTGCACCATTTTGATTACTTATAGTTGTGCTTAATTTTGTATTAGTTACATTTGACCATATAGCTTCAATGATGTTATTTTTATTAAGATCCTTTCGGATAAATTTTATTCCATAATCAACTTCAGCAGGATATAATTTCATTGTTACATCTACTCCTGAATGCAATCCTATTCCATTGATTGATACTGGTTCAGCTATTGTTTGTTGATTTTCAGAATTATTTGATATGTCTATCATTTTAAAAAAAGTGCTGATTTCAGCACTTTTTTAATATATATTTTTGACGTACTTAACAACTAACCTAATATTTCAAAGTATTGCAGATAATATTTTATTTACTAATTAGCCTGTCTTCTTAAAAAAGTTGGTATATCTAAAAGTTCTTCCTCTGTTTCCTGATTGAACTCATCATCTATTTCAGAAGTTTCACTCTCTTCAGCACTGAATTCCTCTTTTTCAATGATACTTAAATTATCATCTTCAGAATTGTTATGCTCAGCTTCATTTTCTTCGATCTTTTCCTCTGAAGAAGCAAAAACAGGTTCAGTCTTTGTAAGAATATCATTTTCTGCAGCTATATCTTCAGATTTATTTTCAGTAGAAAGAGTATCAAATAAACTTAACCTTCTTACACTTGCTTCACTTGGTTTATCTATATCCATAGATGAGTTTAATACTTCCCCAGAGATATTATCGGTTTCAATTTGATCAAAAGTTTCTGTAGCTTCGTTTTGAACAAGTGCTTTATCATCAATATTTTCTTCTATGCTTGAAATCTCTATTTGGTTGATATTTGTTTGATTATCTAAGTGAATATTATCAGAATTTTGATTATTAAGCATTTCTTCATTTGCTACGTGATTAGTCTCTTCATTTAGAATACTCCCGTCTTGTGAGGCAGTTTGATGCAATATAGTACTTTTAGACAATAACTCAGAATTTTCTATATCTTGTTTATAAATATCATTATTTATATTTATTGGTGCAAAGCTTTCTATCGGTTTATCTGATATATTATTGTTAGTATCAATACCTGTAGCCACAATGCTAACTCTAACAACACCTTCAAGTCTGTCGTCGCAAGTAGTTCCATAAATAATGTTTGCTTCTTCATCAACTTCTTGTTTTATTCTATTTGCAGCCTCATCAACTTCATACAAAGTAATGTCTTTACCACCTGTAATATTTATTATTAGACCTTTTGCGCCTTTTAAGGACACGTCATCAATTAATGGGTTTGCAATAGCTGCTTCAGCAGCTGCAATTGCTCTACCTTCACCTTGTGCTTCACCAGTACCCATCATAGCTTTACCCATTTCAGACATTACAGTTTTGATATCTGAAAAATCTAAATTTATCATTCCAGGCTGAACCATAAGATCAGTTACACCTCTTACACCTGCATAAAGAACATCATCTGCCATTTTGAATGCATCAGAAAATGTAGTTTTTTCGTTTGCAATTCTAAATAAATTTTGATTTGGTATTGTTAGTAATGTGTCAACATATTGTTGAAGTTCATCAATACCTTTCTCAGCTAACTTCATCCTTTGAGAGCCTTCAAAATGAAATGGTTTAGTTACAACGCCAACAGTTAGTATTCCTTTTTCTCTTGCTAATTTAGCAATTACTGGAGCAGCTCCTGTACCAGTACCACCGCCCATTCCAGCAGCTATAAAAAGCATATGACTACCTTCAAGCTTTTCACTTAAATCTTGAATTGCTTCTTCTGCAGCTTGTCTTCCAATATCAGGTCTCATTCCTGCGCCTAATCCTTTTGTGCTGTTTAATCCTAATTGAATTTTATTTGGACAACTTGATATTTGCAAAGCTTGTGCATCTGTATTAGCTATTAAAAAATCTACACCTTCTAAATTAGCATTAATCATGTTGTTAACTGCATTTCCACCGGATCCGCCAGCTCCTAAAACTGTTATTTTTGGATGTAAGTTTTGTGCTACATCTTGTATTGAAATATTGATAGTCATTGTAATCTCCGCCGTTTTAAATAGTTTTTAACGATTTATGTTCGAAATCGTCAATATAATTTACTATATATAGTATTATCTAAATATATTGATCTAGCCAAGTAAAAAAGCTTGAAATTCCACGTTTTTTTAAAGTTTTTGAATGATTTGCAAGAAAATCAATTTTATACAAATCTTGATCATATAATATCGACCCAATAACATCACAAAAATTAGGTTTTTTATAATTATTTTCCAAATTTAATTGATCTAAGGGACTTGATACTCTAACACCACTCGCAAAAATTGTTTCTACATATTTTGTAATATTATCCATCATCGCCCCTCCACCAGTTAGAACAACATTATTTAATTTTTTATTACTAAAGTTATTGTCTCTAATTTTTTGCCATATCATCTCTAATGTTTCTTCAATACGCGGTCTAATGATAGCATTTAAGCTTGATCTTGTTATTTGTTTAAATGTATTTTTATCAC
>CACMET010000039.1 GCA_902612825.1 uncultured Alphaproteobacteria bacterium
TTTTTGATTATTAACCTTTAATGAATATTTATTTATTTTAGTTAATCCATCAACAAGTTCAACTATTTGATTTCCAAAATTTCTATCAATTTCGTCTATATTTAAATTTGTATCTTCTAACGTATCATGAAGTAAGCCTGCAACTATTGAATCACCATCTAATTTTATTGAAGTCAAAATTTTTGCAACTTCTAAAGGATGAGTTATAAAAGGATCGCCTGATTTTCTAAGTTGATTGCTGTGAGCTTCTTCACTTAATTTAAGTGCATGTCTTACTTTATTTTTTTCTTCAGTTGTGAGGTAAGAGGTTATTAATTCTATTTCTTTGTGAATTTCTTTAGACATAAATAATATTTAAATTATTTATCTTAATTTAATTTAATATTTTTATATATTTATAAATTATTTTCATCTGATGAATTTTCTAAGTTATCTTGTGAAGTTTCAATAGATGTCTCTTTTTGGGGCTGATTTTCATTTTCGTCATTTTGCTGAAGTTCATCAGTATCTAAATCACTAGCTTGTAAGTCATTATCTTCAGATTGACTATCATCACTATTATCTTCTATTTCATTTAAATCTTCGTCCTCACTAAAAGTATTGGTTTGATATTCTTCAATTAAATCATTTTTTAATTGCTCTTTAGTCAGGGTTTCATCTGCGATTTCTCTAAGTGCAATTACTGTGTTTTTATCGTTGTCAATTTCTACTGTTGGGTTTTCTCCAGAATGTAATTTTCTCGCTCTGTTTGAAGCAACTAAAACTAATTCGAACCTACTTGGAAATTTATCAATACAATCTTCAACAGTTATTCTTGCCATAGTTGGTTTATAGTGATGAATTTAAAAAAGTAAATAGTTAATTATTTTTAATAAGTCTTTGCTTTTTTATATTCCAATCTCTTTGTTTTATTGTTTCTCTTTTGTCAATTTTCTTCTTACCTTTTGCTATTCCACAAGATAACTTTGCAAGACCTTTATCTGAAAAGTATAAAGATATTGGTATTATTGTATATCCTCCTTGTTTAATTGATCCTGAAATTTTGTTTAATTCTCTTCTTGTAACTAATAATTTTCTTTTTCTGGTTGGGTCATAATTATTATCAGTCGAATTTTGATATTTTTTAATAAAAGAATTAGAAAGCCAAAGCTCACCATTTTGTTCTATTATATATGAACCTCTAATAGAGCCAGTGTTAACACGCAAAGATTTAATTTCGGATCCAGTCAATACAATTCCAGCTTCTATTTTATTTGATATTGTAAAATTATAATTAGCCTTATTATTAGCGGCAATAATTTTCATTTACAAAAGTTGTAACTCTTGAAGACAATTTTTGACTTGTTTTTTTGTATCATCTTCAATTGCGGATAATGGTAATCTTGTATCTTTATTACATAAACCTAGCAATGATGCAGCGTACTTAACAGGTCCGGGACTGGATTCTACAAATAGAGCATTATGCAAAGATGATAATTTTAGATTAATTTCTTGAGCTTTGGTAATGTTTGATTCTTGCCATGCAGAATGCATTTCTGAACATAATTTTGGAGCCACATTAGCGGTAACCGAAATACAACCATGTCCACCTTGTGCTAAATATGCTAAAGCTGTTCCATCTTCTCCAGAAAGGTAACAAAAATCATTTTCCATTTTTTTTCTAGTAAGTAATGGTCTGAATAGATCATTAGTTGCATCTTTAACTCCAATAATATTTTTAATTTTTGATAGCTCGATCATAGTCTCAATAGACATATCAATAATAGATCTGCCAGGAATGTTGTAAATTATTATTGGAATATTTGTTTTTTCAGCAATTGTTTTGAAATGTTGATATAGACCAGATTGAGTTGGTTTATTGTAATATGGTGTTACAATTAATGCAGCATCTGCTCCAGAATTTTCAGCATGATTTGTGTATTCTAAGGCTTCTAAAGTGTTATTAGAGCCGGTACCAGCTATAACAGGAATTCTTTTGTCAGCAATTCTGATTGTTTCCTCAATTATTTTTTTATGTTCATCATGGGATAAAGTCGGTGATTCACCAGTGGTTCCACATGGAACAAGTCCATGAGATCCGTTATCTATTAAGTGTGTTAAAACTTTATTTAACGAGTCATAATCAACTTTATCTTCAAAAAATGGTGTAATAACAGCTGGTATACTTCCTTTAAACATCTTATTTGGCGGAGAGAGAGGGATTCGAACCCTCGGAAGGAATTACTTCCTTCGCAGGTTTAGCAAACCTGTGGTTTAAGCCACTCACCCATCTCTCCTGTTGCTGATTCATGTAACGTTATTAGTACTCCACTATTAATTTACCCTGATAAACAAAGACTTTCACAAGATCAATCTCTCTATATCAAGTTAAACAATATCATGAGATTAAATGGGATAATAGTCTAAAGTTTAACTTTTACTGCTCCAATTATGCCCCAAAAATCTTTTATTAAATTAATGGTATTTCGTTGATTTAGATTGATCAGTTATTATTAAAAAAAATTAATTCTTTCAAAAAACCAATATAACCCAACACTTGA
>CACMET010000040.1 GCA_902612825.1 uncultured Alphaproteobacteria bacterium
TGAAAACATTTTTAATATTTATTACTTCAGTTCTCTTATCTTTCAAAAGTTTTGCAAATACTAAAATATCTTTTGCTTTAGATTGGAAATTTGAAGGACCAAGTGCACCTTATTTCTATGCAATAGATAAAGGATATTTTGGTGAAGAAAATTTAGAAGTTGAAATATCTGCAGGTAAAGGATCCTTAGATGCAATTCCAAAAGTTGCTACAGGAGCTTTTCCTATTGGCTTTGCAGATATAAACAGTTTAATCAAGTTCTTAGATCAAAATTCTGGAGCGCCAGTTATGGCAGTTATGATGGTTTATGATAAACCTCCATTTGCAATTGCTGGAAGAAAAAGTCTTGGTGTTACCACTCCATCTGATTTAGAAGGAAAAATTCTTGGTGCGCCCCCACCTGATGGTGCATGGGCACAATTCCCACCATTTGCTTCTGCAAATAATATTAATGTTGATAATATAACAGTGGAGCCAGTAGGTTTCCCAACAAGAGAACCGATGTTAGCTGAAAAAAACGTTGATGCTATAACAGGGTTTTCATTTTCAATGTTTTTAAATTTAGTTCGTCTTGGTGTTCCTGAGGATGATATATCAATTATGTTGATGGCAAACTATGGATTAGAATTATATGGTAATGCCATAATAGTTAACACAGATTATGCAGATGCAAATCCTGAAATAATTAAAGGTTTTTTAAAAGCTGTATCTAAGGGATGGGTCGAAGCTATGAAGAACCCTGAAGATGCAGTAAAAAGTATGGTTGAGCGAAATCCAGCTGCTGATTTAGCTTTAGAGACAAGAAGATTGATACTAGCAATTGAAGGAAATGTTAATACTGACTACGTAAAAGAAAACGGTATGGGCAACATTGAGATAGCAAGAATGGAAAAAGCTTTAGGACAGTTAGCAGAAACATACGAATTCTCATCTGATCCAGAGATTTCATCATTTTTTACTGATAAATATTTACCTTAATATTTTTTTATGGGGTAGACTATTTCTACCCCATATACTAATCATAACTTATGCATATCAATATTGAAAAGGTTTCTCATCAATATGAAACTAAACAAGGTATGCTTCCTGTTTTAAGGGATCTTTCACTATCAATTAAAAGAAAAGGTTTTACTGCAATAGTTGGACCTTCAGGTTGTGGAAAATCTACAATAACAAGATTAGTCAGTGGATTAATTAAACCAACTCAAGGTAGTATTTTTATTTCAAATAAAAAAATTACATCCCCCCTTTCTACTGTAGGAATGGCTTTTCAAAATCCAGTTTTGTTAGAATGGCGAAATGTAATTAAAAATATAATTCTTCCACTTGAGATAGTATCAAAAAATATGACTTATTATCAAAAGAGATCGAATGCATTAGATCTGCTTAAGTTAGTAGGATTAGAAGAATTTGAAAATAATTTACCATCTGAATTATCTGGTGGGATGAAACAAAGAGTTTCACTTTGTAGATCTTTAGTTCATAGTCCAGAGGTCTTAATTTTAGATGAACCTTTTGCAGCTCTAGATGCATTTACAAAAGAAGATTTATGGGATGTAATGCACAAATTAAAAAAAGAGCGAGACTTTACAGGTATTTTAATAACTCATGATTTAAGAGAAGCCGTTTATTTGGCTGATCAAGTAATTGTTTTATCTGGAAGACCAGCTTCATTACAATACGATGTCAAAACTAATTTTAATGAAAATAAAAAAATTTCTGATTTATATTTACCAGAAGTTTCACAATTACTTGCAACACTTAGAAATCAAATTGAAATAGCTCAGAATAAAAATGGTTAGATTCAATAATTTTATTATACCTTTATTAAGCCTTATAATTTTTTGTTTCTTATGGGAATTATTGGTTTGGTATAATAATTGGCCAAATTATAAAATGGCTTCCCCTTCGGATTTATGGCCAGCATTTTGGAAGTTTAAGTATCTTTTTTTAATATATGGCTGGGAAACATTCTGGAGAACTGTTGTAGGATTAGTATTATCTGTTTTAGTAGGTTTAAGCTTGGGAATCATGATGGGATTTTCAAAAACAATTAGAATTGGTCTCTATCCAATTCTTGTAGGCTTCAACGCTATTCCTAAAGCAACAGTAGTCCCAGTAATTGCTTTGATATTTGTAGGTATGCACAATATGAATACAATTATAATTGTAATCCTTATTTCATTTTTTCCTATCTGTGTATCAATTTCTATCGGTTTATCAACTTTGGAAAGGGAATATGAAGACATACTTTTATCTTTAGGTGCAAATAAATTTGAGATTTTTTACAAAATTGCTTTACCAAAAACATTACCTGAATTTTTTGGAGCACTCAAAGTATCAACGACACTTGCTTTTATTGGAACTAACTTAATGGAGATTATTGAGCCACATGGAAAGGGATTAGGTCATTTATTTGATAGTGGAAAAATTAGTGCTGATTATCCATTAATGTTTGCAGTTTTGATTACATTAGCTGTTATGGGAATTTTTTTATATTATATTGTAGTTTATCTAGAAAA
>CACMET010000041.1 GCA_902612825.1 uncultured Alphaproteobacteria bacterium
AAATTCTTTCATATCTAACTGAATTTGGCCATTTCCATATCTGTAAAAATCTTGCATTTTCTAAAGAAAAAAAAATAAATTGTGCTTTACCAACTAAATTTTCATAAGGAATGAACCCAACTGTACTTATAAATCTACTATCTTGTGAATTATCTCTATTATCACCCATTACGAAGAAATGATTTTCTGGGACATTAAATAACTGAGTATTATCAGCTATACCATTATCTGTTATGTCAAGTATATTGATCTCTTTGTTAAAAAAATATTCATTATACATCCTTACTCTTTTATTACTCGTATTATTATCTGTATCTATAAAATCACTTAATTTTTTTCTTAAGACTTCTGATCCATTAATAAAAATAATACCATTTATAATTTCTATTTTATCGCCTGGCAATCCAATTACTCTTTTAATATAATCAGTTCTATTATTTTCAGGAGTTTTAAATACTACGACATCGCCTCTTTCTGGTGTATTTGAAAATATTTTTCCAGGTATCAATGGTAATGAAAATGGCAGAGAATGTTTTGAAAAGCCGTATGAATATTTTGAAACGAAAATAAAATCTCCCACAAGTAGATTCGGCTTCATTGATCCTGAGGGTATATTGAATGGCTCAAATATAAATGATCTAATTAGTAAAGCTATAAAGATTGCTATAAGTATTGACTTAAAATTACCAAAAAAACTATTTTTTTTTCTTTTAATCATAGATTGTTACATTTGCTATTGCATATTTTTTTTCATCAGAAAGAGACACTTCAATTTTTGTATCTGATACTTTATCCATATTTCTAAAAATATCTTTTGCTTTACCATGAAGTTTAATGAATGGTTTACCATATTGATTATTTACAACCTCAATATCTTTCCAAAATACACCTCTAGCTAATCCAGTACCCAAAGCTTTTGCACAAGCTTCTTTAGCAGCATATCTTTTTGCATATGACTCTACTGAATTTAATCTTTTATCTGATCTCTCTATTTCATTGTCACTAAAACATCTATTTTTAAATCTATTACCATATTTATCTATTACTCTTCTTATTCTATTAATATCAATAATATCAATTCCATTACCGTAAATCATATTTAACCTTTTAATCTTTCTAAAGAAGATACCTCTTTTTCCATTCTTAATGCCGCAATAATATTTTGTAAATGATTTGCATCTCTTACCTCAATATCTATTATAATTTCAAAAAAATCTGATTTCCTTACTGAAAAAAGAATATTTGATATATTACCATTATTTTTTGCAATAACTGTTGTCACTTTCCCAAGACTTCCAGGTTTGTTAAATAATACAACAACAATTCTCGCATTAGATATAGTTTCTAAATTATTTTGAGAATCCCATGAAATATTTAACCATCTGTCGGGTGCATCCTGGTATGAGGTAAGAGTTTCACAATCAAGTGTGTGTACAGCAACTCCAATTCCTGCAGTCACTATACCTACTATACTATCTCCTTTCAATGGTGAACAACATCCTGCTAGATGATAAGACATTCCAACGGTCAAACCTTTTAACTTTATTGGATTTTGAGTATTTTCATTAAATTTCGAAACTGGAATATAGTTATACTCAGGATAAATTTTTCTAATGACAGAAAGTGCTGTAATTTCTCCTGAGCCTATTGAAGCATATAAATCATCTATCGATTTATAATTAAAATCATCCAGTATTTTTTGTTCAATATTTTTATTAAATTCGTAATTTTCTTTTTGAAAATAATTAAATAAAATTTCTCTACCAAAAATTATATGCTCTTCTTTCTTTTTAAATCTAAAAAATCTTCTTAGCTGAGATTTAACTTTTGTTGTTACTGCAAATCTTTGCCATAAAGGTGATGGCTGAGAAGTTTCTGAAGTAATTATTTCTATTTGATCTCCATTTTTTAAAATTGTTTTTAATGGTTGTAACTTGTCATTAATTTTAGCAGCAACACATTTATCACCAATTTGACTATGGATAGCATAAGCAAAATCAACAGGTGTTGCATTTTTAGGTAATTCTATAAGATCTCCTTTAGGAGTAAACACAAAAATATCATTTTGAAATACTTTTAATTTTGAATTTTGGATCAACTCATCTTGGGAAACAGAAGAGTTCATAGAATCAACTAAATCATATACCCACTTATATTCTCTTGCATCTTTTTCTTTTATTTTTTTAGGATCTTTATATTTCCAATGTGATGCAACACCAAAATCTGCAATTTGATCCATAATATTTGAGCGAAATTGAATTTCAATTTTCCTATTTTTTGGGCCCATGACTGATGTATGCAATGCTCTATATCCATTTGATTTCGGTGCAGAAATAAAATCTTTAAATCTTCCCTGAATGTATGGATATTGTCTATGTATTATGCCTAAGCATCTATAACATTCCCTAGTTGAATTAGTAATAACTCTAAAAGCCATAATGTCTGAAAGTTGTTCAAAAGAAATATTTTTATTTTTTATTTTATTCCATA
>CACMET010000042.1 GCA_902612825.1 uncultured Alphaproteobacteria bacterium
CATATCTTCCAATACATCTTTTGCAATTTTTCCAGAAATTTCATTTGTAGAAATTAACTTTATAAGTTGTCCTAAGTTTTCAGGTGATACTCGAGAGTTATTTAAATCTTGATTATTTTTGTTTAATAATGAAAACAATTCAGAAGTAATCCAATTTACAACTATTTTTGCATGATTTTTTAATTCTGAATCTGAATTGATGGTTTCATTAAAATAATCAGATATTTGTTTCTCTGCAGTTAATACTGATGCATCATAATTAGACAATTTATAAGTCTGAATAAATTTATTCTTAAGCTCATCTGGAAGCTCTGGTATTGATGATTTAATTTTTTCTATTTCTTCTTTAGAGATTTCTAGTGGTAATAAATCTGGATCAGGAAAGTATCTATAGTCATGAGCTTCTTCTTTATTTCTCATGGGTCTAGTTTTGCCAGTAGACGTATTAAAGAGCATTGTGTTTTGTTCAATAGAACCGCCAGACTCCAATATTTCTATTTGTCTTTTTGCTTCATAATTAATAGCCTGCTTAATAAACTTTATAGAGTTTAAGTTTTTAATTTCACATCGAGTTCCATATTCATCTCCAGGTTTTCTTACTGAAATATTTACATCTGCTCTTAAAGAACCCTCTTGCATATTTCCATCACATGTATCTAAATACATTAAAATTGATCTGATTTTGGATATATACATTCCAGCTTCATCAGGTGTTCTAATGTCAGGCTCACTAACAATTTCCATTAAAGCAACACCAGATCTATTGAGATCTACAAATGTTTTTGAAGGATTTTGATCGTGTAAACTTTTACCAGCATCTTGTTCTAAATGTAATCTTACAATTCTAATATCTTTCGATGTTCCATCTTTAAAATCAATTGTAACTTTTCCTTCTCCAACAATTGGATATTTGTACTGACTAATTTGATATCCTTGTGGAAGATCAGCATAAAAGTAATTTTTTCTATCAAAGACAGAATAATTATTAATTTTAGCATTTAAACCGACTCCAGTTTTTACTGCCTGTTCCACGCAATACTTATTAATAACAGGCAACATTCCTGGCATAGCAGCATCGACTAAAGACACTTGACTATTTGGTGATGAGCCAAATTTTGTTGATGAAGAAGAAAATAATTTAGAATTTGATTTTACTTGTGCATGTATTTCAAGACCGATCACCATCTCCCAATCATGCTTTTCACCTTTTATTAAATTATTCATATGATCTTTCTAGAGATAAAGCAGCATTAAAAACTTGCTGTTCATCAAAGTGTTTTCCTAATATTTGAATACCTAGTGGTAAATTATTTTTATCTTTCCCAAAGGGAATGGAAATACCTGGTAAGCCAGCTAAAGAAGCAGGAACCGTAAAAACATCATTTAAATACATTTTGATAGGATCATTTTGTTTTTCATTCAAGGGAAATGCAGCACTTGGTGCAGTTGGAGTAATTATAAAATCACATTCTTTTAACACTTTATTAAAATCATCAGCAATTAATTTTCTTACTTTTTGTGCCTTAAGATAATATGCATCATAATAGCCTGCAGATAATACATATGTTCCTATTAAAATTCTTCTTTTTACTTCTCTTCCAAAACCTTGAGCTCTTGTATTTTCATACATTTCATCAAGAGAATCAATTTCATCAGATCTAAAACCATATTTTACCCCATCATATCGAGCTAAGTTTGAGGAAGCTTCAGCAGGTGCAATTATATAATAAGTAGGAAGTGCATATTTAGTATGAGGAAGTGAAATATTTTTAATTTTAACCCCTTTTTTTTCTAAAACCTTGATAGCATCTTCCCATATCTGACTTATTTCCATTGGTGTACCATCAATAGAATACTCCTTTGGTATACCAACAGTTTTCCCATTTAGATCGTCATCTAAATTTTCAAAATAATTTGGAATATCTACTTTAGCACTTGTACTATCTCTTTGATCAAACCCAGCTATTGATTGTAATAATATTGATGCATCTTCAACATTATGAGAAAAAATTCCTGCTTGATCCAAACTAGATGCAAATGCAGCTATACCCCATCGTGAACATAAACCATATGTTGGTTTGATACCAACAACACCACAAAAGCTAGCTGGCTGTCTTATTGATCCGCCTGTATCTGTTCCAGTTGCCCCTAAACATAAATCTGCAGCAACTGCGGCTGCGGAACCACCAGAAGATCCACCAGGAGCTAAAGGCTCATTCTCTTTTGATAGGGGGTTAATTGTATTTCCAAAAAAACTT
>CACMET010000043.1 GCA_902612825.1 uncultured Alphaproteobacteria bacterium
ATTCTTTAAAAACAATGAGACTATTATCTCTGTTAGTTTAGATAAAGAAATAAATCTAAATATAATAGAATTAACGAAGAATTCATTTATTGAATCTAAAGAGTATAAAATTTCAGAATCATTATTTTCAGACGGTATTAAAAATGACGTATCATCAGATATTTTAGTTAAAATTATACGCCTTTTTAGTTTTGATCTTGATTTTCAAAGAGATATTAGAGTCGATACAGTTGTTTCAATATCCTATGAATTTGATGAAATAGTTGAAACAGGTAGACTAGAATATAATGATATTAAATACGCTTCGATAATAATTGATGGAAAACAGTTAGAATATTTTAAGTTTATTACAGATGATGGTTATGTTGATTATTTTAACAGAGAGGGAAAAAATGTTAAAAAATCAATTTTAAAGACGCCATTAGATGGCGCAAGAATTTCATCAAATTTTGGTATGCGAAAACATCCTATTTCAGGTTTCAATAAAATGCATAAAGGTGTTGATTTTGCTGCACCCACAGGGACACCAATTTATGCTGGAGGGAATGGAATTGTTGAATATGTTGGAAGGAATGGAGGATATGGGAAATATATTCGTATAAGGCATAATAATGGATATAAAACAGCGTACGCACATCTGTCAAATTATAAGAAAGGTATTTCTAAAGGGGCAAGAGTAAACCAAGGTGAAGTTATAGGCTATGTAGGTAGTACAGGAAATTCTACAGGACCTCATCTTCATTATGAAATTATTTATCAAAACAAACATATAAATCCGTTAAAACTAAAACTTCCTTCTGGAAAAATACTTAAGGGTAAAGAATTACAAAAATTTAAAGAAGAATATAAAATAATATATGCTGATCATTTGAGCATGTTATACGAATAACTACTTTGTTGATCTTGTTCTTTTTTCTTTAGATGGTTCAGCTATAAATGGAATAGATTCGATGGAATCATCTTCTACTTTATCATTATCATTTACTTCGATATTTTCATTATCAGTATCTGAAGTTTGTTCATTTGAAGTACTTTGTTTTTGGTCATCAAAATTTGAGTTTTCTTCAATATTAATACCTAGCTCAACCATTATTCTGTAGTAGTGATCGGTAAATTGATAATAGTATTCAGATTGAATTCTATCACCTGATCTTGATGCTTCTTTAGCTAGTTTTAAGTACTTGTTATATTGCTGGGATACATTTCCTCTATTTCTACTATTGAAATTTTTATATCCACCGGGTTTCTTAAAACTGGTTCTTCTATTGCTCTTATAAGCGGTTCTACCGTTCTTTTTATACATTCTGTTTGGAAATTAAAAATTTTTAATAAATTATTAATATATAATTAACCTATACAGTTCATTTGATTTATTTCAACTTATATCTTGGAAAAACTTAGAATTCTCTCGATTCCTTGAAGATCATTAACTATTTTATTCAAATTTAATCCAGAATTTTCAAAAATTTCTTCACAATCTTGTCTCTGATTAATGCCAATTTCACATATAAAATAAGCACTTTTATTCATTAAATTTTTAATATTTTTTGAATATTCTCTGTAAAATTTCAAACCATCGTCTCCTCCAACTAAGGCTAATTTCGGCTCAAAATTTCTAACTTCTGGATCAGCATTATTAAACTGTTCGTTTGTAAGGTATGGTGGATTAGATACGATTAAATCAAACTTGGAATTTATATTTTTATAATCTATCATCTTTAGTTGGATTTGATTATAACAACTATGTATTTTTAAGTTTTTTTCAGCAACTTCTAATGCTTCTTTAGATATATCTATAGCTGTAATAGATGCATTTTTAAATTCCTTTGCTAGTGATACTGCGATGCATCCTGATCCAGTACCAATATCTAATATTTTTAATTTAAGGTTTTTATTTCTATAAATATTTAATGCTTCCTCAATTATTAATTCTGTTTCAGGACGTGGATCTAAAACAAAATTATTTACATAAAAATCATTTTTCCAAAAAGGCTTATTTTTAATAATTTTAGCTATTGGTTGTCTATTAATTCTTTTTTGTAGATAAGATTTAAATTTAACAATATCAATATTGTCTACATTAAGATTACTTAAAATAATTTCATCATTTTTTTTTGAAGCATGTTTAAGTAAAATTCTT